>CAJNCP010000113.1 GCA_905221295.1 bacterium | reverse complement strand
TTTTTTGTTTTTTTTTTTTTTTTTTTTTTTTTTTTTTTTTTTTTTTTTTTTTTTTTTTTTTTTTTTTTTTTTTTTTTT
>CAJNCP010000112.1 GCA_905221295.1 bacterium | reverse complement strand
GGGGGGGGGGGGGGGGGGGGGGGGGGGGGGGGGGGGGGGGGGGGGGGGGGGGGGGGGGGGGGGGGGGGGGGGGGGGGG
>CAJNCP010000111.1 GCA_905221295.1 bacterium | reverse complement strand
TCTTTGTTCTTGTACTCAACTGTGACATCACCATATTTCTTAGCTGGTGTGTCTGGAACAAGATCATAGTAGTAAACGATATT
>CAJNCP010000110.1 GCA_905221295.1 bacterium | reverse complement strand
GAGCTGTGAGCTGTGAGCTGTGAGCTGTGAGCTGTGAGCTGTGAGCTGTGAGCTGTGAGCTGTGAGCTGTGAGCTGTGAGCTGT
>CAJNCP010000109.1 GCA_905221295.1 bacterium | reverse complement strand
ACAGACGCTGACTGACTCGAACTTGCCGACGCTGATTGACTAGCGCTTACTGAGGCGGACTGGCTTGAGCTTACTGAGGCAGATTCA
>CAJNCP010000108.1 GCA_905221295.1 bacterium | reverse complement strand
ATGTCTTGTTGGAATTCCGATTCACTATGACTCTCGCTTGCTGGGACAAAGTCTGAAACACTTTCAGAAATTGATTCTGAGTCTAAA
>CAJNCP010000107.1 GCA_905221295.1 bacterium | reverse complement strand
GGTTTCTCTGGCTCAGCCGGTTTCTCTGGCTCAACCGGTTTCTCTGGCTCAGATGGTTTTTCCGGTTCAGCCGGTTTCTCAGGTTCAGC
>CAJNCP010000106.1 GCA_905221295.1 bacterium | reverse complement strand
TAAAGAGTAAAGGAATTTCAAGCATCCAAGTCACGTAAGGGAAATAGTCCAGATAATGGTATGATGGAGTCCTTCTTCGGTATTTTGAAATCG
>CAJNCP010000105.1 GCA_905221295.1 bacterium | reverse complement strand
ACTGTAGATGGTAAGAAGTACAAGCTGGATCTGACAGCGACCCAAGGTGCTGAAACTGGTAAAGTGGTAGAAGGCAATACCAATATCGTTTACTA
>CAJNCP010000104.1 GCA_905221295.1 bacterium | reverse complement strand
AAAGATGGCGTGACGATTGCACCGAAAGTGACGGATACACCGCGTTCTGAAGTCGGTACTGACTATGATACTACGGATCAACGCAAGGATACCATCAC
>CAJNCP010000103.1 GCA_905221295.1 bacterium | reverse complement strand
ATCGGAATTCCAACAAGACATTGACTCTGTTTCCATCATCACATCAGACTTTGTCTCAGCAAGTGAAGCCCCAAGCATTTTAGACTCAGAATCAATTTC
>CAJNCP010000102.1 GCA_905221295.1 bacterium | reverse complement strand
TCCGTAGTATCATAGTCAGTACCGACTTCAGAACGCGGTGTATCCGTCACTTTCGGTGCAATCGTCACGCCATCTTTATTCTTGTACTCAACTGTGACATC
>CAJNCP010000101.1 GCA_905221295.1 bacterium | reverse complement strand
GGCTCCTACCTTGTCCATGGCCTCATAGAAGGGGCGGTCGATTTTATCCTTGATGTAGGTGGGAACATTCCCAGCATACCGCTCCAAGGTAGAGAGTTTGGCTTGCA
>CAJNCP010000100.1 GCA_905221295.1 bacterium | reverse complement strand
TCGTCTGCGCCTGTGTTGGAACCGCCCCCTTAGAGACGCCCGTTTCCAGCAGCACCTGATCTGCCAGAGTGCGGCTGTCTGTCTCATCAATGACCGTATAAGTCAGTTTCTG
>CAJNCP010000099.1 GCA_905221295.1 bacterium | reverse complement strand
TCGTCTGCGCCTGCGTTGGCACCGCCCCCTTAGAAACGCCCGTTTCCAGCAGCACCTGATCTGCCAGAGTGCGGCTGTCTGTCTCATCAATGACCGTATAAGTCAGTTTCTG
>CAJNCP010000098.1 GCA_905221295.1 bacterium | reverse complement strand
TCGTCTGCGCCTGCGTTGGCACCGCCCCCTTAGAAACGCCCGTTTCCAGCAGCACCTGATCTGCCAGAGTGCGGCTGGCTGTCTCATCAATGACCGTATAAGTCAGTTTCTG
>CAJNCP010000097.1 GCA_905221295.1 bacterium | reverse complement strand
TCATAACCCTGAGCCTGATAGTCGGAAACAACTTGGTCATACTTCGTCTGCGCCTGCGTTGGCACCGCCCCCTTAGAAACGCCCGTTTCCAGCAGCACCTGATCTGCCAGAGTGCGGCTG
>CAJNCP010000096.1 GCA_905221295.1 bacterium | reverse complement strand
ACGCCCGTTTCCAGCAGCACCTGATCTGCCAGAGTGCGGCTGTCTGTCTCATCAATGACCGTATAAGTCAGTTTCTGCGCATTGGCCTTGTAGGTGACCTTACGTTCCACATCGTTGCTG
>CAJNCP010000095.1 GCA_905221295.1 bacterium | reverse complement strand
ACTTCAGAACGCGGTGTATCCGTCACTTTCGGTGCAATCGTCACGCCATCTTTATTCTTGTACTCAACTGTGACATCACCATATTTCTTAGCTGGTGTGTCTGGAACAAGATCATAGTAGTAAAC
>CAJNCP010000094.1 GCA_905221295.1 bacterium | reverse complement strand
GAATCAATTTCTGAAAGTGTTTCAGACTTTGTCCCAGCAAGCGAGAGTCATAGTGAATCGGAATTCCAACAAGACATTGACTCTGTTTCCATCATCACATCAGACTTTGTCTCAGCAAGTGAAGCCCCAAGCA
>CAJNCP010000093.1 GCA_905221295.1 bacterium | reverse complement strand
ACCGCCCCCTTAGAGACGCCCGTTTCCAGCAGCACCTGATCTGCCAGAGTGCGGCTGGCTGTCTCATCAATGACCGTATAAGTCAGTTTCTGCGCATTGGCCTTGTAGGTGACCTTACGTTCCACATCGTTGCTG
>CAJNCP010000092.1 GCA_905221295.1 bacterium | reverse complement strand
CATAACCTTGAGCTAGATAAGCATTCACCATTAAATCATATTTTTCTCGGGCACTATCTGAAAGAGGAGTATCAGAGTTCCCACTTGTAAGCTCTTTCTTATCTTCCAAAGTGGTATTAGTTGTATCATCAATGATGG
>CAJNCP010000091.1 GCA_905221295.1 bacterium | reverse complement strand
TACAAGCTGGATCTGACAGCGACCCAAGGTGCTGAAACTGGTAAAGTGGTAGAAGGCAATACCAATATCGTTTACTACTATGATCTTGTTCCAGACACACCAGCTAAGAAATATGGTGATGTCACAGTTGAGTACAAGAA
>CAJNCP010000090.1 GCA_905221295.1 bacterium | reverse complement strand
TTGCCTTCTACCACTTTACCAGTTTCAGCACCTTGGGTCGCTGTCAGATCCAGCTTGTACTTCTTACCATCTACAGTGGTGATGGTATCCTTGCGTTGATCCGTAGTATCATAGTCAGTACCGACTTCAGAACGCGGTGTATC
>CAJNCP010000089.1 GCA_905221295.1 bacterium | reverse complement strand
ATGTCTTGTTGGAATTCCGATTCACTATGACTCTCGCTTGCTGGGACAAAGTCTGAAACACTTTCAGAAATTGATTCTGAGTCTAAAATGCTTGGGGCTTCACTTGCTGAGACAAAGTCTGATGTGATGATGGAAACAGAGTC
>CAJNCP010000088.1 GCA_905221295.1 bacterium | reverse complement strand
AAGTCTGAAACACTTTCAGAAATTGATTCTGAGTCTAAACTGCTTGGGGCTTCACTTTCTGAGATGAAGTCTGATGTGATGATGGAAGCAGAGTTGATGTCTTGTTGGAATTCTGATTCACTATGACTCTCGCTTTCTGGGAC
>CAJNCP010000087.1 GCA_905221295.1 bacterium | reverse complement strand
GACTCTGTTTCCATCATCACATCAGACTTTGTCTCAGCAAGTGAAGCCCCAAGCAGTTTAGACTCAGAATCAATTTCTGAAAGTGTTTCAGACTTTGTCCCAGCAAGCGAGAGTCATAGTGAATCGGAATTCCAACAAGACAT
>CAJNCP010000086.1 GCA_905221295.1 bacterium | reverse complement strand
TCTTTCACAGACTCGATTCGCTTATAGCCAATCTTGTTAGTCGTTTTATACTTTTGAATGTTAAGGGCTTCGAGCTTGGCTCCTACCTTGTCCATGGCCTCATAGAAGGGGCGGTCGATTTTATCCTTGATGTAGGTGGGAACATTCCCAGCAT
>CAJNCP010000085.1 GCA_905221295.1 bacterium | reverse complement strand
AAGTCTGATGTGATGATGGAAGCAGAGTTGATGTCTTGTTGGAATTCTGATTCACTATGACTCTCGCTTTCTGGGACAAAGTCTGAAACACTTTCAGAAATTGATTCTGAGTCTAAACTGCTTGAGGCTTCACTTTCTGAGATGAAGTCTGATGT
>CAJNCP010000084.1 GCA_905221295.1 bacterium | reverse complement strand
TTTCCGACTATCAGGCTCAGGGTTATGAGCTGGTATCGCAAGAAGCGCTACCGACTCAGTTTGATACCGACGATGCGGCGGATCAGAATGTCACGGTGCGTCTGCGCCATAAGACGGTTCCGGTTGAAGAAACGAAAACGGTGACCGAGACGATC
>CAJNCP010000083.1 GCA_905221295.1 bacterium | reverse complement strand
TTCGAACCCACGCACGCTTTTACACGCCTGACGGTTTTCAAGACCGTTCCCTTCAGCCGGACTTGGGTAATCCTCCAATAAATAGTCCGTACGGGATTCGAACCCGTGTTACCGCCGTGAAAAGGCGGTGTCTTAACCCCTTGACCAACGGACCAT
>CAJNCP010000082.1 GCA_905221295.1 bacterium | reverse complement strand
TGGGCGCGTAGCTCAGGTGGTTAGAGCGCACGCCTGATAAGCGTGAGGTCGGTGGTTCGAGTCCACTCGTGCCCATTTATGAATATGGTCCGTTGGTCAAGGGGTTAAGACACCGCCTTTTCACGGCGGTAACACGGGTTCGAATCCCGTACGGACTATTT
>CAJNCP010000081.1 GCA_905221295.1 bacterium | reverse complement strand
TTTAGACTCAGAATCAATTTCTGAAAGTGTTTCAGACTTTGTCCCAGCAAGCGAGAGTCATAGTGAATCGGAATTCCAACAAGACATTGACTCTGTTTCCATCATCACATCAGACTTTGTCTCAGCAAGTGAAGCCCCAAGCAGTTTAGACTCAGAATCAATTTC
>CAJNCP010000080.1 GCA_905221295.1 bacterium | reverse complement strand
AAGAGGAGTATCAGAGTTCCCACTTGTAAGCTCTTTCTTATCTTCCAAAGTGGTATTAGTTGTATCATCAATGATGGTATAGGTTACTTTTTGCTTATCTGCCTTGTATTTAACCGTAACATTGATGTCAGCCTGATCAGCAGTTACGTTTTCTGCGTCAACTTT
>CAJNCP010000079.1 GCA_905221295.1 bacterium | reverse complement strand
GAAATTGATTCTGAGTCTAAACTGCTTGGGGCTTCACTTGCTGAGACAAAGTCTGATGTGATGATGGAAACAGAGTCGATGTCTTGTTGGAATTCCGATTCACTATGACTCTCGCTTGCTGGGACAAAGTCTGAAACACTTTCAGAAATTGATTCTGAGTCTAAA
>CAJNCP010000078.1 GCA_905221295.1 bacterium | reverse complement strand
AGTGAGTACTTTCTCCCGTCGGAGATTTCCTCACTACTAATCTTAGTATGTTTTAGTTTGACTTTAATTCGTTTGTTGTTGTAGTAATTAATATAGTCTACAATGGCTTGTTCCAATTGCTTAAGTGACTTAAATGTTTTCTCATAACCATAAAACATTTCCGATT
>CAJNCP010000077.1 GCA_905221295.1 bacterium | reverse complement strand
GTGATGGTATCCTTGCGTTGATCCGTAGTATCATAGTCAGTACCGACTTCAGAACGCGGTGTATCGGTCACTTTCGGTGCGATCGTCACGCCGTCTTTGTTCTTGTACTCAACTGTGACATCACCATATTTCTTAGCTGGTGTGTCTGGAACAAGATCATAGTAGTAAAC
>CAJNCP010000076.1 GCA_905221295.1 bacterium | reverse complement strand
CCGAAAGTGACGGATACACCGCGTTCTGAAGTCGGTACTGACTATGATACTACGGATCAACGCAAGGATACCATCACCACTGTAGATGGTAAGAAGTACAAGCTGGATCTGACAGCGACCCAAGGTGCTGAAACTGGTAAAGTGGTAGAAGGCAATACCAATATCGTTTACTA
>CAJNCP010000075.1 GCA_905221295.1 bacterium | reverse complement strand
TCAGCCGGTTTCTCTGGCTCAACCGGTTTCTCTGGCTCAGATGGTTTTTCCGGTTCAGCCGGTTTCTCAGGTTCAGCTGGTTTCTCTGGCCTAGCTGGTTTCTCTGGCTCAGCCGGTTTCTCTGGCTCAACCGGTTTCTCTGGCTCAGATGGTTTTTCCGGTTCAGCCGGTTT
>CAJNCP010000074.1 GCA_905221295.1 bacterium | reverse complement strand
TTACCTCGAGCAGTATCGGTCACATCTTCCTTGATCTTCTTACCAGACTCATCCACATAGTGAACAACGACATCACCGTATTCTTTTGGTGATACGAGTGTTACCGTGTTAGAATCACGTTCAACATTATTGATGATTTCTGTGAAGGTATTCTCTACTGTACCATAGTCAAGCTGTTTCACTTGCATGTAACC
>CAJNCP010000073.1 GCA_905221295.1 bacterium | reverse complement strand
GATGTCACAGTTGAGTACAAGAATAAAGATGGCGTGACGATTGCACCGAAAGTGACGGATACACCGCGTTCTGAAGTGGGTACTGACTATGATACTACGGATCAACGCAAGGATACCATCACTACTGTAGATGGTAAGAAGTACAAGCTGGATCTGACAGCGACCCAAGGTGCTGAAACTGGTAAAGTGGTAGAAGGCAATACCAATATCGTTTACTA
>CAJNCP010000072.1 GCA_905221295.1 bacterium | reverse complement strand
TTTGGTAGTTTCTTACTTTCTACGAATCTGTATTCTGGGATGTCTTTCTTATCTACTGTGCCTGGCTCACTTGGATAGTTTGGAATCTCATTGCCTTCTTTGTCTTTGAAGAATGTATTTACTTTTTCGTAGACATGTTCTGTGTCTCCGTTTGGTAGTTTCTTACTTTCTACGAATCTGTATTCTGGGATGTCTTTCTTATCTACTGTGCCTGGCTCACTTGGATA
>CAJNCP010000071.1 GCA_905221295.1 bacterium | reverse complement strand
GTTTACTACTATGATCTTGTTCCAGACACACCAGCTAAGAAATATGGTGATGTCACAGTTGAGTACAAGAACAAAGACGGCGTGACGATCGCACCGAAAGTGACCGATACACCGCGTTCTGAAGTCGGTACTGACTATGATACTACGGATCAACGCAAGGATACCATCACCACTGTAGATGGTAAGAAGTACAAGCTGGATCTGACAGCGACCCAAGGTGCTGAAACTGGTAAAGTGGTAGAAGGCAA
>CAJNCP010000070.1 GCA_905221295.1 bacterium | reverse complement strand
GTTTACTACTATGATCTTGTTCCAGACACACCAGCTAAGAAATATGGTGATGTCACAGTTGAGTACAAGAACAAAGACGGCGTGACGATCGCACCGAAAGTGACGGATACACCGCGTTCTGAAGTGGGTACTGACTATGATACTACGGATCAACGCAAGGATACCATCACTACTGTAGACGGCAAGAAGTACAAGCTGGATCTGACAGCGACCCAAGGTGCTGAAACTGGTAAAGTGGTAGAAGGCAA
>CAJNCP010000069.1 GCA_905221295.1 bacterium | reverse complement strand
AGAAATACTATAAATGGCTTAAAGATGGATGATCTAGTGGGAAAAGCTCCGCAGGCAACCTTAGTTGGTTGACTTGTATACTATCCAAAAAGTTAGACAAATAATTATTGAAAGGATTTAGTCTTGAAATTGGCAGGACTAAGTCCTTTTCTACCATTTGTCAAGCATATCCAGTCATTCGATAAAAAATAGTTTGAGTTTCATAGTCCAACTAAGGAAATTGTCTTTTTTAAACTAAAGTTTAGTGTAAAAA
>CAJNCP010000068.1 GCA_905221295.1 bacterium | reverse complement strand
GAGTGGACTCGAACCACCGACCTCACGCTTATCAGGCGTGCGCTCTAACCACCTGAGCTACGCGCCCAAGTTAAAAAACTTGGTATTTGAACAAAGTTCAAAGCGGGTGACGAGAATCGAACTCGCGACAACAGCTTGGAAGGCTGTAGTTTTACCACTAAACTACACCCGCTAAAATGGGAGTTAACGGGATCGAACCGCTGACCCTCTGCTTGTAAGGCAGATGCTCTCCCAGCTGAGCTAAACTCCCAAA
>CAJNCP010000067.1 GCA_905221295.1 bacterium | reverse complement strand
AGCGTAAAAGTATTCTCATTTACCATATGCAAGGCCTAAATTTTTCTCAAATTGCTAAGTTACTTCATCGTCATCCGAAAGGTTATGTCGAAAATAGAGGGAGAATTCCTATTTCTCATACCATTCATGAAAGACCCGAAGAAGCAAACAAGCGAGCTAGGATCGGTGCTTGGGAAGCAGATACAGTTGCAGGTAAAACTGAAAAAGCTTGTTTAGTGACTCTAACGGATCGTTATTCTCGTTTTCTTAAAATC
>CAJNCP010000066.1 GCA_905221295.1 bacterium | reverse complement strand
AAAACGAAATACGACACCGTAGTTGCTGGCTACTTGGTACAGGGTTACGAAGTGGCTTCTAAGGATGAATTGCCAGCACAATTTGACACTGATAGCAGTGTGGATCAAAACGTTGTCATTCGCTTAAAACATAAAGTATCAACTTCTACAGAAACTAAGACTGTAACTAAAACGATTAACTACGTCTACGAGGATGATAATACACCTGCAGCTCCAGAGAAGAAAACGACCTTGACTTTCTCTAGAGAGATGAAAACAGAT
>CAJNCP010000065.1 GCA_905221295.1 bacterium | reverse complement strand
TAGTAAACGATATTGGTATTGCCTTCTACCACTTTACCAGTTTCAGCACCTTGGGTCGCTGTCAGATCCAGCTTGTACTTCTTACCATCTACAGTGGTGATGGTATCCTTGCGTTGATCCGTAGTATCATAGTCAGTACCGACTTCAGAACGCGGTGTATCCGTCACTTTCGGTGCAATCGTCACGCCATCTTTATTCTTGTACTCAACTGTGACATCACCATATTTCTTAGCTGGTGTGTCTGGAACAAGATCATAGTAGTAAAC
>CAJNCP010000064.1 GCA_905221295.1 bacterium | reverse complement strand
CGAACAGTCAAGTTTACATCCTTGCTTTCTTGGATATCAGTGGTACCATGCTTCAAGTGAACAACTACATTTTGATCATAGCTACTATCAAGGTCAAACTTAGCTGGAAGCTGGTCTTTCGAAACCAATTCATAGCCTTGAGCTAGATAAGCATCCACGATTGAATCATACTTCGCTTCTGTACCATTTGGAAGAGGAGTATCAGAGTTCCCACTTGTAAGCTCTTTCTTATCTTCCAAAGTGGTATTAGTTGTATCATCAATGATGG
>CAJNCP010000063.1 GCA_905221295.1 bacterium | reverse complement strand
TAGTAAACGATATTGGTATTGCCTTCTACCACTTTACCAGTTTCAGCACCTTGGGTCGCTGTCAGATCCAGCTTGTATTTCTTGCCGTCTACTACAGTAGTGATGGTATCCTTGCGTTGATCCGTAGTATCATAAGCAGTACCCACTTCAGAACGCGGTGTATCCGTCACTTTCGGTGCAATCGTCACGCCATCTTTGTTCTTGTACTCAACTGTGACATCACCATATTTCTTAGCTGGTGTGTCTGGAACAAGATCATAGTAGTAAAC
>CAJNCP010000062.1 GCA_905221295.1 bacterium | reverse complement strand
TAGTAAACGATATTGGTATTGCCTTCTACCACTTTACCAGTTTCAGCACCTTGAGTTGCGGTTGGATCCAGCTTGTACTTCTTGCCGTCTACTACAGTAGTGATGGTATCCTTGCGTTGATCCGTAGTATCATAAGCAGTACCCACTTCAGAACGCGGTGTATCCGTCACTTTCGGTGCGATCGTCACGCCGTCTTTGTTCTTGTACTCAACTGTGACATCACCATATTTCTTAGCTGGTGTGTCTGGAACAAGATCATAGTAGTAAAC
>CAJNCP010000061.1 GCA_905221295.1 bacterium | reverse complement strand
CTTACCACTTGAAGCAGGACCGTCAATAGCAATTTGAATGGTTTTCATATCAACTCCTATTTGATTTTAACAACATCACCTGGATTAGCAAACCAAGATCCTGTAGCCATGTGCCCAGGATTCAAGGCTTCTAACTGAGCAATCGAGATCCCAGCGCGAGCTGCAATAGCTGCTTCTCCTTCTCCAGCCAAGACTTTTGTCGTCCCTTCTGGATCTGTAGCTTCCTCCGAGTGCTCAGAAGAAGATTCTGATTCTGAACTCTGTTCAGGCTGGG
>CAJNCP010000060.1 GCA_905221295.1 bacterium | reverse complement strand
AATATCGTTTACTACTATGATCTTGTTCCAGACACACCAGCTAAGAAATATGGTGATGTCACAGTTGAGTACAAGAATAAAGATGGCGTGACGATTGCACCGAAAGTGACGGATACACCGCGTTCTGAAGTCGGTACTGCTTATGATACTACGGATCAACGCAAGGATACCATCACTACTGTAGTAGACGGCAAGAAATACAAGCTGGATCCAACCGCAACTCAAGGTGCTGAAACTGGTAAAGTGGTAGAAGGCAATACCAATATCGTTTACTA
>CAJNCP010000059.1 GCA_905221295.1 bacterium | reverse complement strand
GTGTGGATATTAGTTCAATATCATCATCAGATCTAGCAATGAGTTGATCCTTGACATCGGTTTTTTCAGTTTTGTAAGGGTTGCTTAATTCCGTGCCTCTTGATTCAGGCTTTTCTCTTGTGAATTGGTGGATAGAACCATAGTTGCTTGAGATGTCCCAGTTAATTCGTTGGCTCTCTTTCTGGTCTAGGATGATTCTGAGATAATATTTGGCAGTCAGTTCAACCCTACCATGGACTTGGATATTTTCAGCGTGGAAGTGATGTTCTGTTGACTCTAGCT
>CAJNCP010000058.1 GCA_905221295.1 bacterium | reverse complement strand
ACAAAGAGAAAATCGTCAATGCCCTTCAACTACCCTATTCTAACGCCAAATTGGAAGCCACTAATAATCTCATCAAATTCATCAAGCGCAATGTCTTTGGATTTCGGAACTTTGAAAACTTCAAAAAACGGATTTTTATCGCTCTCAACATCAAAAAAGAAAAAAAGAAAGGACGAAATTCGTCCTTTCTCGATCTTAGCTGACTTCAACCCACTACAGTTGACAAAGAGCCAAATAAGTTACTTAGGCTTTCTGAACGCAGACAAGGTGTTTTAGAGGAGATGGTAACATTGGCTCAACCTTTGCCA
>CAJNCP010000057.1 GCA_905221295.1 bacterium | reverse complement strand
ACCAATCAAGATTGATGAAACTCAACCAGCGACCTTCTACAACCCGGTTACAAAAGAACCAATTACAGAAACTGAAATTCCAGCTACTAAAGATGGAAAAGAAGTTGGTAAGTACAAAATCGATCCAAAATCTGGAACAGTAACATTCACACCAAACAAAGACTTCACAGGAACACCAGATCCAGTGACAGTACAAGCAAAAGATGCGAATGGAACACCAACAACAGCAACTTACACACCAACGGTTACACCGGTAACACCAACAGGAATTCCAACAGAATCAACAGGAATCCAAGGTAAAGAGCAAGAAGGTACACCTAAAT
>CAJNCP010000056.1 GCA_905221295.1 bacterium | reverse complement strand
CTCACAGTTGCTGCCAAAGTCTATCGTGCTATGATGACTTCCCTCTCTCAAAATGACCATCCTGGAGATTGGACAATGCCTGAGGGAGTATACAGAAGTGGTGAGTTCGTCTTTTTGAACGGTGCCAAGAATGCTTGGACTACACCTTCTACCCAACAAACACAGTCAGTAGAGAATCCCTCTACAACAGCTGAAAGTTCAACTACACAGGCAAACACCACAGTAGGACAACAACCCAACAGTGCTCCAGTAACTGATCCAAATCAAGGACAGCCTGTACAACAAGCACCACAAACTCCTCAATTTCAACAACAACCACAAAAAAAAAAAAAATCCT
>CAJNCP010000055.1 GCA_905221295.1 bacterium | reverse complement strand
CTGTCTCATCAATGACCGTATAAGTCAGTTTCTGCGCATTGGCCTTGTAGGTGACCTTACGTTCCACATCGTTGCTGGTGGCACTGATGTTCGCAACTGCATCAACAGTCGGATGATCCGCTGTGTACCCTGCAATCACAGGAGAGGTTACCGCTGGGAAGGTGCTCTCTGACGGACTCCAGACGCCTTCCTGGATGATCCGGCCAGCCACCAAATCCTTGGTATTGGTCCGCTTGAACTCCAGCGTCTGAACCTTAGACTCTGCCGCCTGGCTCGCGTCCTCATAGACATACTGGATCGTCTCGGTCACCGTTTTCGTTTCTTCAACCGGAACCGTCTTATGGCGCA
>CAJNCP010000054.1 GCA_905221295.1 bacterium | reverse complement strand
GCTCGCGTCCTCATAGACATACTGGATCGTCTCGGTCACCGTTTTCGTTTCTTCAACCGGAACCGTCTTATGGCGCAGACGCACCGTGACATTCTGATCCGTCGCATCGTCGGTATCAAACTGAGTCGGAAGAGATTCTTGCGATACCAACTCATAGCCCTGGGCCTGATAGTCAGAAACAACTTGGTCATACTTCGTCTGCGCCTGTGTTGGAACCGCCCCCTTAGAGACGCCCGTTTCCAGCAGCACCTGATCTGCCAGAGTGCGGCTGGCTGTCTCATCAATGACCGTATAAGTCAGTTTCTGCGCATTGGCCTTGTAGGTGACCTTACGTTCCACATCGTTGCTG
>CAJNCP010000053.1 GCA_905221295.1 bacterium | reverse complement strand
TAGTTCCTTCTGGAATTTCTTTTCCAGCTTTCTCTTTCAATGGTAATTCGACAGTGCCACCTGGTTTACCATTTCCTTTGTCGTACTCTGGTGTGTAGATGTCTTTGTCTTTCTCTCTAACTGTTACTTCCACTGGAACGATGTCTTTTGAGCCATCTGGGTAAGTTACGGTGATTGTTCCTGTAATCTTATCGCCTGGTTTTGCTCCTTCTGGGATTGTGACAGTTACTGTACCATCTTTGCCTACTGTGATTCCTGGAGTATCACTTTCGAACTTAGTTCCTTCTGGAATTTCTTTTCCAGCTTTCTCTTTCAATGGTAATTCGACAGTGCCACCTGGTTTACCATTTCCT
>CAJNCP010000052.1 GCA_905221295.1 bacterium | reverse complement strand
CAGCTTGACTATGGTACAGTAGAGAATACCTTCACAGAAATCATCAATAATGTTGAACGCGACTCTAACACGGTAACACTCGTATCACCAAAAGAATACGGTGATGTTGTTGTTCATTATGTGGATGAGTCTGGTAAGAAAATCAAGGAAGATGTGACCGATACTGCTCGAGGTAAGGTTGGCGAAGACTATGACACAACAGATCATAAGAGCATCTCTATCAAGCATGGTAACACAGTTTACAACATTGTACCTGAAAAGACCAAAGGTCAAGAACGAGGTAAGGTTGTGAAGGGTGTAACAGAAGTTACCTATGTCTATAAGGCTGTTCAAGCAGAACCTAAGAAGCTAGGTA
>CAJNCP010000051.1 GCA_905221295.1 bacterium | reverse complement strand
AAACGGCAAAAACCGTACGCGCAAGCAGTACGGTTTTTTGTATATGCTGTCTGAAAACATCAGGTTTCCATACCGACACCAACCGTATCCATTTCCGCACCGGATACGCCGCATTGATATACCCTGATAAACCGTATCCGGACAGAAAATATAGTGGATTAACAAAAACCAGTACGGCGTTGCCTCGCCTTAGCTCAAAGAGAACGATTCTCTAAGGTGCTGAAGCACCAAGTGAATCGGTTCCGTACTATTTGTACTGTCTGCGGCTTCGTCGCCTTGTCCTGATTTTTGTTAATCCACTATAAAAATGCCGTCTGAAGCCTGAGTTCAGACGGCATTTTATTTTGCTATGAATTTAGTATTTTAGAAACGAATCTGTATTTTAA
>CAJNCP010000050.1 GCA_905221295.1 bacterium | reverse complement strand
TCGCACAGTGTCTATGTAGAAGAGTCTCTAAGTCAAGCAGCTTCCCAATTCCACAGTCTGTCCGTTTCAGAGTCGGCATCCACTAGCTTGTCTGTTTCAGCTTCTATCTCACATAGTGTCTATGTAGAAGAGTCTCTAAGTCAAGCGGCTTCCCAATTCCACAGTCTGTCCGTTTCAGAGTCGGCATCCACTAGCTTGTCTGTTTCAGCTTCTATCTCACATAGTGTCTATGTAGAAGAGTCTCTAAGTCAAGCAGCTTCCCAATTCCACAGTCTGTCCGTTTCAGAGTCGGCATCCACTAGCTTGTCTGTTTCAGCTTCTACTTCGCACAGTGTCTATGTAGAAGAGTCTCTAAGTCAAGCAGCTTCCCAATTCCACAGTCTGTCCGTTTCAG
>CAJNCP010000049.1 GCA_905221295.1 bacterium | reverse complement strand
AAGCTCGAAGCCCTTAACATTCAAAAGTATAAAACGACTAACAAGATTGGCTATAAGCGAATCGAGTCTGTGAAAGATCCCTATGGCCATCCTGTCGGTACCAAGGAAGTTACCCCACCTGAGATAGGGATTGACGAGCTTTACAAGGTTGATAGCCCTTATAAGGCGACTCTGCAGAAAAGCTATGAGGAGTTCAAGAAAAGTAAGGACTATAAGGATTATAGACTGACGGAGACAGAATATGTCCAAGCTATGCACCAAACCCGAGCTTTCGAGTATGTATCGATTGATGACGAAAAGTCCACTATCGAGATGTGGCGGGATTTGGCTCTGGGAGCGGCTACAGTTGTCTTGATGGTCTTCTGCCCTCCTGCTGGTATGGCTCTATCAACGGTTGTAGCAGCAGCGGAAATGTACTC
>CAJNCP010000048.1 GCA_905221295.1 bacterium | reverse complement strand
GAGTACATTTCCGCTGCTGCTACAACCGTTGATAGAGCCATACCAGCAGGAGGGCAGAAGACCATCAAGACAACTGTAGCCGCTCCCAGAGTCAAATCCCGCCACATCTCGATAGTGGACTTTTCGTCATCAATCGATACATACTCGAAAGATCGGGTTTGGTGCATGGCTTGGACATATTCTGTCTCCGTCAGCCTGTGATCCTTATAGTCCTTACTCTTCTTAAACTCCTCATAGCTTTTCTGCAGAGTCGCCTTATAAGGACTATCAACCTTGTAGAGTTCATCAATCCCTATCTCAGGTGGGATGACTTCCTTGGTGCCGACAGGATGGCCATAGGGGTCTTTCACAGACTCGATTCGCTTATAGCCAATCTTGTTAGTCGTTTTATACTTTTGAATGTTAAGGGCTTCGAGCTT
>CAJNCP010000047.1 GCA_905221295.1 bacterium | reverse complement strand
GTTCCATCAGAAGTGGTTACCCAAGAAAACATTGTCAAAGATGTTCATTATACTGCGGTACCAGTAACTCCAGAAGTTCCTAATACTCCGGATACTCCAGTTAAGCCAGAACCTCCAGTAACTCCATCAACTCCAGTTAAACCAACTCCTCCAATGACACCGCTCACCTCAGGACATCCAGCTTCACCAGCTACTTCAGCATCAGTTCTTCCACGAACAGGTGAATCTCAAGTTGGTTCAAGCCTTGTAACGCTGACAGGTCTAGGTTTGCTTCTATCAGTTCTTGGTTTGGCAGGACGTCAGAAAAAAGAGGACTAATAAACTTTTTATAAAGTATAAACAGTCCAGTCATTCATTGAAGAAATACTATAAATGGCTTAAAGATGGATGATCTAGTGGGAAAAGCTCCGCAGGCAACCTTAGTTGGTTGACTTGT
>CAJNCP010000046.1 GCA_905221295.1 bacterium | reverse complement strand
AATTGTCAAATTAAGTGCACATTTTCTTCATAGAAAACTTCATAAGGTGTTTTCCAGTTAAGACATTTTCGTGTCCTATTATTAAGTTTGTTCTCCCACAGCTGAATGGTTTGATCATCAATCAATGTTAGATCCCTTCCTTTTGGAAAATATTCTCTTAGTAGTCCATTGGTATTCTCATTAGTCCCTCGTTGCCATGGGGCATGCGGGTCGGGAAAATCGACTTCAATTTTCAATTGATCACTCAATTTCTGATGATTCGTGAATTCTTTTCCTCTATCTGGAGTGACGGTTTCTTTCGGTAAGGGCTCCAACATTTTTACCCTAGCTTCTATTACCCACTTGCTTTTCTTGACAGCTACCTTCTGGATTTTAAGAAAACGAGAATAACGATCCGTTAGAGTCACTAAACAAGCTTTTTCAGTTTTACCTGCAACTGTATCTG
>CAJNCP010000045.1 GCA_905221295.1 bacterium | reverse complement strand
GCACTAACCGTCGCAAAGGCGCCACCAACATCATGATACAGCTTGTCATTGCCCATGAAAAGCGTATCCCTGATGGGATTTCCGGCTTTAGTCTGAATATCCCCTGCATTCCCAAGTTTGATATCCTGACCTGCCTCATACATATTAGACGCCCCATAAGCCGTCGTCCCAAGACCGGCAGTTAAGCCGACCGCAGTAACCAAAGGTGTTGCTGCCCCCCAAGTGAGTACGATAGCTGAAACGCCGACAAAAATTGTAAATGCACCAATAACCCAGTCTTGCCAACCCTTATCTGATCGAGCCAAGGCCTCAAAACGGACCTTGTCCCGCTCCTGAGCTGCTTGTACGCGCTCAACGCGACTCTCCATCTGCTTGGCAGCTTGGTCATAAGCTAGCGCAAAGCGTTGAACAGACTTGAGTTTGGCGAAATCTCCTGACTGATAAGTCCCTACCGT
>CAJNCP010000044.1 GCA_905221295.1 bacterium | reverse complement strand
GCTGGCAATTCATCCTTAGAAGCCACTTCGTAACCCTGTACCAAGTAGCCAGCAACTACGGTGTCGTATTTCGTTTTCGCAGTAGATGGAAGAGTTGAACCTGACTCACCTGTTGTCAATTCAACTTGGTTTTCCAGAGTTTGACCTGTTGTCTCGTCTACAACTGTGTAAGTAACTTTTTGCGTTTGGATTGTGTAATATACATCCTTAACAATATTCTCTTGGGTAACTGCTTCAGACGGAACTGTCTCGACATCTACGCTATAACCTGGAATCACTGGTGATGGCACAGCATCATAGTTGGCTTTATCGCTTGTCCAAGCTGTGGCAGAAACTTCTGTGCCTGTGATTTTATCTTTTGTTACTGTACGAGTCCAAGTCGCTGTTTGCACCTTGTCTTCTGGTGTCTGGTCACCGGCACCGTGGTAACGAACAGTCAAGTTTACATCCTTGCTTTCTTGG
>CAJNCP010000043.1 GCA_905221295.1 bacterium | reverse complement strand
ATTCGATAAAAAATAGTTTGAGTTTCATAGTCCAACTAAGGAAATTGTCTTTTTTAAACTAAAGTTTAGTGTAAAAAGTGTACACAAAACCAACATCTTATCTAGTGATTTTTTATAAGGTGTTACAATAATATAGCATAAACAATTTTACCGATTCTCATAGAAGTCTGTGATATAACAAGGGTTGGTGTGGCTAGGTGAAGCTATATTATGAATGCACTTAAAGAGAATCTTTCTGGCATAGGGATTCCCACGTTTGGTGATGTGTTCCTTGGCTAGAAAGTCCCCAGATTCATAGTGTCTGAGGTCAATGCCAATAAAAGCATTGATTTGATTGGCAGAGTGGAATTGACGAATGTCACCAAGTTCGCCAATAATACTTGTCGCTGTGGTTTCAGCTCTTCCAGGAATAGAGAGAAGAATCTCGTATTCTGGCAAAGGTTGATCCAATGTTACCATCTCCTCTAAAACACCTTGTCTGCGTTCAGAAAGCCTAAGTAACTTATTTG
>CAJNCP010000042.1 GCA_905221295.1 bacterium | reverse complement strand
TTAGCTGCTTCTGTAGCTTTATCTACTTCTTTCAGTTTTTCAGCTTTTTCTGTTTCTGTTAAGCTTGGATCTTTTCTGATTTCGTCTTTTTCTGCTTCTGCTGCTTCATCCAATGCATCTTTAGCGTTTTGTTTAACTTTATCTAAATCTCCATTGTTGTGAACGCGGTCAATTGCTTTTTCACCAGCTGTCTTAGCTTTCTCTACTGCATCTGCATCTTTCGCTGCTTCTACCTTATCTTTAGCCGCTTGTTTAGCTTTGTCTACTTCTGCTAATTTCGCGTCTTTTTCTGGTTGAGTTAAGCTTCCATCGTTGTTGATTTCTTCTTTTTCTCTTTCAGCTGCTTGATCGATTGCTTTCTTAGCTTCGTCTTTGACTTTATCTAAATCTCCATTGTCATGTACTTTGCCGATTGTGTCAGCTCCGTCATTCTTAGCTGTGTCAACTTCTGTTGCATTGCTTGCTTCATCAACTTTAGCCTTAGCTGCTTCTGTAGCTTTATCTACTTCTTTCAGTTTTTCAGCTTTTTCTGTTTCTGTTAAGCTTGGATCTTTTCT
>CAJNCP010000041.1 GCA_905221295.1 bacterium | reverse complement strand
TGCTTGATCAATCTTATCTTTCTCTTCAGCTACTTTCGCTTCTAGTTCTTTAACTTTCGCTGCTTTTTCTTTCGCTGTTAAGCTTGGATCATTATTAATCTCTGCTGTTTCTGTCGCTGCTGCTGTATCTAAAGCTTCTTTTGCTTTCTCTTTCACTGTGTCTAAGTCGCCATCGTTGTGGAATCCTGCGATTGCTTTTTCTCCGGCTTTCTTAGCTTCTGCTACTTGATCTGCATTTGTAATTTCTGCTGCATCAATCTTACCTTTTTCTTCAGCTAATTTTGTTGCTAGCTCTCTTACTTTGTCTGCTTTTTCTGTGTCTGTTAAGCTTCCATCGTTATTGATTTCTGCTGTTTCTTTCTCAGCCGCTTTTTCTAATGCTGTCTTAGCTGCATCTTTAACATCTTGAAGGTTTCCATTTGTATGGAAGTTGCTAATAGCTTCTTCTCCTGCTGTCTTAGCTGCTGCTACTCCTTGTGCATTTGGTGCTTGATCAATCTTATCTTTCTCTTCAGCTACTTTCGCTTCTAGTTCTTTAGTTTGCGCTGCTTTTTCTTTCGCTG
>CAJNCP010000040.1 GCA_905221295.1 bacterium | reverse complement strand
ATGTATGGAACGATTCAATTATCTGAGGTTCTGTTTAACTCGCACATCAGTAGTTTGACCAAAGCCAAGACCAGTTTAGCAGGAGTGAACAAACCGAGCTTTAACACGACAGCCACATCGAAAGGCTTGGACTTGTATCAGGAACAATTCAATGAACTCTGTCAGTTGGTGAAGACCTATACGACTTTGTTGGAGACAGATATCGCCTTGATGGTGGGCACAGGGAAAGAGTTGTATCGGACAGACACTGTCTTGGGGCAAAATATGTTTCCTGGTTTGCAGTAGGGAGGTGCCATGAGTTATAATATAAAATTTGATGATATTACCTCTGTCCAGGTGGAAAGCCAAAAGACCATGAATGCTTGGGGAGAGTCGGTTGCTAGCCTAAACAAGGCCATGACAGACTTCATCAACAATCAAAATCTACAAGGTCAGGCCATCTCGAGTATGCGTACCTACCTAGTAGAGGTACATGGGACTCTCCTTCAGACTCTGGTCAATCTCATGAATGACTACTCATCCAACCTCCTACTTTACAAGGACGGTTACTACCAGATTGATAGTCACCTGCATACAAAGCTACCAGGTCAGGTGTTTACAAACCTTCATAGTGATTTAAA
>CAJNCP010000039.1 GCA_905221295.1 bacterium | reverse complement strand
GTCCCAGAAAGCGAGAGTCATAGTGAATCAGAATTCCAACAAGACATCAACTCTGCTTCCATCATCACATCAGACTTTGTCTCAGAAAGTGAAGCCCCAAGCAGTTTAGACTCAGAATCAATTTCTGAAAGTGTTTCAGACTTTGTCCCAGAAAGCGAGAGTCATAGTGAATCAGAATTCCAACAAGACATCAACTCTGCTTCCATCATCACATCAGACTTTGTCTCAGAAAGTGAAGCCCCAAGCGTTTTAGCATCAGAATCGATCTCTGAAAGTGTTTCAGACTTTGTCCCAGCAAGCGAGAGTCACAGTGAATCAGAATTCCAACAAGACATCGACTCTGCTTCCATCATCACATCATACTTTGTTTCCGATAGTGAAGACCTAAGCGTTTTAGACTCAGAATCAATTTCTGAAATTTCTTCAGACTTTGTCTCAGAAAGTGAAGCCCCAAGCGTTTTAGCATCAGAATCGATCTCTGAAAGTGTTTTAGACTTTGTCTCAGCAAGCGAGAGTCATAGTGAATCAGAATTCCAACAAGACATCGACTCTGTTTCCATCATCACATCAGACTTTGTCTCAGCAAGTGAAGCCCCAAGCATTTTAGACTCAGAATCAATTTC
>CAJNCP010000038.1 GCA_905221295.1 bacterium | reverse complement strand
TTTGGCTCGGTAGCTCAGTTGGTAGAGCAATGGATTGAAGCTCCATGTGTCGGCGGTTCGATTCCGTCTCGCGCCATATTTTATTTATAACTTGGAAGGGTAGCGAAGAGGCTAAACGCGGCGGACTGTAAATCCGCTCCTTCGGGTTCGGGGGTTCGAATCCCTCCCCTTCCATTACTTTAGTTACGGGCATAGTTTAAAGGTAGAACTAAGGTCTCCAAAACCTTCAGTGTGGGTTCAATTCCTACTGCCCGTGTTAATATGATTATGGCGGGTGTGGTGAAGTGGTTAACACACCAGATTGTGGCTCTGGCATGCGTGGGTTCGATCCCCATCACTCGCCTATTTTATATTATTGGGGTATAGCCAAGCGGTAAGGCAAGGGACTTTGACTCCCTCATGCGTTGGTTCGAATCCAGCTACCCCAGTTACTATTTGCCGGCGTGGCGGAATTGGCAGACGCGCTGGACTCAAAATCCAGTGTCCGCAAGGACGTGCCGGTTCGACCCCGGCCGCCGGTATAGTAATAAAGACAAGGTTTTCGGACCTTGTCTTTTGTTTTATCTCTTTAATTGTCAAATTAAGTGCACATTTTCTTCATAGAAAACTTCATAAGGTGTTTTCCAGTTAAGACATTTTCGTGTCCT
>CAJNCP010000037.1 GCA_905221295.1 bacterium | reverse complement strand
CCTGCACCCCAAAAGTTAGACAGAAAAAATCTAACTTTTGGGGTGTTTTATTATGAAATTGAGTTTTGGAGATAAAGTTCAAATCTATGAACTAAAAAAGCAAGGACAAAGCTTCAAACAGCTTTCAAAAAGATTTGGAGTGGATGCTTCTGGTCTAAAGTACATGGTGAAATTAATTGACCGTCATGGCATAGAAATTGTTAAAAAAGGGGAAGAATCGTTGCTATTCTTCTAAATTGAAACAAGAAATGATGGATAAAGTCTTGCTGGAAGGTCGTTCACAAAGAAGTGTTAGTCTTAATTATTCCATCCCAAACCAAGGAATGCTTCCAAATTGGCTGGCGCAATACAGGAAAACGGGTATACTATTGTTGAGAAAACAAGAGGGAGACCAGCTAAAATGGGACATAAACGGAAGTATTCTTCCTACCAAGGAGAGATTGGCAAGAAAGCAGAGAATCTCATTCAACGCCAGTTTGAAGCATCGAGGCCAATGGAAAAGTGTTACACAGATGTGACAGTGTTTGCCATTCCAAATAGCACACAGAAACTCTATTTATCGCCCGTTTTAGATGGCTTTAACAGTGAAATCATCGCTTATCATCTTTCTACTTCGCCCAACTTAGAACAAGTGAAAGTCATGCTAGAACAGGCATTTACAGAGAAATACTACGAAAATACGATTCTCCATAGCGACCAGGGCTGGCAATACCAACACGATTCTTACCATCGGTTCCTAAAGAGTAAAGGAATTTCAAGCATCCAAGTCACGTAAGGGAAATAGTCCAGATAATGGTATGATGGAGTCCTTCTT
>CAJNCP010000036.1 GCA_905221295.1 bacterium | reverse complement strand
TACCTAGCTTCTTAGGTTCTGCTTGAACAGCCTTATAGACATAGGTAACTTCTGTTACACCCTTCACAACCTTACCTTTTTCTTGACCTTTGGTCTTTTCAGGTACAATGTTGTAAACTTTGTTACCATGCTTGATAGAGATGATCTTATGGTCTGTTGTATCATAGTCTTCGCCAACCTTACCTCGAGCAGTATCGGTCACATCTTCCTTGATCTTCTTACCAGACTCATCCACATAGTGAACAACGACATCACCAAACACTTCTTTGTAGACATAAGTAACATCTGTATTACCTTCCACAATACGACCCTGCTCTAGACCAATAGTCTTCTCAGGAATGATTTCATAAACACGTCCATCCTGAGTAGTGATTGTCTTATGAGCATGATCACGAGTGTCATAGAGGGTGTTGATTGGAGCACCTGTTGTATCTTTTTCTGGTTCCTTAATGACTTTGCCATTTTCATCTTCATAATGAACTGTTACATCACCGAGTACTTCATCATAGACATAGACAACACGAGTTGTTCCCTTGACAACCTCACCGCTTTCTTGACCTTGTGTAGCTGTAGGGTCAATGCGGTATGTCTTACCATTAGACGATACGATTGTCACAGGCTTATGATCTGTTGTGTCGTAGGCTGTTCCTACTTTCGCTGTTGGTGTGTCAACAATGCGTGGTGCAATAGTGTTGCCTTTCTTATCTTGATAATCAACAACAACATTACCGTACTCTTCTGGAGTTTTCACAAGATCATAGTAGTAAACGATATTGGTATTGCCTTCTACCACTTTACCAGTTTCAGCACCTTGGGTCGCTGTCAGATCCAGCTTGTATTTCTTGCCGTCTACTACAGTAGTGATGGTATCCTTGCGTTGATCCGTAGTATCATAAGCAGTACCCACTTCAGAACGCGGTGTATCCGTCACTTTCGGTGCAATCGTCACGCC
>CAJNCP010000035.1 GCA_905221295.1 bacterium | reverse complement strand
ACTTCTGGAGTTACTGGTACCGCAGTATAATGAACATCTTTGACAATGTTTTCTTGGGTAACCACTTCTGATGGAACAGTCGCAATATCTACTGTGTAACCTGGAATCACTGGTGATGGGACTGCGTCATAGTTTGCCTTGTCGCTTGTCCAATCCGTAGTGCTCACAACAGAGCCTGTTACCTTGTCTGTCGTTACTGTACGTGTCCAAGTTGCTGTTTGCACCTTGTCTGCTGGAGTTTGACCACCAGCACCATGGTAGCGAACTGTCATGCTTACTTGTTTGGTTTCTTCAACCGAAACGTTTTTGTGTTTCAAGCGAATCACCACGTTTTGATCCACGCTACTGTCAGTGTCAAACTGAGCTGGCAATTCATCCTTAGAAGCCACTTCGTAACCTTGTGCCAAGTAACCCGCGACTATGGTATCGTATTTCGTTTTCGCAGCAGCTGGAAGAGCTACGCCTGAATCACCTGTTGTCAATTCAACTTGATTTTCTAAAGTCTGACCGGTTATCTCATCTACAACTGTGTAAGTAACTTTTTGCGTTTGGATTGTGTAATGTACATCCTTAACAATGTTTTCTTGGGTAACCACTTCTGATGGAACAGTCGCAATATCTACTGTGTAACCTGGAATCACTGGTGATGGGACTGCGTCATAGTTTGCCTTGTCGCTTGTCCAATCCGTAGTGCTCACAACAGAGCCTGTTACCTTGTCTGTCGTTACTGTACGTGTCCAAGTTGCTGTTTGCACCTTGTCTGCTGGAGTTTGACCACCAGCACCATGGTAGCGAACTGTCATGCTTACTTGTTTGGTTTCTTCAACCGAAACGTTTTTGTGTTTCAAGCGAATCACCACGTTTTGATCCACGCTACTGTCAGTGTCAAACTGAGCTGGCAATTCATCCTTAGAAGCCACTTCGTAACCCTGTACCAAGTAGCCAGCAACTACGGTGTCGTATTTCGTTTT
>CAJNCP010000034.1 GCA_905221295.1 bacterium | reverse complement strand
TGAAAATTCTATAATGAAGCTAGCCACCCAACTTTCCTAAAAATGAGCTGGTTCAACTAGTCAATATTGTCAAATGAAATCTAGTTATAGGCATAAGAAAACACCTCTGTGTTATACTTGTTGTTCACCACAAACACAAGAAAGGCACAGAGATGCAAAACCATTATACTACAGAAGGCAAACAGTTGACAATTGATAGCCGTCGTTTAATCGAACGATGGAAATTAGAAGGGAAATCAAATAGAGAAATCGCCTCTCTACTTGGAAAAGCTCCTCAGACCATCCACAATGAAATCAAGCGTGGTACAGTCCTGCAATGTCTAGGAAAAGGACGATTCAAAAAGATTTATTCTGCCGACTATGCTCAAATGTTTATGAAACCAATCGCAAGCGCTCTGTGAAGAAATCAATATTGACCAAAGAACTAAAACAAAAGATCCTACACTATCATAACCAAAAGTTGTCTCCTGAAATGATGGTCAAGGCTAAGGGCGTTACAGTGGGAATTTCTACCATCTACTACTGGATTCATCATGGAAAATTAGGATTGACCAAACAGAATCTACTTTATCCTAGAAAAGGAAAAACTGTCAAGAAACAAGCTAGCCCTAACTTTAAACCTGCTGGGAAGTCTATCGAACAGCGTCCCAAGGCTATCAATCTTTGCCTGGAGAATGGACATTATGAGATTGATACGGTTTTACTTACAAGAGCGAAAAACCACTGCTTGCTTGTCTTGACGGATCGAAGGAGCAGACACCAAATCATCCGATTGTTCCCAAATAAAAGCGCTGAGTCTGTCAATCGGGCTCTAAAACTAATCTTAAGACAACATCACATTCTTTCCATCACGGCAGATAATGGAGTCGAATTCCACCGCTTGTCTGATGTGTTTTCTAAGGAACATATCTACTATGCACATCCCTATGCCTCTTGGGAAAGGGAAACCAATGAGAATCACAATAGGCTCATTCGTAGATGGCTACCTAAAGGTACTAAGAAAACGACTCCTAAAGAAGTCACCTTCATCGAAAACTGG
>CAJNCP010000033.1 GCA_905221295.1 bacterium | reverse complement strand
AGGTAAGGTTGTGAAGGGTGTAACAGAAGTTACCTATGTCTATAAGGCTGTTCAAGCAGAACCTAAGAAGCTAGGTACCAATGCTAAGGGTGAAGATGTTAATGGTAAGACGATGTTGGCTGGTTCAACAGAGGTTTACACAATTAACATTGACAACGACCAATACAAGGGCACAACAGGTCTGGTTGACCAAGACAAACAAGCTGGCTTGATGGTTGTTGAGAAATACGATAGCAAGTTTGTAACACCAAATCTGGATGCTGTTCGTATGACGACAGAAGATGGCAAGGTTGTCAGCGGCTTCACGACTAAGATTTACAAGTCTGTTGCAGAAGCTCCACAAAAGGTTCAAGATTATATCAAGGCTAAGGGCTTGACAATTGATGGTGAGTTTGCGGTAACAACTTCAGATGATCCAGTAGCCTACACGAATAACTATGCCTTGAAGGGTATCAACCTGAAATTGATCTTCCCAACAACTGTGAAGAAAGATATCAAGGAAGCGAGCAAGTACGAAAACAAGGCTTATCAAATTGACTTTGCCGGTATTGCAGAAACCAATATCGTAACGAACAATATTCCGAAGATCAATCCGAAGAAAGATATTGTAGCGACAGTTGAAGATGGTCTGAAAGATCAAAATTCGCTGGACGGCAAGACGGTTAAAGTTGGCGCTGTTTACAACTTCGAGTTGAACACTTCTTACTTGCCAGCGAAACGTGGTCAGTCTATTGATAAGATTGAAGTGAAGGATACATATTCACCGCTTGTAGAATACAATGGTGTTCACAAATGGATTGCCAACACAGATATTCTCTTGAAAGACAATACGAAGATTGCCAAAGGAACTGATCTGACCCAATATGTCAACCAAGATATTGATCATCAGGCTAGAACAGTTGTCTACAGTTTCTCTAATGACTTCTTGAGCAAGATTTCTGATGACAGTGAATTCCAAGCGATTGGTTACATGCAAGTGAAACAGCTTGACTATGGTACAGTAGAGAATACCTTCACAGAAATCATCAATAATGTTGAACG
>CAJNCP010000032.1 GCA_905221295.1 bacterium | reverse complement strand
TTTGATGAGATTATTAGTGGCTTCCAATTTGGCGTTAGAATAGGGTAGTTGAAGGGCGTTGCCAATTTTCTCTTTGTCCTTGAGGAAGGTTTTAAAGACAGTATGAAAGAGAGGATGGACCTGCTTTAGATTGTCCTCAATGAGTCCGAAAAATTTCTCCGGCTCCTTATTCTGAAAGTGAAAAAGCAAGAGCTGATAGAGATTATAGTGGTGTTTCAAGTCTTCTGAATAGCTCAAAAGCTTGTCTAGAATTTCTCTATTCGTTAAGTGCATACGAAAAGCAGGGCGATAAAATCTCTTATGGCTGAGTTTACGGCTATCTTGTTGAATGAGCTTCCAGTAGCGCTTGATAGCCTTGTATTCATGGGATTTCCGATCAAACTGATTCATGATTTGGACACGGACACGACTCATGGCACGGCTTAGATGTTGGATAATATGGAAACGATCCAGAACGATTTTAGCATTTGGGAGTGAAACAGTCTGGGAGACTGTTTCAGCCTGAGCCTAGAAATTCGAAAGCGAAGTCGTTTAGCCAAGTCATAGTAAGGACTAAACATATCCATCGTAATGATTTTCACCTGACAACGAACAGCTCTATCGTATCGAAGAAAGTGATTTCGGATGACAGCTTGTGTTCTTCCCTCAAGAACAGAGATGATATTGAGCTTTTCAAAATCTTGCGCAATGAAACTTATCTTCATCTCCCGATTGCAACAGTCACTCTCCTGACTGTTGCAACGTCCCAGGACATAATCTCAGGAAGGCGAGAAAAATCATGTTTAAAGTGAAAGTCATTGAGCTTGCGAATGACAGTTGAAGTTGAAATGGCTAACTGATGAGCAATGTCGGTCATAGAAGTCTTTTCAATCAACTTTTGAGCAATTTTTTGGTTGATAATACGAGGGATTTGGTGATTTTTCTTGACGAGGGAAGTCTCAGCGACCATCATTTTCGAACACTGATAGCACTTGAAACGACGCTTTTTCAGAAGAATTCTGGTAGGCATACCAGTCGTTTCGAGGTAAGGAATTTTGGAAGGTTTTTGGAAGTCATATTTCTTCATTTGATTTCCGCAATCAGGGCAAGATGGGGCATTGTAGTCCAATTTAGCGATGATTTCCTTGTGTGTATTCATATTGATGATATTTACAATCTTGATGTTTGGATCTTTGATATCAAGTAGTTTTGTGATAAAATGTAATGGTTCCATATGATTCTTTCTAATGATGGTTTGGTCGCTTTTCATTATAGGTCTTATGGGACTTTTTTT
>CAJNCP010000031.1 GCA_905221295.1 bacterium | reverse complement strand
TTCAGATTGAAGACAAAGTCCTTAGACTACAAATTTCTAAGGTCTTTTCTTTGTGTAAAGTCGTATAATAGAGGTAAGAAAAGTTGTGAGGTGTTCCCTATGTTTCACAAAGAAAATCTCGAATATAACCGCAATCAAGTTGGCTTTTACACGCTAGATGAACTCGTTCCGCAAGCCCATTTTCTTCGTCAGGTTGAGCAAGTGATCGATTTTTCCTTCATCTATGACTTAGTCGCAGATACTTATTCTGAAGATAAAGGTCGTCCTAGTTTAGACCCTGTTATGCTGGTTAAAATCCCTCTCAGCCAATGTTTCTACGGTATCCGTTCCATGCGCCAAACTATCAAGGACATTGAGGTCAATACTGTCTATCGCTGGTTTCTGGGTTTGAGTTTAAACGATAAGGTTCCTCATTTTACCACTTATGGCAAAAATTACAATCGGCGTTTTCAAGATAAGGAAGTAATTGAGGAAATTTTTCATTATGTCCTATCCATTGTATGGGGGCAAGGTTTGATTGACCCGACTGAGATTTTTATTGATGGGACTCATATCAAGGCCGCAGCCAATAATCACAAATATACTCGTCAAGTTCTAGACAAGCAAGCTAAGTTTATGAGTGAGCAACTGGAAGTTGAGATTGACTTAGATTGGAAAAAGCACGGAAAAAAATCGCTCGAGCCCGCAAAAGAAAGCGAGGCTGAACCGAAGAAGATTTCTACTACAGACCCTGAAAGTGGTTGGTTTCACAAGGGGGAGCATAAGGAAGTGTTCGCCTACAATGCCCAAGTAGGATGCGATAAGCATGGATGGGCACTAACTTATAGTATTGATGCTGGCAATGTGCATGACAGTCAGGCTTTTCTTGCACTTTTTGAACAGTTGGAAAGATTCCAATCTGACTACCTTATCGCCGACTCTGGTTACAAGACTCCAAGTATTGCAAAATTCCTCCTTGACCAAAATATTACACCTGTATTCCCTTATACTCGCCCTCGTGGAAAGAAAGGGAAGCTTCGCCCTAAGGACTTTATCTATGATGACTACTATGACTGTTATCTTTGCCCTGAAAATCAAGTGTTAGCTTACTCTACAACAAATCGCGATGGCTATCGTGAGTATAAAAGTGATCCTAAGATTTGTGCAAATTGTCCTCTGTTATCCAGTTGCACAGAAAGTAAAAAGAAACAGAAAGTCGTTACTCGCCATATTTGGAGGGAGTATTTAGAGATTTGTGAGGAGATTCGGCATCAAAAGGGAAGCAAGGAACTTTACCAGAAACGTAAAGAAACGGTGGAGCGGCTTTTTGGCACAGCCAAAGAATACCACAATCTACGTTATACGAGAGAAGTGGGTAAGTCCAAAATGAAGGCAAAAGTTGGACTTACTTTGGCATGCCTGAATATCAAAAAATTGGTAAAAATGATGGCGGGGAAGCCTTTTTATTTTTCGCTGAAAACTATTTTGATAAAGATT
>CAJNCP010000030.1 GCA_905221295.1 bacterium | reverse complement strand
CGGAATGATTCCCAGAGTTTTTAAGTTTTGTACGAGAGCGGGATCAGCAACAAGACCATTTATAAAATCATCTCTAAGCTTGGTATCTTGTTCGATAAAAACTGGGTGGAAACCCAGTTTTCTTAATTTTCTTGGACTAGAAGATTGTATGAAATCAGAAAAATACTGTAATTAGAGGAAGTTGTAATAAAAAGTATCGTCCTCTGACAATTTTTCTAAAAATTCTGTAAGGTTTTTGGATATCTCTTCATCATAATAATAAATCTTGCCACTATTATCTGAACCGAAGCCAATTGATATCAGGGCAGATTCATTTGCTTCAAAGAAGATTATTTTATCTTTTTCAAATTCATCATATATTTCAATATCCGGATAAAATTCAAAATCATTTTGTCTCAATCTAAAGTCTAAAACAGACGCTGGATCCATAATTCGATTTATGTTTCCTACTTTACTTCCAATAAAACCATAGCCAATTTCTAAATAAAATTCTCTAAGTAATTTTGGAAACATTATTCCTAACTTTGATTCACTTTCTTTGATTTTATCCCTAGTAAGTGGATAAAACTGATTTAAAGGACTTGATTTAATTTCTTCAAACATCTAGTGTTACCTCATTATTTAAATAGTTCTCTAGCTGGAGATCCTGCTCGGTGTATTCCTGCTTGATGTTCATTTGGAAATCTAGCAGGGTGAATATTCCACCATTCATTATTTCCACCATAAGAATTTTCAATAATATGATGGGCATCATATTTTGATCCCGCTTTTCTAACAATATTCCCATTTTTGCCAATAACATCCTCTGAATATATAGGCCAATTCTGACCAGTTTTTAATTCCCATTCATCAATTAAAGAATTTTTTATTCTATTAAACTCTGCACGATGTTTAGAAACTTCAATTGGTGTCAGTTTTTTGTACTTTTTATTCCGTAATGCATTCTTTAATGACTCAATCTGATTGTTAGGAATATCTCTATTTGTATTTAATTTGATATCTTTCACATAATCTATAATCAAATTACCATCAAACAGACTATCTTCAAATTCATCTACAGATTTGAAAGCATTACGCGCTCGGAGTCTAGAAAGACTTGCATTTTCTACATTCTTCGCTTTAGAAGCCAGATTGTCCAAGCTCTTTCCTAGACCTGTATCTCCCAATTTCATGGTTGTTGTGTCAAGTGTAGAGAACGCTTGTACATTGACAGAACCAACAGGTGCTACCTGCGTACTTCTGATAGTCGGAACTTCCAAAGTAAACTGCTTGGCTCGCTCCAGTCCTTCTTGGGTTGCCCTGCTTAGTTTTAGGAGGCCTTCGTCTACTGTATTTTGTAAGTGACGGGCGAGCTGTTTTCGATAGGTCGGCAAGGATTGGTAAATATTATCCCCCAGCCCCTTGGTCTTCTTCAAGAGCCCTTTAAAGGTATCGAAATTCTTAGCGCCTTGTTCGATGCCTTCCTTCACTGTCGTTTTTATACTAGTCTTAACAGCGGTGAGTCCTGCGGTCTTTCCACTCTTGACCAAACCACCTAGGTATTTACCTGCTGGGATCAAGTCAAGCAAGGCAAAGGTGCCCCTTAGAGCTCTCTC
>CAJNCP010000029.1 GCA_905221295.1 bacterium | reverse complement strand
ACTTCTGGAGTTACTGGTACCGCAGTATAATGAACATCTTTGACAATGTTTTCTTGGGTAACCACTTCTGATGGAACCGTCTCAATGTCAACACTGTAGCCCGGAATCACTGACGATGGCACAGCGTTATAGTTAGCCTTGTCGCTTGTCCAAGCCGTCATGCTCACAACAGAGCCAGTTACCTTGTCTGTCGTTACTGTACGTGTCCAAGTTGCTGTCTGAACTTGGTCAGCTGGGGTTTGATCACCGGCACCATGGTAACGAACTGTCAGGTTCACAGCCTTGCTTTCTTGGCTATCCGTTGTGCCGTGTTTCACATGAACAACAACATTTTGATCATAGCTACTATCAAGGTCGAACTTAGCTGGAAGCGGGTCTTTCGAAACTAATTCATAACCTCGGGCTAGATAAGCATCCACGATTGAATCATACTTAGCTTCTGTACCATTTGGAAGAGAAGTGTCAGAGTTCCCACTTGTAAGCTCTTTCTTATCTTCCAAAGTGGTATTAGTTGTATCATCAATGATGGTATAGGTTACTTTTTGCTTATCTGCCTTGTATTTAACCGTAACATTGATGTCAGCCTGATCAGCAGTTACGTTTTCTGCGTCAACTTTAGCCTTATCTGGCGTGTAGCCATCAACCTTTGGAGAAACTACCTCTGGGAAGGTTCCAGTAGATGGTGTCCAATCCCCTGGTGTAGTAACCTTCGTCACTTCATCTGTTTTCATCTCTCTAGAGAAAGTCAAGGTCGTTTTCTTCTCTGGAGCTGCAGGTGTATTATCATCCTCGTAGACGTAGTTAATCGTTTTAGTTATAGTCTTAGTTTCTGTAGAAGTTGATACTTTATGTTTCAAGCGAATGATAACGTTTTGATCCACACTGCTATCAGTGTCAAATTGGGCTGGCAATTCATCCTTAGAAGCCACTTCGTAACCTTGTGCTAAGTAACCCGCGACTATGGTATCGTATTTCGTTTTCGCGGCAGCTGGAAGAGCTACACCTGAATCACCTGTTGTCAATTCAACTTGATTTTCTAAAGTCTGACCGGTTATCTCATCTACAACTGTGTAAGTAACTTTTTGCGTTTGGATTGTGTAATGTACATCCTTAACAATGTTTTCTTGAGTAACGGCTTCAGATGGAACCGTCTCAATGTCAACACTGTAGCCCGGAATCACTGGTGATGGCACAGCATCATAGTTGGCTTTATCGCTTGTCCAAGCTGTGGCAGAAACTTCTGTGCCTGTGATTTTATCTTTTGTTACTGTACGAGTCCAAGTCGCTGTTTGCACCTTGTCTTCTGGTGTCTGGTCACCGGCACCGTGGTAACGAACAGTCAAGTTTACATCCTTGCTTTCTTGGATATCAGTGGTACCATGCTTCAAGTGAACAACTACATTTTGATCTGTCGCATCGTCGGTATCAAACTGAGTCGGTAGCGCTTCTTGCGATACCAGCTCATAACCCTGAGCCTGATAGTCGGAAACAACTTGGTCATACTTCGTCTGCGCCTGCGTTGGCACCGCCCCCTTAGAAACGCCCGTTTCCAGCAGCACCTGATCTGCCAGAGTGCGGCTGTCTGTCTCATCAATGACCGT
>CAJNCP010000028.1 GCA_905221295.1 bacterium | reverse complement strand
TTACCTCTATTATACGACTTTACACAAAGAAAAGACCTTAGAAATTTGTAGTCTAAGGACTTTGTCTTCAATCTGAAGCTGGGAAATCCCAGCTTTTATTTTTGTTTGGAAAGTGTAGAATGACGATAGCCATAAGTAAAGTAAATCACTAGTCCAACAAACAAAGCAAGGCCAAAGGCAATCCATGTTTCCTTGGTGTACTGAAGCATAAAGGAAAGACAGATAAGAATGGAAAGGATTGGCAAAAGCGGCACTAAAGGAGTTTTGAACTCTCCTTCTTTTGGCATCCCCTTATCTTTTCTGAGCTTGATAATGCCATAGGCAAGTAAGATGAGATAGGCTAGTGTACAGATATTTAGAAAGGCTGCAATGCTTGCCAAGGGGAAAATGCCCGCTGCAATGGCTGAAGCAAATCCTGTTAAGATGGTTGCATTCTTTGGAACTCGACTGCTTTTGCTTAGTTGTTTGAAGCTTTGAGGCAAAAGTCCATCACGAGCTAAGCTGTAAATCATTCGAGAAAGAGCGTAGGTCATGGAAATACACACAGTAATCAAGGTTAGAATAGCCACAAGCGAAACATAGTTGGCTGCCCAGCCAATCCCAATACTACGTAATGAGAAGGCTACTGCATCGTCCACATTGAGTCGGCTATAGTGAACAACCCCAGTCAATACTAAGGTTACCAGAGCATAGAGAATAGTGACGATTGACAGAGAAAGGACAATTCCTCGAGGAACATTCTTTTGCGGACTTTGAATCTCATCAACTGCCATGGAAATTGACTCAAAACCGAGGAAACCAAAGAACATCAAAGAGGCTCCTGCCATTATTCCAGTACTTCCACCATATAGTTGACCAAAGCCAAAGGGAGCAAAATTTGACCAATTTTCAGGTTTAATGTACCAAATACCAACTAGGATAAACAGGGCGAGAGCAGAGAATTTCAAGACTACTAAAAGCGAATTAAAGCGCAAGGCTGCCTTTGAATTCAATAAGACTACTCCTGTTACCAAAGCAAGCACCAAAATAGGTAAAAGGTCAATATAGGTGCCTTGTTCAGGGTTAAAAGTGCCATTTAAGGCTTGGGGCATGGAGATCCCATAATTACTGAGTAAGCCCTTAAAGTAAGCTGCCCAGCCAGACGCCACACCCGATATAGCCGTCATGAATTCCATGATGGTCAACCAACCGGCAATCCAGGCTGGCAATTCTCCTAAGATCGCATAGAGGTAACTATAAGCACCTCCTGTTGCAGGCACACGAGAGGCAAATTCCGCAAAAAAGAGGGCTGATAAAGAAACGCATAAAGCAGAAATCACAATGGAAACAACTAGTGAAGGACCAGCTAATGTAGCAGCTGCTGTTCCTGTAATGGTGAAAATTCCCGTCCCTACCATGGCACCGATTCCTAATAGAATCAAATCCCATAATTTCAAATGGCGACGCATTTCCGTTCGTCCCAGACTAACATCCTTGGTTCTAAAAATATTCATACTTCATCTCCACTAAGTGTAATTGTTTTATTTTACCATATAAAAGTATTTTTGTGAATATTTATTAGGTTCTTTTTTGAAAAAAATTCTGAACAGGAAAACTTCCTGTTCAGATTTTGAGCTCTATAATATTTGTAGTGGGTAAATTCCCTATGGATATTATGGAGCCTATTTTTGTGTAGAAAAAAAAGTCCCATAAGACCTATAATGAAAAGCGACCAAACCATCATTAGAAAGAATCATATGGAACCATTACATTT
>CAJNCP010000027.1 GCA_905221295.1 bacterium | reverse complement strand
GTGACCCAGTTTGCGCTAGGGGAAGCCGGTGCCTATACAGCGGGTCAGGTTGCCTATCATGGGACCAAGCTTGTAGGTGGTAGCGAAGAGGATGCGCAGAGAGCAAACTTTATTGGGAACATCATAGGAGGCTATGCGGCCTCCTCAGCAGCCAGCAAGTTTAGTCTCAATAAGGTGAAAGTAGATGTCGAAGCTCCGAAGTATAACCGAGAGCAGATTCTAAGAAATATAGAAGAAAGCAGACTTGCGAGGAAGAGTTCAGGGTTTAAAGAATTCGCTTTAAATGAAAAATACAAGCTGATTATGAACGATAATAGTTCAGTTAATCTTCATCGCAAACTTAAGCTAAAAGAGTACGTTGAATGGGGAATTAGTCCTGCAGATAGCGTTCGAGTTTTAGAAATATCTGAAAATGCACCAAAAATAAAATATATTAAGGATACATTTACAAAGAAACAAATTATTGATATTAAACCAAATCCAGATAAAGGTATTTTTCGACCAGATGTTGAAGATTATCTTGATGAAAAGTATATTAAAGCACATATTCGTCAATTTAAAAATGGAGTTGCTAAATTTCAGAAATTTAAGCCTGATGAAAACTGGCGTAATGGGGTTGTTGGAGACAAAAATGGGAATAGTTTTTGGCTTAGCAAAAAACATGCAGATATCATTGAAAAAGTTGCTAATGGAGACAATCGACTATTTGAAAAGTTATTAGGTTTTGATGAAGGATATTTTGGAGATGGGCCAATTTATAGATTAGATGTTTCTCCTGAAGTTGTTGCAAGAAAAGGAGCATTTATACCTACTGGAAATGAAGATGGAGCCAATGACTGGTGGAGACCCGGAGGGCGAACTTATCCTGGGGGAATACCGGAGGCAGTTATGAAGGATATAAGTACAAAAAGAGGTGATCATACATGGAACGTAGTCAATTAAAGTGGGAAGACGTTATTCAGTTCGAAGAAGTCAAAGGATACGGAAAAGAAGTTTGGAAACATAATAATCAATATTATATCGTCAATATTGAAGGTGGCATGATGGATGAACGAGTTGTTTATGAATTACCGGACGAGTTATTTTCCTTGCTGGAGAGTAGGAAGAAAACGTTACGAGAAGTATCTTATAGAGTAAAGAACGATTGCTGGCCCCCAACGGAAAAAGAAATCAATAAAATAAAAAGGGGAAGAGCCAAAGAACGACCAAAGATACTGATAGCTAATCCGAAAAATCAATTACTTTTCACACAAGAAGAATTAAAAGAGTTAATGCCCATTGCAGAGAAGATTTGGATCGAATCTGAAGGCAAACTTCCAGATAATTATGTATCACCATTGAAATAGCTTGTAAGGAACTTGTTTATGCACTGTTAGTTGTAAGCAAGTTCCTGTTTTTACATTAAGTGCAAATCTCCAAGGTCAGGTGTTTACAACCCTTCATAGTGATTTAAAGAGTTCACGGGACAATCTAAAGAGTGAGATTGAGCTCTTGAAGACGACCAAGAACAAGATTTCAGACTTGGTGAGCTATGATGGGAGCAGTCATACCAGTACGGTCATGAACTATAACTTCCTCATAAATCAGGTCAAGAACTTGGACACCTCCATCACTCAGTATGAAAGCAACCATGCGAGTCAGGATTTGGTCGCCTTTAAGGAACTTCTAGTTGCGACCAAAGCCTTGATCACAGAACATGCAGGGAAGACACGGACGGTAGGGACTTATCAGTCAGGAGATTTCGCCAAACTCAAGTCTGTTCAACGCTTTGCGCTAGCTTATGACCAAGC
>CAJNCP010000026.1 GCA_905221295.1 bacterium | reverse complement strand
CCCATCAGGGATACGCTTTTCATGGGCAATGACAAGCTGTATCATCAGGTTGGTGGCGCCTTTGCGACGGTTAGTGCCATCATGATTCCTATAGGGCAGACCCAGAGCGTTGTCAAGGGGGTGACCCAGTTTGCGCTAGGGGAAGCCGGTGCCTATACAGCGGGTCAGGTTGCCTATCATGGGACCAAGCTTGTAGGAGGTAGCGAAGAAGATGCGCAGAGAGCAAACTTTATCGGGAACATCATAGGAGGCTATGCGGCCTCCTCAGCAGCCAGCAAGTTTAGTCTCAATAAGGTGTCCACCAATCCAAGAGAATATAGTTACAATATGATTGAAAATCCTGGACCACTACCAGAAATTAATGAGACTGCAGCTAAAAGTTTCGCTAGCGGTAAATATAATGTGAAAATATTAGAAGAGGATACGGTCTTTTTTAGAGCTGGAAATTCTGACAGTCCTTTAGGACAATATTATACAAGGGATATTCCTGAGTCAGTAATAAAAGTTAGGATAGAGTCCGCAGTTAAACCTCAGTGGATTGATAGAGACACAGGAGTCTTAACAGGTACATCAGAATTGACTGATATCTATGCTACTAAGTTCCCCAAAGGTACCGTCTATTATGAAGGTCCTACAGGCTCTCAAGGAGGAGTATATATTGGTGGTAAAGAACAGATATTTATCAATAAACCGTGGACTATTGATGGAATTCATAATAATACAACACATCTAGGAGGAATAAGGTGATGGTAAATTTCAAAGAAGACCTAATGGAATCGTTAATTGATTTATTAGGGGTTCTATCAGAACATAAGCAGCGTCATAATGTTAACTATTTTATAGGGACGCTTAAAAATATGATAGCAATCATACAAAATATAGAAAATCCTGAACTCCCAAATGAATGTATAGAGAAACTTCGAAAAATGTACAAAAGTATGTTTTTCCCAAGAGACGGTTTATCGGATTTTTATATTCTTGATTCTGATGCTACATATATGACAAAATGTAACACTCAATTTTCGTCATTATTAAATAGAATTGATGCTTTATTAGAAGAATGAGGAAGTTAATGTTAGATTTGAATCTTTTATATAATATATATAAAGAAAATAACAGGGAGTCAGACTGGAAGAAATTTGCTATTGCTCTTTCAAAATCATATTTGTTGGTACCTTTTACTACAATTAATAGTTCTGATATTCTAATCACATTAAATGGTAGCGATGGTAGACAGTATTTGCCTATATTTACTGATTTTGAATCTATCAATTTATCTAGTTCATTATTTAATAAAGGTGTTAAGTTCGCCAAAGTGGATATAGTATATATTTATAAATTTCTAGAACGTAATTCACCTGTAAAATATGTTGTATTGAATCCTTGTGGAATCAGTGTTTTTATGGACAAAGATTATATAGAATCGATATTATCTTTAATCAATTCACGTAAAATACTTTTTGGAAAGCCAATTGAGGATACAACATTGATTGAAAACAAGCTTTCAAATATTTTTAAGGAAATCCCTTCAGTTAATAATGTCTTTTTCGTAAAGATACTAGTGAAAGAAGAAAGTAGTTACTTACTAGTCATAGATTATGATGACTCTCAAAATGAGCTACTTCTTTTTGAGAAGATTTCTAAAAAAATTGCGAGTCATAAAATAGACTCTGATTTTCCTTTTGATTTGATATCAAGCAATACAGAGTTAGGAGAAGAAATAATGAAGGATAATCCTCCCATTTACACTCGCTAATATTTTTCAAAGGAAGTATCAAAAAGATGCTCATCATTGCACGGGTCATCGCGGCGCCTGTCAAAGGGAATATTTATCGCTTTGACTACGGGGCTTGCCTCTATCCTGAAGGGATGGTAGGCGATAGCCTTATCTACTTCAATGACGAAGATATTTTTAAGGTTGTTCA
>CAJNCP010000025.1 GCA_905221295.1 bacterium | reverse complement strand
GGCTCCTACCTTGTCCATGGCCTCATAGAAGGGGCGGTCGATTTTATCCTTGATGTAGGTGGGAACATTCCCAGCATGCCGCTCCAAGGTAGACAGTTTGGCTTGTAGGGTTTGGGCAGTGCTGGTTTCATCGTGATAGGTATAGGACACAACACCGTCCGTATCCTTTTCCTTGATGAGTTGCTGGACCTTCTCAGAAATCTTGACCAATTCCTCCACCCGTTTGGCAAATCCGGTCGAAGCTGTTCCTGTACTATAGGCTCCTGCTTGAACATTTGTGTAATTTCCATAGCCACTGCTAGAGACTGTGGCATTTTCAGTGAGGCCCGTTATGGCTTGTTTCATCGTCTTCCAGGTCGATGAATGAAGTTCTACATCTTTGGTCATTGGTCACCTCGCGGAATCATTCCCAGAGTTTCTAAGTTTTGTACGAGAGCGGGATCAGCAACAAGACCATTTATAAAATCATCTCTAAACTTGGTATCTTGTTCGATAAAAACTGGGTGGAAACCCAGTTTTCTTAATTTTCTTGGACTAGGAGGTCATATGGGAAGTACTCTAAGTCTTTCAAGCGTTCGTCGAAAATCCCTTTAATCTTGCAGGTTGCGGCGGTGTCAAAACTCCAGTAACCATCATAACCTCTATTGTCATACTTATGTGTTCCATACCAAGGTTCATCCGAGTGGCTATAATACCAGAATCCCTGTGCCTTGGCTACACTCTCATAAGTGTCCTCAATCATATTTTGATACTCTAAAATCGAATGGAAAGGAACTATCTTATCATGGAATAGATAAACCATGTAGTATTCAATCAATCCATCTGTGTGATCCATCTGCTCATAAATAGCCTTTAAGTCATCCAGAAACTCTCCCTTGCGCTCACTGTAGAGCACGCCCAAGGCAAAGATATTAACTGCCAAGTCAAATGGAACACCCTCTGAAGCAATAACTTTGAGATGAGACAGAAGCCCTTGATAATAGGGGGAAATCTCCTCTTTCGAAGCCCCTATAGAATAGGAAAGTTTCACTAGTTCTTCATTATCCAAAACCAAATCTTGATAATGGAACAACAAATACTTCTCCGAAATTTCATCTGTCATCTCGATATCTTCTCTTAAACGTTTTTGTACACGATTCAAGCGTTTTTCAAAATACGCTTGATCTTTGTGTTTGTCTCTTATCATAACTTCTTCCTTCTACTATGGTTTAATGATATTCGCTTTGGCATCTAAATTATTAATCATAATATTGCCATTCTTTTGGATTTTAACAAGCTGTGCTTGAACATCACCAGTTTTGTAAGCTTTTCTAATTAAGTCATAATGTTCTTCTCCGACCGCCTTTTCCAGACGACTTCCTATCCAATTCCTATCCATCTGCTTGGTTCCACCCTTCAAGTAGCTCAAACGCGAGCCTCCATACTTAGCTTCTGCGATGATATAAGGTGGGTGACCGTTAGGGTTGTAGTAGACACCATCAATCCCATGATGGGTGGCTCCATCGATTTCTGTGGTCATGTCCAGACTGATGCGCTCATAGCCGAGCTGACGATAAATCTCGTCCGTACTCATCTCGCCGTAGTTCCCTTTGCGCATATTACTGATCAGCTCAATAGTGCCGTCATCAACCTCTGATATGATCCCTCTTTGCTTGAGGATTTCAATCTTGCTGTGGATGTCCGTGTTAAAGACGACATCCCCCTCTTTCATCGCCTTTATCCACTCATCTTTAGTCACGTATAAAGCATTTCTTGAACGGAGTCTAGAAAGACTTGCATTTTCTACATTCTTCGCTTTAGAAGCCAGATTGTCCAAGCTCTTTCCTAGACCTGTATCTCCCAATTTCACGGTTGTTGTGTCAAGTGCAGAGAACGCTTGTACATTGACAGAACCAACAGGCGCTACCTGCGTACTTCTGATAGTCGGCACTTCCAAAGTAAACTGCTTGGCTCGCTCCAGTCCCTCTTGGGTAGCCTTGCTTAGTTTTAGGAGGCCTTCATCCACTGTATTCTGTAAGTGACGGGTGAGTTGTTTACGATAGGTCGGCAAGGAGTGGTAAATATTATCTCCCAACCCCTTGGTCTTCTTCAAGAAACCTTTGAAACTGTCTAAGTTCTTAGCGCCTTGTTCTAAGCCTTCCGTCACTGTCGTTTTGATACTCGTCTTAATAGCAGTGAG
>CAJNCP010000024.1 GCA_905221295.1 bacterium | reverse complement strand
ATAGTTGTCTTGATGGTCTTCTGCCCTCCTGCTGGTATGGCTCTATCAACGGTTGTAGCAGCAGCGGAAATGTACTCTGCCACTTCTGGTAAGGACTGGGGTACTGGCCGCGAGCTAGATGGGAACGAGAGAGCTCTAAGGGGCACCTTTGCCTTGCTTGACTTGATCCCAGCAGGTAAATACCTAGGTGGTTTGGTCAAGAGCGGAAAGACTGCAGGGCTTACTGCCGTTAAGAACAGTCTGAAAATGACTTTGAAAGAAGGTTTGGAACAAGGAGTTAAGAACCTGGATAGTTTCAAAGGTATCTTGAAGAAGACCAAGGGCTTGGGGGATAATGTCCTTTCCCAAATTAAAACCTATGGCAAACAGTTAGACAATCTCCGACCAAGTAAGATTCTATCGAATTCGGCAGAAAGTCTAAGCGATGGTTTACGCCATGCGGATAATGTCCTGAGTGAAGCTGCACAGAACTTCCGTCTGAATATTGGGCTGGAGCCACAACTAGCGAGTGGTGTCATGTCAAGTAGTGGAGGGAAGCTAACACATCTAGCAGATAATCTCAGTGCTTTCGCGAAGAATCTAGACGGTAGTGTGGATGATGTGATGGAATTGGGAGGTAAGAAAACTTCTAGACTAGGAGGTCAAACTGGAGGTAGGCTAGGAACATCGCAAACTAAACATTGGACAGAGAATGCTAGTGAGATCTTGACAGATGGAAGTCATCTGGATGGAAAAGTTCCGAAACCTAATGTTGTATATGAGGCTGGAGAGCATAGCTATCTTTACCGAACTGATGAGGTGGGGCGTATTGATCGGGCGTATGCCGAAGACTTACAACTAAAACTCCATGAAGGTAGATTACATCATAACTCCAATACTCCAGATAAAGAAATCGGGGATCATGCAGGACATATATTCGGCGATCTATTTGGTGGATCACCCGAGTTGGATAACCTTGTTTCACAAGCTAAAGATGTCAACCTAAAAGAATATCGTCGTATTGAACGTGATTGGGCAGATGCTTTAAAATCCAATCCACCCAAGAAAGTTGAAGTAGACGTTAAAATTAACTACGAGGGTTCTTCAATGAGACCAACTAGCTTTGAAGTTAATTATAAGATTGATGGTATAGAGTATTTTGAAGAAATTCCTAATATAAATAGATAAAGGGAGGATAAAATGACACAATTTGAAGATAAATTTATGGAAGTTCAGGCTAGCATGATTTCATTAGCAATGGAATATGTCCAAAATCAAGCAGAAAAAGTATATATCTATGCGATAGCGGACAGTTTGTATAGTTTTAATCTATTTTATAAGATTAAAGGAAATATTGTACACAAACACTTAGTAAATGATTTTTTACCTACAAAATCACACATTGATACCAGTTTACAATCTCTCTTGTTGAAAGAAGGTGTCAAGGATGTAAAATCAATGATTGATGTCTGCCAAGAATACAATCGCGAGCATCCAACTGAAATGTGGTTAATTTATGATGCTCAGAAAAACAGTCTTGATAGTCGCTATAGCTATGAAGGACGTTATGACAAGGATGAAGAATTGCTTCCACGTCTAGAGTTTGAAAAATGGTTTGAAGAAGTAAAAGAAAATCAGCTATAATATTTTTGATATTGGCACTTAATATTCAGTTAAGTGTCTTTTCACAAATGAGAAGCTTCTAAAGCAATGGGTCACTATTCTAAAATGCTCAACAAAGTGAATGAAGTTGGGGACCTATATCGGCGTGCCAATAGTGAGATTTTTAGCATGATGGATCAAATGATCGAACAAGATACCAAGTTTAGAGATGATTTTATAAATGGTCTTGTTGCTGATCCCGCTCTCGTACAAAACTTAAAAACTCTGGGAATCATTCCGCGAGGTGACCAATGACCAAAGATGTAGAACTTCATTCATCGACCTGGAAGACGATGAAACAAGCTATAACGGGCCTCACTGAAAATGCCACAGTCTCTAGCAGTGGCTATGGAAATTACACAAATGCTCAAGCAGGGAGCTATAGTACAGGCACAGCTTCGACCGGATTTGCCAAACGGGTGGAGGAACTGGTCAAGATTTCTGAGAAGGTTCAGAAACTCATCAAGGAAAAGGATACGGATGGTGTCGTTTCCTATACCTATCACGATGAAACCAGCACTGCCCAAACTTTGCAAGCCAAACTCTCTACCTTGGAGCGGTATGCTGGGAATGTTCCCACCTACATCAAGGATAAAATCGACCGCCCC
>CAJNCP010000023.1 GCA_905221295.1 bacterium | reverse complement strand
GAATCAATTTCTGAAAGTGTTTCAGACTTTGTCCCAGCAAGCGAGAGTCATAGTGAATCGGAATTCCAACAAGACATCGACTCTGTTTCCATCATCACATCAGACTTTGTCTCAGCAAGTGAAGCCCCAAGCGTTTTAGCATCAGAATCGATCTCTGAAAGTGTTTTAGATTTTATCGCAGAAAATGATTCAGATGAAGTAGATTCGAAACATCTAGTTAATTTAGTAGAAGTTGTAGATAATGTAGGCGAGTTTGTATATGAGACAAGTATTCAAGCAACTCAGCCATGGGAGGATTCTGGGAATGGAAATTCATGGATAGGGCAAGAGAAGGAAGAGGACTTGCAGAAATCAGATTCTCAGCAGCTATCTCGTGAGTTTAAAAATGTCGTAAGTGGATTATCTGGTTTGAGCTCTATTATTCATAACAAGGGCGGAAAGAATCATTCAATAGCTAAGGATATTTTTGAATAATAACAATCTAATGTATAAAGAAAAAAATAAAAGGAGTCGCCATGATTAGAAATTTTTTGTCAAATAGTGGGAAAGGTTTAGGAACAACAGATGTTCTTCCAGTTGGTGAATTTCGTGGAGGAGTATTGCACGGGAAAATCGACTATAAAACAGTACCACTAGGTTTTTACGATTTACTAGGACAATCTAAACCGATTAGTTCAAGAAACTATATTGAGGATTTGAATTTGATTCAATCTATGGGCTTTAATGCCTATCGTATCTCTATCTCTTGGGCTCGCCTATTTCCAACTGGAGAAGAGTTAGAGCCAAGTGAAGAAGGATTGAAGTACTATGAAACGATCATTGACGAAGTTCTGAAGAAAGATATCGAACCAATTGTTACGCTCAGTCATTTTGATATCCCTCTTAAACTACATGAAAAGTATGGTGCCTGGAGAAGTCGCCAGATGATTGAACTCTTTGAGCGCTACGCAGAAGCTGTTTTCCATTATTTTAAAGACAAGGTGAGATACTGGATTACATTCAATGAGTTTAATATTTTGCACCATTTACCATTTTTGGGTGGAGGCTTGTTATTTGAAAATAGAGATAATCGTGAACAGTTAATCTGGCAAGCGGCTCATTATCAATTAGTTGCCTCTGCTCGCGTCGTTCAACTAGGAAAAACAATCAATCCAGAGTTTCAGTTTGGTGGAATGCTTGTCGTCAGTCAAAACTATAGCCAGCAAATTGACAATGCTATAGATGCTATGGAAGCTGAAGTTAAGAATCGTGAAAACTATGTATTTACGGACGTTCAAGTTCGCGGTTACTATCCGAACCACTTCTTGCGTCGCTTGGAACGTGAGCAGATTGCTTTGGATATTTCAGATGAAGATCTTTCTAGCTTAAACAGAGGTACAGTTGATTTTATAAGCTTTAGTTATCATGCATCGAATAACTCTGAAGAAGTTTTTGCTGATAAGTATGTAGCTGAGACTAGAACTAAAAAATCAGCTGATCCAGTTGGTCTTCGTTTGGTTATGAATAGTCTATATGACCGTTACCAAAAAGCATTGTTTGTCGTAGAAGATGAACTAGTCTTGGATGGCCCAGATAACTCTGTTATGGAAGAATTGAAAACAAATATTCAAGAAATCGTTAAAACAGTAGAGTTTGATGGTGTTGAACTCCTAGGTTATACACCTCTCAGCTGGGTGGAACTTGATTTTTAAAATAAAATTGGAATTATTTTATTGAACAGCACCTCAAAAGTTAGATTATTTGTGTCTAACTTTTGGGGTGTTTTCTGATGCCGTAATTTATGAGTCTAAAGTCCATATCTATTAGCTAAGGATAAAAGGAACTAGATTTAATCGACTTATAGAAAAATATAGCTTTATTCTTTCGAATCTTCTGGTTGAAGGCTGTTCACAACTGAGTGTTTGGATTGAATTTGATGTTACGAATCGTGAAATGCTTCCGCCTTGTCTGCCACAATATGAGAAAAACGTCTATACTATTGCTTCTAAAAGAAGAGGAATACTACTATCTAAAATGGGACATATCCAAAGATAAGCTGGGATTAAATGAAAGAATTAGAAAATCTTCAAGCAGAAAATAAAAAAACGATATGCTGTCTAGCATAACGCTGAACTTTATTCTTAACTTAACTATACTGTTCAATTTTTCATGGGCAGTGCATTGGGTAGGTTTTTTATACCTTGAATTGTCAAATTAAGTGCACATTTTCTTCATAGAAAACTTCATAAGGTGTTTTCCAGTTAAGACATTTTCGTGTCCT
>CAJNCP010000022.1 GCA_905221295.1 bacterium | reverse complement strand
TTTTTACACTAAACTTTAGTTTAAAAAAGACAATTTCCTTAGTTGGACTATGAAACTCAAACTATTTTTTATCGAATGACTGGATATGCTTGACAAATGGTAGAAAAGGACTTAGTCCTGCCAATTTCAAGACTAAATCCTTTCAATAATTATTTGTCTAACTTTTTAGGGGCAGTACATTCTAGGAGTTTTTTATTAAGTATTTAATTGTGGTTTATTTGGAATGATTTTCATTCAAACCAGCTTTTCTTTTTAATTGATGGCTGCAAGAAGGTTGTCAGCTTGTTTAGCAAGTGATGAAGCAGTTGTTTCTTCTAACACCAATTTTCCGTCTGCCCAAGCAGAGTCATTGACACGCACGGCAGTAAAGTCACCAACGACTTGTGTACGGATAAATGGCAAGAGGTCTTTGTAAATCGCAAAGAGTTGCTCGTGTCCTGCATTGGCTACAGATGAGACAGTAACAAACTTGTCTTGAAGGGCAGAAGCACTACGTGTATCTGTCAAGTCAAGGGCACGAGAGAGCCAGTCAAGCAAGTTTTTAACAGTTCCTGGAATAGAAAAGTTGTAGACTGGAGAGAAGATCCAGATGGCATCCGCAGTAAGGACTGCTTCACGAGCAGCAGCTACAGCTGGATGAGTTGGAACTTCCAAATCTTGGCTGAAGAGGGGAACAGTTGAGTAATCAAGATAGCTGCCTTCCGCTTTTCCAGCAAGTGCTTTTTCAGCTTCGAGAGCCATTTGGTGGTTGAAGGAACCTTGGCGTAGTGAACCGACGATAAATAATACTTTTTTAGACATGTTGTGTCTCCTTTAGTTTAAAATTCAAAGAGCGAACTCTTTTGTTACCATCCATGTTACAACAAATAATACTAATTAGCAATAATTTTGCTCAGCTAAGTTTACTTGTTAGGGGTGGAAAAACTTAGTTCTGAGAAAACAGTATTTGATAGACAGGCAAATATTGTATTTAATTTCAAGGGGAAAATAATCTCGGAATGTTCCTATCTTCACTTGTAATAAAGGAGGAGAGATGGTAAAATAGACGAGTGAAACTAAGACAGAAAAACGCAAAAAACAAGCTACTTTTACAGTATGGAATCGGCATTACTTTAGTATTACTAGTCATGACCACTTCCTTCCTTTATCTGATCTCTCTAAGTATGAAGCCCTATCAGGATGCTAGGATTGAGGGAGAAAAACTAGCCAAGCAGTATGCAGAATTGGAAAAGGCGGATCAGGTTGATTTCTATAATGGACTAGAAGGTTATTACAGCGTTCTGGGACATAATAAAAAGCAAGAGGCCATTGCCGTACTGATTGAAAAGAATGACCACAAGATTTATGTTTATCAGCTAGATAAGGGGATTTCTCAAGACAAGGCAGCGACGATTTCGAGGGAAAAAGGAGCTAGTGACATTGACAAAGTCACCTTTGGTCGTTATCAGGACAAGCCGATTTGGGAAGTCAAGTCAGGAAACCAGTACTATTTGGTTGACTTTGAAACAGGAGCAGTGATCCAATAAGGAGGGCATATGAAACTATCCAAACGTGTACTAGAAATGGAAGAAAGCGTCACTCTAGCTAGTGATGCAAGAGCCAAGGCATTAAAAGCTCAGGGAAAGGATGTTCTTTTCTTAACCTTGGGACAGCCTGATTTTCATACTCCTGAAAACATTCAGGATGCAGCGGTAGAAGCGATTCGAGATGGACGAGCTTCCTTTTATACAGTTGCTTCAGGCCTACCAGAGTTAAAAGCGGCAGTTAATACCTATTTTGAACGCTATTATGGGTATTCCGTAGCAGCTAACGAGGTTACTTTTGCCACTGGTGCTAAGTTCTCTCTCTACACCTTCTTTATGGCTGTGGTCAATCCAGGAGATGAGGTCATCATTCCTACACCATACTGGGTCAGCTATGGAGATCAAGTCAAAATGGCAGAAGGAGTGCCAGTCTTTGTCCAAGCCAAGGAAGACAATCACTTTAAAGTAACAGTAGAGCAGCTAGAAGGAGCCCGAACAGATAAGACCAAGGTCTTGGTTCTCAATTCGCCATCGAATCCGACAGGTATGATCTACTCTCGTGAGGAACTCTTGGCTATCGGAAATTGGGCTGTTGAACATGATGTCCTTATCCTAGCAGATGATATTTATGGTCGTTTGGTTTATAACGGGAACGAATTTGTTCCAATCTCTAGTCTGTCAGAAGCGATTCGCAAGCAAACCATCGTTATCAACGGTGTATCTAAGGCCTATGCCATGACTGGTTGGCGAGTAGGTTATGCAGTAGGAAATTCTGAAATCATTGCTGCCATGAGCAAACTAACAGGACAAACAACATCAAACCTGACTGCCGTATCACAATATGCTACCATTGAAGCCCTGACTGGACCACAAGACTCCGTCGAAATCATGCGCCAAGCATTTGAGGAACGTTTGAATACCATCTATCCTCTCTTGTGCCAGGTACCAGGATTTGAAGTTGTCAAGCCCCAAGGAGCCTTCTACCTCTTCCCAAATGTTAAAAAAGCGATGGAGATGAAGGGTTATACCGATGTGACAGACTTTACAACGGCTATTCTCGAAGAAGTTGGTCTTGCCTTGATTACAGGAGCTGGATTTGGAGCACCAGAAAATGTTCGTCTCAGCTATGCCACAGACTTGGATACTTTGAAAGAAGCTATTCGCCGTTTGCATCAGTTTATGGAGGAATTATAATGATAGATCATTTTACCCTTAAGGTAAAGAATTTAGAAGTTTCTAAAGCTTTCTATCAAGCTACTTTAGCTGCTTTAAATTATCACCTTCAATTTGATACGGGGCAGGTCGTTAGTTTCACAGAACCGCGAGATGTGGATCCAGGTGGTGATTTTTGGCTAAATGTTGGTCAACAAGAGCCGATGCATTTTGCCTTTAGTGCTCGAACTTGTCAAGAAGTAGATGCTTTCTATCATGCAGCTTTGGCTGCTGGAGGAAAGGATAATGGTGCACCTGGCGAACGTAAAAATTACCATGTGGGATACTATGCTGCGTTTATTATTGACCCAGATGGAAATAACATAGAGGCAGTTTGCCATAAAGAAGAATAGAAAAGGAAAAACAATGACAAAACGTGTAACGATTATCGATGTAAAAGACTACGTTGGTCAAGAAGTGACCATTGGAGCCTGGGTTGCCAACAAATCTGGAAAAGGGAAAATTGCCTTCTTGCAATTGCGTGATGGAACAGCCTTCTTCCAAGGTGTAGCATTTAAACCAAACTTTATTGAAAAGTTCGGTGAGGAAGTGGGGCTAGAGAAGTTTGATACGATTAAACGCCTAAGCCAAGAAACGTCTGTTTATGTAACAGGAATTGTCAAAGAAGACGAACGTTCTAAGTTTGGCTATGAGCTCGATATTACAGACATCGAAGTGATCGGTGAATCTCAAGACTACCCAATCACTCCAAAAGAACACGGAACCGACTTCTTGATGGACAACCGTCACTTGTGGCTCCGTTCTCGTAAGCAGGTGGCTGTGATGCAAATTCGTAACGCTATCATTTATGCAACTTATGAGTTCTTTGATAAGAACGGATTCATGAAGTTTGATAGCCCTATCCTTTCAGGAAACGCAGCAGAAGATTCAACAGAACTCTTTGAAACAGATTACTTCGGAACGCCAGCCTACTTGAGTCAATCAGGTCAGCTTTACCTAGAAGCAGGGGCTATGGCTCTTGGTCGTGTCTTTGACTTTGGTCCAGTATTCCGTGCTGAAAAATCAAAAACGCGCCGTCACTTGACTGAGTTCTGGATGATGGATGCGGAGTACTCATACTTGACACACGATGAGTCACTTGACTTGCAAGAAGCTTACGTAAAAGCCCTTCTTCAAGGTGTACTTGACCGTGCGCCTCAAGCCTTGGAAACCTTGGAACGTGATACAGAGCTCTTGAAACGCTACATTTCAGAGCCATTCAAACGAATCACTTACGATCAAGCCATTGATCTCTTGCAAGAGCATGAAAATGATGCTGATGCAGACTACGAGCATTTGGAACATGGAGATGACTTCGGTTCACCACACGAAACTTGGATTTCAAACCACTTTGGTGTCCCAACCTTCGTTATCAACTATCCAGCAGCTATCAAGGCCTTCTACATGAAACCAGTCCCTGGAAATCCTGAACGCGTGCTTTGTGCAGACTTGCTTGCACCAGAAGGGTATGGAGAAATCATCGGTGGTTCTATGCGTGAGGAAGACTACGATGCCCTTGTAGCTAAAATGGAAGAACTTGGTATGGATCGTACAGAATACGAGTTCTATCTTGACCTTCGTAAATACGGTACTGTACCACACGGTGGATTTGGTATCGGTATCGAGCGTATGGTAACTTTCGCAGCAGGTACAAAACACATCCGTGAAGCGATTCCATTCCCACGTATGTTGCACCGTATCAAACCATAAAAAAGACTAAAACGCCATAACTGGCCTGCACCCCAAAAGTTAGACAGAAAAAATCTAACTTTTGGGGTGTTTTATTATGAAATTGAGTTTTGGAGATAAAG
>CAJNCP010000021.1 GCA_905221295.1 bacterium | reverse complement strand
AGGTCCGTTGGTCAAGGGGTTAAGACACCGCCTTTTCACGGCGGTAACACGGGTTCGAATCCCGTACGGACTATAGTATATTGTGGTTAGAAAAAAACTTGGAAAAAAGTTTAAAAAACTTGTTGACAGAGAGAGCTAGCTGTGATATACTAATATAGTTGTCGCTTGAGAGAGATTGAGAGACAAAGACCTTTGAAAACTGAACAAGACGAACCAATGTGCAGGGCACTATAACTGAGGTTATAGTACTGAACAATGAAAAAACAATAAATCTGTCAGTGACAGAAATGAGTGAGAACTCAAACTTTTAATGAGAGTTTGATCCTGGCTCAGGACGAACGCTGGCGGCGTGCCTAATACATGCAAGTAGAACGCTGAAGGAGGAGCTTGCTCTTCTGGATGAGTTGCGAACGGGTGAGTAACGCGTAGGTAACCTGCCTGGTAGCGGGGGATAACTATTGGAAACGATAGCTAATACCGCATAATATTGACTATTGCATGATAGTCAATTAAAAGGTGCAATTGCACCACTACCAGATGGACCTGCGTTGTATTAGCTAGTTGGTGAGGTAACGGCTCACCAAGGCAACGATACATAGCCGACCTGAGAGGGTGATCGGCCACACTGGGACTGAGACACGGCCCAGACTCCTACGGGAGGCAGCAGTAGGGAATCTTCGGCAATGGACGGAAGTCTGACCGAGCAACGCCGCGTGAGTGAAGAAGGTTTTCGGATCGTAAAGCTCTGTTGTAAGAGAAGAACGAGTGTGAGAGTGGAAAGTTCACACTGTGACGGTATCTTACCAGAAAGGGACGGCTAACTACGTGCCAGCAGCCGCGGTAATACGTAGGTCCCGAGCGTTGTCCGGATTTATTGGGCGTAAAGCGAGCGCAGGCGGTTAGATAAGTCTGAAGTTAAAGGCTGTGGCTTAACCATAGTACGCTTTGGAAACTGTTTAACTTGAGTGCAAGAGGGGAGAGTGGAATTCCATGTGTAGCGGTGAAATGCGTAGATATATGGAGGAACACCGGTGGCGAAAGCGGCTCTCTGGCTTGTAACTGACGCTGAGGCTCGAAAGCGTGGGGAGCAAACAGGATTAGATACCCTGGTAGTCCACGCCGTAAACGATGAGTGCTAGGTGTTAGACCCTTTCCGGGGTTTAGTGCCGCAGCTAACGCATTAAGCACTCCGCCTGGGGAGTACGACCGCAAGGTTGAAACTCAAAGGAATTGACGGGGGCCCGCACAAGCGGTGGAGCATGTGGTTTAATTCGAAGCAACGCGAAGAACCTTACCAGGTCTTGACATCCCTCTGACCGCTCTAGAGATAGAGCTTTCCTTCGGGACAGAGGTGACAGGTGGTGCATGGTTGTCGTCAGCTCGTGTCGTGAGATGTTGGGTTAAGTCCCGCAACGAGCGCAACCCCTATTGTTAGTTGCCATCATTCAGTTGGGCACTCTAGCGAGACTGCCGGTAATAAACCGGAGGAAGGTGGGGATGACGTCAAATCATCATGCCCCTTATGACCTGGGCTACACACGTGCTACAATGGCTGGTACAACGAGTCGCAAGCCGGTGACGGCAAGCTAATCTCTTAAAGCCAGTCTCAGTTCGGATTGTAGGCTGCAACTCGCCTACATGAAGTCGGAATCGCTAGTAATCGCGGATCAGCACGCCGCGGTGAATACGTTCCCGGGCCTTGTACACACCGCCCGTCACACCACGAGAGTTTGTAACACCCGAAGTCGGTGAGGTAACCTTTTAGGAGCCAGCCGCCTAAGGTGGGATAGATGATTGGGGTGAAGTCGTAACAAGGTAGCCGTATCGGAAGGTGCGGCTGGATCACCTCCTTTCTAAGGATAAGGAACTGCACATTGGTCTTGTTTAGTCTTGAGAGGTCTTGTGGGGCCTTAGCTCAGCTGGGAGAGCGCCTGCTTTGCACGCAGGAGGTCAGCGGTTCGATCCCGCTAGGCTCCATTGGTGAGAGATCACCAAGTAATGCACATTGAAAATTGAATATCTATATCAAATAGTAACAAGAAAATAAACCGAAACGCTGTAGTATTAAAAGAGTTTATGACTGAAAGGTCAAAAAATAAGGTTAAGTTAATAAGGGCGCACGGTGGATGCCTTGGCACTAGGAGCCGAAGAAGGACGTGACAAACGACGATATGCCTTGGGTAGCTGTAAGTAAGCGATGATCCAGGGATTTCCGAATGGGGGAACCCAACAGGTACTACCTGTTACCCGCATCTGTTAAGGATGTGAGGAGGAAGACGCAGTGAACTGAAACATCTAAGTAGCTGCAGGAAGAGAAAGCAAAAGCGATTGCCTTAGTAGCGGCGAGCGAAACGGCAGGAGGGCAAACCGAAGAGTTTACTCTTCGGGGTTGTAGGACTGCAAAGTGGACTCAAAGATTATAGAAGAATGATTTGGGAAGATCAGCCAAAGAGAGTAATAGCCTCGTATTTAAAATAGTCTTTGTACCTAGCAGTATCCTGAGTACGGCGGGACACGTGAAATCCCGTCGGAATCTGGGAGGACCATCTCCCAACCCTAAATACTCCCTAGTGACCGATAGTGAACCAGTACCGTGAGGGAAAGGTGAAAAGCACCCCGGGAGGGGAGTGAAATAGAACCTGAAACCGTGTGCCTACAACAAGTTCGAGCCCGTTAATGGGTGAGAGCGTGCCTTTTGTAGAATGAACCGGCGAGTTACGATATGATGCGAGGTTAAGTTGAAGAGACGGAGCCGCAGGGAAACCGAGTCTGAATAGGGCGCCTTAGTATCATGTCGTAGACCCGAAACCATGTGACCTACCCATGAGCAGGTTGAAGGTGCGGTAAGACGCACTGGAGGACCGAACCAGGGCACGTTGAAAAGTGCTTGGATGACTTGTGGGTAGCGGAGAAATTCCAAACGAACTTGGAGATAGCTGGTTCTCTCCGAAATAGCTTTAGGGCTAGCGTCGACATCAAGATTCTTGGAGGTAGAGCACTGTTTGGGTGAGGGGTCCATCCCGGATTACCAATCTCAGATAAACTCCGAATGCCAATGAATTATGGTCGGCAGTCAGACTGCGAGTGCTAAGATCCGTAGTCGAAAGGGAAACAGCCCAGACCACCAGCTAAGGTCCCAAAATAATTGTTAAGTGGAAAAGGATGTGGGGTTGCACAGACAACTAGGATGTTAGCTTAGAAGCAGCTATTCATTCAAAGAGTGCGTAATAGCTCACTAGTCGAGTGACCCTGCGCCGAAAATGTACCGGGGCTAAAACAATTTACCGAAGCTGTGGATACCTTTATAGGTATGGTAGGAGAGCGTTCTATGTGTGATGAAGGTATACCGTGAGGAGTGCTGGAACGCATAGAAGTGAGAATGCCGGTATGAGTAGCGAAAGACAGGTGAGAATCCTGTCCACCGTAAGACTAAGGTTTCCAGGGGAAGGCTCGTCCGCCCTGGGTTAGTCGGGACCTAAGGAGAGACCGAAAGGTGTATCCGATGGACAACAGGTTGATATTCCTGTACTAGAGTATGTAGTGATGGAGGGACGCAGTAGGCTAACTAAAGCAGACGAATGGAAGTGTCTGTCTAAGCAGTGAGGTGTGAATTGAGTCAAATGCTTAATTCTATAACATTGAGCTGTGATGGGGAGCGAAGTTTAGTAGCGAAGTTAGTGACGTCACACTGCCAAGAAAAGCTTCTAGCGTTTAAACATACTCTACCCGTACCGCAAACCGACACAGGTAGTCGAGGCGAGTAGCCTCAGGTGAGCGAGAGAACTCTCGTTAAGGAACTCGGCAAAATGACCCCGTAACTTCGGGAGAAGGGGTGCTGACTTTATGTCAGCCGCAGTGAATAGGCCCAAGCAACTGTTTATCAAAAACACAGCTCTCTGCTAAATCGTAAGATGATGTATAGGGGGTGACGCCTGCCCGGTGCTGGAAGGTTAAGAGGAGTGCTTAGGAGTAATCCGAAGGTATGAATTGAAGCCCCAGTAAACGGCGGCCGTAACTATAACGGTCCTAAGGTAGCGAAATTCCTTGTCGGGTAAGTTCCGACCCGCACGAAAGGCGTAATGATTTGGGCACTGTCTCAACGAGAGACTCGGTGAAATTTTAGTACCTGTGAAGATGCAGGTTACCCGCGACAGGACGGAAAGACCCCATGGAGCTTTACTGCAGTTTGATATTGAGTGTCTGTACCACATGTACAGGATAGGTAGGAGTCTAAGAGATCGGGACGCCAGTTTCGAAGGAGACGTTGTTGGGATACTACCCTTGTGTTATGGCCACTCTAACCCGGATAGGTTATCCCTATCGGAGACAGTGTCTGACGGGCAGTTTGACTGGGGCGGTCGCCTCCTAAAAGGTAACGGAGGCGCCCAAAGGTTCCCTCAGAATGGTTGGAAATCATTCGCAGAGTGTAAAGGTATAAGGGAGCTTGACTGCGAGAGCTACAACTCGAGCAGGGACGAAAGTCGGGCTTAGTGATCCGGTGGTTCCGTATGGAAGGGCCATCGCTCAACGGATAAAAGCTACCCTGGGGATAACAGGCTTATCTCCCCCAAGAGTTCACATCGACGGGGAGGTTTGGCACCTCGATGTCGGCTCGTCGCATCCTGGGGCTGTAGTCGGTCCCAAGGGTTGGGCTGTTCGCCCATTAAAGCGGCACGCGAGCTGGGTTCAGAACGTCGTGAGACAGTTCGGTCCCTATCCGTCGCGGGCGTAGGAAATTTGAGAGGATCTGCTCCTAGTACGAGAGGACCAGAGTGGACTTACCGCTGGTGTACCAGTTGTCTTGCCAAAGGCATCGCTGGGTAGCTATGTAGGGACGGGATAAACGCTGAAAGCATCTAAGTGTGAAACCCACCTCAAGATGAGATTTCCCATGATTATATATCAGTAAGAGCCCTGAGAGATGATCAGGTAGATAGGTTAGAAGTGGAAGTGTGGCGACACATGTAGCGGACTAATACTAATAGCTCGAGGACTTATCCAAAGTAACTGAGAATACGAAGTGTAAGGTTTTCTTGGTATTTGATAGATATTCAATTTTGAGTAGGTATTACTCAGAGTTAAGTGACGATAGCCTAGGAGATACACCTGTACCCATGCCGAACACAGTAGTTAAGCCCTAGAACGCCGGAAGTAGTTGGGGGTTGCCCCCTGTGAGATATGGAAGTCGCTTAGCT
>CAJNCP010000020.1 GCA_905221295.1 bacterium | reverse complement strand
CCCATCAGGGATACGCTTTTCATGGGCAATGACAAGCTGTATCATGATGTTGGTGGCGCCTTTGCGACGGTTAGTGCTATCATGATTCCTATAGGGCAAACCCAGAGCGTTGTCAAGGGGGTGACCCAGTTTGCGCTAGGGGAAGCCGGTGCTTATACAACGGGTCAGGTTGCCTATCATGGGACCAAGCTTGTAGGTGGTAGCGAAGAAGATGCGCAGAGAGCAAACTTTATCGGGAATATCATAGGAGGCTATGCGGCTTCCTCAGCAGCCAGCAAGTTTAGTCTCAATAAGGTGAAGGTAGATGTCGAAGCACCGAAGTATAACCGAGAACAGATTCTGAAGAATCTGGAAGAAAGCAGACTTGCGAGGGAGAGTTCGAAGTTCGATAACTACCTTCGCAAAGAGTACGCACAACAAGGAAAATACTTTGCAGAGAGGATTTCATGGGGGAATGGCAAATATGCGTACCTCTCTAAGGATATTGATAAGGCAACAGGGAAACCAACACCAGTCAGATATCGTTCTTATCTAAAAGCTGACGGTTCTATCGATTGGCCTCTTGAAAATGGCTTTGTTTTAGATAGTGCTGGTAACGCTATTACAAAACCAGCTAATTTAAAAGTTGGAGATATCATAGATAGATTTGGTGAATCTGGAGGTACATTCACAAGTCCAGTGAAAGAAGGGAAGATAATACCTTTTAATAAACGGGGTCTACCATATCCAGAGGGATATCAAACATATCATCAATATGAAATTGTGAAGGAAATTAATTTAAAAAATGTAAAAATGGGTTATGAAGGATTATCTAAACCTGATAAAATGATACTTGATAAATTGATGGGAGAGTATAAATTCTCACTAAAAGATATAGCAGAACCTAAAGAAGGAATGATAGATATTGTTTTCGGTCAAGGTGGTGGAACTCAATTGAAATTTGGTACATCCATCAGTTGGTATGAGAAACTTGGTCTTATAAGAGAGGTGAAATAATGAGTAAATTAGAATTACAGAAAAAGGATCTTCTAAAGGAAATTGAGAAATTAGGTTACTCAAGTTTAAGATATTCAATATTTTCAGAGGAAAAACCTGGAGAATGGGAAGTCGTCATTGAATATAATCAAGTAGAAAATTTATATTTTGTATACGGAACAATGGATAGAGGAAGTTTTAATGGAAAGCATGTTTATAATACATTCCAAGAAGCAAAAACAAAATTTTTAGATTTTTTAGCAGACATAGTTATTATTAATCGATACTATGTCAAGGAAGGAATGCCCGTTAACTATCTATCCCCCCTCTGGGATGATGTCACAGAATAATAAATAACTCCCCCTTTTATGATAGAATAAATGAAACAAGAGTTTACTAATATTTTATTGGTAAGCTCTTGCTTTAAATAGAATTCTCTTCAAGGTAGAGTGAATCAACACTCTTCCAGCATCTCCTCCGCCCAATCACGGATTACTTCCATCGATGAAAAATTGGAGCGTCTTCGTACGGCCAAGAAGTCTGTAGGGGAAATTCAAAAAAAGGTTCATGATATCAGGTATCCTATCAATCACCGTAATATCCAGCCGGATTGGCAAGGCAAACAAAAAGATGCCTTTACCAAGCAGTGGGAAACCTTCTCCAGTGACTATACGAGTTTCCAAACGGAGATGAATACCTTCTATGATGCCATCTGTGATGAAATCACTAGACTAGAGAACCAAAAGAACGAAGAAAACGGCCTTATTGGCTGGTGTCAGAGTCAGATTAACAGTCTGGGAAATTTCATCGAGAAGCTATTACATACGAAGGAGGGGTAAGGTCATGTAACGTGTTATATAAGCTTTTTATAAGAGAAATACTTGACAAAAAGTATGTTATATAATATACTTATTATGAAATAAAGAGTAATATCTTTTTTGGAGATTCCGAGCCTTACTGGAAGTTTTAATTTTGGAGATTCCGAGCCTTACTGGAAGTTTTAATTTTGGAGATTCCGAGCCTTACTGGAAGTTTTAAAATTGGGTTGTCTTACCGACAGCCCAATTTTTGTAAGTACAAAAGTGAGTAGTTTATTAGAAATGAAATTTTATAAAGTAGATACAAATTACTTAAATGAATTACGTCAAATTGATATCCGTGTTCCTTTTAATAAAGAATTTGTTGGTAAAACTAAAAAAACGCGTCCTTACATTGGAATAATGTTATCAATTGAGGGTATTGATTATTTGGTTCCTTTAACATCAAATAAAGGGAAGAGAACATCATATGTCAATATGCCTATATTTGATAAAAATAACGAGAAAATAGCTTATTTGTTAATAAATAATATGATTCCCGTTCCAGAACAATATAGAAGCGCTATTAATATGGAAGGTATTCTTATGACTGATCCATTATATTATGATCTTCTTATGAACGAAATCAATTATTTACGTCCAAACAAGGATTCAATAAAAAAGAGATGTAAGGATGTTCGGGCCGTAAAAGTAAAGTCTGAACATAGAATAGCTATAACTGAAGCAACTGCTAATTATTGTTTAGATTTACTTGAACTAGAAAAAATTTATAATTCAAAAAAATAGGATTAAATTCCTATTTTTTATTGTTCTCAAAATTTTCACTATTTTTTGAAACTTATAGTAGTTTTGTATCATGATTACGAATTATTCGTTAAATAATTGCTTTTTGAATGACAATATTTAACCTGATTATTATCGAAAACACTTTTAGTAGAAAAAGTATAATTTTATTACTAAAAGAAAATGTGCTATAATAGTACTACTAAACTATGAGGATTGAATGAAATGGCAAATGAAATTAACTTACAAAAAAATATTAATAAACAACTGGAGCTCTTGCCACACTATATAACAGAATGGTACCAATCTAAAGTATTTGCAGGACGTAGCAAACGTACCCTCTACGAATACTTAAATGAGTTTCGTCGATTCTTCATGTGGTTAATTGATTCGGATATTGCTCATGTATCAACCACAAGGGACATTCCACTTGATTTGCTTGAAAATTTATCAAAAAATAACACTGAAGCATATTTTATATATCTCCGAGAACGGAATCTGTTAAACACAACTCAAAGTAAATCTAGAACTATGTCTGAAGTAACAATACAGCGCACTTATAGAGCTTTATCTGGACTCTTTAAGTATTTAACTGAACAGACAGAAAACGGGTACGGAGAGCCGTATTTCCATCGAAATGTGATGAAGAAATTGGAACTAAAGATAAAACAAAAAGAAACGCTGGCAGCACGATCTAGGAGAATAAAATCTAAGCTCTTTTTAGGAGATGATACTGAAGCTTTCTTGCAGTTTATATCAGATGATGTAAGTTCTGAGGGATATGTTAAAAAAGCTAATCTAAGTAATCGAGCCAAGTCTTCTTACTACAAAAATAAGGAACGAGACCTGGCTTTCATTGCTCTAATGTTAGCCTCTGGTCTTCGACTAAGCGAAACAGTCAATATTGATATGTCTGATATTAATCTCAATACAATGACTGTTGAAGTGACAAGGAAGGGGAATAAAAGGGACAGTGTTCATATTGCACCATTTGCTAAACCATATCTTACTCAATATCTAAAAATACGTTCTAGCAGATATAAAGTAGATATAGAAGATAATAAACTACCTCTTTTTCTATCAACACAATCCGGAATCGCCAAACGAATGGGAGGTGCTGCATTGGAAAGAACAGTCGCTAAGTATTCTGAGGTATTTAAAACACGGATAACTCCTCATAAGTTAAGACATACGTTGGCTACCAGATTATACCAAGCTACTAACAACGAAGTCACTACTGCCCAACAACTAGGGCATGTTAATACAGCATTGGTAAGTTTATATGCCCATGTTTTAGATGAACAAGTTAAAGATGGTTTATCTGAATTATAGATACTACTGCTTCTACTACTCTTTCTTAGAAGGTAGTTTTTTGGAATCTTTATTAACCTGTAATCAGTTGACAAAAAGCTAACATCTGGAGGAGACAGTAGAGGTTTGCTCTATTTTTAGGTTAAGAGCAGAGAAGATTTTTTTCTTAAAATTTTTAACATAAAAGACAGTGACGCATTCCGCCATCTAGGATACTATTTTGTATAGATACTTATATATTTTTACAACGGATAGGAAATATCGTTATTTATATTATTTATACAATTTATATCAGATGATGTATTTATGATTTCTTAGTGCTGCTCCAAGGTAGAGACTGTAGCATTTTCAGTGAGACCTGTCAGGGCTTGTTTCATCGTCTTCCAGGTCGATGAATGAAGTTCTACATCTTTGGTCATTGGTCACCTCGCGGAATCAGGCCTAGAGTTTCTAAGTTTTTTACCAGAGTCGGATTAGAAGAAAGACCTTTTAGATAATCATCTCGCAACTGAGCATCTTGTTGGAGCCACTGTCCCATCATACTTAAAATCTCATTATTGGCTCGCCGATATAAGTCGCCAACTTCATTCACTTTATTAAGCATATCAGCATATAGGCTCTTTAATTTGGGAGCTAAGTTATTTTGAAATGAAATTTCAATGTTGGTGATGTAAGACATGATTGCATGCATTTCATCAGGATTCATGGTGATTTCGTTAGATCCACCACCAGCCCCCATGACAAAATTTAGACATGGATTCAATTCTTCAATAGAACTTCCGCTTTATCTGAATTTAGAAAGTCTTTCAATATATTCAAAGTTCGTTCGACTGATTCTTCGCGAAAGCACTGAGATTATCTGCTCGATGAGATAACTTCTCACCGCGCTCTTCTGGCTTCCATAGGCTAGACGGGCATTCTCATCAAAAAGACCAGCCTCATAGCGTACAACCGCTGATGGTCTGAGCTTACTGCCTAAGAATTTTCTTATAATACGTAAGAGACAAAGCAAGAACTCTGTCTCTTATATTCTTTAATATAGAGAATGATTACTTATCATCTGCATCAGAAACTTCATGAGCTTTTTTCAACAATTCTTCAAATTCTTTTTCGGAGAAATAGTGTCTCTTTCTATCTGTATCAATAAGAAGAAATTCTGGATTATCTCTTAAAAATTGTATGTTAGCATCTTCTTGACTAATTTTTGATTTCCAAAATCCGAAATTAGCATAATTAATTAATTCTTCACCATCATGTTCTCCTGCTAAATAGCTATCCACTGCTTCTTTAGGGATTTCTTTAACAACCTCTGGCATAGTGATATTGAAAGTTGGATACTTTAAAATATACTTACCATTGGCTTCATAAATTTCTAACATATCACCTTTTTTTGTTGGTATTTCTTTCATTATTGTTCACTCCACAATTCTTTAATGTTCAATTTATCTTTAGGAACTCTGTCAATCACAGATTCTGGAACACCACCCGGATAGGTCTTACCACCCGGACGCCATTGAACATTCCCGCTTGCTCCGCCCTCATTGCCACTTGGAATCCTCAGATTTTCAACTTCCTTAGGTTCAATCATAATTGGATTATTTCCAAGACTACCTTTATCAAGTCCCAAAAGTTTTTCAAGTACACGGGGATCACCATCAGCTTCCTTGACCATAGCTTCAGCTACATCTTTTGGAAAGACAAATGCACCATCCGGTCGACCAAAATAACCTTCTTTTTGAATCCAATAATCATTTTTAGCAAAAGCTGCCACCCCTTCGTCAAATAAGGCATTATGTTCTTTAATATAATTAGAACTCAAATATTCCTCAGGATCTGGTCGTTTAATTGTTTCACTTGGTTTAATATTGACTATCTTTTCTGATTGTCGTTCAGATAATCCTGAATCCGGAAAACTTTTCTGCAAATTATGCCACTCTGAGGAGAACCGGTTAGCTTCCACAACATCATCCACACTGCCATCTAGATTCTTCGCGAAAGCACTGAGATTATCTGCTAGATGTGTTAGCTTTCCTCCTTCAAATGGAATAGAGCCTGTCACTGGTTGCAGTTGTTCTAGGGAGTTCAAACTAAATCTCTGAGCCGCGTCACTTAGATCATCTGCCGAATTCGATGGAATCTTACTTGGTCGGAGATTGTCAAGCTGTTTGCCAAAGATTTTAATTTGAGAAAAGATATTGTCCCCCAGTCCTTTGTGAAAAGGCACTTAACTGAATATTAAGTGCCAATATCAAAAATATTATAGCTGATTTTCTTTTACTTCTTCATTAGAGAATACTTTATACCTAACCATGAAGCATTTTTAAAAACTCTGTAAAGTTATTAGCTACAAATTCTACCGCAGGATCTATTTCATAAGATTCTTCATGATACCAGATACAAATGCTAGGATTTTCTTTACTTTTAGTGTAATCTAAGCAGATAAAATCGCCTCCAAACAATGCTACTATTGGTATCAATTGTAAACCCACATATTCCTCATCAAATATAATTCTTCCTTCTAATTGAGTGCTTACAACACCAATATTATAAATATCTTCCAGTCTATCGCCTGAAATATTCAGTATTGCTAAGAAACGTTCAACTACTTTCTCATTTCTACCGAAATTAAAATATTGTTTAGTTGGAATTAAGCCATTTTCTTTTTTTATAAAATCTTTATAATCTTCAGGAAGAATCACTCTCCATATTTTTTCTTTTTCTTTCAGTAATGTATCTGTTGGTAAAGGTAAAATAATTTTAGATTCCATTTGTCCCGGAATTTCAGTATGATGCCACGTCATACCTTATCTAGTACCACCAATCTGCTGACTCAGCGTGAAAAACACTTAATGGAATCAATAAGTGTTCTTCTTAATTCAATAAATATAAAAACTACAAATAATTATAAGAAAACATATCCTTATAGGAGGATATCCTGATAACCAATTTCAGACAATACGCCATTAACAAATTTTATTCCTATGCCATTTTCTTTATCCCAATCACACTCACACAAAAAACCAAACTCTTCAATATTTTCATCAAAAGTTAAAGGAAACATGATTTGTTTAGGTTGCAACAAAGAATAAATTTTATCTTTGTCTCCAATTATATCTAAAAAATATTTTTTTTCGTTATTATTCGTGTAGCTTGAAACAATATCTGATATTTCACGATTGTAATATGATATAATTGCAGAATCTGCCTCTTTTACTATTTCATCTAAGTGATTATTGAAAAATATATAAGCTTTTTCCTGATTAATTTCAAATTCAGCATCTTCATCCGCATCAATATTGATTTCCAAAACATGGTGCTTATTGAAGATATCTAGAGAAATATCTTTTGTCCAACCGTAATTAAATTTTATTTTACCAAAAGTCTTATGATTTATTTCCATTGTTTTTTACAACCTTTCTTTCTATAAACCTAATAGTTTTTTAACTTCCGCTACCCCACCTAGATGTCCAAATTTACTATTGACAACAGATGGAACTAATTGCATTGTTTCCATATCATTTAATTCATGCCAAGTGAGCTTCCCTTGTTTCCGAAGTTTTGTAATCTCTTTTCTAGGCACGTCCAATTGTTTTGCTAAAAGTTCATCGGCAACTTTAAAGTTTTTATTTCTGTCAATACCCATATCAGGATGACTAATCTCACCCTCTGAAACAGGAGAAAAATCAGGAATTCCATCTTTATATTCAATACCATCAATATCGTATTGTTTTAAAACATCATTGACTTCATCCAATTCAGAAATAAATTTTGATTCTCCACGGTCGCCAGTCCACGAACCATTATTGACTGGTGTTTGATTAATCCTTTCATCGTAAGTACTTGGGTATGAAGCGCCTTTCTTCCCAGCTTCTTCCAGACCTCTAGCTACATCATCCGACATATCCTGTCCAGCTTTACTTCCAGCTTCCAAAACATCATCTACTTTATTTCCATGAAAAGCATTACGAGCTCTGAGTTTATCTAGCCGCGTGTTTTCTACATGTTTCGCTTTAGAAGCCAGATTATCCAGGCTCTTTCCTAGACCTGTATCTCCCAATTTCACGGTTGTTGTGTCAAGTTTAGAGAACGCTTGTACATTGGCAGAACCAACAGGCGCTGCCTGCGTCGTTCGGATAGTCGGTACTTCCAAAGTAAACTGTTTAGCTCGCTCCAGTCCTTCTTGAGTTGCCCTGCTTAGATTTAGGAGACCTTCATCCACTGTATTCTGTAAGTGACGGGCGAGTTGTTTACGATAGGTCGGCAAGGAGTGGTAAATATTATCCCCCAGCCCCTTGGTCTTCTTCAAGACACCTTTAAAACTGTCTAAGTTCTTAGCGCCTTGTTCTAAGCCTTCCGTCACTGTCGTTTTGATACTCGTCTTAATAGCAGTGAGTCCTGCAGTCTTTCCACTCTTGACCAAACCACCTAGGTATTTACCTGCTGGGATCAAGTCAAGCAAGGCAAAGGTCCCCTTAGAGCTCTCTCGTTCCCATCCAGCTCGCGACCAGTACCCCAGTCCTTACCAGAAGCAGCCGAGTACATTTCCGCTGCTGCTACAACCGTTGATAGAGCCATACCAGCAGGAGGGCAGAAGACCATCAAGACAACTGT
>CAJNCP010000019.1 GCA_905221295.1 bacterium | reverse complement strand
TTTAACATAATGAAAAAGTAGTGAGTACTTTCTCCCGTCGGAGATTTCCTCACTACTAATCTTAGTATGTTTTAGTTTGACTTTAATTCGTTTGTTTAGATTTATCCATCTAGTGGGAACGGATTTTAATGTATATCAGTTTATAAATTCTGTTTAGTTTAGCATACATTATTCAATGCTAAATATGTGATTATGGAGTATTAGACTTAGTGATGATATTTAGGGGGTGAGAGTTAGAAAATAATGGTAATACGCGCTATTCTATGCTACAATGGGTATCGTGGTATATATTATATAAATAAAGAATAGAGGGAGCAAAATGCGACTTAGAAAAACATTGTTCGGCCGTTATCGTGCGAAGGAAGTCGATGATTGTATCGAATCCTTGGAGGAAGAGTTTTATAGTGAAATTCGGAAAAAAAATGAAAAAATCGAATCTTTGCGTAAAAAAATTGACTCCATGAAGGATAAGGAAAAAGAGATAGGTGAAGCTGTTGTTTATGCGAAATCACTTGTCATTTCAGCTCGTAAAAGTGCTGAGCAAGAAGCCAAGGAAGTTTTAGAAAAAGCACAAAAGGATTATCTAGACATACGCGAATCTATTCTGGAAGAGATTGATATCTTGACAAAAAAACGTCTAGAGGCTGAAAGACTCTATCATTTACAAAAGGAAAAGATAAAGGAGCTTTTAAATCAGGTTGATGATTTTTTAGAAGACGAAAATCGAGATAAAGAAATCGAGGCTGCAACTCTGTTTGAAGCTCCTTTGGCTGACGAAGAGCAAGAAGAATTAGACTTGTTTGTAGGAGAGAAAGAGAAGACAAAGGATTTCGTACCTCAAATAGAAGTTGTAAAGATTGAAAACATTACCGCCAAGACAGGTTCAGAAAGTTCAGCACCTGTAAATTATTTCATTTCTTTTGAGAATGAGCTAACCAAAGAAGAGCAACAAGAGGAAAATACCAAGCATCTTTCAAGAGTTGAAGACGATATCTTTTTGTAAGAGGAATATAATTTATGACAATTTATAACATCAATCTGGGAATAGGCTGGGCGAGCAGTGGAGTAGAGTATGCGCAAATCTATCGAGCAAAATTATTCCGCAGTGTGGGCTTGGATGCAAAATTCATTTTTATGGATTTTATTTCAGCTGATAATATTGAGCGTCTGACTAAAAATATCGGATTTAAAGATTCTGAAGTCATCTGGCTTTATCAGTATTTCACTGATGTTGAAATTGCTCCTACGACCTACACTCTGGCTCATGTTTTAGCTGGTTTTGATAGAGAGCCACTAGAGATTATCCGTAACCCTGAAAATAAAACTTTCCGAGTTATGTTTGGGGACAATGATTTTGTGACTTGTTATGCAAGCGATATGGATAATGAGCTGATTGAGCGAGCAGAAATTGTTTCACGGGGGTGTCTGATTCAGAAGGAATATTATACTTACGTCAAGAACTTTGTTGAGTATTATAGTCCTGTAGATGGTCGTGCTCGACTTTACCAACGAACCTGGCTTAATGAAGACGGTAGTGTAGCCTATGAAGAGGTTATCGATGAGGTGAACGGCAAGCAGGAGACGCAAATCTATCGTTTTCCAAATCATGTTTTCTACTCCAAGCAGGAATTTGTTGCCCATTTCATGAGAAGTTTAGAGTTGACCGACAAAGACTTATTGATTTTGGATAGAGAGACAGATATTGGGCAACCGATTTTTGCTAATAAAGGGAAGGCTAAATTAGCTGTTATAGTTCATGCTGACCACTTCAGTGAAAATCCTGCAGAAAAAGACTATATCTTGTGGAATAACTATTATGAGTATCAGTTTGAATATGCTGACGAGGTAGATTACATTATCAATTCGACGGATGCTCAGACAAGACTTCTCGCAGAGCAGTTTGCACAGTATACCAATATTAAACCAAAGGAAATATGGACTATTCCTGTGGGGAGTTTGGATAAGCTACGTCGACCAGAGGGGGGACGGAAGCCTTTTGGTTTGATAACAGCTTCTCGCTTAGCAAGTGAAAAACACATTGATTGGCTGATTCGGTCTGTGGTGAAGGCGCATGAACATTTGCCAGAGCTCACTTTTGACATCTATGGTACTGGTGGTGAGGAGGCTATGCTTCGGGATTTAATTGAAGAATTGGAGGCAGGAGATTATATCCGTCTGATGGGCCATCATCATTTAACAGATGTTTATAAGAACTATTCAGCTTATTTGACTGCATCCACGAGTGAAGGATTTGGCCTGACCTTGCTAGAAGCAGTAGGATCTGGTCTGCCTATTATTGGATTTAATGTACGTTATGGCAATCCAACATTTATCCGTGATGGTGAAAATGGGTATCTAATTCCTGAGGCTCGTCCAGATGACTTGGAGGCTATGACGACAGAGTATGCAGAGAAGATTATTCAGCTATTTATTCAGCATTCTCAAGAAGATTTGTCCCGAGTATCTTATGAGGTAGCCAAATCTTATCTTGATGAGCATATCGCTCAGTGTTGGTCTGATCTTGTCCAATCTGCTCAGACAAACTAAGTAGGATGCAGAAAGAAAGGTATAAAAACTATGATTTGTTTGTTTGAATACTATGATCAGGCAAGTTTTGATTTGTTACGTTCACTAAAAACAGCAGGGCTAGATTGTCCCATTGTTGTTGTCCAAGACGATGGTTATCTTGCTCCAGATGTTGAGTCTCCTTATAGTTATTTCACAGGAGATTTAGAGACACCAGAAAGTCGACCTCTTTATTTTAATCTGGTTCCAAAACCTCACTTATGGGAAATTCGCTCTAGTAATGTGAATGGCGAAATTCTAGACATGGGTAAGAAACGTGCTAATATTTTTTATCGTCAACCAACTCACGAAAGACGCGTTCGGGCTGTCGAATGGTTGGATTCAGAGGGACAAGTTCGAGTAGCAGATATTTACAATCGTAAAGGGCGACTTTTTGCGCAGATAACTTATGATAAGACACAACGTCCGACCCATACTCGCTATTTTGACCAGAGCAATGTCGTGGTGATTATGGAAAATCATTTGACGGATGATATTATCCTGACACTTGAAGGAAAACGACATATCTTTAAATCCAAACAAGAATTTATTATCTTTTACCTCCAATATCGTGGGTACGATACAGATCGAATTATTTATAATTCGCTATCGACTCCTTTCTTTGTGGCCTATTCTCTTCCTCCTAAAAATGGTCGTGCAGAGGATGTTCTTTTCTGGCAAGAGCCTATTGGAGAAGAGTTACCAGGTAATATGGTAGCGGCTATGAAGCTGACGAATCGAAATGTTCGTATTGCTGTCCAAGACAAGCAGGTTTATGAGAAAATTCAAAACTTTGTGGCTCCTGAAGAAAAAAGCTATTTCCACAATCTTGGTTACATCTATGCTTATCAACGCCTTAATAACATGAATCCGGAAGCCTTGATTTTGACTAATAGTGATCAGCTTGAGCAGATTGAAGAACTTGTGACCAAGCTACCAAATGTTCATTTTCATATTGGAGCGATTACAGAAATGTCCAGTCATTTAACGGGACTAAATCGTTTCGCAAATATTTCGCTTTATCCAAATATCCGCCCAGCTAGAGTTGCTGAGCTTTTTGAGAAATGTGATTTGTATTTAGATATCAATATCAGCGATGAAATCCTTAATGCTTGTCGCACGGCCTTTGAGAACAATATGTTGATTCTCAGCTTCACAAACACTTGTCATAGCCATCGATTTACTGCAGATAGTCACATTTACCCAGCAGAAAATGTTTCAGGCATGGTAGAGAAGATTCAAAGTGTCCTTGCTCATTCATCAGAGATGAAAGAGGCTCTTTCTAAACAGAAAGAAGCAGCAAATCAGGCTGATTTAGGACAATATCAGGCTATTCTTTAGCTGTAAAATACTTTACACCAAGTGAAATAACTTCTAAGAGAGGATGATACCTCTCTTTTTTGTTTGAAGAAACGAGAAGAGTTTTTAAGATTATTTTATTTGGAAGACTTCATAAATAGATGAGAAAGCAGGTATTATTGTTTTTGGGACATACGAAAATTCCTCGCATAGCTACTAGGGAAATGATTTTCTAGTAGTTATACGAGGAGTAGGATGATGAGATTTGAGAAATTATGTCAGCAAGATTAATTCTACAATCATAGTGATATAGAGGACTAAGGTCAAGAGAAAACCTGCTCTCCAGAAGAATTTGATGAATTTGGGGTAATAAAAACTTCGCTTTTTGACAAGGAAAAAGACTACAAGGAGGATTGCTAGGAGAGAAAGGGCAACACCAAGTCGCGGTAGAAAGTTGTGGGTAAAGGCTTTAGCAGTAATCAGATAGTACTCGAATACCAACAGTGGAAAAGCTAGATCCGCGAAATTAAATCCTATTTTCCTAAGTCCGAAAAGCTTGGTGACAATAAAGCAAACCACCAAGGTTAATATCAACAATAAAATAGATGCTATTTTCATTAAAATCATACCCATATTGTATCATAAAAAAACGCTAAAGGAAATGAGAAACAAGGGAATTTGTTGGAAAGTCAGGCTTTTGAGATTGTGGGTGTTTTTTGTTATAATGAAAGTTATGAAATCTTATAATACCTTGAATGATTATTATCGAAAACTTTTTGGAGAAAAAACTTTCAAAGTTCCTATTGATGCAGGATTTGACTGTCCAAATCGGGATGGAACTGTAGCTCATGGTGGTTGTACTTTTTGTACAGTTTCTGGTTCTGGAGATGCTATCGTGGCACCAGATGCCCCTATCCGTGAGCAATTTTATAAGGAAATTGACTTTATGCACTGCAAATGGCCAGATGTTAAAAAGTATCTAGTTTATTTCCAAAACTTTACCAACACCCATGAAAAGGTGGAAGTGATTCGGGAGCGATATGAGCAGGCTATCAATGAGCCAGGTGTAGTAGGGATCAATATCGGAACGCGGCCAGACTGTCTGCCAGACGAAACCATCGAATATTTGGCTGAGTTGTCGGAGCGTATGCATGTAACGGTAGAATTGGGCTTACAGACTACTTTTGAAGCAACCTCTGACTTGATTAACCGTGCCCATTCTTATGAATTGTATGTTGAAACAGTAAAACGCTTGAGGAAATATCCCAAGATTGAGATTGTTTCCCATTTGATCAATGGTTTGCCCGGTGAGACTCATGAGATGATGGTCGAAAATGTCCGTCGCTGTGTCACGGATAATGATATACAAGGTATTAAGCTGCACTTGCTTCACCTCATGACCAATACACGGATGCAGCGAGATTACCACGAAGGACGCTTGCAACTGATGAGTCAGGATGAGTATGTCAAGGTCATCTGTGACCAGTTGGAAATCATTCCCAAGCATATCGTCATCCATCGAATCACAGGAGATGCACCTAGAGATATGTTGATAGGTCCCATGTGGAGCCTTAATAAATGGGAAGTGCTAAATGCTATTGAAACTGAGATGCGCCGTCGTGGAAGTGTGCAAGGATGCAAGGCTGTAAAACAGGAGTTTAAAAATGAAAAGACCACTTGAGATGGCACATGATTTTTTGGCTGAAGTTGTGACAAAAAAGGATATCGTAGTGGATGCGACCATGGGCAATGGCCATGATACCCTTTTTTTAGCTAAGCTAGCCAAGCAAGTCTATGCCTTTGATATCCAGGAGCAGGCTTTGGAGAAAACCCAAGAGCGTTTGGATCAGGCTGGAATGACAAATGCCCAGTTAATCTTGCAAGGGCATGAGACGCTCGACCAGTTTGTGACAGAAGCTAAGGTAGGGATTTTTAATCTGGGTTATTTGCCTTCTGCTGACAAATCCGTCATCACTCAACCTCAGACTACTATCGAAGCCTTAGAAAAGCTTTGCCATTTGCTTGTCAAAGGAGGACGGATTGCTATCATGATCTACTATGGTCATGAAGGAGGAGACACCGAGAGGGATGCTGTGTTGGATTTTGTTAGCCAGTTGAACCAACAAGAGTATACAGCTACCATTTACCGGACACTCAACCAAGTTAACAATCCACCGTTTTTAGTTATGATTGAAAAATTAGAAAGGTATAGACATGGATAAACAATACCTTCGTGAGAAGCTTGAGGCAATGCGCCAAAATTTTGTCGAGTCAACGCATCACGAGCGAGCAGTCGGAGTGCTCGACGAAGCACATATGAGCAAGAAAATGCTTAAAATCAAGAAAAAATTAGTTGCTCTTGAAATGGAACGATGCCAGAAAAAAATTGAGCACAAAGACTGTTCTAAGATTGATCAGAAAATCCAAGAGCAAAAGGAGATTTTTGAATCTTGTTGTAAAAAAGATTAAGGAGGAATTGTGTGGAATTACTCATTTACTTGATTCTATTTTTATTTGTCTTAATCATTTCAACCACGACCAATAAACTTCTCCCTTTTTTGCCCCTTCCTCTTGTGCAAATCCTTTTGGGGATTGGGATTGGTTTATTTGTTCCCGATGCGGACTTTCATCTCAATACAGAGCTGTTTCTGGCCATGGTTATTGGTCCCTTACTCTTCCGGGAGGCAGAAGAAGCGGATATTACGTCCATTTTGAAGCACTGGCGGATTGTTGTCTTTCTGATCTTTCCTGTGATTTTTATCTCGACCTTAAGCTTGGGGGGCATGGCTCACTTCCTTTGGATGACCCTTCCTTTAGCTGCCTGTTTAGCAGTTGGAGCGGCACTTGGGCCAACAGATTTGGTTGCCTTTGCATCTCTTTCTGAACGTTTTCGTTTTCCCAAACGGGTTTCTAATATTCTAAAAGGGGAAGGACTCTTAAATGATGCTTCTGGTTTGGTTGCCTTTCAGATGGCTCTGGCTGCTTGGACAACAGGAACGTTTTCTCTCAGCCAAGCTGGAACTTCCCTAGCACTTTCTATTCTTGGTGGTTTTGTAGTCGGTTTTGTGACGGCTATGGTCAATCGTTTTTTGCATAGCTTTTTACTGAGTGTGCGAGCGATAGATATAGCCAGTGAACTATTGCTAGAGCTAAGTTTGCCGCTCATGACCTTTTTTATCGCAGAAGAGTTTCATGTTTCAGGAATTATCGCAGTAGTGGTTGCAGGTATTTTAAAGGCCAGTCGTTTTAAGAAAATTACGCTCCTTGAGGCTCAGGTAGACACCGTGACGGAGACCGTCTGGCACACCGTGACCTTTATGCTAAATGGATCAGTCTTTGTTCTCTTGGGAATGGAATTAGAGTTGATTGCAGAGCCAATTTTGTCTAATTCTCTCTACAATCCCCTTCTTTTACTGCTTTCAGTTGTCGTTCTGACCTTCTTGCTTTTTGCGATCCGCTTTGTCATGATTGCTGGTTTTTACTTTGTGAGGACGCGTCGACTTAAGAAAAAAATTCATAAGTACATGAAAGATATGCTTCTTTTGACCTTCTCTGGTGTCAAAGGAACAGTATCTATCGCGACCATTCTCCTCATACCAAGTCATTTGGAGCAGGAATATCCTCTGTTACTCTTCCTTGTAGCAGGCGTTACACTATTAAGCTTTTTAACGGGTTTACTGGTTCTCCCTCACTTATCTGAGGAACAAGAGGAAAGCAAGGACCATTTGATGCATATTGCGATTTTGAATGATGTAGCTGCAGAATTAGAAAAAGAACTGGACCATCACAAGAATAAACTTCCTCTTTATGCAGCTATTGATAACTATCATGGTCGGATTGAAAACCTCATCCTTAGTCTGGAAAATAAGAGAGTCCAAGAGGACTGGGAGTCCCTCAAGCTTCTTATCTTAAGTATTGAGAGTGATGGTTTGGAGCAAGCCTACGAAGAAAATAGAATCAGCGAGCGTGGCTATCGAGTTTACCAACGTTACCTAAAAAACATGGAGCAGAGTATCAATCGGAATTTCGCTTCTAGAGTGACTTATTATTTCCTTGTTTCTTTACGGATACTGCGCTTTCTACTCCATGAAATGTTTACCTTTGGCAAAACTTTCCGTAGTTGGATGAATGAAGAATCTCGTAAACTACTAGCAGTTGACTATGATCAGATTTCAGAGTTGTATTTGGAAAATACAGAGCTGATTATCGAGAGTTTGGAAAACCTCAAGGGGGTTTACAAGAGTTCTTTGATTAGTTTTATGCAAGAGTCTCGTCTACGCGAGACGGCCATTATCGGAAGTGGTGCTTTTGTTGAGCGGGTTATCAATCGCATCAAGCCAAACAATATCGATGAAATGCTACGAGGCTATTATCTCGAACGTAAGACAATCTTTGAATACGAAGAAGCTAAACTGATAACAGCCAAGTATGCCAAAAAACTACGCCAAAATGTGAATAATTTAGAAAATTATTCTCTAAAAGAAGCTGCAAATACCCTACCTTATGATATGATGGAATTAGTCAGAAGAAATTAGTTTAGAAAATCAACTTGTATTAGGAGGATCGCAACATGAAAAAGTGGTGGAAAGAGCTGATGGAACGGCCCTTGTTGAAAGCTTTTTTACATTTTTATCAAGCTTCTGATAGTGAACTGACCAGTGTTGCGGTTGCTTATTATTGGTTGGTTTCAATCTTCCCCTTGCTGATGATAGTGGTCAATATTTTGCCCTATTTTCAAATTCCGATTTCAAATTTTTTGCTCACCATCAAGGAATTTGTACCGGATACAGTCTATGATGTGGTCGCAAAGATTGCCCGAGAAGTCCTGACTCAACCATCGACTGGTTTGCTGAGTTTTGCAGTCTTGTCTGCCCTCTGGGCTTTCTCGAAATCGATGGATTTCCTCCAAAAAGCTTTTAATAAGGCCTATGGAGTGGCTAAGAGCCGAGGAATTATCTCCCATCAACTGATGAGTTTACTCGTCAGCTTTGGCTTGCAAATTCTTTTTGCCCTAGCCTTATTTTTAAGTATGTTTGGGCGTATGTTGCTCAACTTGCTCAAAACTTACTGGCAATCAGACAGTCCTTTCTTTGATTATCTACAGGACTTTACAGGCCCTTTGATTTATGCCTTGCTCTTTGCCATCTTGGTCATGCTCTACTATTTCCTTCCAAATGTCAGAGTCCCTCGTATTCGCTACGTTTTTCCTGGTAGTATCTTTGTTTTGCTGACGCTTGTCTTTCTGTTGAATATCTTTTCTGTCTATTTCAATAACTATGTCAACCATCTGGTCGATGTCCGATTTTTCAGTTCCATTATCGTGGTGGTCATGATGTTCTGGTTTATACTCATCGCTAAGATTCTGATTATCGGAGCAGTTATCAATGCCAGTGTGCAGAGTTTGAAGGATCCAAAGTTTCGTGGTAACACATTCATTTTAAAGAATGGAGAATAAAAAAAGACGCTTTGTTTTCAAAGTGTCTTTTTGTTGCATTTGCAACAAAAATGTGCTATTCTATCATCATAGATACGAGAGGAGGAAACATGTCGTTATTACGCGAAATCGGAGTTATAGCCCGTGCCCTAGATTCTATTGCTAATATTGAGTTTCGTGATATTGAACTAGCTCGTGGGCAATATCTTTATTTGGTTCGAATCAAGGAAAATCCAGGTATTATCCAAGAAGCTTTATCAGATTTACTGAAGGTTGACCGTTCGACAGTTGCTCGTTCAGTAAAAAAACTGGAAGAAAAGGGGTTAATAAAACAAGGAATGACCAGTACAAATCGGAAAAATAAAGAGTGGTTTGTCACCGAAAAAGGAGATGCACTTTATCCTTTTATCCTTGCTGAACATCACTATTCAGAGAATTCTGCCCTAAAAGGATTTTCTAGGGAAGAGGCCAGAGAACTGGAGAGCCTACTAATTCGGGTTAGAAAAAATATTACTAGTGATTGGGATATGGTCAAAAAAGGCCAGAAAAGAAATTATTTATAATAAGAGGTGAAAGATGAAAGTTACCATAGAAAATGAATTTTGGCGCTTATTTCCAGAAGGACAGATTAGTGTTTTAGTAGTCAAGGGATTAGATAATACAGTTGATGAAAGCAAGGATTCCTATTTCAAATCCTTGCTAGACAAGGGGGCTAAGCGAGCTGAGGAGTTTATCTCAGATGATAATTTCACACAAAATGAAGTCATTCAAGAATGGCGTCAGGCTTTCAGCAAGTTCAAAACGAAAAAAGGTGCTCGTTCTTCGATTGAAGCTCTGCTTAAAAGGGTCAGTCAGGGAAGAGAGTTTAATCCCATCAATCCCTTAGTAGACATCTATAATAGTGTCTCTCTATCTTATGCCGTTCCCTGTGGTGGCGAGGATGTGAACAAGATTGTAGGCAATCTTCATCTTGGTCAGGCCAAGGGAGGAGAACCTTTCTTTCCACTAGGAGCTGAAAACGATGCTCCTGCACTTCCAGAAGAGCTGATCTATTATGATGATGAGGGAGCGGTTTGTCGTTGTCTCAACTGGAGAGAGGCACAGAGAACCATGTTGACGGAAGAGACAAAGGATGCTGTCTTAGTAATTGAAGCGATCAATGCTGAACAGGCAATACGTGCTCGGGCTGCCATGGAAGAATTACAGGACTTGGTAAAGGACTACTTTGGTGTTCAAGGCAAACTGGTTCATCTAACTTCTGAGTCCCCAGAAATTACACTTTAAACAGAAATAGCCCTGTCATCTCTTAGGAATAAACTATCCTAAAGAAATGACGGAGCTATTTTTAATAGATAAACATAGCATCACCGAAACTGAAGAAACGGTAGTGTTCTTGGATGGCATGGTGATAAGCGTCTAAGACTAATTCACGGCCTGCAAAGGCAGAAACTAGCATAACAAGAGTTGATTTTGGCAGATGGAAGTTGGTTGAAAAGGCATCCACTACCTTCCACTCATAACCAGGCTTGATAAAGATATTGGTCCAGCCAGAATCTGCTTGGATTTGTCCGTCAAACTTAGAGCCGATGGTTTCCAGTGTGCGGATCGAAGTAGTTCCAACAGCAATAACACGACCTCCATTTTCCTTGACTGAGCGAAGGGTGGCTGCTGCTTCATCAGAAAGCTGGTAGAATTCGGAGTGCATTTCATGTTCGTCCAGATTGTCAACAGAGACAGGTCTAAAGGTTCCGAGTCCGACGTGAAGAGTGAGATAGACCAGATGAACACCTTTGGCTTGGATTTCTGCTAGCAGTTCTTTGGTGAAGTGCAGTCCAGCAGTCGGTGCAGCAGCAGAGCCACTTTCTTTAGCGTAGACTGTTTGATAACGTTCACGGTCATCCAGTTTTTCATGGATATAAGGTGGCAATGGCATTTCACCCAGACTTTCCAAAACTTCTAGGAAAATTCCTTGGTATTCAAAGCGGACAATGCGGCCACCGTGGGTCAATTCTTCCGTAACGATAGCACTGAGGCGACCATCGCCAAAGTTGACACGAGTGCCAACCTTGAGGCGTTTGGCAGGTTTAGCCAGAACTTCCCACTCATCACCACGAATATTTTTGAGCAGGAGAAGCTCAACATGGCCACCTGTTTCTTCCTTTTGACCATAGAGGCGGGCTGGGAGAACACGGGTGTCGTTCATGACAAGGGCATCACCTGGTTCCAACATATCAATAATAGAGTGGAAGTGTTTATCCTGCATTTCTCCCGTCTCACGATTGACGATGAGGAGTTTGGAGGCATCTCGCTTTTCAAGGGGTGTTTGGGCAATCAATTCCTCAGGCAAGTGGAAATCAAAATCAGTTGTATTCATTTTTTTCATCATTCTTTCTAACTTCTAATCTTATCCATTATAACACGTTTCAAGTTTGGACGCTCTTTTTGGGGAAAATAAATCGTTTTCACTTGACAAAAATTGGTCTATACCATATAATGAATATAGAAATACGGAGGATATAAAATGAAAGTTATTAAAGTTGAAAATCAAGTCGAAGGTGGAAAAGTAGCTTTTGAGATTTTGAAGGAAAAGTTGGTCAAAGGTGCTCAGACTCTAGGACTTGCGACAGGAAGTAGCCCGCTTGAATTTTACAAGGAAATCGTTGAGAGTGACCTTGATTTTTCAAATCTAACAAGTGTAAACCTTGATGAGTATGTGGGACTTGATGGGGACAATCCACAATCTTACCGTTACTTCATGCAAGAAAACTTGTTCAACCAAAAACCATTTAAGGAAAATTTCTTGCCTCGTGGAGACAAAGAACATGCTGAAGCAGAAGTAGAACGCTACAATCAAATTTTGGCTGACCATCCTGTTGATTTGCAAATTTTGGGAATCGGTCGCAATGGACATATCGGCTTTAACGAGCCAGGAACTCCATTTGATAGCCAGACACACCTTGTAGACCTAGACCAGTCTACAATCGAAGCCAATGCTCGCTTCTTTGACAAGATTGAAGACGTTCCAACTCAAGCCATCTCAATGGGGATTAAAAATATTTTGGATGCCAAGTCTATTATTCTTTTTGCTTACGGTGAGTCAAAAGCAGAAGCCATCGCTGGAACAGTGTCAGGCCCAGTAACTGAAAGTCTACCAGCAAGTAGCCTACAAAACCACCCTGACGTGACCATCATTGCAGATACAGAGGCGCTAAGCTTACTTGAAAAATAAATTCGGAACCATTTGCTCATTGACCTGCACCCCAAAAGTTAGACAGAAAAAATCTAACTTTTGGGGTGTTTTATTATGAAATTGAGTTTTGGAGATAAAG
>CAJNCP010000018.1 GCA_905221295.1 bacterium | reverse complement strand
TTTTTACACTAAACTTTAGTTTAAAAAAGACAATTTCCTTAGTTGGACTATGAAACTCAAACTATTTTTTATCGAATACCTTGATATGCTTGACAAATGGTAGAAAAGGACTTAGTCCGGTGCAATACAGAACTAAATCCTTGCTTTTAGTATAATGCCTAATTGTTTTGGGAAATATATTACCACATAGCACCATTTAGTTAGTCTTTCCCACCAAGTTTGCTATTGATGGTCATCATGATACTAGCTATTTTTTCCCCCCAGTATGGGTCAGAAGCATAGCGTACATTCATACCAGAAGCTTTGTTTCCAAGGTGATCTCGTCCACGATCGATGTAGTTCTCACGAATCCACTTAGCCGCGCCGAGGATTCCCTTATCCACATCATCAAATTTCTTGGCCGAGGTATATGGGCTCGAATCATAAGCTGCAATTCCAAAGAAGTTATTCTTATCCTTGGCAATCTGGCTCCGTCCCCAAGCACTCTCAAGTGCACTATGCGCCATCAGATAAAGGGCATTTACACCATATCGTTCCTCAGCTTCCTTAAAAACAGCTCCCTTACCAGCGAGGCGACTATCCCGAATATTCATCAAAGAATAAATTTTATCCAATTCAGCTGCGCTGTAATTACTTGGCTTAGTCAAATTTCTAAAGAGGAAGGGATTTTCAATGGTGAAGCCATCAAAATGAATTCCATCAGTTGAATAATATTTCTTACCAATAGTCATAGCTGAGCTATGTGGCGCAACACGGAGACTCACATAAGGTGATAACTCATGGTAAAAATACTTGCCATCGCTTGTATAATGAGGGACAAATTCACTGTCTTTATCAATAGCTACTAAATCACTTTTATTCATGAAGCCTGATAAACCAGAAATATTGACTGGTATTTGACTATCTTTTTTAGATTGGGCATCCCCAAGTGAAACTATGGTTCCTTGCGATACATAACTCAATCTTTCACCAGAAGCGCTATAGACATAAGCAGTAATTGGTTTCACTTTATAATATCTTGCCTCTGTGATCCACTTCCCATTATTCTGGAAGGAATACTCTTTACCTTTGATCGTAAAAGTACCTGTTACATATCGACCATCATCTTTTAGATAGTACCAAGCATCGTAATCTTTGTCAAAAATCCATTCATTTTTGGCCATATAGCCACCAGATTTAAGGTAGTATGATCCAATCCATTCACGGGAAGCGTAGGCCCCACCTGATTTCAAGTAGAACCAGCTATTGTAGGATTTATCAAAAATCCACTCTTTTTCCGCCATAGCGCCACTATCTTTCAGATAGTAATCACTTTTCCACTGGCTACTTGCCATCACACCATCGCTATTAAAATAGTACCATGTTCCTTTGATTTTTTCCCATTTATTGCGGGAAATCTTGCCTGAAGCTGTTGCATGGTACCACTTGTCAGAAATTTTTACCCAATCATTTTCTGCCATGGCACCACTACCTTTGAAGAGATAGTCATTATAGATGGTGCGACTAAGCATGACACCTTCTTTATCAAAGTAATACCAGACGCCTTCAATCTTTTCCCATTTGTCGCGAGAAATCTTTCCTGAAGCTGTGGCATAATACCACTTGTCAGATATTTTCACCCAATCGTTTTCTGCCATGGCACCACTACCTTGGAAGAGATAGTCATTATAGATGGTGCGACTAAGCATGACACCTTCTTTATCAAAGTAATACCAGACGCCTTCAATCTTTTCCCATTTGTCGCGAGAAATCTTTCCTGAAGCTGTAGCATAGTACCACTTGTCAGATATTTTCACCCAATCGTTTTCCGCCATAGCACCGTTACCTTTGACAAGGTAATCATCAATTATAGTATTACTGAGCATAATGCCATTTTTATCAAAGTAATACCAAGTACCACTAATTTTTTTCCAGTTTACGACAGGCTGGTTATTTTCATAAAAACGCCAGTTTCCTTGTTCTTTCTGCCAACCTTCCTTGATAACTTCCTCTTTTTTTTCCTTTTTGGATGAGTCATCTTTAGAAGAATTTTCCTCTTTTACAACCGGCTCTTTCTTGGGCTCCACTTGAGGAACTTCCTTTTTCGGAGTAGCTTCCTCTTTTTTCTCGACTACATCTGAGGTCTGAGTTTTTTTCGTAATCTGAGATTCTTCAGCATATACAGATGTCTTTGCAAATCCTGCCATAGAAAGAACGACAGTACTTGCAAGTAGTATCTTCTTCATTTTATTCTCCTCAGTAGAAAACTATCTACACTATTACTATTTTATAAAACCTATTGTAACATAGTTGACTAACGGAAATATTACAAATTGATGAAGATTCTATGTCTTGTTAACGATAAGAAAGGTCTAAATTATCTCAGGCTGGCTTTAACTTCTCGACGGAGATCTTCCAAGCTGCTAATGCCATATTTGTCCATAACTTTTGGCAGATTTTCAATGATATCAGGACAAGCATAAGGATTGGTAAAGTTAGCTGTTCCAACTCCGATGGCAGAGGCACCAGCCAGATACATTTCTAGCGCAGCTTCAGCCGAATCCACTCCCCCCATCCCTATGATGGGAAGTTCTGTTGTTTGGGCGACTTGGCGGATGAGTTTGAGGGCTACTGGAAAGACTGCTGGGCCAGACATCCCACCCGTTCCATTGGCTAGGATTGGTTTTCTGGTTTTGAGGTCAAATCGCATACCGACTAGAGTATTGATCATGGTTAAGCCACTTGCTCCTGCATCTTCTGCGGCTTTGGCAATGGTGACAACATCCGTCACACTAGGGGTTAACTTAACATAAACTGGCACATGGGAAGCTTCCACAGCCGCTTTTACCACTTCATAAGCCAGATCAGGATCTTGCCCAATCAAAAGTCCATGATTACCGTGATCCACATTCGGACAAGAGATATTGAGCTCGATAGCTTTTACATTTGCAGCCTTGGAAATCCCTCGAGAAACGGCAGCGTACTCTTGTTTTGAAAAGCCAGCTACATTAGCGATGATAGGAAGTGTTGGATATTCTCTTTCCAACCAAGGCAGTTTTTCAGCTAAAACAGCCTCTAAACCAGGATTTTGCAAGCCGATTGCATTGAGCATACCTGCAGGTGTCTCTGCCACCCTGGGAGTTGGATTCCCAAAACGTGGTTCTATAGTCGTTGCCTTAATCATAATGGAGCCTAAAAGGTCTAAATCATAGTACTTGGCATACTCTTGACCAAAACCAAAACAGCCTGATGCTGGAATGATGGGATTTTTCAAATCCAAACCCGGTAGAGAAACTTGTAAACGATTTGTAGTCATGACTTTCTCCTTATAATACAACTGTTCCTGTGCGGAAAACAGGGCCATCTTCACAGACGCGTTGGCTGACAGTCTCACTATCTGGCACTTTTAGGACACAGGCATAGCAAGCCCCCATCCCACAAGCCATACGAGATTCCAGAGATAGATAGGCTCTTGGATGATCATAAAATCTTTGATTGATATACTTCATCATTCCAGGAGCCCCACATGAGTAAACAGCATCAAATTGACTGTCTAAATCATTGATGACGACTGACACATTTCCCTTGATACCATAAGAACCATCATCTGTCGTTACAAAGACCTGACCATATTGACCCAATTCCTTTTCAAGGATGACAGCATCCGTATTAGCAAAACCGAGAACTGTTACTAGTTTCACCCCACGCGCATGCAATTCCTTGGCTACCTCAAGCAAGGGTGGAACACCAATCCCACCACCAACGAGGAGAACTTTGCTCTGGTCGTCCAGATTAGACAAGTCAAAACCATTCCCCTGAGGTCCCATCACATCAAGAGTATCACCCTGTCTTAATGTTGAAAAAATAGCGGTTCCAGCCCCCTCAATCCTATAAATAAGGTGACACTGCTTCTTAGCCTTGTCAATAGACGAAATTGAAATAGGACGACGCAAGAGATGGGCATCATCAGGCACGCGCAGATGGAGAAATTGGCCTGCTCGCATGGCTTCAACCATCTCCCCTTCAAGGACTAATTCAAAGATTGCTGGCGCAATTTCCTCTTGTGCGATCACCTTCATGGTTTCCAAACGAATGGCACCCAAACGCTTCTTACATGTGGGATTCATGACTTTTCCTCCTTAAATTTAAGGGGACCAGATAAAGAAAAGACCTTGCAATTGCAAGGCCTCAGTTAGGATAGGACAGAACTCATGCGCACACTTAAAAAGTCCCCACAGAGAACCCCCTATCCCTTTTATCTGACACCTTGTGAGTCTCTCTGGACTCCCCTTAAAGGTTAAATTTGTATTAGTATACTCTTTCAAAGAAAAAAAGTCAAGTAGAAAACGAACATTCCACTTGACCTTACTGGATTATTTTTCACGAATCACTTCGACCTTGTAGCCATCAGGATCCTTGACAAAGTAATAGTTTGGCGGGGTACCAGGTAAGCCTTTTGGCTCTGTAACCTCATAGCCTTTAGCACTATGTTCTTGATGAAGTGCCTCGAGGTCAGGTGTGCTGAGAGCGATATGGGCAAAACCATCTCCTACCACGTAAGGCCCGTGATCATAGTTATAGGTCAACTCCAACTCATAGTCATCACCATCAAGTCCTAGATAGACAATGGTGAAGGCATAATCTGGAAAATCCTTGCGACGCAATTCTTTAAAACCAAAAGCGTCTTGATAAAAAGCGATTGATTTTTCAAGGTTTTCTACTCGCAAGCAAGTGTGTAGCATTTTTGAAGCCATAGCTTTCTCCTTTATTTCTAAAAAGACTGGGACAATCCTGTTCCAGTCTTAAAAATAATTATTTACCAAGTTTTACTTTAGCTGCATCTGCAAGAGCTGTGAAAGCTGCTGCATCGTTAACAGCCAAGTCAGCAAGCATTTTACGGTTAACTTCGATTTCAGCCAATTTCAAACCATGCATCAATTGTGAGTATGAAAGTCCGTTCAAACGAGCTGCCGCATTGATACGAGTGATCCACAATTTGCGGAAGTCACGTTTTTTCTGACGACGGTCACGGTATGCATAGTAGTAAGAGTTCATTACTTGTTCTTTTGCAGTACGGAACAAGATGTGTTTAGCTCCATAGTAACCTTTTGCTAATTTAAGAATACGTTTACGACGTTTGCGTGATACAACGCCACCTTTAACACGTGCCATGTTTTATTTCCTCCAAATATTTCCTAGAATTGTTTACTTACTGTTAGGCTATTATTTCAAGCGAGTAAGCATTGCTTTGATACGTTTGAAATCTCCTGAATGCACCATAGATGCTTTACGAAGATGACGACGTTGTTTCTTAGTTTTTCCGTGGAAACGGTGAGAAGTGTAAGCACGGAAACGTTTAAGTCCACCAGAACCTGTACGTTTGAAACGTTTAGCTGATGCGCGGTGTGTTTTTTGTTTTGGCATGATTTTTTCTCCTTTATTTAACTTTCTGACAATTATTTTTTGTCAGTTGCTGGCGCCAACTGCATGAACATTTGGCGTCCATCCATCTTAGCTCGTTGTTCGATGATCGCAATATCTTGTGTTGCTTCAGCAAACTCGGCTAAAACTTTTGCACCAATCTCTTTATGGGTAATCATACGACCCTTAAAGCGAATAGATACCTTAACTTTATTTCCTTTTTCAAGGAATTTACGTGCATTGCGAAGTTTTGTGTCAAAGTCTCCCTTGTCAATAGTTGGACTCAGACGAACTTCTTTCACAGTAACAACACTTTGTTTTTTACGTTGTTCTTTTTGCTTTTTCTGATACTCAAATTTGAACTTACCGTAGTCCATAATTTTAGCAACAGGCGGCTTTGCTTGGGGTTGAATCAACACTAAGTCAACATTTGCACTATCAGCCAATGCTTGCGCTTCGCTGAGTGGCTTGATGCCTAGCTGTTCTCCCTCAAGACCGATCAAGCGAACTTCACGTACACGAATTTCATCATTGATGAATAAGTCTTGCTTTGCTATGGTTTTCACCTCTTTTTTATTATTAGAGAAAAACAATAGCGGACTCGTAATAATACAAGCCCGCACGTTATGATAGCGTTTCTTAGAAACTTTTCATCCGTAGGGCCAGGCAACTTGATGTCACAAGGCGAGAAGCTCTCACTTCTGCTTTTCTCAACTTTTATATGATACCAAGTTTTCTAGCCCTTGTCAAGATAAAAAGTCGTTTTTTCAAAAACTTTCTGTTTTCTTCTTGATGTCCGCATCAAAAAGAGAGAACCTTGTTGGATTCCTCTCTGTGTTAGTTTTTCCTTATCTTCACTATAGGAAAGCTAGGATCTATTAAAAACTTCTTTTTTATGTGAACTTCCCCATCTTTCGATAAATAGAATCCCCACTAACAAAAGGATAATCAGGCAAGGAAGTAAAACTAGCCCCATGTCCCAATTTAGATTGACATTATCAATTTGCTTAGGTAATCTTCCAGACAAAATCTCCACTGAACGTAAGTAAGTAAAGGGAATCAGATGTGCAATCCTTTGAAGAGGCTGAATTGTTTGGATGCCAAACAATAAGCCAACAATCCCAATGAGGGAAAGAAAGAGGACAGGCATTTTTTGCTTGAAAAAGTAAGCAATCAAATACACAACTTCCACAATGACGATAAAGGCTAAGAAAGCTAAGAACAAGCTAGGAAATAACACATCCTGTATCTTTCCAATAGTTACCTCTTGATTGGTTAAGCTATAGAATGGGTAGGGATAATCTAACTGTCCAAAACCACTTATCAGACTTCCCACTAGAAAAGAAAATCCACAGATTCCGATAAACAGCACGGTTATATAACTCACCCCAACTCCAAGAGAGGATGCTGCAAATGCCACTTTTGAAAAAGGATATAACTGAGCTGTATCGAGATTATTTTGATATCTTTCTGCGAACAATTGTGTTAGCATAAAAATAATACCAATCACAAATAAGGTTGGGATGATAGCCTCTAAAATCCAGACAATCTGATCAATCCCGTGGGTTGGAAACTCCAAAGTATGTGCTTTTATGTTCAAGGGATACAGGGCTTGGTAAATCTTTCGTTGGCGGTCAACCGCCATTTTAAAGTCAGAGCCAGAAGTCGATTCCTTCGATACAATTTCATAACTCTTTTCCTCATCTTGCCACTGCAAATAGTAGGCTTCTTTCCAGCGTCCTTCTTTTAACAAAGCCAGAATTTCTTTCTTTTGAGTCAAAAGATTTTTTTGTATGTCTAAATTTTCTTTAGCAACTTGGTATTCCTCCGAGCTGGTGTCAGAGATTTGGGAGAGTTTCACTTCATTTTCATTGATGATTCTCTCATGTTTTACAAGACGGGTTTCCAACTCGCTCTCCAAGCTGTGTGAGTTTGCAGTCTGACTATTTAAATAAAAGGTAACACCGAGTACAGATGCAAATAAAAGTAAGATAATCCAGTTTAAACGACTTTTGAAAACTTTCTTTAACAAAAATAGGCTAATATCTTTCATAACGGAACCTCTTCTATCTGCCCCTGATGAATGGTTACGATGCTATCGCAAATCTCCATTAACTCCTCTTTGTAGTGGGAACTCAAAAGAACCAGCTGTTCTTTTCTATCGATTTGTGCCAGCCTATCAAAAAACTTCTGTCGATAATACTCGTCTAAACCATTTGTTATCTCATCCATGAGCCAGCATTTCGCCTGACTGAGGAAATACATGGTAATCACCAAGCGTTGCTTCATCCCTAAGGAATACTTGCGGATGGGAAGGTTGATATAGTCAGACATTTCCCAGTAGGCGATTTCGTCCCCCAAGTTTAGGTCTGACTTCCAGATGTTTTTTATGAGACGAAGGTAGTCCATCCCACTTAAGTTTCCATCCAGCCATTCAACGCTCTCATAATAAAATAAAGAAGGAGGGGCTGCGATATGTCCACTACTAAGGGGAAGCAGCTTGCTCATAGCTCGGAACAGGGTCGTCTTTCCCGAGCCATTGATAGCAAGAAGACCATAAATCCTACCTTTTTTAAAGGTGAAATCCGCATCTTGCAAGATGACTTGTCGCGTTTTTAAGGTAACATGAGTAAGAGTTATCATATCCAGCCCTCCTTTTTCTCACTCTTTAACGATTGATAGTTTCCTTTCTAGTAGTTAATGACCTCATAGCGAACAGAATGCCAATCGGACCAACTTTTTAGTCATTATAGAGTAATAAGCAGACCATCTTGGAATGTTTACATATTTACGTCCGTGGTAATTCATACTAAACTTCCAAGCGGTATTCCAATCATACCAATAACTTTTAGTAACTGTCTCAGCTACTGCACTGGACTGACAAAAACAATAGATGATAAACTGGCTAATGAAACAACTTTTGCTGATTTTTCATGTTTACATTGCATTTATATCTTTACTATTGGAAACACTTTCATTATATCGTTTTTCTCATTATTATGCAACAGATTTTTTGTTTATCTTACTAATATATAACATCTTTTCTTCCTAACGAACACTTTCGATTTGCCAACTATTCCATCCTTTAAAGCGGATAGCCCCTTGCTGGTCAGTTCTGTAAATCTTACTCTTGATACTTTCCATTCGTGTCAAGGTTTCCTGATGGGGAAGTTTCGCACGATTGTTTCTTCCAACTGAGATGAGAGTAATTTCTGGTTTGATTTTTTCTAGGAAAGCTGGATTGGATGATGTTTTAGCACCATGTTGGCTTGCTTTCAAGACATCCACCTCTAAGTCAGGATATTGCTTCAGCAAGTCCTTCTCTCCTTTCTCTTTCAAATTTCCTGTGAAGAGAAAGTACTTATCCAAAAGTCTCCCATAAAGAACCAGGGAATCATCACGATCCCCATCTCCAACCTTCCTTGGAGATATGACTTCTAAGTAACCGCCAAAAATCGGCAAGCTCTCCCCTGCTGTCACACTGCGTACCTTAGTTTGGCTTGCTTCTAGTTCTGCTACAAATTCCTTCTGTGTCAAACTTCCTTTTGATACTAAAATCTCTCCGACATGGAAAGCCTTGATCACCTCCAACAAATCACCAACATGCTCCTTGTCTGTATTGGTCAAAACCAGCTGATCAATCTTGTCTACTCCTCGATTCTTTAGATAGGGAATCAAGGTACGCTGGGCATTGCTGGTCGTCGACTTTTCTTGCCAAGCCTCGATTTTCTTATCAGATTCTGCCTTACCACCTACATCTATGAGAATAGTTTTACCAGTTACATCCCGTAGGAAAATACTTTCACCTTGCCCCACATCCAGCATGGTGATTTCATTTTCCAGCGGATGTTTGGTTAGGAAAAAGAGCCCCACAATAAAGAGACTGAATCCTGCTAGTCTTTTGATGTTTTTCCTCATATCATAGACTAAGGCCAATGAAACTAAAAGAAGAATCAACAGCCACGCAGTGGGTTGACCAAAGACCAGAGGTCTGCTTGCCAGCTGCGATACCAAGCGAATGACGCCCTCCAACCACTCAAAGACAAAGTTAAACTGAGTGACTGGGTAAACAAAAGACAGAATGTATAAGATGGACAAAAGCGGTAAGAAGACCACATCAAACAGAAAGGAAAAGACAAAGGTCAAAAGGATAGACCAAGGCTGAAATTCTGCAAAATAGTAGGATAGAATGGGCAAAATTCCCAAGGAAATGACCAGACTTTCTCTGGCCACAGCCTTGACCCCCTCCCCTTCTTTGCTGGTCATAGTCAAGATAAAAGCATAAGCGCAGGACAAGACTCCTCCTGCTGTCAGGAAAAAGTTGGGCATGATGATAAAGAGGACAAGCACCGTCAAGGCAAAATTATCCAAACCCTTAACACCATGTTGGGCCAGTAACTTTTGCAAGAGACTGCGAATGACTGAAGCTGAAAATCCTGTCAGACCTGCATAGATAAGGGAAAAAGGATAGGTCAGCCACTTCAACTTTTCTTGGGTCAAGCCCAATCGCAAGAGAAGTTTCTTAAAGGCATCCATAAAGAAGCCCACCTGCATCCCCGACAAGGCAAAGAGATGGATAATTCCAAGACTGGAATAGAGCTCATTCATCTCCCCAAAGTCCGTGTCCAAATATCCCAGCAAGAGCCCCGTCATGTAGTTGCGTATAGGATCTGGAAAGTGCCTCTTGATCCAAACAATAGCCTTTCGACGTAAACTTGATAAATTTTCACCTATGTCCCAACTGCTAATCTTCTTAAGTGACTGGATGCTCTTGATAGTCAGTGTCTGGTAAATCCCCTGCGTCTTTAGATAGGCTTGGTAGTCAAATCCACCAAAATTCCTCTGACCTTCTGGCTCTGAAACTTTCCCTTCTAACTCTATCTCGTGAAGATCTGTTAAGGCTTGAAAGTGCTCTTTCTCCTCCTCAGACTGGAGTTTATAGTAAACTTGGAAGGTACGGCCATCATCCTTGCCCCGAAAGGACAGACTATCTCCATTGACCTTAATAGTGTCAGGCAAAATCCGAACCCTCTCAACAGAATCCACTAGGTTTTGACTAGCTTGTGTCTGTTGCCAAGTTTGAAACAAAAACCAAAATCCAAAAACTCCACAAATCGCTAGAACTTTACCAGCCGATTTCCAAGGAAAATGGAAAAAAAGACAAACGAGCAGAAAAACAAAACCTAGCAGTGCGAGATAGGACGCTCCTAAAATGGCATAGTAAAGCCAGAGTAACAGAAAGCTCAGATAGATTAGGGGGATAGGGAAATTCTTAATCCACTGTAACATAGTCTTTTAACTTTTCTATGGTCTTAGCGCCAATGCCAGAGACCTTCTTTAATTCATCAACCGACTTGAACTTGCCATTTGCCTCACGATGATCGATAATATCCTGAGCTCGTTTTCCTCCCAAGCCTTTGACCTGCTTTAGTTCTTCCAGACTAGCTTTATTGAGGTTGACCTTCTTTTCTTTACTTGTCGAAGGAGACGTTCCAGAGGCAGCCTGCTGACTAGTTGCTTCTTCTCCCTTAGTTGGAACATAGACAAGAGCCTCGTCACTGATTTTCTGTGCTAGATTAAGCGACTTGCTATCTGCCTCATCTGTCAAGCCACCTGCCTTCTGAACGGCATCATGAACCCGACTTCCTACTGGCAAATCATAAATCCCTGGCGATTTAACAGCACCCTTGACATCTACTGTGATTAGATCTTGTTCAGGAGACTCTTCCTTTTCTTCCTTGTTTACTTCTTTGTCAGACGATGAATCCTTTGAAACAGCTGCGACTTCAGTCTGCAAATTTGTTTCTGTGACGGATGTCTGTGTAGATGGCTTTAGTAGGAAAAATCCGCCCAAGGCCAAACCCAAACCAGCACAGATGGCAATGATTTTATACTCTTTGATTTTCTCTATAATTGCTTCCATATTTTCTCCTCTCTTAGATTATTCGTAAGAGGAAGAAAAAAACAGCTGAAAAATCTTTTCAACTGCTTACTTATTTGCAAAATAATCTTCCTTAGTCAAGACATAATGAATTCTTGTGATAATTCGACCTGGTTCTTTGTTATCCATTCTGGCATAGGGTTCTTCGTGGGAAAAGCGCATACCTGATTTCTCCATGACCTTTCCTGATGCGGGATTGTCTTTATCGTGAAGAGCGGTCAACTTGTTCATTCCAATCTTCTCAAAAGCCAGTTCAATCACGGCACGATTGGCTTCTGTCGTCAATCCTTGATTCCAATACTTTTTATTGATAATGTAGCCAATGGCTGCCTTCTTAAGAACAGTATCGATCTTGTGCAAGTCAATGGTACCAATAAACTGACCATTGCTTTTTAGTTCGATCCCCCATCGTCCCAAGGGATTGGCCAAGTAAAACTGAGCAATGTTATTCTTGGTTTCTTCCAAGCTTTGATTAGTTGGAAAAGTGTAGCGCGTATTTTCTCTGTCCGAGGCATACTCAAACATAGCTTCTGCATCATCCAAAGTTACAGGTCTAAGCACTAAACGTTCTGTTTCCACTATTGGATACTGGGCTAGTTTTAAAAAGATTGATTCCATACTTTCCCTCCCTAGAAAGGATTTTCAACTATTTTAGCAAAAAATAAAGGTCCTAGCAATCGGTTTTTCTTGATTTTTATCCATCTTTTATATAAAATTAGTACATCACAATAAATGATCTGGTTCTCTCTGTGATTGTTATGTTTAGAATCCAGATATAGAATAAGGAGACAACCTTTATGTTAATCGGAATTCCAAAAGAAATTAAAAATAACGAAAACCGTGTCGCCCTCACACCTGCTGGTGTCCATAGCTTAGTTTCTCGTGGACATCGTGTCCTCATCGAAACAAATGCTGGTCTCGGTTCAGGATTTACTGATGCTGACTATCAAAATCAAGGAGCTGAGATTGTCGCTACTGCTGGTGAAGCTTGGGCAGCAGAGTTAGTCGTGAAAGTAAAAGAACCACTAGCTTCTGAATACGGATACTTGCGCGATGATCTTCTCCTCTTCACTTACTTGCACATGGCCGCTGCTCCAGAATTAGCAGAAGCTATGTTAGCAGCAAAAACAACAGGAATTGCCTATGAAACTGTCCGTGACAGCCAAGGACACTTGCCACTACTCGTTCCTATGAGTGAGGTTGCTGGTCGTATGGCGGTTCAAATCGGAGCTCACTTCCTTACCAAACAAGCTGGTGGCTCTGGTGTCCTACTTGGTGGTGTACCAGGTGTTCCAAAAGGAAAAGTAACCATTATCGGTGGCGGTGTCGTTGGGACACATGCTGCCCGCATCGCCCTTGGACTTGGTGCCCAAGTGACTATTTTAGATATCAGTGCTAAACGTCTCTCAGTGCTAGAGGAAGTCTTTGGTAACCAAATCCAAACTCTTATGTCAAATTCTTTCAACATTGAAGCAAGTGTAAGAGATGCTGATGTGGTAATTGGAGCGGTTCTCATCCCTGGTGCCAAAGCACCGAAATTGGTGACAGATGAGATGGTCAAACAAATGCGCCCAGGCTCTGTTATCGTTGACGTTGCTGTTGACCAAGGTGGCGTTATCGAAACAGCTGACCGTGTGACCACGCACGATGAACCCGTCTATGAAAAACACGGTGTTCTCCACTATGCCGTTGCCAATATTCCTGGTGCGGTTGCTCGTACTTCAACCATCGCCCTAACCAATGTCACTCTTCCTTATATCGAGGCTTTGGCCGGGAAAGGATTCGCACAAGCAATCTCTGAAGATGAAGGCTTACGTCAAGGTGTGACCACTTATAAAGGTTACTTAACTAGCCTACCAGTTGCCGAAGGGCTCGATAAAGATCATACGTCGATTGATGAACTTGTCTAAGGACATTAACTAGTTAACACAAATACGAGAAAGAGCAGTTTCATCTCAACTGCTCTTTTTCTTGATTTTCTGGTATCGAAAATCTCTACAAAAATAATATAGTTTTAAGTCTTTTAATACCAACTAGAGCATTCTTAGAGTATAAAATCAACGATAATTTAAAAATTCCTATCTTTTAATCAAACTTCTCATCTTAAGTTGGAAAGTGGAGAAGATTACGATTTATCATACTGTTTCTTATAACTAGACTAAAAACAACAAATTTTCTATTCAATATTATCTATAAACTAAAAGTCACAAGAGAGACAGCACTAGACTAGATTATCCTGATACAAAATGTCCCCACAGTATTGACTACTTGGTTAAATAGGTCTCTCAATAAAATAACTCAACGGCCGATAAAGATGCCCCGTACGACTGCTATCGAGAAAAGTTTTACCTGTCACCAGTTCCAACTGCATTCTTAACCAACATGAATCCAAAGCTCTGTTTTAACTGCAGTTTGCATATCTTAGGGGGAGGAACGGACTATGGAACAATGAGTGTAACCAATCTTTTCCTATGATATTTCAAACAGGGAAAGGACAAGTGAAGGGCATTGAAATGGAACATGTTTAGTCCCTACAATAAAATTCCTCTCCAAGATAATTAAGCGAAATGTTTTTATCTTTTGTATTTTTGACAACTTTAAAGCTAGAATAGTCACTGAATATCAAAAAGAAGAGAACCGGTAGGGCTCTCTTCAGAGGATGATTTCTTATTTACCAACAATAGTTGGCCGGGACTCATTTTTTCTTACAATTTACCTGCTACTGCATCCAAGAGTTCTTGAATTTTCGCTTGGTTGCTTCCTCCTGCCATGGCCATGTCTGGTTTACCACCACCACGTCCATCGACGATTGGAGCCAATTTTTTAACCAAGTTACCTGCGTGGATATCTTTGGCCTTGCTTGCAACAAGGATGTTGACCTTGTCACCAATAGCTGCAACTAAGACAAGAAGGTCAGAGTAGTCTTTTTGTTTCCAGTTATCCGCAAAGGTACGAAGGGCTCCTGCGTCTGATACAGAAACTTGGCTCGCAATGTAACGGTGGCCATTGACTTCCTTCACATCCTTGAAGACATCACCAGCAGCTGCGGCTGCGGCTTTTTCTTTCAATTCTGCATTTTCTTTTTGCAATTGACGAAGTTGCTCTTGAAGGCCTTCAACTTTATGAGGTACTTCCTTGAGTTGAGGTGCTTTCAAGGTTGCTGCGACAGCTTTAAGAGCGTCTTCTTGTTCACGATAGGCTTCAAAGGCTTCCTTCCCAGTCACGGCCAAGATACGGCGAGTTCCTGATCCGATTCCTTCTTCTTTGACAATCTTGAAGAGACCAATCTCAGAAGTGTTGCTCACATGAGTACCACCACAGAGTTCCACAGAGTACTTACCAATCTTCACAACTCGGACTTCTTTGCCATACTTCTCACCAAAGAGGGCCATAGCTCCCATTTCTTTAGCAGTGTCAATATCAGTTTCATCTGTTTCCACTGCGATTGCTTCCCAAATCTTCTCATTGACTTCTTGTTCAATGGCGCGCAATTCTTCAGGAGTTACTGCTTGGAAGTGCGTAAAGTCAAAGCGAAGGAATTCTACTTCGTTCAGAGATCCTGCTTGTGTCGCATGGTGGCCAAGGATATTGTGAAGAGCCGCATGGAGCAAGTGAGTTGCTGTGTGATTCTTCATGACACGGTGACGACGATTTTTATCAATACTGAGTTTATAGTTTTTGTCCAAAGAAAGAGGTGCAAGAACTTCAACCGTATGCAATGGCTGTCCGTTTGGTGCTTTTTGAACATCTGTAACTTTGGCTACAAGTTTTCCTTCGGAATTATGGATTTTACCATGGTCAGCAACCTGTCCACCCATTTCAGCGTAGAATGGCGTTTCTGAAAATATGAGGGAGGCAGTGCCTTCTGATACAGCTTTTACCTCAACATTGTCAGCTACGATAGCCACAAGTCTACTACCTAGTTTTTCTTTTTTATAGTTAAAGCGACTTTTCACTGTGATGGCCTGCAGGGTTTCATTTTGCATACCCATTGAGCCACCTTTGACAGCTGACGCACGCGCACGCTCTTGCTGTTCTTTCATGGCTGCTTCAAAACCTTCACGGTCTACAGTCATCCCAGCTTCTTCAGCGATTTCTTCTGTTAATTCAACTGGGAATCCGTAAGTATCGTAGAGCTTGAAGACATCTGAACCAGCAATCACTGATTGACCTTTTTCTTTCAAGTCAGCTACAATACCTTGGGCAAAGTGTTGGCCTGAGTGAAGGGTACGAGCAAATGACTCTTCCTCACTCTTGACAATTTTTTCAATAAAATCACGTTTTTCAAGCACTTCTGGGTAGTAGCTTTCCATGATTTTTCCAACAGTTGGAACGAGTTTGTAAAGGAAAGGCTCGTTGATTCCCAATTTTTGACCGTGCATAGAAGCACGACGGAGCAAACGACGAAGGACATAACCACGACCTTCATTTCCTGGAAGAGCACCATCACCGATGGCAAATGAAAGAGAACGGATGTGGTCAGCGATGACCTTGAAGCTCATGTTGTCGCCATCTTGGTCATAAACCTTACCAGACAATTTCTCAACTTCACGAATGATTGGCATGAAGAGGTCTGTTTCAAAGTTTGTCTTAGCCCCTTGGATAACCGCCACCAAACGCTCCAAACCAGCGCCCGTATCAATGTTCTTGTGTGGCAATTCCTTGTACTCGCTACGAGGAACAGCAGGGTCTGCGTTAAATTGTGACAAAACGATATTCCAAATTTCGATGTAACGGTCGTTTTCAATATCTTCTGCAAGAAGACGAATACCGATATTTTCTGGGTCAAATGCTTCTCCACGGTCAAAGAAGATCTCTGTATCTGGTCCAGAAGGTCCCGCACCGATTTCCCAGAAGTTGTCTTCGATTGGGATCAAGTGGCTTGGATCCACTCCTACTTCAATCCAGCGGTTGTAAGAATCTTTATCATCTGGATAGTAGGTCATGTAGAGTTTTTCAGCAGGAAAATCAAACCATTCTGGGCTTGTCAAAAGCTCATAAGCCCAAGTGATAGCTTCATCACGGAAGTAATCCCCGATAGAGAAGTTCCCCAACATTTCAAACATGGTATGGTGGCGAGCCGTTTTTCCGACATTTTCGATGTCATTAGTACGGATAGCTTTTTGCGCATTGGTAATCCGTGGATTTTCAGGAATGATGGTTCCGTCAAAGTATTTCTTAAGGGTAGCAACCCCTGAGTTGATCCACAAAAGTGTTGGGTCATTTACTGGAACCAAGCTGACTGATGGTTCTACAGAGTGGCCTTTACTTGCCCAGAAATCAAGCCACATTTGGCGAACTTGAGCACTAGATAGTTGTTTCATAATATCTCCTTATTTACTTGTTTAATTTGATTGACTTTCCAGCATCTCCACATAGTCAATCGCGACACAGAGGGAAATGACCAGATCTGCATAAGAGTCTTCATAGACGGTTACGGTGTAAGTTGAGGTCAAATGGAAAATCTCTTTCCGAATCTCGGCAACAAGCTGATCACGATCATCTAGCAATTTGAAATTCAAATCCCAGATATTGCCCTCGATACGAAGTCCTAAATCATCAAACTCATACTTATCACGAAAGAAGGTCAACTTCTTTCGAATAACGAAATTGGAACCGTTTCGTAGCTGAATAGTAAAGCGAGGAAGTAAAGTGAAAAATTCTTTACTAATCTCACTGACTTGCTCACCATAGGCGTCATAGACTGTAAAGGTCTTAGGGATTTGGAAGAAAGAGCCCTCCACCTGATAGTTCACTACTCCTCTATCATCCTTGATATCGAAGCGTTCGCCCCCAAGACGAAACTTTTGTTTCACGAGAAATGTCTTCATAAACACCTCCAAAAATCAAAAGACAAGCTCACATCACGAAGGGCGAAAAACCGCGGTACCACCTTCATTCAATGAACTTGTCATTCTCTTATTCTTATGCAATTGTCTGATTGAGTAGCATGACTTCCTAGCTTAGATGGCTCGCAGCACCGCCATTTCTCTGGACTAAGACAACTGAAAATCAATTCTCAACTCTCTTATTATATCGTTTTTGGAGGAGTTCGTCAAGGTTAATCGCAATGAATCACCGATCTTTTCTTGCCAATACTGAATCGCTAAATTTCAAGTTAGCCAGCAAGCAGTCTTCTCTGGGAGACTTGTAGTCCAAGCATTTTTTAGGATAGTTATTAATCCAATTTTCGATGAAGGTGACTTCTTTAGGAGTCGTTTTCTTAGTTCCTTTAGGTAGCCATCTACGAATGAGCCTGTTGTGATTCTCATTGGTTCCCCTTTCCCAAGAGGCATAGGGATGTGCATAGTAGATATGCTCCTTAGAAAACACATCAGACAAGCGGTGGAATTCGACTCCATTATCTGCCGTGATGGAAAGAATGTGATGTTGTCTTAAGATGAGTTTTAGAGCCCGATTGACGGACTCAGCGCTTTTATTTGGAATCAATCGGATGATTTGATGTCTGCTCCTTCGATCCGTAAAGACCAGTAGGCAGTAGTTTTTCGCTCTTGTAAGTAAAACCGTATCAATCTCATAATGTCCATTCTCCAAGCGAAGATTGATAGCCTTGGGACGCTGTTCAATAGACTTCCCAGCAGGTTTAAAGTTGGGACTAGCTTGTTTCTTGACAGTTTTTCCTTTTCTAGGATAAAGGAGGTTCTGTTTGTTCAATCCCAATTTTCCATGATGAATCCAATAGTAGATGGTTGAAATTCCCACTGTAACGCCCTTAGCCTTGACCATCATTTCAGGAGACAACTTTTGATTATGGTAGTGGAGAATCTTTTGTTTTAGCTCTTTGGTCAAGGTTGATTTCTTCACAGAGCGCTTGCGATTGGTTTCATAAACCATTTGAGCATAGTCGGCAGAATAAATCTTTTTGAATCGTCCTTTTCCTAGACATTGCAGGACTGTACCACGCTTGATTTCATTGTGGATGGTCTGAGGAGCTTTTCCAAGTAGAGAGGCGATTTCTCTATTTGATTTCCCTTCTAATTTCCATCGTTCGATTAAACGACGGCTATGGATTGTCAAGTGTTTCGCTTTTGTAGTATAATTGATTTGCATCTCTGTACCTTTCTTGTGTTTGTGGTGAACAACAAGTATAACACAGAGGTGTTTTCTTATGCCTATAACTAGATTTCATTTGACAATATTGACTGGTTGAACCAGCTCATTTTTAGGAAAGTTGGGTGGCTAGCTTCATTATAGAATTTTCAGCCAATACTGAATCAAACCTATCCTCTAGATTTCTGATTAAATGTTTTGGAATCCAACTACTAAGTTTTAAATGTTAGATTGCTTGTAAAATGTTTTGGGGACAGTTCAGGAATTATTTTTCTCCTTATTCCCAATTTTCATATTACTAAACACGGCCACTAAAATATTAGCAAATATAAAGGTCCCTATCACCCAATGTATGGAATCTGTTGTAAGATATTGTCGATCCAAGCCATCCTTTAAATGGAATAGTATAGCTGTTTGGTTAACAATCATAAAGGTTGGCCAGAAACTTTTTTTGAAAAAATTAGACATTTTCATTATTTGTTATCGCTTTCCATTGAGATAATTTTAGTATAGTATGAAAGAATGAAATAAGCAAATAAAATCGGGAAAACTTATAGTCATATATACTTTGTTCTGTAAAAAAAACAAACTAAATACAACTGATTTGTTTACTCTGTATTGGGCAAAACCTCCTGAGAAATATAGAAAAAATCTCGTAGTTTCTACTTCAACCATCATTCGTAAGTTACATGAATTCGTCTTTAAGATAGAACTGTCCCCGCTTCCAGTTCATTATTCTTGAAATGTGATAACAATCAGAGAAGTGACTATTATAAACGACTGATAGAGAGGAGATTTAGCTCAAGATTCCCCCTCGTTTAATAAACTAAGCAACCATTTGCAATCACTTCCCTTTCTTTGGAGTTCTTTCTGTTCCTCCAAACTTCACTTGTTCATAGGAGTTAAATTTTTAGTTCCATCTCTAGGCAATTTTTCATCCTCCTTTCAAACAAAAAAATCACAAGCATTTTATACTTATGATTTCATTGTATATGTTAAAAAAGGGGACGTTTTTGTACTGCCCCCAAAAAGTTAGACAAATAATTATTGAAAGGATTTAGTTCTGTATTGCACCGGACTAAGTCCTTTTCTACCATTTGTCAAGCATATCCAGTCATTCGATAAAAAATAGTTTGAGTTTCATAGTCCAACTAAGGAAATTGTCTTTTTAAAACTAAAGTTTAGTGTAAAAA
>CAJNCP010000017.1 GCA_905221295.1 bacterium | reverse complement strand
GCTTGGTCATAAGCTAGCGCAAAGCGTTGAACAGACTTGAGTTTGGCAAAATCTCCTGACTGATAAGTCCCTACCGTCCGTGTCTTCCCTGCATGTTCTGTTATCAAGGCCTTGGTCGCAGCTAGAAGTTCCTTAAAGGCGACCAAATCCTGACTCGCATGGTTACTTTCATACTGAGTGATGGAGCTATCCAAGTTCTTGATCTGATTGAGCAGAAAGTTATAGTCCATGACCGTGCTGGTATGACTGCTCCCATCATAGCTCACCAAGTCTGAAATCTTACTCTTAGTCGTGTTCAAGAGCTCAATCTCACTCTTTAGATTGTCCCGTGAACTCTTTAAATCACTATGAAGGTTTGTAAACACCTGACCTGGTAGCTTTGTATGCAGGTGACTATCAATCTGGTAGTAACCGTCCTTGTAAAGTAGGAGATTGGTACCTAATGTAAAAAACAGGAACTTGCCTACAACTGAAAGTGAATAAACAAGTTCCTTACAAGCTTATTTTAATGGCGATACATAATCATCTGGAAGTTTGCCTCTCCAGTCAATCCACATTTGCTCAGCAATTGGAATTAATCTTTCAAGCTCTTCCTGAGTAAATAACTCTCTAGTTTCAGGTAAATCAATTAATGATGTAGGACTCTCTTCTATAAATCGTTTCTCACTAGCCTTCTTTTCTTCTTCTGTCGGTGGCCAACGATCGTTCTCCGCTTTAAAATCAATTTCACGTGCCGTCCTCCTACCTAATAAATATTCGTTAAAATCAGAAGGATTAATCTCAAAGATACGACGAACGGAAGCTACTCCAAACTCTCCAAAAGTGTAGTATTTCCCTTCATGTGTTCGAAAATCATATCCTTTTGGTGATTTAATCTTTTCAAAGGTATCAAACTCTTCCCATGTTATTTTAGTTAAACTCATTTTAATCGCCTCCTAATTTTCTAATTGTAAATTCTCCCCATGGAACTTCGTCAATGACTGCTTCTGGCATATTTCCTGGGAAGGTTTGTCCTCCTGGTTTCCAAAAGCCTTCAAAAGCAGACTCTTCATTTCCACTTGGAATTCTTGGATTTTTTATAGATTCTGGTGGAATTTCAATAGCTACAGGGGAAGACCCTAGATCTCCTCGATGAAGTCCTAATATGTCTTCCAACAATTCAGGATCTCCCTTAGTCACTTTAATCAACGTTTCACCAGATTCTTTAGGCATAACAAAGGCAACATGGTCTTTTTCATTACCAACTGCACCATTATTATAACCACCTTCTTCGGGTGTAAATTTCTGAAATTTAATAGCACCATTCTCAAATTGTTGTCTGTGTGCTTTTATGTATTCTGAGCTATAAACCTTTTCGACACTTGGACGCTCTTTTTTCGGTATTGATAACACACTTCTGGATGTTTTGCCAGGACGATACTCGACTTTAGGTGAGTCCTTAGAAATATTAAAAATTAATTCCCTTTCTTCAGGAGTTAATTTGTCAAAAACTTTTTCTAGATATCTTTCTCGAGTTGAAAAGTCTTTAAACCCTGAACTCTCCCTCGCAAGCTTGCTTTCTTCCAGATTCTTCAGGATCTGTTCTCGGTTATACTTCGGTGCTTCGACCTCTACTTTCACCTTATTGAGACTAAACTTGCTGGCTGCTGAGGAGGCCGCATAACCTCCTACCAGGTTTCCGATAAAGTTTGCGGTTTGGGCATCTTCTTCATTTCCACCTAGGAGCTTGGTCCCATGATAGGCAACCTGACCCGTTGTATAGGCACCAGCCTCCCCTATCGCAAACTGGGTCAAGCCCTTGACAACGCTCTGGGTCTGCCCTATGGGAATCATGATGGCACTCGCCGTCACAAAGATTCCACCAACCTGATGATACAGCTTATCATTCCCCATGAAAAGCGTATCTCGGATAGGATTTTTTGCCTTGGTATGGATATCCCCCGCATTCCCAAGTTTGATATTCTGACCTGCCTCGTACATATTTGACGCCCCATAGGCCGTTGTCCCCAGACCTGCAGTTAGCCCAAATCCAACAACCAAGGGTGTCGCTGCACCCATAGTTGCCCAAATCGCTAAAGCACCAATCGCAAAGGTCACCACACCAAGACCCAGGTCTATCCAACCTTTCTTGGCACGTTCCTCCGCAGCCAAGGCTTCAAAACGAGCCTGGTCCCGCTCCTGGGCCGCCTTTACGCGCTCAACGCGACTCTCCATCTGCTTGGTTGCTTGTTGGTAAGCCATCGCAAAGCGTTGAACAGATTGGAGTTTGGCAAAGTCTCCTGACTGATAAGTCCCTACCGTACGTGTCTTCCCTGCGTGCTCTGCTATCAAGGCCTTGGTCGCAGCTAGAAGTTCCTTAAAGGCGACCAAATCCTGACCCGCATGGCTGCTTTCGTACTGGATAATGGAGTTGTCCAGGTTCTTGACCTGATTCATGAGAAAGTTATAGTCCATGACCGTGCTGGTATGACTGCTTCCTGAATAGCTTACCAAGTCTGAAATCTTGTCCTTGGTCGTGTTCAAGAGCTCAATCTCACTCTTTAGGTTGTCCCGTGAACTCTTTAAATCACTATGAAGGCTTGTAAACACCTGACCTGGTAGCTTTGCATGATTACTCGAATCAATCTGATAGTAACCATCCTTGTAAAGCAAGAGATTAGATGAGTAATCATTCATCAAGTTGACCAGAGTTTGAAGAAGAGTCCCATGCACCTCTACTAGGTAAGTTCGCATACTCGAGATGGCCTGACCTTGTAGATTTTGATTGTTGATGAAGTCTGTCATGGCCTTGTTTAGGCTACTGATGCCCTCTCCCCAAGCATTCATGGTCTTTTGACTTTCCACTTGGACAGAGGTGATATCATCAAATTTTATATTGTAACTCATATAGCCCCCCTACTGCAAACCAGGAAACATGTTTTGCCCTAGGACACTATCTGTCCGATGCATCTCTTTCCCTGTGGCTACCATCAAGGCGATATCTGTCTCCAACAAAGTCGTATAGGTCTTCACCAGCTGGTGGAGTTCATTGAATTGTTCCTGATACAAGTCCAATCCTTTCGATGTGGCTGTCGTGTTAAAGCTCGGTTTCCCAACTCCTGCCAAACTGGTCTTGGCTTTGGTCAAACTACTGATGTGCGAGTTAAACAGAACCTCAGATAATTGAATCGTTCCATACATGACCTTACCCCTCCTTCGTATGTAATAGCTTCTCGATGAAATTTCCCAAACTGTTTATCTGACTCTGACACCAGCCAATAAGTCCATTTTCTTCGTTCTTTTGGTTCTCTAGTCTAGTGATTTCATCACAGATGGCATCATAGAAGGTATTCATCTCCGTTTGGAAACTCGTGTAGTCACTGGAGAAGGTTTCCCACTGCTTGGTAAAGGCATCTTTTTGTTTGCCTTGCCAATCCGGCTGGATATTACGGTGATTGATAGGATACCTGATATCATGAACCTTTTTTTGAATTTCCCCTACAGACTTCTTAGCCGTACGAAGACGTTCCAATTTTTCATCGATAGTCGTAATCCGTGATTGGGCGGAGGAGATGCTGGAAGAGTGAGCACTAACCTGTCTTTGTAGAGAATAGATTTGATTATAATCAACTTCTCCCATCTCTTAACCTCCTAATTCATTTACATCGTTCAATTCGGCTACATTTCCTTTAGGAATCTCTGTCTGGTCTATAACCGCAGCAATATTTTCCAACATGAGATCATTATCCTCATCACTATAGCCCTCTTGAACAACCTTAAAAATATCTTCGTCATTGAAGTAGATAAGGCTATCGCCTACCATCCCTTCAGGATAGAGGCAAGCCCCGTAGTCAAAGCGATAAATATTCCCTTTGACAGGCGCCGCGATGACCCGTGCAATGATCATCATCTTCTTTGTATTTCCTTTTAGTATAATGATACTGCCGAGTGGCAACATGGTCGTTTCTTTCATCGTATCCCTTTCTAAATTTCTAATAATTGAACAAATTCATAACGATCTGGATAAAGAATGTATCCTTGGTTCGATTTCAGTGCAGGTTCATTCATGATATAAGGATAGCGAGTATGATCTTGATCGCTAATGCGTACACCAAGGAAGACTTGTTCTACTAGCTGATTAACGAGTTTGACAAAATTATCGTATTGATTGGTTACTAGATCCTGATAAGCACCAGCAAATACTAAAGTCACTCCATAGCGAGAACCTTCCGTAAGAAGTTCTTTGAAGTCTGCTTCATTCATCCCTGCTGCCATAGCTGTCGCCGCAATATCAGGTATCAAAATTAACCATTTTGGATAGTCCTGACTTGGCGTAGCCACTCGTTTCTTAAAGTCTTCTAAGATCGTCTTCATCACATTATCGACTTCTAAAGAAGTATCGAAACGTTGGATGCCATCAAAAAGTTGGTTGCTGATACGCTGACTAGGATCTAAAATAACCGTATTATACTTACCTGACAAACGTTCCAAGTGATACTCTAATAATTTATAGTAATTCGTTGCAAAAGCAGGACTGTCTGAGGCTATAAGAATAGGTCTCTCAAAACTAAAGAATGCTGGAACAACAGCTTCTCTTTCAAATCCCAAGATAAAGTCTTGACTGCTTTCTAAGATTCCTGCCATCACTTCTTTGGTTACCTTTTCTGGTAACATTGGGATACCTGCAGGAAGCGGTCCATCGTATGCCACAGCCATGGCTTCTTGTTCTGCACGAACTTCTTTTATGTAGTCCGTATAATGTTCACTGCTGTATGGCAACATCACTTGGAATTGGACGATGTCATCAAATTTAGCTATGGCACGGCCTTTGATTTCATCGAGTGGAATATTTGAACGTCCTACTACACTTGATAAGTCACTGTTATCAAATAAGAAGAGCGAAATCTTGGTCTTAAAGTTGGATTGTAACTGTAAACGCATCGCATTGAGACGAGAAAGTGTCACGACTAGATAGATTCCTAGAGAAGCTCCATCTCGAGCAATGACATTTAAAGTATCATAAAAGGCATCTACGAATGGGGCATCCATCACACTATCAAATCCATCTATCTCGATGAAAATAGTTGGAAAACTCTCATCTGACAGCTGATTGTATTGCGCTAGATTTGTGGCTCTTGCCCGAGAAAGAGCATATTTCCGGGTTTTTATCTCTCTATTCAAGAATCGAAGAGATTTCATGATTTTCTCAGTTTCATCCAGGGTGAAATAATCTGCAACATGAGGAAAATCAGAAATAGAGATCAAGCCGCTAGTACCAAAGTCATAGAGATAGAAATGGACTTGGTCTGGTGTGTGCTTACGAATCACATCCATCGCAAAGTTCTGTAGAAAAGTGGATTTCCCGAATCCTGGACTCGAAACTAATAGAATATGGCCTCTTTGTTCCATATTGAAATAAAGGGGGGATTGCTCCTGTCTTTCAGGAATATCTTGATACCCAACCAAAATAGGCTGTAAGGCCTCTGAACGTCCCCAATAATCCTTGAAGTTAGTCGATTGTGTATCTTTAGCATATATCTTTTCTTCAAGTGGTGGCAACCAAGGGCTGGCTACCTGATGAATATGAAGACCGTCAAATATTTCACGGGCTTTTTCTACAATAGCGTCTAATTCAGTTGGAACAGCCTTTGCTTCTTTTTTATTGACTAAACCACTCAAATCTTTATTAATGGCATTATATTGACCATTACTTGTAATCTCATACACAGTTGTATTTTTTTGAACATGGTTTCGACCTTCTGGATTATAATCCGCACCTGACCAAGCGCTTTGGAATAACTCATAGATTTCATTGTTTCCGACTTGAAGATAGGCTCTACCTGTCTGGGTGATTTCTGCAGCATCAGGTGTTTTGATTACTTCTCTAGAATCTGCAACATCCTGTACTTTAAGAGCTATTTTAAACTTGGAGTTTGACCAAATTTGATCATTGACAACCCCACTAGGTTTTTGGGTTGCTAAAATCAACTTAACTCCCAATGATCGACCAATACGAGCCGTAGAGACCAATTCATCCATGAAATCAGGTTGATTCGCCTTCAACTCTGCAAACTCATCACTAATGATTAATAGATGTGGTAATGGTTCTTTGACCTTCCCTTCTTTGAAGAGTTTCATATATTGGTTGATATGATTAACATCATTTTCGGCAAAGATACGCTGACGCTTCTTAAGTTCAGCTTTGATAGATACCAGAGCTCGGTTAGCCTGGTTGCCATCCAGGTTCGTAATCGTACCAACGACGTGAGGTAGGTCTGCAAAGAGATTAGCCATCCCTCCACCTTTATAGTCAATCAAGAGGAAAGCAACCTCATACGGATGGTAGTTCACAGCTAAAGATAGAATGTAGGACTGAATAAGCTCAGACTTCCCTGATCCTGTAGTACCAGCAATCAATCCATGAGGTCCATGCGCCTTCTCATGAATGTTTAGATAAAGAATATCATCACGACCTCGTACTCCTAGAGGAACAGCCATTGTTTGGAAAGTCTCATTGTCTTGCCATCGTTTTAAAAGATCTAGTTCCTCTACCTTATTGACTCCATACATCTCTAGGAAGGTAATGCTATTCGGAATAGAATTACGCAAAGTCTGAACATGATGAATACTCGCAAGATTTCTCGCAAAATTTTCCTTTTCCGATAAACTTACAGGAGGAAGAGGCGTAATTTCTTTATTTATATAATTTCCATCCTGAAGTAGCACTATACCTTTTTTATCTCCTCGATAATCGACAACTGTTTTAACATGTTCTGGCAAACTTTCAAGTACTTCTTCTACAAAAACATAATGAATCCCTAAATGGGATAAATCTTCATTGATATACTCCATAATGTTGTGATCCAACATCAGACTTAAATCTGTAATAAAGAGAATATAATGAGGGCTGTATTGCTTTTCTTTTCCTTTGTCCTGCTCACTGTCTAATTTTCTGTCTTTAATAACTTGATAGAGTGACGTTAATAATTGATCTCGAGTACGTTGATTGTAAACAAAGCCACGGCTATTTAATGCTTTAATTTTCATATGAGGTAACCAACGGCTCCAATCCCATAACTCCAACTCTTCCTCTCGGAAAATTGGAATAAACTGTAGATCATGATAACTTTGGAAAGTCGCTAATTGCATCATCATCTGTTGAACTTGTTCAATCACTATTTGACGTGTCCCTATATATCCTGTGGGGCTCGTTAATGTATGAGTAATAGGTACATGCTTAGTCACACGATAGTAGGAAAGTAGTTCTTGAATTTTTTGATTAGCAGCTGCATTGTATTTTGTCAACTCAGAATCTGAATACTCAATAGAGAAACTAGAATTAACTTCACCCAATCCTAAGCGATAAGACAAGAAATCAAAGTGATAGAGCGTTTTCTCATAAATTCGTCGATCTATTTTTTCTACCATTTCCAAAATACGAACTGTATCAGGAAAATGATAAACCAGAGCCTCAACTTGTTCGTCACGCAAGTCAGCCAGCTGTGAATATTTGGTTTCCAAATATTTCATATATTCATCAATTTTCTGTTCCTGAAGTTCTTTATGTGATTTTTTATCAGAGAAATAAGTATGAATGGAAGTCCCAATAGTAATGACAGACATCCCCATCATCATAAACATCATTCCACCACTACGTGTAAAGTAAACGGTCAGTATCGTAAAGACAATCATCGCCAAAGGGGTAATAATCAATCTTAGTAACGATTGTTTGTTTCCTTCATCATCTGTTGGTGCCGAAGCAATCGTTACTTTATCCTCGGGTTCTCTTAGAATAATCCGTGGAGAGCGATGGAATTCTTTTGAGCGATCTTCGACCATTACTTCAGAAAAAGGCAGTAAGCTCGTCTCAATAGAAAATAGTGAATGGAGCGATAGAATTTGTTTTTGAACGGATAAACCTAGACCTTGTTCAAAAACAAGTTGATCCATATCTTGAATTTTTTGCTTTCCTGTTTTTCTTTCACCGTTAATGTAAAATGGACTAACACTGTAAATCGTCTTATTTGTCCCATCAAAGGTCAAAATGATTTCTATAGGAAAATCAACTAAGCGAATGGTCGCTTCTTTCTTATCTGATAAATAAAGTATTTTCTCAGGAAGAAGGTAATGCGCTGTGTTTTCAATAATCAATAAGGAAACATTTGTATTTTCCGCTATAGAAACCAAATGATACCCATAAGAATAAGTCTCCCCGAGTAGTTCAACTCCATTTTCCTTGACTTCCAGCACCACATTCTCAAAAATTGGAAGATAGATATTAGAATCTACAGAAGACCCTAGTTGATAGGTTTTTCCTGCATAGAGTGGATAAACATTGCCTTCAAAAAATAAATAATTCATAGACCACTCCTATCTTGACTCTGCTGAAGCTGAAGTTGAAGTTGATGTCGAAGTCGTATTCGACTTGTTCGTCTCAGGTGTTAGGTAGTTTTTCTTCAACTCTTCCAATTTACTCTTATAATTATTTAGTTGCCCCGTACGTTGTTCTGATGTTAAGTTAGGATTTCTCTGGACTTCATCAATCTTTTTAGTCATACCATACATCAATAACTGTGGATCATCTAGGTAACTTGCAATATCCATAGCTTCATCAATTTTCGACTGACCAATCAACACCCAATAGCGAAGGTAGTCTGTATTTGACTGAGTTGATATTTTGGATAACTCTGTCTTTTGTGCTTCAGTTAAAGGTTCAGTTTTAATTACTGAATAAGCCACCATATAAGCATCGTCCTGACTAAGTGATTTAGAATCCATATTTTTAACAGTCGAAACAACCGTTGAATAATCTTGATGGACAAAAGCTAGACGTAAATCTGATATCATTTGTTGATTAGGCATAGCGAACAATGCAAAGTAAAGCACTCCAACAATTGACAGCACTCCAATAAATGATGCAATAATGGTTGTCCACTTCAACCGCAAAACAAGTTTATTAGGAACACGTGAAAATTTTTCTTTATTTTGTTCCTTTTCTTCCAGATACTTTTCTAGTAGTAAGCCTAAGATTTCTTCCAAATCTTCAGCTTTCATGATGGTCTCACAAAACAGTTTTCCTTTATAAAATGGCGATTGTCCCTCCACTAATTTTTCATAACTTACCTTTTTATCTAGTAGAGATACTATCATGGCTTTAAAGTTAACTGTAAACGCTTCTAGATTTAATGCATCATAGGGAGGCACTTGCCCTTTAACACCACGAAAAATGAATAAGGGATTACCATTTCGTGAAAATGCTAGATTACTAGGTGATAACTCATAAGTATAAATTGAATCCTTCAGCGAGTTAAATAATTGACCAACATTGATTAGATGACGTAATTTTTCTTCATCAATCATCGTAGTCAACTTATCCCAAGAATAATATTCATCTGTCAAAAGACTTTCAATCGTTAGTTTACCTTCTTCCTCAACGACATTTTGATTCACAAAATAAGGTTGTGTTGCTGTTAATAGAGCATAAGCTATTTCTCGATTTCCCTTGATATCTCCAACTACTAATTCCATTTTTTGAACGTCCATACCTGACTCCCTTACTATATTCTTTCCAGTTTTAATAAAACTCCGTCTTTCACCAATGCTAGACTGCTCGTACTAGCAAGAATTTCTCCCGACTGTTGATTTCTTACACTTGGATTCATTACCTTAACCCCAATACCATAAGTATCAGAGACGATTTTTATCAATTCTTTAATCGTTAACTCGGCAGGGACTCTTAAATCTAATATTTTAGATAAAAAAGGCGAACAATCCAGACTAATATTAATGTACTCTTCCATGGAAATCTCCTAATCTTATAGTATTATGTTTATTATATCACGCAAAACATGAATATTAAAGAATTTTTTGCTTATAAAAGAGGAGATACAGCCGTATCTCCTCAAAATATTTTTCTATCGATTTTATTGTTTAAAATTATGTAATTTTTTATATACGAGTGAATAGATTGTAACAATTACCCCTAGTATAAACAATAAAATTGCTGTCCAAGAAACCGGAGAATTTACGTTATTAAGTGAAACATTCTTTTTATCACTATGATTGACTTGAATTTGACTGGTGAATAAAGCAGATTGATAATCATTAACAATATTCTCTGTTTCTACCTTCTTGATAAATAAGTTTGTTTTAACCGATTGATACTTTTCTTCATCATTTTTTTTAGTCGTATCAATCAATTTATATGTCTCAGGACGAAATAACTTTGTTAAATTACTCTCCTGTTCAAAGTACTGGATCTCTGTTTTCTTAGTATTTTTATCTAAAGATGTATCTATTTGCAAGGAACCATCGTTTGCAAAAACAACACTCCACTTTGTAAAAATTGAAAACAATAGAAAAATAAAGACAATAGTTTTTTTCATACTACTTGCTATCCTTAACTTGTCGATACAAGAAAACATTCCCAAGACCTAAAGCGATCGTTAAAACGACAATCATAACTATTGGCTGTTCCACTCCACTTTGTTGATTAATAAACAATTTCACTACACCTTCAAGATATGTCAAAGGAGAAAGCATTGCTAAAATAGGAACTGAGTTAACATAATATTCATCAAACAACTGGGTTGCTGAAATGATATAAAGCAGTAGTAGACTTATACTTATCAAAAATCCAAGACTTTTTAGTTTATCCATAAGGATATTCAGACCATATGTCATCATTAGACTCACCAAGACAAGAAGTACTACAAACCAACTCAACTGACTTACAGAGAAAGCAAGTTTAACTCCAGAAACAATCGCAATTATAGAACCTGCTGCTACTGAAATCACACTTAGGAAGAACATTGGTCCAGAAGAATTTCTCCATGACAAACGATCCTTCAAACTGATTAATCTTTGCAATTCTTCTTTATCTGCATGTTGGAAAAGATAAGCAACAACCAAGCTAACAAGATAGCTGACTAAGATAATCAGAAGTCCTGACCTTTCATCTTGACGATTAGTCTGTGACGGTGAATTTGTTGCGGCTGATACGACATTCCCAATTTTCGAAGCATCAACAGGATTCGACAAGTATTCATAGACAGCTTCATTTTTGGTGTTACCTGTTCTAGTATTGCTTAAAACAGTAGAAAAGTTTTTAAGAAATTCTTCGTTTGAACCATATTCACTAGACATGACTTTCTTCAACTCAGAAACGCGTTCACTTAATGATTTTCCGTCTCTTTCCAATGTATTAACATCATTCGTCAACTGAGTCATAGTAGCTTGTATCGTCTCAGAAACAGCTTGGTTTGCTTTTGTATTGTCCATCAACGTTTTACTAGCTGACATCAGTGTATCTAGGTCCCTGTTCATATCCATACTAACTGTAACCATATTAGTATTATCTACTTTTTCTGTTACAACAAAACTAGGCTTATCTTTAATTGTTTTATCCACTAATTTGGTTTGTTCAATTAACTGACTTAACTGAGTCATTAAATCTTTGGTTGTTGTTCTCAGCTGTTCAATATTAGATGTTAATTTCTCAGCGTTAGCTAATCGAGACTGAATATCCGTCAATTTTTTATCAGAAATCTTCAAATCTGATTTTAGAGCTTCTACTGTGGTCGCTTTGATTAGATTGGTCACAATGGTCTTGAGGTCATCATTATTTGCTAAGGCAGCAAGAGAACCTTCCGCTGGAACAAATGTCTGGTCTGAGTACGTGTTTTTAGATAAATCTAAGCCGTAAAACGCAGTAACAAGTCCTGATAACTGTAGATACGCCTCAACATCTTTATAAATCGCTTGAGTTAGCTTAGTAGGATTGTACTCCCAGTTAGAAATAATGTCTTGCATCTCATAATGACGATTCAAAACTTTTTTTTCTGTTTGATTTATCTTAGTAGTCGTGATGGTCTTCGTAATTGTGATAATTTCTGTTGGTTTCTGCCCATCAGACGTAGAGGAACTTGACGTTACAGAAGTAGCTGGACTAACAGGCGCTGCATGAGCTGTATCTGTCACTGTTGTTTCCTCTACGTATGGAGCATCTTCCTTTACAACCTTCACATCCTCAGTCGTATCTAATTTATACTTCACGACAACAGGCGATAAGACACTGATATCATTTTCTTTCTTAATTCCTAGTGTATAAGAAATAGCCATACCAGCAGAAGAGTCAACAGGAATATTTATTTTATAGTTACCTCCACCAAGATCAGAAAAATCATAGTTTGATTCTTTCAGATAGTATCCGCTTGGTACTGTTAATGTTAATTTTGAAATTTTCCCTTCAAACGAAGGTAAAGTTAGCTCACGTTTTGTTGTGCTCTTAGATTTAATGTCATTCTTTAACTGAGAGAATTCTTCATTTTCAAGTGTTGTAGCTTGCAAAGTTGGCAAATCTTTCCCTGTCTTTTTACTATACCACTGTATAAAAGCGCTAATATTTTTCAAATGTTGTTTATCAGTATCTGACAAAGAAAGATTATTTATAGCTGCATCATCGTAGTATACACTTGGCCATTTACTAGTAATTTGATTTTGCATACTAGTATTCAACGACTTGATGTAACTACCGAGAGTTTTACTTGCTCCATCTACCACTGAGGAGTTTTTGCCCAAGGAAGCCTCTACTGCTTCTCTAATCTTTTTATCATAATTTGATAAGGTGTCATCAATTTCCTTGTTATTATTCTTCAAGCTTTCGAGAAGTTTTGCGATATCTTGATTATAGGAAGAAGCCGTATCAGTGGTTTCTTTCCAAATAGCCGGCTCTGATAAATTCTTGGTAACTTGGGTGTTTATAGCTGCTAGTTTAGATAATTGTTCTTCAACTGATAATTTAGAAAAATCATTATCATAGTTTGACAAAGCCTGTTCTCTAGTATCCAAGGAACCTTGCCATTTTTTTTGTTGCTCATCTATTTGTCTTATTGTTCCTTCATATGTCTTGTCAACAGAAATAATTGATTTAAAGGCATCATTTGTATTTAACAGGGTCTTGTTAAATGACAAATACGATGATAAAAGATTATTCGGTGATGAGCCTAAGCCATTAAATTGTTGACTATATTGAGCAAGAGGATCCACTAACTTATTATTAAAGGACGTTAGTGACTCATGTTCATTTGTAACCACATCAGCAACCTGGCCTTGTGCTGTTTTCAAATTCCCAATAATACTAGTGAAATAAATATTAATCAAGTCTTTATTAAAGAGCTCTTTGAAAGCTACTACTGCTTGTTCAGCCTGTTTGACAGTCAGTTGATCACTTGATTGAATTTGATATTGAAACTTCGCCTGAACAGGTGAAGTTGATTCGATCGCTAAAGCTTCTTCTGAAAATTTACTTGGTAAGACTATCATCAACTGATAAGTCTCATTTTTTAGACCGCTTTCAGCGATTGACCGAGAAACAACTTCTACTTTGTAATTATTTTTAGCTATGAACGAGTTTACTAAAGTATTCGCAATGTTAACCGGTTGTCCATTATATACCTTACCTGTATCTTCATTCACAACAGCTACTTTGATAGGGGCTTGTTGCACTGAGGAATCTGAGTTCGTTCGACTGATAGGTGTTGGTTTTACAACTGCAAAGAAGGATACTATCATTGTAACAAATAACAGTAGCATCCCTAAGCTAAATAAAACTTTCTTATTCACATGTTCTCCTTAAATAAATGTAGTAAAAAAGTTGAGGAGAAATCCTCAACTTTATCCTTAACTATTTTGAATGCCAAAGTTTTTAGATAAAGCTTGGTCATTTTGTTGCATTGATTCAGCAGTCTTATCAAGTTGTGTATTGATTTGTTGCATCAAATCAGCAAAGTTTTCAACCTTCGGTTTCAATTCAAGGAATTGGCGCTCAAAACCTTGGAAGGCAGCACCTTCCCACTCTGAACGTAGAGTGTCTTGCAAACGTTGAAGATTGTTTAAAATAACTCTAATATCATTAGCAGCTTTCCCATATTCACGAGCACGTGAGCGAAGTGTTTCTGTAGATACACGAATTTGTCCTGACATATTTTTACTCCTATGTTCTTTTTTATCTTATTTTAACATTATTCAATCTTTTAGACAAGTATTTTTATTTAAAAATGGTATTTTAAAATCATATTATTTATTGTTTATTTCAATGTATTTTACCACCGTCTTAACTTTATTTCATTTTCTTAAATGTAAATTTTTACTACTAGTTAATACGATTCGTATTACAACTATAATCCCCCTCGTACTATGCTACATTTTTCAGTTTAGACAGACCTTGAACTTGTGAAATAATATATCTAACAAGCAAGAGTGAAGTACTATGGAATAGATAAGAACTCCGCCCTGTCTATTCTGTAAACATCTTTAAAATGAGATAGTATCATTACCCCATTTCCAAAAAAAGAACAAAGTGTTTTTATATCTAACTCTTTAACTATCAAGAGATAATATTTATCAAAAGAGAAGGTTCTTGATAAATACTTTAGTCACAATAAATAGTATATAAGCCAGAGCATACTCTGGTTAAAAAATATTTTTTTCTCCACCTATAGTTCAGATAATCAACAAGCAATTACACACTTTGAAATACGTCCTATTCATTCCCGCTTGCTAGCTACATTACTTCTATTTTTAGACATGAAATTTATCTATTTCTACCAAACTTTACTTAAAAAGGGGTTGAAGTCATATAAAGTCCCTTCTGTTTCCAACCTTAACAAAACCAGGTGTACCAAGGGGTTAGCTGTTGTTTCAGCTTATACTTGTCTGTCCCAAAACAAAATGAGCACTTTCCCCCCTGTTTCCAATCCCCATAAAGCTAGATATATCAAGGGGTTAGGAGGGCTTTAGACAGACAATAGTCTGTCCCAAAATAAAAAGTGGTTTTGTCCCCCCTGTTTCCAACCCCCATGAAACTAGATATATCAAGGGTTTAGGGGTCCTTTAGACAGACAATAGTCTGTCCCAAAATAAAACATTCAAAATTCTTATTTTTAAGTCTAATAGATTTCTTATTTGATTCGTTTTTTGAGTTAATAATTGAAATACCAACGATTAAAAAAGATTATAAGTTTATGAAACATTTCACCATCAAAAGTTAGCCTTAATAAATTTTTTTAAGTTATAATTTCTCTCTGAAAATAATTTTTATTTTTAGTCAAACGCTAATCGCTGAGATAAATTTCTAGAGCAGATTAGCGACCTGCCACTCCTTAAAAACGTTCCATTCTGTTCTACGATTTATTTTTTTAACTACACTAAATTCTTTGAGAATTTGACTAAATATGTTTCAATGAAAAAATAAATATGAGTTAAAAATTGAGTCTCAAAATCTAGTAATTTTTAAAATATTTCAAGCAATTTATAGCCCGATAAATATCAAAATTTGATTATGATTTAATAAAAATTTTACCAACATAACATGCTTTGATTTGCTTATAACAGCACCTTCTTTAGCAATAAAAAAATCAACGTTCAGAACACTTTTCCCATCAGCGAATTAAACCTTAATTTTTTTCATATCGTCTTTTATATCGCTCCTATTCAGGCACAATAACTCCTACACAATCGTATCATAATCTTTTTCTTTCGTCTTCAAAGTCTCAACAACCTTTGTTGAATAAGGACCCTCCATCGTTGTATCAATTTGACTAGAAATCATCCCCAATGCTGTCTTCGTTGCTTGCGCTTCTGTTTTGATTTTGATATCACCATCTGACATCAAATTATTACGCTCATTCAATTTGAGTGGTGCATAGATATGGCTGATTAGTAAACATTCTAGTCCCTTCTGAATCTCCGTCATATTATTATTCGCTCCTGAAAAGAAGTCATTAATCATTTCTTCAAACATGGACTATCCCTTCTTTTTTTCTTGATCGAGTTTCATCTTTCGACGATGTAATGTATCTATATCATCTTCCAATTTTCGTCGTTCTTGTCTATACTCAATCTCTTCTTTTTCAATCCTTTGTTCCAAAGCACGCTGATTCCTTGTAAATCCCATGGATACTGTCTGACTAAAGTACGAAGCTATTCTATTTAGCCGTCCTCTTTCTTCAGTAGTATCCACTTCCACTTGTCCCAGGATATGCTGGATCATCTGGTACTTTCTCTCCATCATATGCAACAATTGATTCCGTTTTTGTTGAAGGTCTTCATATTGTTTTTCTCTTTGTTGGCGAATAGAGCGATTGCGTTCATCTAATGAATCTAGATTGTTTTGCTTTGTCCTTAATTCCTGCCAGATTACTTGATTTTCATCCATTCTTTAAAATTCCCTGCTAACTCTTTATCGTTATCTAATGTCTTTTGGACACCATCTGCTATTTGTTTTTCTAAACTTTGAAAATCTTCAGCTAATTTTTCTGCTTTTTTGATTTTTGGATAGAAATAATGATCAAGATCATCTACGATTGTCGTACGAGATACTCCTCCATCAGAATAGGCTGTCGCCACCTCTGTAGGTGACAAAATAAAACCAAAAGGAACTTGATAGGTACTCGCTACTATTTTCTCTGCTTTTTGGTGAGCTTTACGAACTATGGAGCGAATCTCTTCCTGACCAGCATTTGCGACTTCATGCAATCCCGACGAAATCGTTAAGGCATGTTCGGAGTCTAAAAAGAGTTCCTCACCACTCGTATAACCGCCTGAAGCCAATGCCTCTTTAGCCTTTGCATAGTAATACAAGCCACTGGAAACCTTATCCAAACCAGAAGAATAACGTTTTTCAAAAGATGAGGTATCCTTTTTGATTCTGAGGCTACCATCCTCATTAAAAACATAACCGCCCCACATGTGTTGTGCCACGTGATCCCAGTTAAAGTTCGAATCTACGTGATGAACGATTCCAACAGCATTTTTACTGTTCAATTCTGCTTTGTATCCTGGACCATCCTTAGTATATCCGATTGGAACTGTATCTCGTTGATCGATATAATTATGAATCCGGTATTTCATCGCATCCACACGCTGCCGTTGTTCTTCCGTCAAGACCGGATAGATATTCGGTCCTTGGTAAATATAAGCTCCTGAAATACGTGAAATGTCCCTAACATTAGCTAGGGCGTATTGCGCATCCATAGAGCCAAGAGAGTGAGCATAAACTGAGATTTTAGCGTTCGGATACTTTTCTAGTACGTTATTCAGTGTTGTAGCCGCTGATTCTAACTGAGGTGTCACTTCTTTCTTATTGGTTATGATATTTTTCGCCATAGGAATATCATTGACTTTCCAATCCACTTCCCATCCTTCTTCAAATGGCGCTTTAGAACCTTCATAGAGAACAGACACTTCAGAATGGTCTGGACTCTCAACTACGTAAACCTTTATTCCTGTCTCGTTTTCGATCACCTGACGGACTGTGCCGATGGAGCTTTTTCGAGTTTCTATATAAATATCATTGTCAACTTGTAATTTTTTATCGTATTCTTTTTCAGCGATTAACTTTCGTTCATAGTCGCTATACATAGAATTCATCAGTTTGAGTCTCCTTTTAATTTTTCCAGAGGCGGATTACTCCCGCCGCCATTTCTTAATTTACCATCACTATCTTTATGTAAGAATACACTAACATTGTAACTTGAGGAATCATTTATATACAAATAAACAATTATTCCTCCCATTGGATTATGTTCAAAAGAATCAACTTTATATGATTTAATAATTCCTTTTTCTGTTAGAGCATTCGGATCTATTTGTTTTAAGCGTACTTTAAAAATCTCTTTCGCTTCCTCACTCTCTACAATTCTAACCATCTCGTCTTGTTCTACTTTTTTCATTACTTTATATCCTCCTACGCTTAGCCCAACGATAACCAACAAACTAGCTAAAATGATTCCTATAATTTTTAATGACTTCATGACATCTCCTTTATGATATTTTACAAATATATCATGTACTGATTTACTTATAGTATACCATAGAATAGAGCCAAATTTATGACTTGTCACCCACTATAATAGTTCCTTCAAAAACTTGTAATGCTAATTCTTTATATAACAAATCAATGTGTAAACACAAAAAAATTGTGTTGTATTTATCAGATTGAATAAAATTCAAGGAAGATAACTTTTAAAATATTAAAAACCACAATATTAAACACAGAGAAATAATCCAGTTTAATATTGTGGTTTGCTTGTAACAGAATTAAAAATCGAATCTATCTTTACAACTTTAACAAAACATTTAAATAATTTATATAATTTAAACTATTTATTACATTTTTTATCTTCCAGGTAAGATTTCTTTAGTCTCACTATCAAAGAATGGTTCTCCAGTAGCATCCATCCAGATTAAATTTTGGATGTATTGACTATCGGATAGTAGGGGGGCATTCTTCAACCTCTGTTGAGTTAACATTTTAGCAACTCTAGGTACCATTGCAATTGTTTTACTCTTAACTTTATCTTCTGGTTTTTTCAAACGACCATCAACTTTTTTTACTTCTGAAACTTTATTAGAATTGACTTCTATCGCTTCCTCTTCGAGGTTATTTTCTTTTCTTTTTAGTTGTCCACTGAATGCTTCAAACTTATTTTTTACCATTGTATTTTCTCCTATATTTATATCACGTTATACATTTTGTGTAAATATTGCATTTATTATTCTAACATCGCATTGATTTTTGCGTAGATACCTCTAACTCCAGCAAGAAGGTTCTGATACTTCTGCTGCTTATGTATTGGCATTTCATCTACTATTTCGAAAATACTTTTTCCTTCCAGCAAAGTACTTACAAATATTGGACGATTGGGAATAAGTCCTAAGAAATGCTCATCATTTTCAACTAAAGATAAGAATTCTTTACTTGGAGCCGAAACATTATTGCCATAAAAAATAATATTGTTAGCTATCAATCCAAGCTTAAGATCAACTACTGTCTCTTTCGTAAATGGATTACGTGCTTTTGCTTTGACTTTTTCAATAAACTCCGGTAGATTTCTCCACGCTGTAAAACTAGGACCATCTGGCGTCGTTACAGATACTACAACATCACTAACAGCAATTAAATTAGAAGTAACAATTGAGGTATCATTATGAGTATCAATGACAATTAAGTCATACTTTTCCGACAACATTTGGTAATTCATTGAATACCATGTGAATAAGACTAGATAAGGACTAGAAGCCCCTCTAATATTAACTCCCTCGTCAGTAAAATCACTGTCACCAACAATAATGTCAATTCTTGGATCACTGGTTGGGTAAATAGCGAAATCTTCTCCATCAGATTTAAATAGATCAGCAATTGTCTTGTCACCATTTACTCCAAAGACATTGGTTAGATTTCGAGATCTATCTCCATCAATTACTAACGCTTTAATATTGCTAGTAGAAACTGCATCTTTTACATAATTAAAAGTATTTGTTGTTTTTGCGCTTCCTCCTTTATCAATATAAAAAGTAACTGTTTTGAAGCCATTTTTAACACTCATAGAGATTACTCCTTTACGTACATTATTTATAATATGTATATAATTTAAAAAGCATATACAACTTAGATTAATACTTCAATTACTACACGTGTAGCAATGGGACAATCTGATATAATCACTATTACTTTTCTATTCTATCAAAATTTAGATATCCGTGTCAAATGACACATAAATAAATTTAAATACGTTGTTTAATTATTTTAATTAAAACAATCATTCTATTTTCTAATTACTCATAAAAACGATCGAAGTTTTATGAGTAATGTCAGACATATAGCATTCATATCACTTTGAATATTTATATTATTTGTATAATTTTCATAGTTTATGTAAATAATGTAAATTATTTAGTTGGAACACATAAAGTAGAGTATATCTGTTTTTGTGTATTGATGGGGATAACTTTTTGTTACATATTTAATGATTATGAAAAAAAATATTAATAATTTTTAGTTAATTTTAATTATATATAAGTTATATAAGTTATTTAAATTATATTAGTTAGGGAATAGTATAATGCTAGTGATACCAAGGTTTTTGAGAGTCTAAAGTCCTAGAAACGCAAGGCAAAGTCTTAGAAACGTAAGGTAAAGTCCTAGAAACGCAAGGCAAAGTCTTAGAAACGTAAGGTAAAGTCTTAGAAACGTAAGGTAAAGTCTTAGAAACGCAAGGCAAAGTCTTAGAAACGCAAGGTAGTAAGAATAGAACAAAATGAAAGTCTTAGAAACGCAAGGTAGTAAGAATAGAACAAAATGAAAGTCCTAGAAACGCAAGGTAACAAGAACAGAACAAAATGAAAGTCTTAGAAACGCAAGGTAGTAAGAATAGAACAAAATGAAAGTCCTAGAAACGCAAGGTAGTAAGAATAGAACAAAATGAAAGTCCTAGAAACGCAAGGTAGTAAGAATAGAACAAAATGAAAGTCCTAGAAACGCAAGGTAGTAAGAATAGAACAAAATGAAAGTCCTAGAAACGCAAGGTAGTAAGAATAGAACAAAATGAAAGTCCTAGAAACGCAAGGTAGTAAGAATAGAACAAAATGAAAGTCCTAGAAACGCAAGGTAAACTAAGGGAGTCAATAATTTTATAGGCTAGGAAGTCTATCATAGTTTTTCTTTGAGTATAAAATATGATAAAATATAAGGGAGATTCCTGTATAACCTTAGAAAAAACGGAGTTAGAAAGGTTAGTAGATGGCAAAACTAAAAGATGTAAATCAAAAAAAGTATAGGGCTGTTATTCAATATGATAGAGATTTTCCAAAATATTTTGATCTTGGGGATTTATCAAAGAATGAAGCAAATGTTGTATATGCTTTATTGGGTGAAATTCGTGATAAATATTCTCCTGATGGGATCACTATCTCTTATTCTGACATTGCGTATATGTCGGATAATGTTTTAAAAAATTCTGATGGAGTATATTATGCCAATACAGGGAAACACTTCAATCGTTTTATTGAGGAGATTCAGACTAAGTTAAAACTCGTATCATATAAAAAATTTATTAAGATGGATGAAAAAGGGAATAGTGTTTTTGATGATTATCCTTTATTTACAGAAAAATTTAGAGTAGATCATATCAATCAAGAATTGACAGTTCATATTTCAGAAGCTGTTTATCAAAATGAGATTTTGGATGAAGCAGGGAACATTATTCAGAATAAAAAACGAGTTGTTGATTTATTTAATAATGATGATTGGTCTGAGACAAAGTATTTAAAATTTGGTCGTGAACTACATAATCAATTAAAAAAATATGGGCAAAATTTATATCGATGGATTGCTGAATATCGTTCTATAAATCGTCCAATATCCATTGATGCAGAAGTATTTGAAAATATTATTATGAAATTCACAACGCCATACGCTAAAAAAAATAAATTAACAATTCTAAATAGTGCTATTAAAGAATTACAGAGTCTCACTTACGATGATGGACGTCAAATTATTAGAGATTTAGAGTATACTATTGAGCGAAAAAATAGAAAGATAGTAAAATACATTTTTTCATTTAAACCATTTTCAATAGATCTGAATTATATTAAGAGTATTGATGGAAGCAATATTGTCTTTGAGGAATTATCCGACAGTAAAGGTGACGATAAGCATTTAGAGTATTTTAATGTTATTCAGCTCTTTCTTAAAACTTTTAGTAATAAACCAGAGTATGACAATAAGAACAACAGACAAAGACTAGTTAAATTTTGTCAAAGTATGTCTGAAGAAGTAGTAGTTGCCGCCCTAGATAAGGTAACAATGAATAAAAAACGAGGTCCGGGCTGGCTGTTTAAGACGTTAGAAAATTGGGAAAAGGCAGGAGTGAAGAAGATGGAAGATATTGAGAACGCTGAAAGGGAAATTTTTGGCGAATCCCAAAAGACCAATGTTCCATCTTGGTCAAATCCTAACTATAGGAATGAGATAACAGAAGAGCAGCGTCAGGAACTTGAAAGAAAAAAAGCAGAAATGCTAAAAAAATTAGATTCTTAATGAGAGATTTATAGAAGATAGTCGCTTTATTTTTTGACATTTGTTAATGGATATGTATAGTAAATAATTAGATGAGTTAGATGGCGTTACTTGTCCTGATTCGATTCAGGATTTTACGCTATCTTCTGAATTGAATAATGATAAAAAAGGAGGCTACTCAGTATGTCATTATGGGACGCGTGGTTTGGAACAGATACAGAAAAGAAAAGGGAACAATATAAAGCATTGTATAACGATTTGAACAGTCAATTAAAAAGCTTTAATTCTAAATTAAAAACAATGGAAGGAAAAGTCGATAGTTATACCAATTCTCGACCTTCAATGAGTTCAAGTTTTATTCCAGAGGATGTTTTTAGTGATAGCGAAGGTCGAGTAAAAGGAAAAGTTGATACTGTACGAACCAATCAGTCTAGCGATGCAAAAAGCTTATCGAGTGCTGTTGATGCAGCCTATGAACGATACAAATACTATGAGCGTTTAGCTGAGCAAGAACGCAGAGAGAGGGAAGCTGAAGCAAGACGTCAGGCTGAGGAACGTAGAAATAGAAATAAAAGACGGAGGTAAGATTTATGGCGGACTTAAAAATCAAATATAAAGATTTGGAAACTGCTATTCAGCTTTCAAAAGAGATTAACCAAGAGTTGACGAATTCTTATCAAACGGTGACCCGATTAAAAAGTTATCTCCAATCCGCCAAGTGGTCAGGAAAGACCAAGGTAGCTTTTGAATCCTATTTAGACATTATCCATAAATACCATAAGGATCTAAGGTCTATCATGAACGAACATGAAAAAGCAGTCTCTGGTCTGAAAAAATCAATTGATAATTACAATAACTCATCAGAAGTTGCATCAATAAAGGGGTTGTAAATATGTCACATAAAGAAACGTTTTCTATTCATGAACTCCATTATTTAATCGGTGCCTTTGGTGGGGAATTGATGCCCGGGTTACCAACGCTAGATGACATTGTCACTGCTTCTGAACTCATATGGACGATAGCCAAAGAAGATCTTGAGAAAAAAGGTTTGGTGAATGAGGATGGTTCACTAACAAAAGCAGGGTTTGTCATAGTTGAGACTCTAAAAGAATATTGCTTAGGTAGAACTTTGGTCATTCTAAATAATTTCTATTTCATGCAAAGCCGAGATAGTAACTTTTCTATCCTAATCGTAGATACTGGTCAGGGATATCAACTTGTCAAGATTAGTCCTATGAGTCGCTTATTGCTGCTTCAAGACAAGCTCCCATTGGTGACAAGGATTCCTCTGGAAGATGAGATTGATTTTCTAACTGAAAGAAAGCAACTAACTCCTGATATCGAAACGGCTTTAGCATCAGATCGAGCACTGATGGTACAGTATTATCCTTTGGAACAAATGTGCGAGACCAGACACGCAGCATTATTAACAGCTTCGTATCTATTCGTTGAAGAAGAGGGTGAACTATTAGGATTTGATGTAAATCAAGAAGAGTTATACCGCTTTAGCCAATACTATTTCCTTGAGAGATTGTATAGCTGGCTTGCTATTCCGTTTAGGGAGGAGGATTTTGAAAATGGTAGTGACTGAAACGACTGTAATGGGTGGTGGTGGATCTAACGAAATCACCATGAATCCTGATGAAATGCATGCAATCATGTCTTACATCACCAACATTGAAATTTCATTTCAAAATAACTTGGCTCCAAAATTGAAGAGCCTATCTGAAACGAAATATTATGAAGGTGGAGAAGCCTCGAAAGCAATGGATCACTATGCTGATATGCTCAACAAAGTGAATGAAGTCGGAGACCTATACCGACGTGCTAATAGTGAGATTTTAAGCATGATGAATCAAATGATCGAACAAGATACCAAGCTTAGAGATGATTTTATAAATGGTCTTGTTGCTGATCCCGCTCTCGTACAAAACTTAAAAACTCTGGGAATCATTCCGCGAGGTGACCAATGACCAAAGATGTAGAACTTCATTCATCGACCTGGAAGACGATGAAACAAGCCCTGACAGGTCTCACTGAAAATGCTACAGTCTCTAGCAGTGGCTATGGAAATTACACCAATGCTCAAGCAGGAGCCTATAGTACTGGAACAACTTCGACCGGATTTGCCAAACGGGTGGAGGATCTGGTCAAGATTTCTGAGAAGGTCCAGAAACTCATCAAAGAAAAGGATACGGACGGTGTCGTGTCCTATACCTATCACGATGAAACCAGCACTGCCCAAACTCTGCAAGCCAAACTCTCTACCTTGGAGCGGTATGCTGGGAATGTTCCCACCTACATCAAGGATAAAATCGACCGCCCC
>CAJNCP010000016.1 GCA_905221295.1 bacterium | reverse complement strand
GAACATCAAAAAAGAAAGGACGAAATTCATCCTTTCTCGATCTTAGCTGACTTCAACCCACTACAGTTGACAAAGAGCCGAAAAAAGACTACCCTCAGGCAATCTTTCTTCTATATTAGTAAAGGTCTAGATAATTATCAACTTCCCATTGTGAAACAAAGGTCGCATAGCTAGCCCACTCGATACGTTTGGCTTCAAGGAAGCTAGTGTAGATGTGTTCACCTAGGGCTGCCTTGACCACTTCATCTTCTGTCAAAGCTTTCAAGGCGTTATGAAGAGTTGATGGAAGATCAGTGATTCCAGCTTCCTTACGCTCTTCTGCTGTCATGATGTAGATATTTTCTTCGATAGGAGCTGGTGCTTCGATTTTGTTTTCAATACCATGCAAACCAACTTCCAAAAGAACAGCCATAGCGATGTATGGGTTTGCCATCGGATCTACTGAACGCAACTCAAGACGAGTTCCCATACCGCGTGAAGCCGGTACGCGCACAAGTGGCGAACGGTTACGACCAGCCCAAGCAATGTAAACAGGCGCTTCATAACCTGGAACCAAACGTTTGTATGAGTTAACTGTTGGGTTCATGATAGCAGTATAGTTGTAAGCATGCTTGATCAAACCACCAAGGAAATGGTAGGCCGTTTCTGACAACTGCATTCCTTTTGGATCATTTGGATCAAAGAAGGCATTATTTCCTTCTGCATCAAACAAGGACATATTACAGTGCATACCTGATCCAGCAATACCAAATTTTGGTTTCGCCATAAAGGTTGCGTAAAGGCCATGTTTGCGAGCAATGGTTTTAACAACAAGCTTAAAGATTTGAATCTTATCACAAGCACGGAGAACTTCATCGTACTTGAAGTCAATCTCGTGTTGTCCAACCGCAACCTCGTGGTGACTCGCTTCTACTTCAAATCCCATTTTGGTCAAGACATTCACAATCTCACGACGCGTATTGTCTGCAAGGTCAGTAGGTGCCAAATCAAAGTAGCCACCCTTATCATTTACCTCAAGAGTCGGATCCCCATTTTCATCGAGTTTAAATAGGAAGAATTCTGGTTCTGGACCAAGGTTGAAGGATTTGAATCCTACTTCTTCCATATGACGAAGTGCACGCTTCAAATTACCACGAGGGTCACCTGCAAATGGTTCGCCTTCTGTTGTATAGACATCACAGATCAAACCTGCAACACTTCCATTTTCATCTCCCCATGGGAAGACTGTCCATGTATCCAAGTCTGGGTACAAGTACATATCTGACTCATTGATACGTACAAAACCTTCAATAGAAGAGCCATCAAACATGGCTTTGTTTGACAAGACCTTATCTAACTGTTCATCTGTAGCAGGAATTTCGACGTTTTTCATGGTTCCCAGAATATCTGAAAACATGAGACGGATAAAGGTAACATTTTTTTCCTTGACTTCACGACGAATATCTGCAGCTGTGATTGGCATGGGTTTTCTCCTTAATATATATGACTACTTGCGATTGCCTAACCGCGACCAAAGGGTGACCGTACTGAAGCAAAGCGCCCCTGCTGGAGGAGTTCATTGTGGAGTGCGCGACGCACTTCCGTCTGACTCACGGCTTTCTTGGACTTCGCCTCGCGTTCAGCATATTTTTTCTTAATCGCAGCAATATTATGACCTTCAGAGATATAATCTTTGATTTCAAGTAGACGATCCATGTCATTCAAAGAATACATGCGACGGTTCCCTTCGTTTCGATCAGGCTTTATCAACTCTTGATCTTCATAATAACGAATCTGACGCGCCGATAGATCGGTCAACTTCATCACACTGCCGATAGGAAAAACAGCCATATTTCGGCGAAATTCTCTTTCCTTCATTTACAATTTCCTTCTTTCTGTCTATTATAGTCTAAAAAAAGATATACGTCAATGAATAATGTCATAAAATATAACATTATTTTCTTTTTTTCTCAAAAAGATTTCTGAAGCGATCAATATCATAATTTACGAGTATTGCGACAAAAACACCCATAAAAGTTTCAAATACACGCGCAAACACGTACAAAATTGTCTCCCCGCTCGGTATCGATAGGGTAATGATTAACATAGCTGCTACACCACCAATAACTCCCGCCTTATTGTTCATGGCGACATTTGTCATAATGGTTAACATGGTGCAAATTGGCACAATCAGCAAGGTCACCCAAAAGGCTTCTTGAAATAAGGTATTTAAGAGGAAAAAGACAAGAGCATAAAAACCTCCGATACTGTTTCCTAGAATGCGTGAAGTTCCAAAATGGACGCTCTTATCAAAACTTTCTCGTAGACTGAAGACCGCTGTCAAAGCCCCAATTTGAAGCCCCTTCCAACCAAAAAATCCAAAAATCAAGAGAACTAAAAAAACAGCAATTCCGGTTTTAAAGGTTCGTAGACCAAGCTTGAACTGTGACTTATCAAATTTATATTTTTTAAAATAACCCATAATCTCAAAACTTTCTATTTCCATTTTATCATAAATCAGTTAATTTTATGAGTCAAAATCAGCAGGAAACGTTTTTAATTCAAGCTACAAGAAAAAGAGGAAACAAAGTTCCTCTTTTTATCGTTTCATTTACGAAAGCTTATTTTTCTGTAAGTGCTGCCAATCCTGGAAGAACTTTACCCTCGAGGAGTTCCATTGATGCTCCACCACCAGTAGAGATCCATGAGAACTTGTCTGCACGACCAAGGTTGATAGCTGCGGCAGCTGAGTCACCACCACCGATGATTGATTTCACACCTGGTTGTTTCACGATAGCGTCCATGACACCGATTGTACCAGCTTGGAAGTCTGGGTTTTCAAATACACCCATTGGTCCGTTCCATACAACTGTCTTCGCACCAGTCAATTCTTGATCGAATTTAGCGATAGATTTTGGACCGATATCCAAACCAAGGAATCCAGGATCAACTGCTTCACCTTCAGTGTCTTTCACTTCAGTGTAGTCAGCAAATGCGTTTGCTTCTTTTGAGTCAACTGGCAAGATCAATTTGCCGTTTGCTTTTTCAAGAAGAGATTTTGCGACATCCAATTTGTCTTCTTCTACAAGTGAGTTACCGATTTCGATACCTTGAGCTTTGTAGAATGTGTAAGTCATCCCACCACCGATAAGGACTTTATCAGCTTTTTCAAGCAAGTTTTCGATAACACCGATCTTGTCTGATACTTTTGAACCACCAAGGATGGCTACGAATGGGCGTTCTGGAGCTTCAACTGCTTCTTTGATGTAAGCAATTTCGTTTTCAAGAAGGAAACCAGCAACTGCTTTTTCAACGTTTGCTGAGATACCTACGTTAGATGCGTGTGCACGGTGAGCTGTACCGAATGCATCGTTTACGAAGATGCCATCTCCAAGTGATGCCCAGTATTTACCAAGTTCAGGATCGTTTTTAGATTCTTTCTTGCCATCAACATCTTCGAAACGAGTGTTTTCAACCAAGAGAACTTGTCCATCTTCAAGAGCGTTAACAGCGGCTTCCAATTCAGCACCACGTGTAACACCTGGGATAAATTTAACTTCTTGTCCCAATTTAGCAGCCAAGTCAGCAGCTACAGGAGCAAGTGATTTACCTTCTTTATCTGCTTCTTCTTTTACACGTCCAAGGTGAGAGAAGAGGATTGCACGTCCACCTTGCTCAAGGATGTACTTGATAGTTGGAAGAGCTGCAGTGATACGGTTGTCGTTGGTAATCACGCCATCTTTAACAGGTACGTTGAAGTCAACACGAACGAGAACTTTTTTCCCTTTCAAGTCAACGTCTTTAACAGTCAATTTTGCCATTAGATATGACTCCTTCTTTTTTTATACGTGTTAATTATATCACAAAATCAGCAAAAGAGATAGAAAAACCCCAAACTTTTCGAGTTCTTTATTGCTCTTTATTTTTTATTATTTTATAATAAGAAATAAGATAAGGAGCTCTAAATGATGAAAAATACTCTGACAGTTAAGCAAAAAGAAGCCGATCAAGACCTCAATATCATTGCCATTTTGACAATTCTTTCGTTTATAGGATATCTCCTTTTCCAAAAACAAATACTTGATTTCTCTCACCAAACAGAGTTTCCTATCTGGATTCGTCTTCTTTTTCTCGCAACTCTTCAGTTTTGTGTTGCTGGATTGGGGACGAGCGTGGTAATGATTCGAAGAAAAGAAAGCTGGAGACAATATGGTTTGCTAGCTAAACACTTCCTCCCAACCCTCATTCAGACGGCTATTATCTGTCTCCCCTTACTTCTTTTTCTCATCAGTAGAGGACAGCTTCATTCCTATCTCCCTTTTCAATCCATCCTCATTGCCAAAGAAATTCTCACAAGTCCTTTCCCAACAAATGTCTTGGGCTTTCTCTTCACTGCTCTTGTTTGGGGATTCTGGGAAGGTTTTAATTATGTTGTCATTGCAAACAAAATCAACTGTCGCTTTCCATCACATCAAACTTGGCTTGATTACGGAACCCTAACTTGTGCTCTGATTTGTCTGATGATTCATGGGATGATTAGCTTTCATCTCCATGCCATTTTAGAGGCCTTGTCTGTTTTTATCTTGATTTATGGTATGCTCGTTATTCAAAAGAGAACAGGCAACGCTTGGGGGTGTATTTTTATCTTCCTATTCATTTGGAATGCATTTTACCCCCCAAAAAACAAGATTTTCACTTCTTAAACTCAAAAAAGATTTGATTCTAGTTAGAATCAAATCTTTTTTTATTTTTCCCTCAAACGAATCAAGAAATCTTGAGTCGTTTAATCTTCTTTTTTCTTCCAAGCTACAAGTCCATAACCACTTAAAACTCCAAGAAGTCCAAGTGCTACTAGATTTGCATCTACTTCAGTACCTGTATTTGGAAGTTGTTTGCTTGCTGCTTCAACTTTGACCGGCACTTCTGCAGTTGGAGCATTTGTACTTGGTGTAGCTGGAAGTCCCTTTTGCTCTTTAGAGAGGGTATCAGCATGAGGTTTATCTGGACTTGGCGCCACTTCTTTCGTTCCAACTTCAACAATTTCTGGAAGGGCTTCCTTGAGAACTTCAGTCGAACGAAGGGTGTGATTACCTTGGGAATCAACTTCTACAAAGTGACGAACTTGGCCTTCAACTCCTGTCTGCACAACACGACGTTGACCTTTGAGGAGATCTGAATTTAGTCGTTCTTGACGTTCGAAGGCAAGTGGTCTTTCTTCAATTTCAAGAGTTGGTTTCTCGTGAACTAGATCTTTTACACCTTCAGCTGGTTGGTTGCTCGATAGAACTTTTGTACCAACTTCGGTGATTTCTGGGATTGCTTCTTTGAGAACCTCAGTCGAACGAAGGGTGCGTTTGCCTTGGGTATCTACTTCTACAAAGCGACGAACTTGGCCTTCAACTCCAGCTTGCACAACACGGCGTTGTCCTTTGAGAAGTTCGGAGTTTGGTCGCTCCTGACGTTCAAAGGCTGTTGTTTCAGTTTCAATAACTAGTTCAGGGAGAGCTTCAACTGTTGGGGCTACTTCATTTGGATCCATGCTGCCAACGTGGTGACTTTCTTCTGCAGGAGCTAATTTCTTATTCAGCTTTTCTTTCATGTCCGCATAAGCTTGTGGAGTTGGCGTTTGTGAAGCTAACAAAGTTTCTGCTTGTTCAATCAACTCAGCTTTAGGATCTTTTTCACGGACGGATTCGAGCAAGCCTTCCAGTTCTTCTCTAGCAGTTTGATAACGTTGATTTCCATCTAAGTCTGTCCCTGCTTGTTTCAACTCATTCAAAGCCTGGTTGACTTCTTCTTGACTAGCATTGTGGTTTTCTGCTACAGCTTTGGCTGCAGTGAGCTTCTCTACTAGTGCTGCTTGTTTGTCCTCGCTTGAGAAGGTGTAGGCAAGGGTTGACTGACGGCCTTGGGCAGCAGTGATTTCTTGTTTGAGGTACTCATCGTTGACAGCTGCTTTTGGAGAAACCAAGACATCAAACTCAACAGTGTGTCCTTTATAATGCAAGGTCAAGGTTTGACGACCAGTCTTTTGAGCATCGTAGCCCGTAATTTCAACACCTTGATCCGTGAAGGCATGACTTTCTTCTGTCTCATCATCATAGAGAACGCCAAAGCGACCTTCTGCAAGATCCAGTTGCTCTCCTACTAGATAGTCCGTTTTCGGTTTCTGAGTAATGTACAGACCTGCTACTTCTTTCGGCTTCCCTTCATCTTGACCAGTCACTTGTACCTTCAAGTCTCCAGTAACTGGAAGCCCAAGATAGCTGACCGTGAGCTTCTGTTCCCCTTTTTGATGAGCGTCGTATCCAGACACAGTCACACCTGAGTGAGTAAGGTTAATCAGCTCGTCGGCTTGTCCCCCTTCGTATTGAACACGGAGTGTTCCACCTCTGAGGTCAAGTTTTTCTCCCTCTTTGTAAACCGTCTTCTTAGGTCCTTTTTCCAGGCTAACCGCAGCAATTTTTCTCTCATCCTGCGGAATCGCTACTGCCAAGGTGTTACTGATTTCTTTGCCAGGTAGTTGGGTACGATAGTAGAGGAGAGTTGGTTGCTTGTCAAAGCCCAATGGTGCTGTTGCCAGGTCACCGCCTGTTTCAGACTTCAAAGTTGCAATCGGTGTTTGTGAATCTGCCTTATCGTAAACGGTGATGGTTGCACCTGCTGGAACAGCAGAGAAGCCAAGTTGAACTTGATGATTTCCAAGTGAACGAGCAGCTACCTTAGCCATTGGAATATTTTGACTTTCCGTATCCAAGGTTTCATACATCTTCCAGTTGTAGATACGAATGGCTTTCCAAGGTGTCCCGTTATCTGAAGTGATAACTTTTAGGCGCCAATCTTGGGCAGTAATTGGTTTGTCAAGAGTGATATCTGTAACGTGCGCTTTGTTGCCACGGACTTCCTTAGCTAACTTCCATTGACCATCCGCATCTTTATAATAAAGATCAAAGTCCTTGGTATTCATCAAACCGTCGTTTACGGATTCTCCACCAGCTCCCGCATGATCCATGACCCATCTAACAACACGACGTGGTTGAGTCAAACGAATATCCACACTACCGCTCAACTGAGCTGAAGACCATTTATCTGACAGACTAGTAATGGTACCGTTCAACATACCTTCGATGCCTTCACCTCCTTCAGTATTTGGGAAAGTACTATCGATAACCTTTGCCCCTGGAACAATATTTTTAGCTAAAGGTCTTGGGAGAGTCGTATCCTGAACTGTCATCCCCCAGTTAAAGGATGCCATTGCAGCTTCGGAACGGAGGCCATTTTTACCAACTGCAACGACTTTCAGTTCCTGAGTCCTACCAGTCGCATTAGCAGAACGGCTAACTTTTGGCAAGTAGATAGTGGAAGCAGATGATCCTGTCAACAAACGCCAGTTATCTCCATCTTTTTCGTAAACTTCATAGAAATCTGCATCTTGGTTACCCGCAAACTGGACCACTGCTTCAGCTTCTTGGGCATTTTTAAGAGATTGTTTCACCACAGATAGCCCCGTCGGCGCTTGTGGTGCTTGGTGATTGTCTGAAATTGTTAATTGACCTAGGTTGAACTGATAATCTTTTACAGCTCCTTCATGCTCGAAGAAGAGTTTGACTGCATAGATGGTTTTTCCAGCTAGTGAGCTGAGGTCAAATTCTTCATTCGTCCAGTCATCAGATAAAGTCAGTTCTTTCCATGCTTCTGCATCCTCAAATTTGTAGTCTGGTGTTGTAGAGAAAGCCATATAAACTTTAGAGCCTTTTCCTCCCTTGTGGGCAACACGAAGTTTGGTTTTCTCAGTTACTTCTAGTTTGGTAGAATACAAATTCACATCCTGGTCCGTCTTACCAGCTACATCACCTGAGAATTTAAGGGAGTTACCTCCATTATAGGCATCTGTAAAGTCATATTCTGCACGAAGTTTTTCCCCTGTCGAAGTCTGCCACCAGCGCCAAGTTGGCAAGACACCAGAAACCGAACGGTAGTTCCACTCAGAATCCTTAGAAACTTTACCGTCTACAAACCACTTTCTACCATGTCCTGTATTAAAGGAAGTAGTGAAGGTCCGGCCCACTGCTGGTGTGCGGTCCGCAACCAAATTGGCAATCCCATACCACTCTTTGTCCGCTGGTTTTTGAGCCGTTGGATCTCCTTGGTAGCCTGTAAAAAAGATATCTTCATTCTTGTGGTAGTCTTCGCCTGTTTTTCCTAGACTGGTAATCGTATCGGGTGCAAAGAGTCCAAGTGACAAACGCAACTTGCCTTTTTCATCTAAGAGGGCATCCCATTTGACTTTGGTCTTATAAGAACCACCTTGTTGCAATTCCAAGCCTGCAAAGACATCATATTGACTGCGTTCTAGCCATTTTGCCATCTCTACAGAGTAGTCATTCTTTTCCTTGTTCCAATTGAAATTGGCAAAAAATTGATCTGCAGGTACCTTGTCTCCTTCTTTTTGCATGAACTGGTAATTGTAATCACCTAGACCATCTTCGTGGTAACGACCATATTTGTAGGTCATGGCATCGTACCAAGCATACTTGATTGGGTGGTTGACCTTAGCTGCATATTCCTTTGTATAGAGCATGAATTGGCGCATTTTTTCACCAAGAGGTGCTACCAATTCCCCCGTTGTTTCCTGATTGATGAAATAGCCATCAAAGCCATAGTACTTAGCGAGATCAACAAGTTTACGTGCAATCGGGAAGGTGCCATCCTCATCTTGTTTCAAGGCAGCGGCAAATTTCTCTTGGTCAGCAATACTGTTTGACCAGTTGAAAAAGAGTGTTCCATAAACGGGAACTCCGTTGCGGTGACCGGCATCAATGACATCTGGAGTTGGAACTAGACCTTCCCAGAAGACCATTGAATCCAAGTATTGCCAGTAATCAAAGGCGTAGGCCTTGAATTCTTCTCCACCAACAGAAGCGTGGTCTTTGGCCTTTGAGTTGGTATTTGCCAGAGCTTGAACCTTGGCTCTTCTGCTTGCTTTTTCATTGACCAGCTGACCTCTATGGCGCTTAGCGAGTTCAACTGAGGAACGGTTGATGGGATCATCCTCACGCGCACCCGGTTCCCATTTCAACAAATCTTCCCAAGTATCAAACTTGATTTCCTTTGGTCGGAGACTCTTTTCTTCATTTTTAGGAACGTCTGCCAGAGTCGGTTTGTCCGCTTTATTGTCAGCTACTTGAGGAGCTTCCTCAGACTTGACTCCTTCTTTTTCAGTTGGTTGAGCAGGTTTTTCAGTTTTTTCTGTCAGAGCTGGCTTCGCTTCTTCTTTTTCATTAACCAAATCCGTTATTGCTGGAGTGTTTTCTGAAATTGGTTGCTCAGCTACTTTATTCTCTGTTTCCGATAATTGTTTTTCGATAGCTGCAGTATCTGGATTAGTTGTTTCATTAATACTTGTAGCTTGAGCGCTCGTATTAGTAGCTGTTTCAGGGACAGCGACCTGTTCGGCAAGAGCTGGACTCGCAAATAGAGCTGAACCAATCATCAAGGAACAAGCCCCGATTGACAACTTACGAATACTGTAACGGCAACGTTTTTCAAAAAATAGATCTTTCATCTTATCCTCCTAATAGAACAAAAAAGTAACTGTTCCCACAATCAAACATCAGAACAGGATTATCTTCATTCTATCTTATATGAAAGCGTTGTCAATATATTTGATAAAAAAACTATAACTAGGATAAGAAACAGTTTAATTTGGATACAATTTATTTAGGCATCTATATTTGAGGTAGAATCTCCCTTTTGACAAAATTTTTAAAAAAGTTAGTTATTTCTTACTAAAATAACAGAAAAACACTTGTGAGATTTACTTTTATCCTTTAAAATAGAATAGGAGAAATTCCGTTATTATTTTTCGGAGGAAAAAGAAATGTCCATTAATTGGCAGGAAATTTTATTTCACTTTTTAGGAGGTCTAGGACTGTTTTTATACAGTATCAAGACCATGGGAGACGGTTTGCAACAAGCTGCTGGAGATCGCCTTCGTTTTTACATTGACAAGTACACCAGTAATCCCTTTTTAGGTGTTCTAGTCGGAATCGTCGTAACTGCTCTCATTCAGTCAAGCACAGGGGTTACAGTTATCACGGTTGGGCTGGTCAGCGCTAGTCTTCTCACTCTTAGACAAGCTATCGGAATTATCATGGGAGCCAATATTGGAACCACTGTTACTTCCTTTATCATCGGTTTCAAACTGGGCGAGTATGCTTTGCCCTTGATTTTCCTTGGAACCATGTTCCTCTTCTTTACAAAAAATCGAACAGCAAACAATATCGGGCGCATCCTATTTGGTGTCGGGGGAATCTTCTACGCACTCAACCTCATCAGTGCCGGTATGAGCCCACTTAAAGATTTACCACAATTCAAGGAATATATGGTAACCTTGGGACAAAATCCTATTTTAGGAGTGGTAGCTGGTGCAGTGATTACCGTCCTCATCCAGGCTTCCTCGGCTACAATCGGGATTCTGCAAGGTCTCTATGCAGGTGGGTTCCTTGATCTTAAAGGTTCACTACCAGTTCTCTTCGGGGATAATATCGGGACAACCCTAACCGTTATTATCGCGGCAGCTGGAGCCAATGTCTCTGCAAAGCGCGTTGCAGCAACCCACGTTACCTTTAACGTTTTAGGGACTATTCTTTGCTTAATCTTATTAGGCCCCTTTACTGCTATGATCGAGTACTTCCAGGCACTCCTTCACCTCTCACCTGAGATGACCATCGCCTTCTCTCACGGTGCCTTTAACGTAAGTAACACCATTGTACAATTTCCATTCATCGGAGCCTTGGCCTACTTTGTAACCAAGCTCATCCCTGGTGAAGACGAGGTTGTCAAGTACGAGCCTCTTTATCTCGACGAACAACTTATCCAACAATCTCCTTCTATCGCCCTCGGAAATGCCAAAAAAGAACTTTTGCACTTGGGGAACTATGCAGCCAAAGCTTTTGACCTTTCTTATAACTATATCATCGGTTTGGATGAAAAGGTAGCTGAAAAAGGGCACAAGACAGAGGAAGCCATCAACACCATTGATGAAAAACTCACTCGTTACCTCATCAGGCTCTCAAGCGAATCCTTGAGCCAAAAGGAAAGCGAAGTGTTGACTAACATCCTTGATTCATCTCGTGATTTGGAACGGATCGGGGACCACGCAGAAGGCTTGCTCAACCTAACAGACTACCTCCAACGCAAAGATGTTCATTTCTCTGAAGCTGCTCTAGAGGAATTAGCTGATATCTATCAAAAAACTACTGACTTTATCAAGGATGCCCTTGATAGTGTGGAAAATAATGATATTGAAAAAGCTCAGAGTCTGATTGAACGCCATAAAGAAATCAACAATATGGAACGTGTTCTCAGAAAGACCCACATCAAACGCCTTAACAAGGGTGAGTGTTCTACACAAGCTGGAGTCAATTTCATCGACATCATTTCCCACTACACTCGTGTGTCTGACCATGCTATGAACCTAGCCGAAAAGGTCATCGCTGAACAAATCTAATAAACAAGAAGCTATCCTGAATGGGATGGCTTTTTTTGTCTCCTCATTAAGAATTTCCTTTAGAGCATATAAAAAAAGCTTTAATTCCATTGTGAATCAAAGCTTTTTAAAGAGTTCTCCAAACATGATAGCAGAAACTGCAGTGCCCCTATACTTGGCTTCTTCTCTTTTGATAAAGCGCGCCAAGTTGATCAATTCAGGTGCTGGGTGTTTGGGATTGGTGAACAATTCACGGGTGACCAGTCCTGAGAGACGGACTGCTAGTAATTGCTCATTTGTAGTAGGCAGTTTCTTAGCAGTCTCTAGGAGAGCAGCAACTAAATCTTCACTCAAGCCCTGACGGGCATTGTTATAAAGATCTTTTATAAGGCTTTCTAGGTTTGGTTCTGCCATCCCGACCACCTCCCTTATGCTTAATAATGTTTAATCAAATCAACCGTTGAACGATCCAATTTTTTCACCAAGGCTTGCAAGAAAGCTTGGGCTTCTAGGAAGTCATCCATAGCGTAGAGGGTTTGGTGAGAATGGATATAACGAGCACAAACACCGATAGTTGTAGATGGGACACCACCATTTTTCAGATGAGCTGCTCCAGCATCTGTTCCACCTTTTCCACAGTAGTATTGGTACTTGATGCCAGCTTCTTCAGCCGTTGTCAAAAGGAAATCCTTCATACCTGGGAGGAGCAAGTGACCTGGATCATAGAAACGAATCAAGGTTCCATCCCCAATCTTGCCTTGGCCACCATAAACATCACCAGCAGGTGAACAGTCAACTGCCAGAAAGACTTCTGGATCAAACTTAGTTGTAGAAGTATGAGCGCCACGAAGGCCAACTTCTTCTTGGACGTTAGAGCCAAGATAGAGTTCATTTCCCAGTTTTTGACCTGACAAGGCTTCTGCTAGCTCACTCACCATAAGAACACCGTAGCGATTATCCCAAGCTTTTGAAATGATATTTTTTTCATTGGCTGTCAAGATAGCTGAGCTATCAGGGACAATGGTGTCACCAGGACGGATACCAAAGCTTTCTGCCTCAGCCTTGTCTGCAAACCCACCATCAAAAATGATATCAGAGATAGCTAGCATGGTTGGTCCACCTGTTCCACGTGTCAAATGTGGAGGGACAGAACCTGAAATCACTGGGATTTCACGACCGTCACGAGTAAAGAGTTTAAAGCGTTGACTGCTGACCACCATAGGATTCCAACCACCGATTTCAACGACACGGAAGGTACCATCTGGCTTAATCTCGCTGACCATAAAACCAACTTCGTCCATGTGAGATGCGACCAAGACGCGTGGTGCATCGGCAGCTTCTGAATGCTTGATACCGAAAATACCACCTAAGCCATCTGTCACCACTTCATCCACATGCGGTGTCAACTTTTCACGAAGATAAGTCCGGACAGGCGCTTCATGACCTGAGATCGCAGCAAGCTCTGTTACTTCTTTGATTTTTGAAAATAATGTTGTCATATCAGTTCCTTCTTTCTGTCCTCCATTTTACCACTTTTTATAGGAGAAGGATAGTAGGAATCTTAATCTTCCAACTTCCTTTCTAGAGTATACAAAAAAGAATCAGGCTGATTCTTATTGTTTATGATTTCGTTTGAGGGAAAAGTGGTCTGGGACAGGGTCTTTACCTGTTTTCGACCAAGGGTGGCAACGCAAAATCCGAGCCAAGCCCATCAAAACACCCTTGATGCCATGTTTTTCAATAGCCTGAATCATGTAGTTGGAACAAGTAGGCTCAAAGCGACAAGAAGGCGGAAAGGCTGGTGAGATAAAACGTTGGTAAAAGCGTACAGGCGCTATTAAGATTCGTTTCATTATTTCTTGGTTACAGCCATGGTGTGTAGTTGGCTGATTTCTTTTTTGTTAAGGCGACGGGCTTCGCCTGGACGAAGACCAGTCAAGTCTAGATGTCCAAAACGTGTCCGAGACAACTTATCCACTTGAAGACCGACAGCTTCAAACATCTTTTTAACCTGATGGTTACGTCCTTCATGGATAGTCAACTGCACTACTGAGCGATTTTTGACTGGATCCACTTTAAGAATCTCATAGACAGCTGGCTTGGTCTTCTTGCCATCAATCTCAAGACCACGAGTCAAGGGGCGGAGATTATCCTTATTGGCCACACCTTTAACACGTGCGACATAGACCTTGTCAATCTCATTACGGGGGTGAATCATCTCATCCGTAAAATCACCATCATTGGTCAAAATCAAGACACCTGATGTATCCCAGTCCAAACGTCCCACAGGGTAAATGCGTTCTTTAACATTTGGCAAGAGATCCACAACAGTCTTGCGGCCCTTGTCGTCTGTCACACTGGAAATCACTCCACGTGGTTTATTAAGCAGATAGTAGACCTTTTCTTCGTTGTAGATGGGTTGGCCTTCAACTTCGACCTTATCGCCAGCCTTGATGGTCGTTGCTAGTTCACGTACCACTTGGCCGTTGACCGTCACCAATCCTTGCTTGATCAGCTCTTCTGCTTTTCTCCTACTGGCCACACCTGCGTGGGCAATATACTTATTGATTCTCATCTTCTTCTATCCTTTCACCAAATAATTGGCTTTCTTGGGCTTGAATCTCAAGCTCATCAATCACTGGTAATTCTTCTAAATGATTAATTCCCATGTAATCTAGGAAATAATCCGTAGTCACATAAAGGTTTGGGCGACCCAAAACTTCTTTTTTCCCATCTTCTCGTATCAAGTCAAAAGCCTGCAACTTTGCCAAGGCTCCACTCGAATTGACCCCACGGATAGCATCAATTTCTATCCGCGTGATAGGCTGCTTGTAGGCAATGATGGACAAGGTTTCAAGAGCAGCCCGAGACAAACTTTGGTTGATGGGTGCCTTGGAGTATTCCTTCAAAATCGCTGCAAATTGAGGCTTGGTGACCAATCTGTAAGCTCCACCTGTCTCAATCAGAGACAAGCTCGAATCTTGGTCTTTTTCATACTTTTGGGCTAATTTTTCTAAACTCTGCTGGATGCCTGTCGGTGGCAGAGAGAGGAGTTCAGCCAACTGACGAACCCGGATCCCATCTTCACCTGCTACAAACAAGAGCGCTTCTATTTCTGCTAAAGTACTCATCTTTCCTCTCTATCAAGTCTAGCTTTGTGCCTCTTGACTTTCTTCCTTCTTTTCCATGAGATAGATATCTCCGAAACTCTCCTCTTGCACGAGGACCAGCTCCTGGGTTTTGATTAGCTCTAGGGTTGCCAAAAAGAGGGTAATAACCTCTTGGACATTCTGGGCTTCCTTGAACAAATCCTGCAAGCGCAACTGTTCTCGTCCAGTCAAGGACTCTTTTACGATGACCATCATATCCTCAATCTTATACTCATCCCGCAAAATGGTCGTGTGATTCTGTGCGAACTCCTCTTTTTTCTTGGCTAGGATATTTGAAAAAGCCAAAAAAAGGTCAATGGTCGTCTTGTCATGCACAAGCTCCGCATCTTCGTAAATCAACTCTGTTGGCGCTTTGGAATAGTACTGGGCCCGATCTTGGTGCTTAGCCTCCAAGTGCTCACCCAAGAGCTTGAACTTGCGGTATTCTTCGATTTGAGAGAGAAGATCCTGCTCTAGGTCATCCTCCAAGTCTGTCACTTCAGCTACCTTTGGCAAGAGCTTGCGACTCTTGATCAGCATCAGCTGACTAGCCATGACCATATACTCGCCCGTCACTTCCAGACGCATGGCCTGCAGAGTTGAGACATAGGCTAGGTACTGTTCGATGACTTCTGTGATGGGCACATCGTAAATATCCATCTGATACTTAGAAACCAAGTGCAAGAGCAGGTCCAGGGGCCCTTCAAAATCTTTTAATTTAATATCCATTATCTATATTTTTCTAAGGTCAGGACTGTTTTTAATCCTAATTTTTTTGCAATTTCGTACAAATCGACCTTGTTTTCTATCTGTCTTAGAATGAACTGTTCCCGCAAGGCTTGAGCGGATAAGGTTGGTAAACCTTTCTCCTTGACAAAGGACTCTAGCTGACGAAAGGCCCACTGACGAGAATAGGCTTTCCCTCCCCTTTCAAAGAGATAGGTCTGCCCCATCAAGGGTTCTAGCTCTGGAATCAAGGTCGTAGGTATGGTGACAATCCTCTGTTGGGAAGCCTTGTTAATTCGCAGCACCTGAAAATCCAGATTGATATCTGCAATCTTGAGGGCTAAAATCTCGCTTGGCAAGAGTCCCATTTCTAGGATTAAGAGCGCTAGCAAGCGTCCTTCTGGATAATTACTTTCCTGCCAAAAAGAGTCTAGGTCTAGAATCTCTGGTTTTTCAACCTTCTTTTCAGCTTGTTTGGCTAATTCCAAGCGGTAAAAACTGTCCACTTCTCCTTTTTGATAGAGAAAGTAGAGAAATTGGTTACAGGCCGAAAGTTTTCGCTTCTGGGCGCTAATTTTTAGATTGGCTAGCTGGCCTTGGTAAATCTTGAGATTAGTTTCACTGATTCGCCCGCTGACAATCTCTATAAACTGCTCTAAGTCATAAGCATAGGCTTGTTTAGAGTTGCTAGATAGACTCTTTTTCTCATCTAAAAATGCTGAAATCCATTCTCTCATCTTTTTCGAATCTCATAATCCTTGTTAAAATCATGCAAGAGGGCATTGAGTGCTTTGAGAATGGACTTGCGCGTAATAATCCCCTGGAAGATGCCATTACTATCCACAACAGGCAGGAAAGGCTCATCCACCAGTTTATGGAGGACTTCAGTGATGTTATAGTCTGGAGCGACGACTGCCACATCTGTCTTGGTCATATTGACGATATCTGTCGTTGCCATCTGTTCATCTGTCAAACCTTGCTCCATTTGATAAGCCAAAATGTCTCTCAGACCAATAGTCCCGACAAAGCGTTTGTCAAAGGTCACAACAGGGATACGGGTATAAGTGATTTGGCTCAACACTAAAATCGCATGATCAGCATTATGGGTATCAATCAAGGCTGCTAGATTCTCAGCGGGGGTAAGAAAAGTCTCTTCCTGCTCCAATAAAAATGCTTCAAATTCCTTGGCAATCATCGAGAAAACTCCTTGGACAAGCCTGGATAAACCTCATGATCACGTGTCAAAAAGTCCACTTTGAAATAGCTGTCATCAATCTCTACACGGGCATAGAGGCATTCTCTGATGGTTCCTCTTGGTTGGCTGATGGAGCCTGGATTTAAAAAGAGTATTTTGCCTTCCATCCAAGCATTTGGCACATGCAAGTGACCATAGAGACAGATATCTGCTTCTTCTTCCTGAGCCCAGTAGTCCAACTTTTGAAAGTTGAAATTGATATCAAACAAGTGTCCGTGAGTTTGGATGATCTTTGTAGGACCAAGTTGAGTCACCAAACGTTCTGGGTAGCCCGCATAAAAGTCCATATTGCCTTTGACGACATGGATGCCCTCCCATAGTGGCGAATCAGGACGGAGTTCAGAGTCACCATCGTGAAAAATGGCATCGACTTTCCCCAGATAGCGATCACGAATTTCTTCCACAATCAAGCTATCGCCATGGGAGTCACTCATTACAATGATGGTTTGCTTTGCCATGATGGAAATACCTCCAAAAGTTTCTTAACGGCTAAGGCACGGTGGGATTGGCTATTTTTTTCTTCAAGGGTTAATTCAGCTGCTGACTTGCCTGTCTCTCCCACAAGGAAAAGGGGATCATATCCAAAGCCATTTTCGCCCTTGGGTTCAAAGTTAATATAACCTGGCCAGTCAGCTTCAACAATCAAGCTTTCCTTGTTTGGACTAGCTACGACTAGGGTTGTGTGGAACTGTGCTGAACGGTCCTTGAGTTCAAAGACCATGGCCAATTCGTGCAAGAGCTTGGCATTGTTTTCACGGTCAGTTGCTCCCACACCTGCAAAACGGGCTGACCAGACTCCTGGCAAACCGCCGAGGACATCGACTTTGAGACCTGAGTCATCTGCTAGCACCATCTTGCCTGTTAATTGGGAAATAGTTTCTGCTTTAAGTCGAGCATTTTCTTCAAAGGTCATACCAGTTTCGGCTACTTCAGGCAGATCTGGATAGTCATTGAGATTTTCCACGTCGTAGCCTAACTTGTCAAAGATAGCTCGGAATTCCTTGGTCTTGCCTTCGTTACGAGTCGCAATGAGCAGAGTTTCTCTAACCTTGCTAGTTTCAAAGAAGGCTTCTACATCGACTCCTTCTTTAGGCAATTCTACATGCAGGAGTTGCCCATTTTCAACCAAGAGCAGGGCTCCCTGACGTTGGATGACTTCTAGATTGCGGCCTGCTTCTGCATTTAAAATCTCAACGATAAAGGAGAGCAGACGGAAGTTAGAAGACCAGCGCATCACCGTTATCGTAATCGGAAAGCCATTTTCCTCGTCCCGAAAAATCCGCGCTAAATCCATAAAATCAAGCTCGAGAGGATCTTTGATAAGGCTATAGATGCCTCCATAGACATCCCAGACACCGACATACCAGTCCTGGTCATCCTTGTATTCATAAATTTTATTTGTCATAAAGTTACATGCTCCACATGAATCTCTTTTTCCAGCCATTCTGCTCCAATCTGGGCAAAACTTTGGCTATTGGCTGTTGTGTAAAAACGATGTTGAAGAGGTCCCGCATCTCGGCTACGATTGATTTCAAAATAGTTCAGCAAAACCGAGATATCCCGTACACACTCTGCCCCACTATCGATGAGCTGAACCTTTGGTCCCATGACATTCTGGATGATGGGGCGAAGGAGTGGGTAATGGGTACAACCCAAAATCAAGCTATCCACCTTGCCGACCAAGGGACGCAGGGTTTCATAGACCACTTTCTTTGTGACACTGGTTGACAGGGCACCAGACTCCACCAAGGGAGCAAACTTGGGACAGGCCAAACTTTCCACCTGTAAGTCTGGATCCAGATCATGGATTTTCTGACGGTAGATGTCTGATTGGACCGTCATGGGCGTTCCAATGACCCCGATTTTCCCACCTTGACTGGACTTGATAGCTGCCGAAGCTCCTGGTAAAATCACACCTAGGACAGGAATGTCTAGTTGGGCCTTGATTTCTTCCCAAACGACCGCAGTCGCAGTATTACAGGCAATGACAATCATTTTGACATCCTTGGTCAAGAGAAAGTTGACCAACTGCCAAGTATATTCACGGATTTGCTCAGCAGGACGGGGACCATAGGGCGCCCGTGCCGAATCTCCAATGTAGACGATTTCTTCATGGGGAAGCTGGCGCATGAGCTCACGTACAACGGTTAAGCCACCGACACCCGAATCCAAAAAACCAATTGGTCGATTATCCATATAGTCTTCTTTCTAGTCTTTTTTCTGATTGATAGTTCATCATAATTACTCGTCCTAAATGAACGGATAGACAGCTTGATAGAATGGCAACTGCCTCTCTTTTAATCATAATCAAATATCAATAGAATGCAAGGAAAAAGTCTTATCCTTGAGAACTATTGAACATAGTGAGAAGTCTGGAACTTTCATCCCAGACTTTTCCTATTTATTTCTTTTTATTGTTAGCAAGAGCTGCTTTTTGTTGGCGGATGATTTGATGGTAAACTTGTTGTACCTTGGCTTCGCTTGGTTTTTGACCATTTGCACTCAAGAGAGCACGAACTGCCTCAGCGTTCAAACGTGGGTTGTCCGCAAATTCTTTTTCGATTTGCTTACGAACCAAGTACATCCCTCCGAGAGCTCCTCCTAGAAAAGCTAGCACAATCAAGATAATTGCTAAAAGTAAATCCATTCTTTTTCTCCTGTTTCTTTTTGAGTCTTCTATATTATACCATAAAGTGACTTTCCTGACTAGTTTGTTTTACGCTTTCAAAAGGGGGTTAAGCCAATTCTAAGCTAGTCTAACAATCAGATTGAACTATGAAATTACGAATAATTCCACCCTTTCCTCTCTTTCTTCTACTTTTTTAAGAAAAAGCAATCTCAAATATGTTTTTCACCAAAAACCTCTTGACAAATGCTAAGCGACCATTAGAATGGGAGGTAAGGAGATAAATAGAAACAAAATAAACGAAACTGCTTTATAAAATGTAAGCGGTTTCGAGTATACAAAGGAGGGTTTTATGAAAAAACACTTTTGGGATAAATCCTGTCGCTATAGCATCCGCAAGCTGACGGTTGGGACTGCTTCTGTTTTACTGGGGGCCGTTTTTCTAGTAAACCACACTGTAGCCGCAGACAGTGTTGAGGTCAAGCAAACTGAACCAACCTCTGTCGAAGCTATCACTAAGCCTGATAGTGAACCCAAAGCTACTGAAACGACTGAAACTACAAATCCGTCTCTAGCCGAGAATCCCGTAGTTTCCGAAAGCAAGCCAGCTGAGAAGGCTCAGAAGACAAATAGTCAAGCTAGTGAAGAAGCCATTGTAGAAGCTAAAGAAAATAAGGAACCTGAAAAAGCAGATCAGCCTGTGACAAAGCAAGAAAACTATCAACTCAACTACGATCAACCAACAGCTCCCTCCTATGATGGATGGGAAAAACAAGCCCTTCCTGTCGGAAATGGAGAGATGGGAGCCAAGGTTTTCGGACTCATTGGCGAAGAGAGAATCCAGTATAACGAAAAGACCCTCTGGTCTGGAGGACCACAACCCGATAGCACCGACTATAACGGAGGGAACTACAAGGACCGCTACAAGGTCTTATCAGAGATACGTAAAGCCCTCGAAGCTGGTGACCGTCAAAAAGCAAAACAGCTAGCTGAACAAAATCTAGTTGGACCAAACAACGCCCAGTATGGACGTTACCTAGCCTTTGGTGATATTTTCATGGTTTTCAATAACCAGAAAAAGGGTCTAGATACAGTGACAGATTATCACCGTGGTTTGGATATCACAGAGGCTACTACGACCACTTCTTACACCCAAGATGGGACGACCTTCAAACGCGAAACCTTCTCCAGCTATCCTGATGATGTCACCGTGACTCACTTGACCAAAAAAGGAAATAAGACTCTTGACTTTACCCTTTGGAACAGTTTGACAGAAGACTTGCTTGCTAATGGCAACTACTCTTGGGAATATTCCAACTACAAGAACGGTCATGTCACTACAGATGAAAATGGAATCCTCCTAAAAGGGACTGTCAAAGATAACGGCCTCAAATTTGCATCCTATCTGGGAATTAAAACGGACGGAAAAGTCACTGTTCAGGACGAGACTCTGACCGTCACAGGCGCAAGCTATGCGACCCTCTATCTCAGCGCCAAGACCAACTTTGCTCAAAATCCTAAAACCAACTATCGAAAAGACATCGACCTCGAAAAAACAGTTAAGGGGATTGTCGAAGCAGCTAAGGCCAAAGACTACGAGACACTTAAAAAGGACCATATCAAGGATTATCAAAGTCTCTTTAACCGCGTTAAACTAAATCTAGGTGGAAGCAAGACTGCTCAAACGACAAAAGAGGCCCTTCAAGGCTATAACCCTAGCAAAGGACAAAAACTGGAAGAACTCTTCTTCCAATACGGACGTTATTTATTAATCAGTTCGTCTCGTGATCGGGCAGATGCCCTTCCTGCCAACCTACAAGGAGTCTGGAATGCTGTAGACAATCCACCTTGGAACGCTGACTACCACCTCAATGTCAATTTGCAAATGAACTATTGGCCAGCCTACATGAGCAATCTTGCTGAAACAGCCAAGCCAATGATCAATTACATTGACGACATGCGCTACTATGGTCGTATCGCTGCCAAGGAATACGCTGGTATCGAATCCAAAGACGGACAAGAAAATGGTTGGCTAGTCCACACTCAAGCAACACCATTTGGCTGGACTACTCCAGGATGGAATTACTATTGGGGTTGGTCTCCAGCTGCTAACGCTTGGATGATGCAGAATGTCTATGACTATTATAAATTTACCAAGGATGAGACCTATCTCAAAGAAAAGATTTATCCAATGCTCAAGGAAACAGCTAAGTTCTGGAACTCCTTCTTGCACTACGACAAAGAAAGCGACCGTTGGGTGTCTTCCCCATCCTACTCGCCAGAACACGGGACCATCACCATCGGAAATACCTTTGACCAATCGCTAGTCTGGCAGCTATTCCACGACTACATGGAAGTTGCCAATCATCTGAAAGTCGACCAAGACTTAGTCACAGAGGTCAAGGCTAAATTTGACAAACTAAAACCCCTCCACATCAACAAAGAGGGACGTATCAAGGAATGGTATGAGGAGGACAGCCCTCAATTCACCAATGAAGGGATTGAAAATCACCACCGCCACGTTTCCCATCTAGTTGGGCTCTTCCCTGGTACGCTCTTTAGCAAAGATCAAGCTGAATACCTAGAAGCTGCGCGTGCTACCCTCAACCACCGTGGAGATGGTGGTACTGGTTGGTCTAAGGCCAATAAAATCAACCTCTGGGCTCGTCTGCTGGACGGTAACCGTGCCCATCGCTTACTCGCTGAACAGCTCAAATACTCAACCCTAGAAAACCTTTGGGATACGCACGCGCCTTTCCAAATCGACGGAAACTTTGGAGCAACTAGTGGGATGGCAGAAATGCTCCTCCAATCTCATACTGGCTATATTGCGCCATTACCAGCCCTTCCAGATGCTTGGAAAGACGGTCAGGTTTCTGGCTTGATTGCCCGTGGTAACTTTGAAGTTAGCATGAAGTGGAAAGATAAAAACCTGCAAAGCTTGTCCTTCCTTTCAAATGTCGGTGGAGACTTGGTTGTAGACTATCCAAATATCGAAGCCAGCCAAATCAAGGTCAATGGCAAAGCAGTCAAAGCAACGATTCTCAAAAACAATCGCATCCAACTGGCAACACAAAAAGGTGACGTCATTACCTTTGAACACTTCCCTGGTCGTGTAACCAGTCTGACAGCCGTTCGACAAAATGGAGTCACTGCCGAACTTACCTTTAACCAAGTAGAAGGCGCTACCCACTATGTCATCCAAAGACAAGTGAAAGACGCGTCTGGCCAAGCCTCTGCAACCAGAGAATTTGTAACCAATCAAACCCACTTTATTGACCGATCACTCAATCCTCAACATGCCTACACCTATACTGTCAAGGCTATGCTGGGCGAGCTTGCCACACAAGTTTCTGAACAGGCCACTGTCGAAACCTATAGCGAGTTGATGGACGACCGAGATAGCCGCATCCAGTACGGAGCTGCCTTTGGAAACTGGGCAGACTCAGAATTATTTGGAGGAACAGAGAAATTTGCTGACCTTTCAAAAGGAGACTACACAGACGAAGACCTCACTGCCACCATTCCTTTCACTGGTGTTGGTATCGAAATCTATGGACTGAAATCGTCTGAACTAGGTCTTGCCACTGCTAAAATTGATGGCAAAGAGGTCGGCGAACTTGATTTCCATACTGCTGGGGCAACTGAAAAAGGTAGTCTCATCGGTCGCTTCGCAGGATTATCTGACGGACCTCACACATTGACTCTTAGTGTTAAACGTGAGCACAAAGGACGTGGTAGTGAGCGCTCGAAAATTTCATTAGACTACTTCAAGATCCTAGCAGGAGCAGGCAATACGATCGAAAAAATGGATGATCGTGATTCGCGCATCCAATATGGTTCCCAGTTTAAGGACTGGTCTGACCCTGAACTCTACGGTGGTACGGAAAAATACGCTGACATCAACAACAGCGACTCTAGTACAGCTTCAGAAGCTCAGGCAACTATTTCCTTTACAGGGACGGGCATTCGTATTTATGGCTTGAAGAGCCTTGCCCTTGGACGAGCACGTGTTACATTAGATGGCAAAGAAATGCCTGCTTTGGATTTCTATACGTCAGGCGCAACTGAAAAGAGAGCCTTTATTGGCGAATTTACAAACCTCACTGACGGTCCGCACACCCTGACATTACAAGTGGACCCAGATTCGCCAGAAGGTCGCAAGAAAATCTCTCTAGACTCCTTTGATATCATCAAAGCCCCTGCTGTTGGTATAGATAGCCCGAGCATTGCGCCTCTTAAGGAAAATGACAAAACCATTTCCTTAAGCCTACCAGCTGGAGATTGGGAAGCCATCGCAGTGACCTTCCCAGGAGTCAAAGATCCTCTAGTTTTGCGTAAGGTGGATGAAACGCATCTGGTTACCAGTGGAGATCAGACTATCCTATCAATCCAAGACAATCAAGTTCAAATCCCAATCCCTGACGAAACCGATTGCAAAGCTGGAAATGCCATTGAAGCTTATACCATTCAAGGTACTACCACAAGCAGCCCTATCGTAGCCGTCTTTACTAAAAAGGATGAAAAGAAAGTTGATGAGAAGCAACCAACTACAAGCAAGGGGGACGAACCAGCTCCTACTGTAGAGAAACCTGAGTACACTGAAACTATCGGTACTGCAGGGCAAGAAGTGCCACCCACTGTTGAAATTCCGGAATACACTGAGCCTATCGGGACTGCAGGGCAAGAAGTGCCACCCACTGTTGAAATTCCGGAATACACCGAACCTATCGGAACGGCGGGGCAAGAAGAGTCTCCTACTGTAGAAAAGCCTGAATACACCAAACCGATCGGAACAGCAGGTCAAGAGGAAGCACCTACTGTTGAAAAACCTGAGTACACTGACCCTATCGGAACTAGTGGGGATCAGGCTGCTCCAACCCTTACCCTTCCTGATTATCCAGTTCGAGTCTTAAAAGATAAGGAAACCGGAGTGGAAATTATTGGTGGAGCCAGTGACTTAGAAGGAATTTCTCACATCTCTAGCCGACGTGTCCTAGCTCAAGAACTCTTTGGCAAGACCTATGATGCTTACGACCTACAACTTAAAAATCCAACCGATCATAGCTTGCAGCCAAAAGGCTCTGTTCTGGTTCGCTTGCCTATTTCAGCTAGCGTAGAAAATATCTACTACATCACTCCGACCAAGGAGTTACAAGCCCTTGATTTCACCGTTCGAGAAGGAAAGGCAGAATTCATCACTAGTCATTTCAGTACCTATGCTGTCGTCTATCAAGCTACTGGAATAACCCCTAGTACAGATGAAAAACCAAGTGCTTCAGATGCAGAAACCTTGGCACAAGAGGCTGAACAACTTTCAGCTAGTCCGAGTCTTGCTAAAGCTGGAAATCATTCTCCTAAAGAACAACTTCCAGCAACAGGAGAAACATCTAACCCACTCCTCTTCTTGGCAGGCCTTAGCCTAGCCCTCACAGCCACTTTTATGCTAAATGGAAGAAAGGATGAATCCAACTAACTTTTAAGCACACAAAAACAGGATGAAGATCACCTTCATCCTGTTTTATTTTGTAATCAAAAGTTAGTTTTACAGTAGGTATAAAAAGGCTAGGGTCAAGAGACTTGTTAGAAGCCCAACTGACCAGAAGAAGAAGTCAACCTTCCACTCGCTCCAAGGATTGCCCTTGCCTGAGAATCCTCCAAGCTCAAAATGGTGATGCACAGGTGTCATACGGAAAATACGCTTCCCGCCACTAAGTTTGAAGTAGGTAACCTGCATCATAACAGAGCTTGTCTCAAAGACATAGATAATCCCAATCAACAAAAGGGTCCATTCTTGGTGGAGGGCCATAGAAATAGCTGCTAACATCCCACCAAGAGCCAAACTTCCCACATCTCCCATGAAAACCTTGGCAGGCTTGTGATTAAAGACGAAGAAGCCTAGCAAACCACCAATCATGGCAAGAATCACAAGAAGGATATCCAGTTGATTTTGCATATAAGCAATCACACCATAGGCCGATAAGCTAATCACTACGGAAATACTTGCTAAGCCGTCAATCCCGTCAGTCAGATTCACCGCATTTGAAAAGCCAACTAGCCAGAAAAGGGCAAAGAAAATATAGAAAATACCCAAATGAAGAGGATAGCCAAAGACAGAAAGTATGTCACCACCACGCTCATAAAAGAGGTAGAAAATCACTCCTCCAAGGAGCTGGAGAGCAAGCTTTTGCTTGGGATTCAAGCCCTCGTTGATCTTGCGAAAGACCTTGAGGAAATCATCCAAAAAACCTACCAAACCATACAAAACCAAGATAAACAAAATCATGCTAACATTGTTGGTCAATTGTTGGGTAAAGAGAGCAACCAGAAAACTCACAACTACTGCAACGATAAGGAAGACAAGACCTCCCATGGTTGGAGTCCCAGCTTTAGCTTGGTGTTGCTTGACATCCTCGTGCATCTGCTGACCCGTAATCTGTGCTTTTCGATAAAATCGGATAAAGGCTGGAATGCCAATCAAGGTCAATAGAAAGGCTAGAATTCCAGCACTAATGGAACTAATCATCTTAATCTCCTAAAGTTACTTTCATTTTTTTAATGTCTTTGAGAGCTGTATTGGCACGGACACTTTGTTTCTTGACCGTTTTGCCACTACCTTCCCACTCGACTTCTATATTGAGCCATTTGGCAAATGTTTGCACATTTTCATCTGTCCAGCCGTACATATCAGGCATTTCTTCGACCTTATCTGACAGGATCAAGATCTGCTGATTGGCTTCCAAATTATCTCCTTCAGAAACCGAGAGTTCCTTGATCTTGGTTCCTGTTCCGATAACGATTGGTTGGACAAGGTTACGACGCAATTCCTCTGCTAGGTCTCCCGGAGTAAAGTCCTTGGTAGCTGGCATGGCATAGCTTGTCGTCTTGCTGACCTGATCTAAGCTCTTGGCAGTTGACTGAAGATTGAGGGATTCTTTCATAGCAGAAGCTCGCTCAAGGATTGGGTTGGCAAACTCCCCAAGCTGAACACCTGAATAATGCTCTGGCTGTTGCACCGTTACATAGAGGATAAAGTCAGGATTTTCTGCAGGATGCATCGACACAACAGAGAAGATATAGTTGGTTTCACCTGTAAGGTAACCCCCATTCTTCTCATCAGCAATCTGAGCAGTCCCAGATTTCAGGGCGACATTCTGACCTGGAACATTGACAGTTGCTTTTCCTGTGTTATGGTTGTACATGGTACCGTAGACAGGATCTGTTCCGACCATGACCATGTGCTCCCGAGTAGAGGACGCTGCTGTTTTTGACACAGGATTTCCGACAATTTCCTTTTGAGACTTACGAACAGACTGGTCATTTGGATCATAGAGGGCACTGATAAATTTCGGTTCCAACATAACCCCATCGTTGGCAATAGCTGTAAAAGCACGAAGCATCTGGGTCTGGGTAACAGAAATCCCTTGTCCAAATGAACTCATGGCGATATTGACAATGTTATCAGCAGGCAATTGACCTGTGTACTCATCCGCCAGACCAAAACGGGTCGGCACCCCAAACTTAAAGCGGTTAAGGTAGTCCAGCCAAGTTGTATCCCCCATCTTTTGCTCAAGCAAGGTCATCCCGATATTACTTGAGTGGGCAAAACCTTGAGAGAAGGTCATAGTGCCACCACTAGTCAATCCTTCATTGACGTCCCAGTCTCGAATGGTCGCATCAGCTATTTTCAATTCACTACTGTTAAAGTATTCGCCACCAGGGAAGGTATTGTTATCAATAGCTGAGGCCAACATCATCACCTTCATGGTCGATCCTGGCTCGTAGTTACTTTGATAGAGGATATCACGCCAGACAAAGTCTTTTGTGATGCCATCCTTGGTATCTGCATTGAAGGTCGGACGTTGGGTTGTAGCGAGAATTTCCCCTGTTTTAGCACTGACCAAGGTAGCCGTCATATAGGTTCCTTTTACCTTTTCTTGGAAGGCATCCATCTGAGTTTCCATAAAGGATTGCAAAGGACTAGAAAGGGTTGTGTAAACATCCTTTCCGTCTACCGTTTGTTGGGAAGCCTGCTCCGTACCCGGAACAATATTTCCCAGACGATCCTTCTCATAGGTGATAATCCCATCTGTACCTGCAAGAATGCTATTTAAAGAACTCTCTAAACCAGATGTCCCAACCAAACGTTTGGTTCCATCTTCATTTTCATGGAGTTGCGCTAAACCGATAAAGGAAGAAGCAAACTGTCCATTGGGATAACTGCGGTTTGGACTAGTTGTAAAGTCAACTCCCTCAACGCCAGCAGTTTTGAGGTCATTTTTAATAGCCATCATATTGGCATAGGTAATCCCATTTCCCTTGGTACCAAAGGATACCTGTTTTAGATCTGGCTGAGAAAGTTGTTCTTTGACATAGGACTCCTCCATATCCAGATACTTATGGAAAATTTCAGCTACCTTATTAAATTGAGAATCCTCTACATAGAGTATTTTACCAGTTGCTGACTTGTAGTTCTTGTCAATAACGGCATATATATTATAAGAAGTCGCATCCTCTGCAATAGGTGTTCCATTTCGATCGTAGATAGTTCCCCGCTTAGCTGGAATGGTCTTGGTTGTTTGGTGAACCTTTTTGGCTTCTTGAACCAAGTCCTTACCAAATTTTTTACCCGTTCCGATAATGACCGCAAAGTTGACCAAAAAGACAGCGAAGAGTGTGACAGCCAATAAACTCAGGCTTTTTCCTACTCTTCTGCGGTTTTCTTCTGGAGATTTACGATTACGAACGGCATAACGGATGATTTTTTCTTTCCACTGTTTCATTTCTTACTCCGCTGCTCGGATATTTTCGTTGTTCAATTGCAAATCCTTGGAGTTTGCAATCTCTTTCAAACGTTCTGAACGAATCAATTCATTGACCTCTTGCTTGGCATCGTCGAGCTCTGTTTTCTTTTCTTCGATTTGAGCATTGACCTTGGTCAATTCATTCTGAACTTGTAATAGCTTGGTTTGCATAAACACAACGCTAATTGCCAGGATAATCATTGTTGCAGCAATCGAAACATAGAAGGCCTTTTCCACACGTGAAAAACCTTTAAACTTCGTTTGCAATAACTGGCTTGTTTTTTCGATTCTTTCTGCCATGTTTTTCCTCTTACTTGTAAATTTTTCTGGCCACGCGCAACTTAGCTGAATGCGAACGATTGTTGGCTTCTAGCTCTTCGGCACTTGGCAAGATTGGCTTACGGGATACCAATTCCATCTTAGGCTTAAGATCGTCTGGAATGAAGGGCAAGCCTTTCGGAACTTCCACTGTTGAAGCTTCCTTAAACAACTGCTTGGTCAAGCGGTCTTCCAGCGAATGGAAGGTAATGACTGAGATTCTACCATCCAGAGCCAGCATGTCCATAGCCTGCTGGATAGACTCATCTGCTGCCCCCAGCTCATCATTGACTTCGATTCGAATGGCCTGGAAAATCTGCTTGGCAGGGTGTCCCTTTTTCTTGAGCTCCTTGGCAGGCTTGGCCGACTTGATAATCTCTGCCAACTCAGTCGTCGTCTCGATTGGTTTCACCTCACGCGCTTGCTCAATCTTACGCGCAATCTGTTTAGAAAATTTATCCTCACCATACTTGAAAAAGATCCGAACCAGGTCATGATAGTTATAATGATTCACCACTTCATAGGCCGTCAGACTAGCTTCCTGATTCATCCGCATATCCAGTGGCGCATCCTTTTTATAAGAAAAGCCACGCTCACGCTGATCCAGCTGAGGACTGGACACACCCAAGTCATAACAAATTCCATCAATTTCCTGGACACCAGCCTCCTGCAAACGTGCCTGCAAATGACGGAAGTTATCCTTGATAAAGGTTACCATCCCCTTTTCGATATAGGGTGCCAACCGTTTTTGCGCATTGTCAATAGCATTCTGGTCCTGGTCAAAGGCATAGAGATGCCCTTTTTCGCTCAATTTACTTAATAAATATTCGCTATGGCCTGCTCCTCCCAAAGTCGCATCAACGTAGATACCGTCAGGTTTTACGTCAAGCATATCAATCGTTTCATGAAGCAAGACCGTTACATGATGAAATTCTTTTGTCATATCCTATTTATTTTACCACAAATCTGACCAGCTTGCACTTGTCAGACAACTCTGCCCTATTTTCTATAAATTCATACAGAAACTTCAACATTTTTATCAGCAAAATGGCACTCTAGCCGATTTTTTCGACTACTACAAAGAGGCATTACATGAAGTAAGACAAAAACTTCTGCAGTGAATAGAATTATTTCAGTTTAACCTCCCAAGTCCATTACACTTTTTCCCTTGAATATACAATATAAGTGCACAATAAAAACTCATAAGATTTTCTAGTAAAATAGAATTGAACAAACTAGTTACGAAAGGAAATCTTATGAGCTCCCATCAATTTACCATAGATGAGCGTGAAAGTATTCTCATTTACCGTATGCAAGGCCTAAATTTTTCTCAAATTGCTAAGTTACTTCATCATCCGATGTCGGGTGAAAATCATTACAATAGTTCTGTTCAGTCCTTACTATGACTTTGCTGGACAACTTCGCTTTTGAATTTCTAGGCTCAGACTGTATCACTCCCAAGCGCTAAAATAGTTCTTGATTACTTTCTCAATGTCCAACACTTAAGCCGTGCCATGAGTCAGGTTCGTGTGCAAATTATGAATCAATTTAACCGAAAATCTCACGAATACAAGGTTATCAAGCGCTACTGGAAGCTCATCCCATAAGATAGTCGGAAGCTAAGCGATAATCGATTTTATCCTCCTACTTTTTACATACACTTGACCAATAAAGAAATCTTAGACAAACTCTTGAGCTACTCCGAAGACTTGAAGAAACATTATGTTCTCTATCAGCTCTTGCTGTTTCACTTTCAGAACAAGGATTCTAAGAATTTTTTCGGAATCATTGAAGATAATCTCAAGCAGATTCATCCTCCATTTCATATCTTTAAAACTTTCCTTAAGAATAAAGACAAGATTATCAACGCCCTTCAATTACCCTATTCCAACGCCAAATTGGAAGCAAGCAATAATCTCATTAAACTCATCAAACACAATGCCTTTGGTTTTCCGAACTTTGACAACTTTAAGAAACGAATTTTCATTGCTCTGAATATAAAAATGGAGAAGACAGCGATTGTCCTCTCCAGATGTTAGCTGACTTCAACCCACTACAGTTGACAAAGAGCCAATAAAAAGAGAAGACCAGATGGTCTTCTCTACGGGGGAACTGAAATAATGGAAAAGAATCAATCAAAGATTTTTTTAGTCTTTGAAATTCTTTTGGAAGATAAGGAGAGACAAGATAGAAGTAATAGCTGCCAAGAATAGGAAGGCATTCGCTTCTTGTTCCCCAGTTGCTGGGAGTTGTTTTTCCTTTTCTTGTTTGACTGTAGTTGCAACAGGAACTTTTTCATCTTTTGCTGGTTCTGTTACGACTGGAGCAGGTTTTTCAGTCTCTCTTGGGACAACATATTCAGGAAGGGTCACAACAGGTGGCGCCTCTGTTCCTACTGAACTCTCTTTAGTGCCCACCTCAATCACTCGCTCTTGAGCTGGAGTTGTTTCCGTTTGAACAACCTTGCGATTGTTACCGTCTACTTCAACATACTCGACTAGGAGACCGTCTTTCCCTTCTGATAGAACTTGCTCTTTTCCTTTATCTAATTGGGCATTTTCGCGACGGATAGTCTTGAATGGTATCACCTTATTGACAACTTCTAAACTTGGAAGTTGGAAGACAAGGTCTTTGACTCCTTCTTCAGGAACTGAAGAAGTCATTGGTTTCTCTGGCTCAGATGGTTTTTCCGGTTCAGCCGGTTTCTCAGGTTCAGCTGGTTTCTCTGGCTCAGATGGTTTCTCTGGCTCAGCCGGTTTCTCTGGCTCAACCGGTTTCTCTGGCTCAGATGGTTTTTCCGGTTCAGCCGGTTTCTCAGGTTCAGCTGGTTTCTCTGGCTCAGCCGGTTTCTCTGGCTCAGCCGGTTTCTCTGGCTCAACCGGTTTCTCTGGCTCAGATGGTTTTTCCGGTTCAGCCGGTTTCTCAGGTTCAGCTGGTTTCTCTGGCCTAGCTGGTTTCTCTGGCTCAGCCGGTTTCTCTGGCTCAACCGGTTTCTCTGGCTCAGATGGTTTTTCCGGTTCAGCCGGTTT
>CAJNCP010000015.1 GCA_905221295.1 bacterium | reverse complement strand
CTGCATTTAGTCTAGCAGAATGCGAGAGCCTATGGGGCTATTTCCTCTATTCTACACTTCTTCCGCCCTCAACGGCATAAAAAAGAGAGGCCTGGCCTCTCTGGGTTATAATTCTGCAATTTGGTTGAGATTCACTTCTGCAATCGTATCATTACCAAACATAGAGATAATCATCTTCACTTTGTTGTTATCAATTTCAGCAATTTTCCCTGTGTAGTCTGCAAAAGCGCCATCAATGATGCGGACTGTCTGACCAACTTCAACGTCAATATCGAACTCTTGAACAGTTTGTCCCATTGAAACCAGAATATCACGGATTTCTTGTTCCAATAGTGGAGTTGGTTTTGATCTGTTCCCGTGTGACCCGACGAATCCTGTTACGTTAGGTGTGTTTCGAACGACGAACCATGCTTCATCGGTCATGACCATTTCTACAAGGACATAACCTGGAAAGCGATTCTCTTCAACTTCCTTTTTCTTTCCATTTTTCTCAACTTGCACGGTTTGTGTTGGAATCTCAACGCGTAGAATATTATCCAACATGTTATATGTTTGCGCACGTTGCAATAGATTTTCTTTTACCTTATTTTCATAGCCAGAATATGTTTGTAGAACAAACCATCCTTTGTCAAAACTATCCATGTTATTTCCTTTCGTAATAGAAGAAAACTAGCAGAAGTTCTCTGCTTTTCTTCTAAAAAATGTTAATAAATCGAATCAAACCTGAAACAATCAACTGGTCAAAAATGTAAATGATGACCACAAAGAAGGCTGTGTATTCCATAATAGAGCGAAAATCTCTCCAGCTTTCTTTGCGAGTTGGCCAAGTTGTTTCTTTAAGAAGTTTAAAAATATCCTTAATAAAACCCATCGTTCTCTCCTATCTCGTCTCTCTATGTGTCGTATATTTTCCACAATGTTTACAAAATTTATTTACTTCTAGTCGTGTTGGCTTGGGGTTCCCACTAATTTTGATTGAATAATTTCTTGAACCGCAAACTGCACAAGCTAGGCTTGCTTTTTTTAGTGCCATAACGCCTCCATCTTATCTATTATAACAAGAAACCTAGGCTTTGACAAGCCTCTTAACGAAAGAGATTGACGAAAGAGTCCCAGATTGTCTGGGCTTTTTCTTTTATCTTTGCATCCGAAATCGCACGTCCCGCTTCGTCTACAAGATTTTGAGCACGACTACGAATATCTTCTAGCGGATCCTTGGACTGGTTCGTCTCATTTTCAACGACCTGCTTTTTCGTATTTTCTGGTTCAATACCATTTTGTTTATAAGCATTCTCAACTGTAAAAGTGCTACCTGGAGTGTAAGGCAAAATGGTATTAGCCATACTTCTAAAGACATGGGCTGCTCCATTAGAAGTCGACCCTGCTAGATAATGATTCTCATCTGTTGTTGGGAAGCCGAGCCAGTGGCTGATTACAACATCTGGAGTATAACCAATCACCCACTGATCACTGGTATATTCAGGATTGAAAACAGCCTCAGTCGTTCCTGTTTTACCAGCCATAACATAATCTGCTGGTGACGAACTAATTCCTGTACCATTTGTAAAAGTACCCAACATCATGCTGGTCATTTTATCAGCCACAGACTTATCGATCACTCGTTTTTGGGAGTTTTTATGGCTCTTGATGACCTGTCCACTGGCATTTTCGATACGAGTGATGAAATGCGCTTCAGGCATCAAACCTCCATTAGCAAAGGCTGCATAGGCTTGCGCCATCTGGAGAGGATTCGTTTCCACACCTCCACCAAGAGCAACTCCAAGAACTCGGTCAACTTTTTCCATATTCAGGCCAAATCTCTCCCCAGCGTCAAAAGCTTTGTCAATACCTAATTCATTTACAGTCGCAACAGCTGGTAGGTTGAGTGATTCTGCCAACGCCTGATACATAGGTACTTCTGGAGATGTCTTAATACCCGCATAGTTGTCTACTTGATAACTGTCATACTGCATGGTGTGGTTGTCCAGTTGTTTGTTCAGAGCCCATCCGGCTTCCACAGCTGGAATATAAACCACTAAAGGTTTGATAGTTGAACCCGGGCTACGCTTAGACTGGGTGGCATAGTTAAAATTACGGAATCCTGATTTGTCATCACCAGCTACGCGACCGACAACTCCACGCACCCCACCTGTTTTAGGCTCTAGAGCAACACTACCTGATTCAGCATGCGTTCCGTCTTCTGCTGTTGGAAATAGCGAAGTGTTTTCGTAAATAACCTGCATGTTTGCTTGATAGTTTTGGTCAAGCTCTGTGTAGATTCGATAGCCGTTGTTTACAATCTCTTCTTCTGTGAGATTGTACTTGGATACTGCTTCGTTGACTACTGCATCAAAATAGGACGGGTAACGATAATCAGAAATCTTACCTTCATACTTATCTTGAAGTTGAGAAGCCATATCTACTCCAGCTGCTTCAGTTTCTTGATTTTTATCAATATAGCCTGCCGCAACCATATTTTGTAATACAGTATCCCTGCGGTTAGTTGAATCTTCAATGGAATTCAAAGGATTATACAACTCTGGCCCTTTAAGCATCCCAGCTAGAGTTGCCGCTTGATCAAGGGTTAATTCCGCAGCCGATACACCGAAATATTTCTTACTCGCATCCTCTACACCCCAGACGCCATTTCCAAAGTAGGCGTTATTGAGATACATAGTAAGAATTTGCTCCTTGCTGTATTTTTTTGTCAATTCTAAAGCTAAGAAAAACTCCTTGGCCTTCCGTTCAACGGTTTGGTCCTGAGACAGATAGGCGTTTTTCGCCAACTGTTGAGTGATGGTGGACCCCCCTCCAGAACGACCCGCTGTAAGGATAGCTAGAAAGAAACGACCGTAGTTAATCCCATCATTTTTATAAAAGGAACGATCCTCTGTCGCGACAACAGCATTCTGCAAGTCTTTACTAATATCTGTCAGCTCAACATAGGTCCCCTTTTGACCGGAAAGGGCGCCTGCCTCTTTTTCTTCGCGGTCAAAAATCAGAGTTCGTGTTTTCAAAGCATTTTGCAAGTCATTGACATTAGTGGACTTGGCTATGGCAAACAGATAGGTGCCCACCAGCAATCCTGCGCTCAATCCGATGATAAGAACAATTTTTGTCAGATGATAACGACGCCAAAATTTCCGAATTGGGCCTACTTGGGACAATTTTTTTCTATCGCTCCGTGAACGACGCATGCTAGTCGAATCAGACTCCGCTGATTCATTCGTTTCTTTTTTAAAGAGAGAAAGGAACTTCTCAAATAATTTATCTAATTTCATGCGTTTATTTTATCATCTTCACCATAGGAACTCAAGAATTTAGCTACTCCCTATCCAAATAGGGCTTTTTTTGTTACAATATCTGTATGCAATTCACATTTACATTACCCGAATCCTTGCCTCAAATGACGGTCAAACAATTTCTAGAGGAACAACTCCTCATTCCTAGAAAGATTCGCCATTTTCTAAGAACCAAGAAGAATATCTTAATCAATCAAAAACAAGTTCACTGGAACGAGATGGTCAAGCCAGGAGATATTTGCCAGTTGACTTTCGACGAGGAGGACTATCCCCAAAAGAAAATCCTTTGGGGCAACCCCGACCTTGTTCAGGAGATTTACCAAGATCAACATCTCATTGTTGTCAACAAGCCCGAAGGGATGAAAACGCACGGTAATCAACCAGATGAAATTGCCCTACTCAACCATGTCTCTGCCTACGTTGGTCACACTTGCTATGTTGTTCATCGTCTGGATATGGAAACAAGCGGTTTAGTGCTTTTTGCCAAAAATCCTTTTATCCTTCCCATTCTCAATCGTTTGTTGGAGAAAAAGGAAATCGCTCGTGAGTACTGGGCACTCGTAGAGGGGCAAGTTAGGAATAAAGAACTGGTCTTCCGAGATAAGATCGGACGTGATCGTCATGATCGCAGAAAACGAGTAGTGGACGCCAAAAATGGGCAACAGGCCGAAACGCATATCAGTCGATTAAAGCAATTTCCAAACAAGACTTCTCTGGTTCATTGCAAACTAAAGACTGGGCGAACACATCAAATCCGTGTCCACCTCTCTTATCATAAGCACCCTATCACAGGCGACCCTCTCTATAACACTCGATCAAAAACGAACCGACTCATGCTCCATGCTTTCCGACTGTCCCTTACTCATCCACTCACCTTAGAAAAATTGAGTTTTACTGCCCTATCGGATACTTTCGAAACAGAATTAAAACAAAATGGATGACACTATCATCCATTTTTCTATACAAAAAAGCAAGACCATAAGGCCTTGCTTTTATCGACTCAAGAATTATTTAGCGATTTTTGCGAAGTATTCAAGAGTACGTACAAGTTGTGCAGTGTATGACATTTCGTTATCGTACCATGATACAACTTTAACCAATTGTTTACCGTCAACGTCAAGAACTTTAGTTTGAGTTGCGTCAAACAATGAACCGTAAGACATACCTACGATATCTGAAGATACGATTGGATCTTCTGTGTAACCGTATGATTCGTTAGCTGCTGCTTTCATAGCTGCGTTTACTTCATCAACAGTAACGTTCTTTTCAAGAACTGCTACCAATTCAGTAACTGATCCAGTTGGAGTTGGAACACGTTGTGCAGATCCGTCAAGTTTACCGTTCAATTCTGGGATTACAAGACCGATAGCTTTAGCAGCACCAGTTGAGTTAGGAACGATGTTTGCAGCACCAGCGCGAGCACGGCGAAGGTCACCACCACGGTGTGGTCCGTCAAGGATCATTTGGTCACCAGTGTAAGCGTGGATAGTTGTCATCAATCCTTCTACAACACCGAAGTTGTCTTGAAGAGCTTTAGCCATTGGAGCCAAGCAGTTTGTAGTACATGAAGCACCTGAGATAACTGTTTCAGTACCGTCAAGAACGTCGTGGTTAGTGTTGAATACAACTGTTTTAACATCGTTTCCACCAGGAGCAGTGATAACAACTTTTTTAGCTCCGCCAGCGTGCAAGTGTTTTTCAGCCGCTGCTTTCTTAGCAAAGAAACCAGTTGCTTCAAGAACGATTTCTACACCGTCAGTAGCCCAGTCGATTTGTTCTGGATCACGTTCAGCAGAAACACGGATGAATTTACCGTTAACTTCAAATCCACCTTCTTTAACTTCTACAGTACCGTCGAAACGACCTTGAGTTGTGTCGTATTTCAACAAGTGTGCAAGCATAACTGGATCTGTAAGGTCGTTGATGCGAGTAACTTCAACACCTTCTACGTTTTGGATACGGCGGAAAGCAAGACGACCGATACGTCCGAAACCGTTAATACCAACTTTAACTACCATTAGTGATTTCCTCCTTATGAAAATCATGAAAATTTTATTGTGAAAAGAGTAACTTGAATCACTACAAATCACCTTTCAACAAACCTATTATATAACTATTTGAGTTTAATTGCAAGTATGGGCGTTGATTTTCTCTGTCAGTTTCTTTTTGATAAACTTCTTTCCCTACTCATAGCGTAAGGATTCCACTGGATCCATTTTACTAATCTTACGTGCTGGGAAGTAGGCTGAAATATAGCCAAGAAACAAAGCAAAAATAAGAGTTCCTGAAACGGAGAGAAGATTTAATTCAAAAACTTTAGAGATAGACGGATAGAAATGGTGGACAATAATATTCGCTAGGCTTCCTAGTCCTTGTGCAATGATAAAGGCTATTAGCAAGGCGATCCCTACAATCCAAAGAGCTTCGTAGATAAAGATTCCTTTCACATCTCTATTTTGATAACCAACCGCCTTCATGACACCAATTTCCTTAGAACGTTGCATGATATTGATGTAAATAATGATCCCTATCATAACTGCTGCCACCACAATCGCTTGTGAAGAAAGCACAATCAGTAATCCCTGAATGACACGAATAAAGGTAATCACAATATCAAGAACGGCCTGTTGAGAAAGAACTGTATACTTCTTATTTTTCTGCAATTCTTCTATTACTGTTTTCGTACGAGAAGGATCTTTAAGTTCCAGAATAAAATAGGATACAGCCTTTGTAAATTCAGCTTCTTTTAAAATAGTTTCCATCTGGTTGGAAGCCATGAAACTATTGCTATCCTCTGCATCATCTTCGTCATTGATGACACGCACAATATGAGTTTGAAAACCTGCCAACTTGCTACCTTCAGCAGCATTTTCTACAATGGTTGCTGAAACTGGCTTGCCAATAACATCACTAGCTGTCAGATTTTCCCCTGTTTGTTCATTCCAATTTTTGAGCAAACTCATCGGAATCGTCAATCCCTGCTCGTTAACATCCGTATAAAGAGTGCCTGCTAACACTTTTTCTTTTTCATTGCTACTAACAGAAATACTTGTATCTTCATACAAACTCACGACTTGAGCATAAGAAGGCATAGATTGGCTAAATTCTACTTCGTGTCCGTCTATGCTAATCTTTGACATGGTCATGCCAAAAGGACTTTCTAGATATTTAATATTTTCTTTCCCAATCGTATCCACGATATAGTTCTTATCATCTTGGTTCAAAAAACCTCTGCCAGCAACACTAGAATTCAGCGCAATCTGAACTTGGGAAGGGAGCTTCCCCCCGTTGGTATTTTCATCAATCATCGAAATCAAGGCATTTCCTAGCCCAAACGAAACCAATACACCTATAAAACCAATCGAGGTCGCTACTGCAATCAGCAAGTTACGCCACTTTCTTTCCAAAAAGTTACTTAAAGAAAGTTTGAATTTGTTTTTAAAGGACAATCCTTTATTTTTTGACTTCTTCAACGACTTCACCATCCTTCATTTTGATAATCACATCTGCATATTCAGTAACCTCTGGGTTATGAGTAACAATCAGTACTGTTTTCCCAGCTTGGGCTAAATTTTTGAACACTTCTAAAACCATCTCCTGAGATTGAGAATCGAGCGATCCAGTTGGTTCATCGGCTACAATCATATCTGGTTGGTTTACCAGAGCACGCGCAATGGCTACACGTTGTTTTTGTCCACCAGAGAGCTGTTTAACATTCTTAGCCATAAAAGGCTCCATCCTTAGACTATGAAGTTGCTCCTGAGCGATCCTTGTCATTTCTTTATCCGATAAATCTGTGACATAGAGAGGCAACTTGACATTATCCAGAACAGATTGATGGGGGATGAGATTGAAGTTTTGAAAGACAAATCCAATGTTGCCTTTGCGAAATTGAGTCAATTCAATCTCCGATAGTTCTCTGAGAGACTCCCCTTTAAAATCTAAAACTCCCTCGTACTCCCTGTCTAAACCACTGATAATATTTAATAGACTGGTTTTGCCACATCCTGACGGACCATAAATCGCAGTGATTTTTCCTTCAGCAATCTGTAGGTTAATATTCCTTAGAGCCTGCTCTTTATTATTCCCATCCAGGGCGTAAAATTTTGAAATATTTTTAATGGATAAAATGGACATTACAATCTCCTTTAATCACTTGTAATATCGTGTACCGATACAAACTAAAATAAACAATACCAATATAAATTATATTTAACAAAATCAGATTCAAAAGAAACAAGCAATTCCATTCTCTTTTTTAGAATTCATTGTAACAAAAAAGCGACATTCCTCCAATGACAGAAATGTCACTCCTATAAAGCATTTAAAGATATCTTTCTAGATCCTCGGCCCATTCATTATCTAAACTAATGAGTAACTGCTCATTACCAAACATCCTTGCCATCATTTTTGCTTCTTCATACTTTTGTTTGGCTGTTTCATAATCCGTCTGAATATAATATTTCCACTCCACCATCAAGACAATTGGTTGTTTTTGAAAATCTCGTGTTTTCTGTCCTATTTTATTTAAGGTCTCAACTGCTCTCTTAAAATAATGAAACAGCCCCATAATTTCTATACAAGCTAAAGAAGCTAACAAGGAATCTCTAAGCAAGTCCAAACAATCGAACTCTATCTTATCAACCTGAGAACTTAATTTGTCATGAAAACAAAGAATGGTTTCATGCTCAGACTTTTTTATCTCACCCTCGTTTAAACCATCCATTAACTGACAGTTGAAATACAGTCTCAATTTCAACAATTCCTCAGCCCTGTATACATCTCTGGATAGTAAGTCTTGAAGACTGTCCTCAATCACACTACTTCCGTATAAGGAATTACTAGTCGCCCTCACCTCATCTATAGCTTGAAGACAATCCACTATCACTTTCTCATCACGTGGCAAATCATCATAAAAACATTCAAAAATCTCATCAAAATATTTTTCCTTTCGTTCCTGCAACTCTTTGTCTCCATAGTCAGGATGATGAAGAAGAAAGTATTTTAATTCTTGGTAACGTTTGGGCAATTCCTTGTAGTCTGGCATCAAGACATACGATGGAATACCTAGCCTATCCGCAATATATTCCAGTGTTTTTATCGTAGGACGAAACTCTCCCTTTTCAATGCGGACCAACTGACGAACGGACAACTCTGACTCATCCCCACAAAAAACTGGACGACTAAGACCCTTCTCCTCTCTAAGGAGTCTTACCTTTTCCCCTAAATCATTCACTTCTCTCATTTACCTCTCGAATCTTTTCAAAAACTTTGATATTCAAATAACTATATGCGCTTATTATAACATTTTTCAAGAAAATGTACAAAAAAAGAGACAGGATAACTCCTGCCTCTAGGCTGATAAACAATTATTTGCGACGTCCTGGTCGTTCTGCATAACCATAGTAAGCATCTGCCATGATTTCTTCCATGTCAGCTACCATTGGCAAGCGTGGGTTTGCAGGTGAACATTGGTCTTCGTAAGCAAGTAAGGCAATTTCATGCAAGCTGTCTTTCCAAGCTTTTTCATCAATTCCTTGATCCTTGAAGTTCATCTTGATACCTACTGCAACACCAAGTTCGTAAACAGCTTTAGCGTATGCTTCAACTGCTTCTTCTGGAGTTGAGTGAGGCAAGCCAAGCATTTTCGCGATGTCTTGGAATTTCTCATCAGCTTTCCAGTAATTGTACTTAGGCCATGTTGTAGTTTTAGATGGACGAGTTCCATTATAACGGATAACATAAGGAAGTAAAATAGCATTTGTACGTCCGTGAATGGTGTGGTGAACAGCACCGATCTTGTGGGCCATTGAGTGGCTCATACCAAGAAAGGCATTGGCAAAGGCCATACCAGCCATTGTAGATGCATTGTGCATTTTTTCGCGAGCTTCTGGATCAGCTGTCTTAACAGATTTTTCCAACCATTCAAAGACAAGTTTGATTGTTTGAAGGGCGATACCGTCTGTGTAGTCGTTAGCAAAGTTTGAAGTGTAAGCTTCAGTCGCGTGAGTCAAGACGTCCATACCTGTATCAGCAGCGATGAAATCTGGAACTGACTCAACCAAAGCAGGGTCAACAATGGCAATAGTTGGTGTCAATGAGTAGTCAGCCAATGGGTATTTGCGGTTGTTTTTCTTGTCAGAGATAACGGCAAATGGTGTTACTTCTGAACCTGTACCTGAAGTTGTTGGAATACCGATGTATTTCGCTTTCTTACCAAGTGATGGGAAGCGGAAGGCACGTTTACGGATGTCCATGAATTTTTGAACCAAGTCACGGAAGTCGATTTGTGGTTGTTCGTAGAAGAGCCACATTACTTTCGCTGCATCCATTGGAGAACCACCACCAAGAGCAATGATTGTGTCTGGTTCAAATGCTCTCATTACTTCAGTACCACGTTCTACAGTTGTGATATCTGGGTCTGGTTCAACGTCTGAGAAGACTTGGACAGTTACACGGTTGCTGCGTTTGTTCAATTGGTCAATAATGCGTTGAACAAAGCCAAGTTTTTCGATAGATTTATCTGTAACAATCATAACGCGTTCAATATCTTCACATGTTTGAAGGTATTGGATAGAATTGCGTTCGAAGTAAATTTTTGAAGGAACTTTAAACCATTGCATATTATTTCTACGTTTCCCTACTTTCTTGATGTTTAGAAGGTTGATAGCGCTCACGTTATCACCGACTGAGTTGTGTCCATATGAACCACATCCAAGTGTCAATGATGGGATGAAGGCATTGTAAACGTCCCCGATACCACCGAAAGTAGATGGAGAGTTCCAGATAATACGCATTGCTTTGATTTCTGTACCAAAGCGTTTAGCAAGAGCTTCGTCTTTTGTATGGATGGCTGCTGAGTGACCAAGTCCGTTAAACTCAACCATTTGACGAGCTTTTTTAAGACCGTCTTCTGTATCTTCAGCTTTTAGGACAGCGATAACTGGTGACAATTTTTCACGAGTCAATGGTTCTTTTGGTCCTACTTCTGCGCATTCTGCAGCCAAGATGTTTGTTCCTTCTGGAACGCTAAATCCTGCTTGTTCTGCAATCCATGGAGCTGGTTTACCAACGATGTTTGCATTTAGTTTAGCGCCTGCACAGTTCTTGCTGTTGGCTTTCACACCGAAACAGAATTCTTCAAGAAGTGCTTTTTCTTTTTTGTTTACAAAGTAAGTGTGGTATGATTTGAATTCTTCTACAAATTCGTCATATACTTCTTTATCAATGATAACCGCTTGCTCTGATGCACAGACCATACCATTATCAAATGATTTAGACATAACGATGTCATGAGCAGCTTGACGAAGGTCAGCTGATTTCTCGATATAGGCAGGAACGTTTCCGGCACCTACCCCAAGAGCTGGCTTCCCACATGAGTAAGCAGCCTTAACCATGGCATTACCACCTGTTGCAAGGATAGTCGCAATACCTTCGTGGTTCATAAGCGCTCCAGTTGCTTCCATAGATGGCTCTGTAATCCATTGAACGCAGTTTTCAGGAGCTCCAGCTGCGATCGCCGCATCACGAACGATTTGTGCTGCATGAGCAGAAGATTCTTGAGCTGATGGATGGAAGGCAAACACGATTGGATTACGTGTTTTCAAAGCAATCAATGATTTGAAAATTGCTGTTGATGTTGGGTTTGTTGTTGGAGTGACACCACACACAACACCGACAGGTTCTGCAATCTTAGTCAATCCTGTAACGGGATCTTCTTCAATAACTCCGACAGTTTTAACTCCACGCATGTTATTCACAACATGTTCACAGGCAAAAAGGTTTTTTGTCGCCTTATCTTCAAATACACCACGACCAGTTTCTTCAATTGCGTGTTGTGCTAGGATACCGTGCGCATCAAGAGCTGCAACTGAAGCTTTCGCTACGATGTAGTCAACTTGTTCTTGGTTCAACTTGCGCATTTCATCAAGCGCAACCAAAGCTTTTTGTACTAGTCCGTCTACATGCTTTTCAGCAGCGAGTTGTTTTTGCTCAGGTGTTACAGTTTTTTTATCAGCCATATTTTCCTCCATAGCCTTAAAGGATTTTATCCTTTGTTAATTTTTTCACAAGTTTATTATAACTCTTTTTTTATGCTTTGTAAACAGTTTCATAAGTATTTCACAAAGAATTTTTCTAAGTTTGTGATTTTTTTCTCAATATAGCTATGCAATAGAGTTTTGCTTGGATGATTGTGAAATTATGTAGAAAATTTTTTTATTTCACAAAGTTTTTCTAGTCGATAGTTTTTTATCGAATTCAAGACAAGAAAGCGTTTTCTTTTTTGGTTTTGAAAAATAGTCTCCTAACTTGGAGACTACTGTTTTTGCTGAAAAACGCCTTGTTTAAAGGTTCCTTCATAAACAACCTCTTGCTCTGTCGTCAACTTTCCTTGACCTTCAGCCTGACCATTTACAAAATCACCTTCGTATTTCCAGCCAGATTTGGACTGGAAGGTTCCTTTACCATTAAAAGCCCCATTATTGAACTCTCCTGTGTATTGGTCCCCGTTTTCAAAGGTCATAGTCCCCTGACCATTCATCTTCCCTCTTACCAAGGTTCCATCATAAACAAGCGCACCATTGTCAAGTGTCAGTACACCCTTTTTTGGAGTGTTTAGTAGAAAAACTGATACGGCGCAGATAGCGATTAGAAGAACGGTTGCAATCTCTATACGCGGGCGAGTTAGATATACTCGATATTTTTCAAAGATTTCTTTAAGCTTTTCCATTGTCACTCTCATTTTCTAATCGATCTAGCCAGCTTTGACATCCACTTGTGATACGAGCATAGGTTTCCTCAAAATCTCCTGTATACCAAGGATCTGGGACACTCTCAGATGCAAAAGAGTAAATCTTATACTGTAGTTCCTGAGGACACATTTGACGCAGATCTGAAACGTTTGAAGCATCCATACCGATAATGTAATCAAACGATTCAAAGTCTTCTCTGCCAATCTGAAGCGATGTTTTGTCTTTGTCATACGGGATCTGATATTGCTGGAAAATCCCCTGCGTTCCCTTATGAATCGGATTGCCGTGTTCCCAAGACGAAGTTGCACGACTCTCAACTTGATAATCACTCGTCATGGACTTCATCACAAACTCTGCCATAGGGCTACGACAGATATTTCCTAAGCACACAAATACTATTTTTTTCATCCCTTTTCCTCTCATATCATAGAAAAACGGGAGTGATAGGATCCCGTTTTATTCTTCGATTGCTCCACTTTCGTCGATAACTGCTCCTTCTGGTGTCACAGCTTCTTTGAGTGGCAACACTGTCTTGATAGCAGCTAATTCAAAAGTCAAATAAACACCATCTACGTCCAGTACGATTGTTCGTTTCTCAGTATCTACTTCGTCCACTGTTCCGTAGAGTCCACCGATTGTGATCACTTCATAGCCTTTTTGAAGCTTGTTCAAGCTTTCCATACGCTTTTGTGCTTGTTTCTTTTGAGAACGTTGCATAAAGAACATCAAGGCCATCATCCCTACAAGCATGATCACAAATGTTAAATTTGGACTAATATTTTCCATAGTATTTTCTCCTTTGTCTTTTACATAGGACTACTATATCAAATTTCAACTATTTTTACAAGGTTGTGCCTTGTTTTTATGCCAATAAAAAAATCAGAGTTTTCACTCTGATTTCTGCGATTATTTCAAGTTTTGAACTACTTTGACTAGATTTTCAACAGTAAATCCATACTCTGCCAATACTTTTGGTGCTGGGGCAGATGCTCCAAAGGTATCAATACCGAGAACTGCACCATCAAGACCAACATATTTGTACCAGTTTTGAGTTGCTCCCATTTCAACTGCAACGCGACGACGAACTGCATTTGGAAGGATTTCTTCCTTATAAGCTGCATCTTGTGCATCAAAGACATCTGTAGATGGCATGCTGACTACGCGGACTTTTACATCTTGACCAGCCAATTCTTTGGCAGCTGCGACAGCGAGATTTACCTCAGAACCTGTTGCAATCAAGATCGTATCAAAGTCAGCTGCATTTTCATAGACAACATAGGCACCTTTAGCAACCTTACCAAAGTCTGTTCCCTCTTCAACAGTCAAGTTTTGGCGTGTCAAAACAAGGGCAGTTGGTGTTTTTTCGCTTGTCACTGCAAGGTACCAAGCTGCTTGAGTCTCACGCGCATCTGCTGGGCGGAAAACATTGAGATTTGGCATAGCACGAAGACCTGCTAGGTGTTCAACTGGTTCGTGAGTTGGACCATCTTCACCAACTGCGATTGAATCGTGAGTAAAGACATAAGTCACAGGAAGTCCTTGCAATGCTGACAAACGGACAGCTGCTTTCACATAGTCAGAGAAGACAAAGAAAGTACCACCGTATACACGAAGTCCACCGTGAAGGGCCATCCCGTTCAAGATCGTTCCCATTGCAAATTCACGCACACCAAACTGAATGTTGCGGTTCAAGCGATTGGCATCGTCTTGAAGTCCGTCAGTCTTGATATAAGTCATGTTTGAATGAGCGAGGTCAGCGGATCCACCTAAGAAGGTTGGCAACTTAGCTGCCACAACGTTCAAAGCATCTTGGCTTGAATTACGAGTTGCTTGAGAGAAGCCGTTTTCTAATGCTGGGAAGTCTGCTGGAGTTACCTCAACTGGGTCGCGTCCGTCGATGATGGCTTCGACTTCTGCAGCAAGTTCGGGATAAGCTTCTTTATAATCAGCAACTAGCTTTGTCCAAGCTTGATAAGCTGATGCGCCACGATCTGCAACATTTTCTTTGAAATCAGCGTAAACTTCAGCTGGGATTTCAAATGGTTCATAGTCCCAACCAAGAGCTTGGCGAGTAGCCGCAGTTTCATCTGCTCCAAGAGGAGCACCGTGTACCGCATTCGTTCCTTGTTTATTTGGAGAACCGTATCCAATAACAGTCTTCACTTCAATCAAAGATGGTTTGCCTGAAGCCTTAGCTGCTTCGATAGCCGCATGGATTGCTTCCAAGTCTGTTCCGTCTTCAACCAAGGCTGTATGCCAACCGTAGGCATTGTAGCGGTCACGAACACTTTCAGTAAAGGAATCCTTTGTTTCACCATCCAAGTTAATGTCATTTGAATCATAAAGAACAACCAACTTGTCGAGTTTTTGCAAACCTGCGTATGAAGCTGCCTCACTTGAAACACCCTCCATCAAGTCACCATCTCCACAGATAACGTAAGTATAGTGGTCAAAGAGATTGAAACCTTCACGGTTATACTTCGCCGCAAGGAAACGTTCTGCTTGGGCAAAACCTGTGGCAGTCGAAATCCCTTGACCTAGAGGACCAGTAGTAGCATCAATTCCTGCTGTATGTCCAAATTCTGGGTGACCTGGTGTTTTAGAACCCCATTGGCGGAAGTTCTTGACTTCATCCATGTTAACATCTTCAAAACCAGAAAGGTGAAGAAGGGCATAAAGAAGCATAGAGCCGTGTCCTGCTGAAAGAATAAAACGGTCGCGGTTGATCCAGTTTGGTTGATCAGGATTGATACGAAGTTGTTTTGTAAAGAGGCTATAAGCCATAGGAGCAGCCCCCATAACCACCCCTGGGTGACCTGAGTTTGCTTTGTTGATGGCGTCAATACCTAGAAAACGAATTGCATTAACAGATAGATTTGACATAGAATTTCCTTTCTCTTTGAGGTGATTAATGAATCACACATCCTATTTTACTATTATATGAAAAAATGCATAGAATAGCAATAAAACAACTTAATATAAAACGACTCACCTAATCCTTCTAGATCCTTGTCGCCTCATAATAAGGAAGAAGACGAGTATAAGCATCTTCTAGTTTTTCCAATACCGATTCTACTGACTGATCTTCAATGAAGGAAACATCTGACTTGACTAAGACTTTACGAACTTCCTGATTTCTCAGCTTCTCTCGTAAAGTACGACGGTTTTCTTCATTAGCTTCTACCTTTTGACTTTGACCATCGGTGTATGCTAGATAATAGATTCCTTCTACTGGTGGAATATCTAAAATCTTGGCTTGTTTGCTCAGGGTCTGCTCATCCTTCTTGCGCTCGATGAAACTGACTTCTAAGGAAATCCCAAAATCGGAGGGTTCCCCGTACAAACGCAGCGCCAACATAGGTTCTGTTACCTGCCCCTCTCTCTGTAAATAGGCCCAGAAATGCGGTCGCAAGCGCTGCGCTTGATTCATCCACTGACTAGTCTGTTGAAGTTGCCATTCAGGATGACTTGCTTGGAAGGCCTTGGCCAGATTTGTAAAAGCCTTACGAGCTTCCTGGCCTTTGTGGCGCAATTCCAGCATCTTCTCTCGCTCATCTCCAGCCTTATCTGGATTACGGTACTGGACTCCTGCAAATGATAGGTATTCTCTAACTGCTTTCAGCATATCTGAATCTTTCCTTTCCTAGCAAAAAATCAGGACGAACCTGATTTTGCTTTGCTTATTCTGCGTCTACGACAACATAGCGATTTGGCTCGTCACCTTCAGAGTAACTCGTCACGCCATCCATGCGTGAGATAATGCGATGGATAATCTTGCGTTCGCTATTTGACATCGGATCGGTTTGTTGGCTACGACCTTCCTCCAATGCACGACTCGCCAATTTTTGAGCGTAGGTTTGTAACACTTCTGCACGATGCTCCACATAGTCATTAACGTTAATCGTGATGTAGAAAGTTCTTGAATAGCGATTGTAGAGGTAGTTTTGCGCCAATAGTTGAAGAGCCTTCAAGACTTTTCCATGATAACCGATAATACGACCTGGTTCGTTGGTATCGATTTGCAGATTGATAATGCGACGATTATAATCGCTTGAAATGACACCTTCAACATCTATATCATCCAAAATTGTTTGAACATAATCAGTTACTTCTGTCGCTACTTGTTCAATATCATAGCTCTGTTCAACTTTTAAACCTAAATCTTCTAGGGACTGACTTTTTTCCTTCTCTCGCTCATCTACAAGTTCTTTGACCTCTGTTGACGCTTCCGTTCTGGCTTCTTCTATTTGCAACTCATTTAAAATTTCAATATGCCCTGTCTCTTCAAGAATAGTGCTAGCATGTTTCTCATTTTTCAAGATTTCAGCCTTGATTTCATCAGAAACACCCTGACCTTCCTCTTCGATTTTTTTAATCGCCTCAACAACATGCCCGAGATCAACTGTCGCCTCTGTTACTGTCTTAACAGGTTCGTTTTGTTCATTAATCTCTTTCGGAACGCCTTTTATAGCTTGTTGATTGGCCTTAATCACCGTCGTTTCACTAATTGCCTCAATATCAACTTGAGCTGGTTTTTGCCCAAATAAGCCTAAAAAACCTTTCTTCTCTTTGGACACAACCTTTATATGAGTCTTCATTCGAGGAAGACCTAACTCTTTCAATCCCTTTTGAATTGCTTCTTCAACTGTTGAACCCGTATATAACACCATAACCAGATTCCTCCTTATTACTTCATTTTCTGAGCCTTTTTCTTGGCTTTTCTTTTTCTATTTTCTAAATCTTTTTTAGCTTGTAATTCTGCCTCGCGCGCTGCAATCATCTTGAAAGGATTATTCAAGAAATAGGTTTGCAAAACTTGATAAGCATTGGATACGGCCCAGTACAAGGCAACACCACTAGGTGCAGAGATGGCAAAGATAAAGATTAGTACCGGCATCCCGTACATCATTCCTGTCATAGCTCCACTTCTTTCAGGCAAAGCCTTATTCGATAACCAACTGCTCAAGAAGGTAAAGACTGCCGCCAAAATCGGAAGGATAAAGCTTGTGTCTACTCCTCCCAAGTTCACCCACAAAAAGTGCCCTGTTTTCAAAAATTCCACTCGAGTCAAGGCTTGAAAGAGAGCCAAGAGAACCGGCATTTGAATCAAAATTGGCCAGAGAGAAGATGAGTGTTTAACCCCCAATTCTTTATAGACCTTCCGCATCTCCTGATCTAGCTTGGTTCTACTTTCCATATCGCGACCCGGATATTGTTCTTGTAGGGCCTTAATACGCGGTTGAGCCTCTTGCATTTTTCTAGAGGCAACCATTTGAGTCTGAAAGACTGGTAATAGAATCGTACGAATCAGGATTGTAAAGAGGATAATCCCCACTCCGATACTAATGTCAAAGGACAAAAAGCGGATGATTTCAGCAAAAAAATAGACAAATTTGCTCCATATATCTGTAGTATCCGCTGTAACATCGCTTGTCCCACAAGCTGCCACGACAAATAGGGACAAGCCCAGTAGACTAGTCAACTGTAGTTTCTTTTTCACTCCTAATTCCTTCCCGGTAAATCTTTGATAACTTTAATACGTGGAGTAGATTTTTCTCCATCTCTGCATAATCCAAGCTTTCAACACCTTTTCGAGCAATCACGACAAAATCAACGTTATCAGCCAAATACTCCCTTACACTTAGCAAAATGTGTCGAACCCGTCTTTTAATTTGATTTCTGGTAACTGCATTCCCCAGCTTTTTGCTGACGGACAGTCCTACTCGAAAATGGTTTTGCTGGTTTTCCAATTGGTAGACAACAAATTTTCGATTGGCAAAACTTGTCCCATATTGAAAAATCTCCTTAAAATCTTTCTCTCTTTTTACACGAAAGTTTTTCTTCAAAACTCAACTCCATCTATTAAATTACTACTATTATACCATATTTTTTGAAAAAGCCAATAACAGCAAGGTTTTCGAGATTTTCCCAAGCAAAAAAGCTGGAGAGCAAACTCTCCAACTCTTTTTACATGTACATTATTTCTTATTTTAGTTATTTTTTGAATCGTTCAACATCACGTGCAATCACTAATTCCTCATCTGTTGGGATTACCAAGACACGGATTTTCGCTGCGTCAGTTGAGATGTCTCCAGTTGCTCCAAAGACATTCTTTTCAGAGTCCACATCACATCCAAACCAAGAAATTCCTGAAATAACATCTCCACGTACATCTGAGGCATTCTCACCAACACCTGCTGTGAAGATGATTGCGTCTGCACCATTTAGGACTGCCAAATACTGACCAATGTGCTTTTGAATACGGTCAATATACATCTCGTAGGCCAAGGTCGCATTATGGTCTCCTGCTTTTACTGCAGCCATAACATCACGCATGTCACTTGATTTTTCAGAAACCCCCAAAAGTCCAGACTCACGATTGAGAATGCGACTGATATCCTCTGGCGTGTTGAAGTCCTCTGTATATTGCATCAAATAGGGAATGATAGCTGGGTCGATATCCCCTGTGCGTGTTCCCATCATAATACCACCAAGCGGAGTGAAGCCCATAGAAGTATCAACAGACTGACCACCTTTAACTGCTGTAATAGAAGCGCCATTACCGATATGGCAAGTAATCAATTTCAAGTCTTCTAGTGGTCGACCTAAAATTTTAGCTGCTTCTCCTGCTACAAACTGATGACTTGTCCCGTGGGCTCCATACTTACGAACTTTATTTTCAGTATAGTATTTATTTGGAAGAGGGTAGCGATAGGCTTTTTCTGGCATGGTTGTGTGGAATGAAGTATCAAAAACAACAACACTAGTAATGTCCGGAAGCAATTCCTTAAATGCGCGAATTCCTGCTGCGTTGGCTGGGTTGTGAAGAGGAGCCAAAAGTCCCAACTCTTCAACCTTTTCCAAAACATCTCCCTCTACCAAGGTTGATTCTTTGAAGTATTCACCACCAGCCACAACACGGTGTCCAACACCTGTAATCTCATCATAAGATTTGATGATATCGAAACGAATCAAATCATCCAATAAAATTTTAACAGCTTGTGTGTGATCGTCAATATCAAGAATTTGTTTTTCAGAACGGTCGTCGAATTTTACAGTTGAAATTGAATCCTTCAAACCAATACGTTCAATCAAGCCTTTGGCCAATACTGTTTCTTCAGGCATTTGGTAAAGTTGCCATTTCAAACTCGAGCTTCCTGCATTGATTGCAATTGTTTTTGTCATAACATAATACCTCTTTTAAGCGTTTTCAACTATTATAACAAAATTTACCTTATATTTCAGTACCTTTGCTCCATTTTTGAAAATTTTCTTTGAATTTCATTAGTGCAGCTGGATCTTGCAAACTTTCTAGCGGATAGATAAACGGAACCAACTCCTCTTCAGCTTTCTTTTGTAAAACAAAGATTGTCTTGGCTTGGCTAGCATGAGAAAATAGTGTCTCTGGCAAGCTAATCATCGCAACTAAGCTCGCTTTCTCTTTAAGCCAATCTTTTAACAAATCACTTTGAGGGCTGGTCAACAAATCACTCGGAGCCAGAAAAATAGCATAGCCATCTGACTTGAGGTACTTGAGACCTTGTTCCATCAGCAAATGGTGGGCATAGGTATGTTCTTGGCTGGAAGCCACTTGATAGCGTGAAGCGATAGTGTCGTCTGGGTAATAGCCGACAGGCAAGTCGCTGATGACCACATCGCTTTCTTTAAGCATTTGCGGTCGAACGGCATCACCTTGAACAAAACCTGCCTGCAAACCGATCACATCTGCCATACTAGCCGCCAGATCAATTAGCAAATCATCCACTTCGATTCCTAAGTAATCTACTTTTTTAGCAAGTGAAGTCAAGAAAGTAGCTCCCAAAATCCCCATTCCAGAACCCATTTCGAGGATGCTAATTTCCTCTTGATCCAGCAACTCTTCCACAATAAGTACCAAGAGGAGGGCAATGGCATCCGGCGTAAACTGGTGATTGGCCTGTAAAGGCTCCGTTTGGCCTGCCTTCATCAAGAGAAACTGATATGTCTTGAGCCACTCTTCCTTGCGAAGTGCTACGCGTTTAAGGGCTTGATTATTTTCCTTGACCTGCTTTAGCTCAGTCTCGCCATCCAGATAGATGCTGTTTTGCTCTACCAAGGCGTCATAGAAGTTGGTCGCCAAATCACTTTGGATGACTTGGACATTCTCTAGTAAATACGTATAAGCTTGTTCAATTTTTTCAAAATCCATATTCCTATCTTATCAAATTTCGCTCCTTTTTTCCATCTGAAAAGAAAAAATCACTGCTTTAGTCAGCGAGTGATTTTTGGGCTACTGTTAAAAAGAGTTCTGAGTAATTTCCTTGAAACAAGTCTTCAGCGCTATAGAGAATCTGACTGCCAATGCTCGAAAAACCAAACTGGGTGAGCTTGGTCTCCAGTTCAGTTAATTCAAAGCCGTGATGGTTGGTATCTGTCTTGACAAAATCAGCGATGAAAACTTGTCCATTCTCCCTAAGGTGACGGCGAAACATGGCAAGAGTCGCATCTAGATCAGGCATATGATGAAGAACCCGACTGACTACAATTAGGTCAAATTGATGTTCCAAGGGATTTGCCAGTAAATCTTGCTCCAAAAACTGAATATTCTTGATGTCTTGTTGCTCTGCTTTCAAACGGGCTTGCTCTAGCATTTTCTCCGAGATGTCTACTAGGGTAACCGACTTGACCTGCTTAGCTAGAGACAAGGCTAACAGACCCGTTCCACCACCAAAGTCCAGTATTTTCTTGTCTGATAGAAAATCAATCTGTTTTTCAACTGCCTGACAAACCAAGTTTGCAAGAAAGATATTTTTGGGCGAATCAAAGGTTTCTGCTTTGTGATTAAAATCGTGTTTCATGTTTTTAGTGTATCACAAAGAAGTTGAATTGCCTAGGAATTGGCTTTCTTATCTGCCTTATCTTCTGTTTTTTGTTGATTTTGTTCTGGATTTGAATCAGTCACTAGCTGTTGCTTTTTATCCGTTTTCTTTTCCTTGGCTTTCATCGAGGGAAAGAGAAATTCATAGTTGCCCTTATTCATACGAACACTTGTTACAAAACCTGTTTTCGTATTGTGATACGTGACCTTTCCTAAGTTAAAGACTCGTTCACCACTTTCTTGCTCAGCCTTATCTTTGCTTCGCTTGGCCATGGCAAAAGCTGCCAACTTCTCTTTGTTTAGGGTATAGTCTTTGTGATGGGCAACTTGCCGATTCAAATAAAACTGCAACAAAAGGCTAAAAATGGCTGCCATGGTGACTGCGTATAGGAGAACTCCTGCCTTAACTTTTTGCTTTTTCCACACGATAGATAAATTCCCTTTCTAAGCCCTTTTGAAATTGGAAATGAAAGCGAACCAATTGATTTTCCTCTGTGATTTGTGCTGATTTTAGTCCATAAACCATCGGCTGATAGCCCCGTCCACTGCTATCGGTTTTCCGAAAATCATCTGATTTGGACTTGCCCATAGCGATATCCTTGCCATCTTGCTTCAGATAGAGGTGATTGCCTTCCACCTTTTCAAACTGCGAACGCTCTAACTCTGCCTCCAGTTGATCCACAAACAAGAGCCACTCCTTTTGCTCACTTTGCTGCTGGTAACGAACTTCTGAAATGAGGAGCTGACTCATAGCCTGAAAGAGGAGCAAGCCTCCGCTAATGACGATAAGGGCAATCAGAGATTCTAAAAGAGTGAACGCTCTTACCTTACTGCTCTTTAAGGTCGAGCAACTTCTCTGAACCATGGTAGACCTCCACTTCTTTTTCACTAGCAAGCACCTGAATCTCCACTCCATTTATGTTTACCTGATTTTGACCTGTCTGCAGAGCCATCTTCGCCACACGTAAGACTTCTTCCTTTTGCAAGATTTCTGCCTCTTCTTGTCTATTTTTCTGAATTTGCCCCAAAAGAAGGGTCGCAATACTGGCAAATACGGCCAGAGCAACTACCGCTTCCAGTAAAATCACTGCCCTAATTTTTTGTTTCTTTAATGCGTTTAATTTTTCCATTTCCTAGATATAATTGATAGCAAATCGCTCCTTTACTGGTCTGAAATTCAACCTTAGCCAGAGACGAGTTGCCCCCAGCTCGGTCAAATATAATGCTTTGTCCTGATGGTGCTTGAATTCCTTTGGGAACTGTCAACTTTTGACTGCCATTGCTAATGGTCTGTCCATCTAAGTTCAGACTAGTTTTTTGCTGACTAGCAACACTGCGTTTTTGCGTTTCCCGATAGAGTTCTTCAAACTCCATAAAGAAAATCTGCTCCTCCACCGCTGCAAACGTGGACTGGACTGAACCTGATAAAGCCATAGCAATGATACTCACAAGTCCCAAAACCAAGAGGCTTTCAAACATAGTAAAGGCCTTAATCTGCAACCGTTTGACTTGTTTTTTGTTTTGCATGGTAGTCTTTATAAGCTTTGGCTTGCTCAGCTGTGATACGACCGTCCGCTTGTAATTTGCTAAGGCTGGCGTCATCATTTTTATCCAAACGATAAAGTTCTGCCTGACTTTCCACGACCTTGACAACAGCAGCTTTTCCTTTATCATCGACGGCATCCTTTTGCTTGGTCAAATTGGGTACAAAGAGCAAAAGAAGAACGCTGATGATAAGCAAGACGACTAACATTTCTACCAAAGTGAAAGCTTTAACCTTGGCCTTTTTTAGTTTTATCATGAGTTTTTTCATTTTAAAAATTTACCTCCATATTTTGATACATGGGCATAAGCATTGCCGCATAAAGTAAAACGATAATCAGGGCCACAAAGATAAAAACCAGTGGCTGTACTAAATTCATGGTGCGGTTGACTCGGGTAAAAAAGGCTTCCCAAGTTTTTTCCGCGTAGATTTCCAACTCACTCCCCAGCTTGGACTTAACTTCCCCATACTCGATGATGAGACTCAACTCCTTCTTAAAGAAGGGATAGATCGCTATGGTTTGGGAAAATTCACGACCATTTTGCAGGGCTTGAGCCAAATCTTGACCGATTTCTTTAAAGAGCTGGGAGCCTTGTTCCTGCATGATCTGAAAAATCTGCGTCAGCTCCATTCCCTGTGAAATCATGTTGCCCCATTCTCGCGCGTAATAGGCTGTCAGATAAGTCTGGACAAAGATTCCTAGAAAGGGAACCCGTGCTAACATCGAAAAGACCCGCATCTTGGAACTTCTTTTGTAGAAAGTGAGGGCCAAAAGTAAAGACAGAGAGCAAACCGACACTAGTCCCAGAAAAATTTGTGGCAGATTGCCGATGATTTGAGTGGCGATATTGCTACTGTCCAGTTGGGGGAGCAAATAATTCCTGAGCCCCAACATGATTAGCAGGAGAAATCCCAGCAAAATCAGGGGATAAGTCGCCACTTCGATTAACTTTTTCTTGACCTTGGCCAAATTATCCAGATATTCTTCTATCTTCCCCAAACTCAGGTGAAGATTTCCATGCACCTCAGCCAGGGATAGCTGGGTCACAATAGCACTTGAAAAGCCCAAGCTGTTCATCATTTCTGAGAAAGATTTCCCCTGAGACAAGCCTTGGTGCATCTGGGCCACATAGTCCTTTTCCAGCAGGGCACTTCTGCCCAAGAAAGAAATAATTTCTACCAAATGAAAGCCACTGGAGAAGAGATTATGAAACAGGGTGATAATTTTCTTCTGCTTAGCGGTAGCTAATTTTTTCCGTTTCAGCCTGAAGACTTGTGATATGTCCATCTTTAAGAAGCTGATCAATTTGCTCATTCCAGCTAGTTGGCTGGTGTTCTTTATAGTCTTTGTTTGCAAAGTCAAGGATTCCTCCTCCCCCGATTAATCTCTGATAGCAGACACCTTGTAGGACAACTGCTAGTTCCTCCTCCGTCACACCCAACTCCAGAAGGCGTTCATAAACACCTCGGATACTCTTGGCGTGAATGGTTGAAAAGACCGTCGCACCCGTTAAACTCGCTCTGACAACTGCACGTGCCGTTTCGCTATCCCGAATTTCACCGATAATCAAGAGGTCTGGGCGATGTCGGAGAGACAGTTTGATCAGATTTTCATAGGTCAGTCCAATCGCCTCATTCAACTGCAACTGGAGCATGTCGTCCTGCTTGATTTCGACTGGATCTTCAATGGACATGACCTGCTGCCCCTTAAACAGAGACTTGGCTAATTCGTGCATCAAGGTCGTCTTGCCACTGCCGACTGGACCGGCAAAAAGGTAGAGCCCCCTTTGCCTGTACTGCTCACCCAGTTCGTTCATATCCTGAAACCAGAAATGCAAGTCCTGCTCCTCATCGTGCAACAAACGAATAACCAAACTCTCATGTCCCCGATAATCTCCTACGGTAGACAAACGCAGAGAAGACACCTTCTCCCCATGCTGATAGTCGCAAGATCCCAGCTGACTACGTCTCTTCTCCCCTACATTCATACCCGCTACAAACTTAAAATGACTAATCACAGCAGCTAAAACATCAAACTCATAGGAGTCAACTTGACATCGCTCGTCTCCAACCCGCATGTGAAGCTCATAGGACTTTTCCTTGGGGATAAAATAGATATCCTGAGCCTTCTTTTCTTTCGCAGTCGCAATAATTTTCTGTGCAATTTCTTGTACCATACCGCCCTCCTTATCTAACTATTCGCAAAAAAAATAAAAAAAGCAACTTAAAAAGTTACTTTTTTATCTCCATTTCATACGGCAAGAACGGTGCTTTTCTTGACCTGTTTGTTTTTCGTAGCCTGGACGTAGCTTTTCATCGGGAATGACTTGCTCATCCTGTAAAAGTGCCAAAGAATGGTACTGTTGCAAATACTCATCACACTCATCACACCAGCGTTGGTCGGCAGGATCCCAAAAAATAGTCATCAAATCGCTCCGACTCTTATAAAGAGGATTCTTCTTTTCCAGCTCAAACCAGCATGATTTATAATATTTTAGAGCATCATAGTACTTGTTAAAAGAGCGACTCATAATGACATCTTCTTCCCAACCTTCTATAAACCACCACGGTTCAAAATCCCCATACATTTCTATAACACGATACATTTTCACTACTTCCTTTGTACCGTATATTATAACGAATTTTCTAGAACAATGAAAGGATTTTGCTTCATTATAGAACAATCCTCTAGCTTTCTGAAGATACCTCTGAATAGAAAAGCAAAGGCTGAGTCATCACAGCCTCTGCTTTTTATTATGCTTGATAACGTTTCACACCATCTAGGTAGGTTGCTACCAATTCCAAATCTTTATCTAGTACGATAAAGTCAGCGTCATAACCCTCGCGGATTTGACCACAGACATCATCGATGTGAACAGATTTAGCTGGGTTGAGGCTGGCCATCATGACTGCTTCATGCGGATTCGCAATTCCCCATTCGACCACATTCTTCAAACCATCTTTGAGTTTGAGGATAGAACCTGCCAAATTGCCTGTCGATTTGAGGCGTGCAGTTCCATTGGCAACAACTACTGGGAATTCTCCCAACATGTAATCTCCATCTTCCAAACCACCAGCTGTCATACAGTCTGTGATAAGAGCAATATTTTCAGTTCCCTTTTGCTTGAGCAAGATATCACAGGCCTTTGGATCTACGTGGTGACCGTCACAAATCAATTCTGCATAGGTATGAGGCAATTCATACATGGCTCCCACCATACCGAGCTCACGGTGAGTCAACCCACGCATCCCATTGTAGGCATGCACCCAAACACTTGCTCCAGCATCGACTGCTTTTTTAGCTTCATCAAATGTCGCATTTGAGTGTCCAAGAGCAACAGTCACTCCTTCACCCGTAATCGTACGAACAAAGTCTTCTACACCTTCACGTTCTGGTGCAAGGGCAATTTTATTGAGCAAGCCATTTGCTGCTTTTTGCCAAGCACGAAACTCATCCATACGAGGGTCCTTCATATAGGCAGGGTTTTGAGCTCCCTTGTATTTCTCTGTGAAATACGGACCTTCGAAATAGATTCCCCGAATCTTAGCTCCACTTGCTTCCTGATAACGAGCACCGATATTTTCAGTTACCGCAAGCAACTGCTCGTAAGAGGAAGTCAACGTCGTTGGCAAGAAGCTGGTAACACCCGTGCTAAGTAGACCTTCACTCATAGTATGAAGGGTTCCTTCGATGTTATTGTCCATGACATCCACACCACCAAATCCATGAATGTGGGTATCCACAAGTCCTGGGGCAATGCTATAACCGGTATAGTCAATCACTTCAGCTCCCTCAGGAATCTGTTCTACATGTTTGCCAAACTTGCCATCCACAAGTTCCAAGTAACCGCCACGACGAACTCCGTGTGGGTAGAAAAACTGATCCGCTTTAATATAGTTAGGCATAATGATAACCTCCTTAAAAGATTGATTCTACAATTTATTATGTCAATTACATTATAAACCTTTCTTTTTCATTTGTAAATGGTATAGACCTATTTTCTAGAGATATTTTAAAAGAGCTGGATTTCTCCAACTCTTTGATCTTATTTTGATTTCACAGGCAGTTCTTGAGCAGCCTTAACAGCAGCTGCAATCGTCTCTGCGTAAAGTTTAGCACCTTCTTCAATCATGTTGCTATCATTTCCAAAGTGGACTTGGTCGGTTCCAGCCCAGATTTCAGGGTGTTCCTTAGCGACCTTATTCCAGTCAGCGATGCTCACATAAGGATTCTTTTCAGCTAATTCTCTCGCATAAGCCGCATACTGCTCCACTGATGTATAAGTGTCCTTGCTCTTGTCCCCCTCATAAGGTGTCACCAGTATCAAATGGTGTCCTTTCGGTAGATTGTTCACGATGCTGTCCAAATCATTCTTATAACCTTCAGGATTGTTGACTCCCGTTGCAATGACGACTGTTTTTAAAAGCGCCTTGTTCTGGCTATTATTGAGCATGATGTCATTGGCTTGCTTGGTCGTCCGACTAACCTGAGCATTGATATTTGCATCAGGAAGCGCCTCTTTTAAGGCTGTATTGGCACGTAAGGCTACCGAATCTCCTATTAGGCTTGTTCCCTCCGAAATTCCTAGGCGACTGACTTCAGCTTGTTCAGCAAGAGTCTTTGTTTGTCCTATATTGGTCTGGGCTTGTTTGAAACCATTGACCATCAAGTCTGTCTCAAAAGCTCCAACTTGGGGAGCAACAGCTATGATAATCAAGATAAGCAAGGTGAGAATGCCAGCAGCACCAGCACTAATTGGTTTAATATGAGGCAATCGACTAATCTTCCGTATTAAAGGATTGGATTTACCGGCAATCAACGGCTCAATAATATAGAAGGATAGGATAGCAAAGAAATAAGAAAAAATGATTGTCAGAATAACAGCAGGCAGATTACTCATCAACTGAGAAAAGATAATATAAAAAGGCCAGTGGAAGAGATAAACCGCGTAGCTGGTATCCGCTAAAAATGTGATTATCCGAGGTTCTTGTATCTCAGGCGTTTTCTCATGCAAGACGCGCGCAGCAAAAATCATAGTAACTGCCGCTAAACTTGCTAGCAAGAAGCCAAATAAGTACGCAAACAGGTAAGTGAACTTGACAAAGAAAGTCAAGAGCACTAATACCAAGAGGCCTGCAGCAAACACCAGTAGATTTTGATGAAGATCCCACATCCGGTCAAACTGCTTGACTAAATCGCTCGTCTGACGAATCCCCACAACTGTCGACAAAATGCTTCCTAAAAAGAAGGGATAGACATGAGTCAAACTTGAAAAGTAGACAGATGAATAGGAACTCGCCATTAGACTACCAATGAACATGGAGAAAAAGCTAATGATAAAAGCTCCAGCAGAAAGAAGAAAGACCATCCCTCTCAATTGACTACTAGATTTTGAACGTTTCGATAAGAACCAAACCGCTAAGCCCCAAAGGATATAGTAGTGAACCTCAACAGCTAGGCTCCAGTTGTGAACAAAGAGATGCGGAATGAACTGGGATTCATAACTGCCCCCTGTTAACATTTCGTAGAAGTTGGTCATAAAACCGAGAACTCCAGCAATCTGGCCACCAATTCCAGCAACATAGTCTTGACGAACCAAGAAAGTAAAAGGCATGGTCACCAAAACCATCAGCACCACAGGTGGCACGATGCGGTAAAACCGTCTCTTAAAAAAGCCCAGTAAATCAATCTGGCTTTTCTTACCAAACTCTTCCAATAGGAGAGAGGTAATCAAGAATCCTGAAAATGTGAAAAAGACATCTACCCCGAAAAAGCCTCCAGGAAAGATGGTCTGAAAGAAGTGGTACAAGAGTACCAGTAGTAAACCTGTAATCCTAATCAAGGAAAACCATTTAATGCGCATACGAGTTTATTCTCCCTTTCGTTATACACTTTATTCTATCAAAAAAAGAAGAAAAATCCTACGAGAAAACGTAGGATTTTTTAGCTTCTATAAATTCCATTTTAGAAATTGCGACCCGACTTATTGTAGCCATATTTTTCTACAAAATACTCGCGGAATTCCAAGAGATTATCGTCCATGATGGCTTGTCGAACCTGCTTCATGAGGTTGAGCAAGAAGTAAAGGTTGTGGTAACTAGTCAAGCGGATACCAAAGGTTTCATCAGCCTTGAGCAGGTGACGAAGGTAGGCGCGTGTGTAATTCTTACATGTGTAACAGTCACACTCAGGATCCAGCGGTGTAAAGTCTTCAGCAAACTGGGCATTCTTGACAACCAAACGCCCTTGGCTGGTCATACAGGTACCGTTACGAGCGATACGAGTCGGTAGGACACAGTCAAACATATCTACTCCACGAATAACCCCATCAATCAAGCTATCTGGCGCTCCCACTCCCATCAGGTAGCGAGGTTTATTTTCAGGGAGAAGCTGGGTTGTGAAATCCAAGACTGCATTCATCTCTTCGTGGGTTTCTCCAACGGCTAGTCCACCGATAGAGTAGCCTGGAAAGTCCATGCTAACAAGATCATGCGCTGATTGGCGACGAAGGTCTTCAAATCCAGCTCCCTGCACAATTCCAAACAAGCCTTGGTCATACGGACGACGATGAGCCTTCAAACCACGCTCAGCCCAACGGCTGGTACGTTCGATTGATTTCTTAACGTAATCATAGGGTTGGTAAAACTGAGGACATTCGTCAAAGGACATCATGATGTCTGAGCCTAGATTATTCTGAATAGAGATAGCCTTTTCTGGTGATAGGAACATCTTGGAACCATTGAGATGATTTTTAAAGGTTACTCCTTCTTCTGTGATATTTCGGCTATCAGCCAGAGAATAAACCTGAAAACCACCACTATCCGTCAAGATGGGCTGATCCCAGTTCATGAACTTGTGGAGACCGCCTGCGCGTGCGATGAGTTCGTCTCCTGGACGGAGCCACAAGTGATAGGTGTTTGACAGGATAATCCCTGAACCCATCTCCTTCAACTCCTCTGGTGATTGAGTCTTGACCGTGGCTTGGGTCCCAACTGGCATAAACATAGGTGTCGGGAAGGTGCCGTGCGGGGTGATGATTTCTCCTAGACGAGCACCCGTGTGTTTTTCTTTCTTAATCAAACGGTATTTGATTGGTGAATCTGACATTTTTTACCTCCGAAGCTGGGAAAAACAGTCCCAGTTCATACTTTGTGCCCAAAGGCATACTGTATGATTTTATCAAAAAAAGCTGGAACTGTCACGAACTATGGTATAATGAGAGAATGAAATACCCAAAAATTGATTTAAAAACTATTCGTCTGCAGGCTAGGCAATTTCAGGCTGAAAATCCCCGCCTCCTTCTGGTCTATCTCCTTCCTAGTATGCTGGTCATTTTGTCAGGCTTCCTCAACCCCTTGACTCGCCTCCAAGAAAGTGTTTTAGAGCAATCCTTTTTCAGCATGCTGACACAAGTTCTCCAAGCCTATCTCTTCCCACTAGTGGTTTCTTTTGTGAGCGCTATTTTTCTAGCAGGTGCTGCCTTTGCGACACTCAGACTCCTCAAGGATCCTGATACGGAACTCTCAGTAAAATCTAGTCTGGCCCTCTTTGCTGAAGAGCGCTTCTCGCAAACCTTCCTGACTCTCCTCCTCAAACGCTTCTACCTCTTTTTATGGAGCATCCCAAACCTAGTAGGCATTTATTTCCTCTTTTATAGCAATCTCTTGGCTCGTAGATTTGTTGCCCTACATCCTGAATTTCCAAAACTGGATCTCTCGTCGCTTGAAACCGAGCAATTCCTTATGACCTTTGGCCTCTACTTTTTCGCGAGCCTCATCTTGATGATTGTGGGCAATATCCTCTACATCCCGCAACATTACGCCTACTCGCAGGTAGAATTCCTCCTCTGCGACACTCTGGATTTAGGCCAGGCTAAACCCAGTCAAATTTTGAAAACCAGTCGTTTTTTAATCAAAGGTTACAAATTTCAACGCTTTGTCCTCGACTTACAACTACTTCCTTGGTACTTCCTCAATTGGATCACTTTTGGAATTGCTAGTTTTTCAATCCTTCCCTATATCCAGAACAATCACATCTTCTTTTACAGAGCCCTACTAGCCCGTAAACGTCGAAATGGATAAAAAACTAAAAAGGTGGCATCTTTGTACTGAACTTAATCGTCACAAGTGTAAATTTTGACACCAAAATAGAGACTGGTAAGTAAGCTGAGAATATTATTCAACTACAATTTATATCATCAAAACCAGTGCTGAAATACTAAATAGCTATCGCAACATTTGATATTCAGAATAGATCTTAAAAACATTATTTATCGCCAGTTTTAGATCCCCTTAAGAGAAACAGCGTTGCTTCTATTCCATTTTCATCCCCAAACGTTGCAATATTGGAGGAGGCATTTACAAAAAAATGTGAGACCGCGATGCTCCAGAGCCACTGTGCGTACCAACACCCTTCATACTATACTCTAAATTTCAAAAAAAGAATACACCAATCGCCTTCTTAGAATCTTAGCTGACTTCAACCCACTATAGTTGACAAAAAGCCAAAATTTCTTAACCTTGAATATACAATATAAGTGCCCAATAAAAACTCATAAGATTTTCTAGTAAAATAGAATTGAACGAACTAGTTACGAAAGGAAATCTTATGAGCTACCATCATTTTACCATAGACGAGCGTAAAAGTATTCTCATTTACCGTATGCAAATCCTAAATTTTTCTCAAATTGCTAACTTACTTCATCGTCATCCGTCTAGTATTAGTCGCGAGTGGAAACGGCATCCGAAAGGTTATGTCGAAAATAGAGGGAAAATCCCTATTTCTCATACCATTCATGAAAGACCCGAAGAAGCAAACAAGCGAGCTAGGATCAGTGATTAGGAATCAGATACAGTTGCAGGTAAAACTGAAAAAGCTTGTTTAGTGACTCTAACGGATCGTTATTCTCGTTTTCTTAAAATC
>CAJNCP010000014.1 GCA_905221295.1 bacterium | reverse complement strand
GCTCGCGTCCTCATAGACATACTGGATCGTCTCGGTCACCGTTTTCGTTTCTTCAACCGGAACCGTCTTATGGCGCAAATGGACTTCAAAGGTTTGAATAGTTTCATCGTATGTCACACCGACGCTTGGATAATTATCTGAAACAACTTCATAGTGTAAGTTTTGGTAATACTGAAGCGTTGCGGTAGTCCTATAGGTATCTGTTTGACCATAATAACCCATCAACTCTTTAGTCTCTAAAATCTTCTTATTATCGTCATCATCAAGATAAACAACCCTAGCATTTCCTATTGCCTCAACATAATAGTTATATACATTTGTAATCCCCAACCTCACTGTGCCCATTGCATTTTCACTTGATGATACATATTTATAAACTTTCCCATTGAAATGCACCCGTTCTTCATGTGACGCTACATAAGATTCTCCTGTGGGCGTCCCTTTAGGCTTAATTATTTGTGTTTCGGTCAGTTTAGTCGTTGTTCCTTGAATATAATTATCAAGCAATACTGTTCCGGCTGTGTTGTAACTGAAAAAATTATAACTGAGGTCAGGCTTCGTTAAAATAAAAGGAGAAGGTAACCTACTTGTAATTGCTAACCAGTACCCGCTATCAAACTCTGAATCTCTACGCATGGTAAACGAGATAACATCGCCATTATCTATTACACCAGCGATACTAGTCTTATAAAAATCCGGATGGTTATATCTATCTGGGATATTTTGTGTCGGACTACTTGCAGCTAAACGATTATCAGATTGTTTTTCAACATACGAACCAGTTATTTTTACTGGTTTGAAGTTATAGTCTGCTATCCCCTCTTCATGCTTCTTTCCATCAACACGTATCGTTTTTGACAAACTTGTCAGTGCCAATATAGCTGGATTTGCTTGCTTAAATTGGATGATATTATCATTCTCGTCATAAAAACGAATTTTTACACCATATTTAGAAGGAGCAGTTAAGTTATAAAAAGTATAAATCCCCTTAGTTGGATCTTTCTCAGCAAAACCGATTATTCCTATCCCATTATTTAAATTTGTTACTTCATAAACAACTTTAGCAATTTTTGTACCATTATAGCTAGAATTTTGTAGATTTGTGTAAGTAGCTGTTATAGTTTGACCTTTGTTAATTTTGGGAATCACAAAATTCCCTGATGCAGAAGTTTTGTATGCAGCTATTGGATTATTAGCAAATGTCCTACCACTACCTATATATTCTTCATATGAGTACGCTCTAGGCGCATCTTGCTGACCGAATTCTGTCGTCCCACTAATTGATAAACTAGCATTCGGCTCACTTTGAAAGTTTAACCCCTGAGTTACAACTTCACTAAGATAACCGGGCTTTTGAGTGTTACTTTGAGCTGTTGCATAATCACTGTTATATTTATCAGTTGACTCTCGTATACTTTGGGCTTGCTCTTTTTCACGAGCAATTGCATCAGCCTCTAAGTTTGCAGCTTCTTCTTGTGTATTAGCTGTTCCAATGATCTCAGTTGGTTTTTGTTTTACTTCAATATTAGAAGCTTGAGCAGTAGCAATAGCATCTTTTAATTCTTGATTTTCAACTGTTACATTTGGCTGTCCTTCAGCAGGGTTCCCAGCAGCTACCATCGAAACAGGCACAGGTGCTGATGAAGCTGCCAACGATTTTGCTTCAGCAACTTCGGCTGCAACAGTTTTCGCTTGAACAATCAAGCTGGTATCAGAAGCTTCTGCTACAGGAGCTAAGGCGGTTGTCTTAGTAGCCTTAATTTCATCAGCTACCACACCTTCATGGAAGCTAAACATTGCAATAATCCCAAATATTAGAACTCCAATCGCACCATAAACTTTATTCTTACGGATTGAACCATGTCCCTTTGTTTCACCAGTTTTCTTAAACATTAATATATTATATTCCTTTTTATAATTAATTAACTCTCTTGATCTAATTCCTCCTAAAAGAGAAATAACAAGAGATTTTTATGCTAAATCTCAAGCTTTTACCATCACTTATAGTGGCTTCATATTTGATTTAACATCAACAATCTATCTTACTTTTTTAGTTTGCTAATATAATAAAACGGATAGTCCAGAGGGTTTAAATAACTATCTCTAAGCTGTCTGACAATACTTAAAAAATTAATCACCCCACATTGTATATTATACTTTAGTGAGTGGAATAATTCAATCAATATGCAAGTAAAATATACAAAGATTTTGTAATTTCGTTTTTGTATATGATAAATTGCAAGAATAAGCGCAACATTTACTCTAACTCATCCACTAGAGCTTCATAAGCAGTTCTGTAAGCTAAACATTTTCGTGGTCGGTGATTGATATCATATAAGGCCTTGTTCAAAGCCTCATCAGATATAGCAGCTAAATCTGTTTTCTTTGGGAAATATTCTCTTAGTAAGCCAGTTGCGTTTTCATTGCTTCCTCTCTGCCAGGATGAATAGGCGTCCGCAAAGCAAAAGGAAATTTCTAAGTTCTCTACCAGAGGACAGCAGGCGAACTCTTTTCCCCTGTCTGAAGTAAAGGTTTTAAGAGCCTCTTTTAGAAATAGCTTACAAAGTTGTTCGATGGCTGAAAACATGGATTTGGCTGTTCTGTCTGGTATCTTGAAAGCTAAGTAAAAGCGCGTTTTTCGCTCTAGAAATGTCGCTAAACACCCCTTGCTTTTGCCTCTGGAAGACACTACAGTATCAAGCTCCCAGTGGCCAAAAGTTTTACGATTCCGGACCTCTTTAGGACGTTTGGCAATCGGTGTGCCAATCCTAAATCTTCCACGTGTTTCTTTGGGTTGTCGAGTCTTTCCTTTACGACGAAGGACGCTTAAATCCAGATCAATCAAACCCGCATAGAGCCAGTTATAGATGGTTTTAAAAGCGACCATTGGCTTTTGTTCAACCCACTACAGTTGACAAAGAGCCTAAAAAAAATGAACTTGAAACTCAAGTTCATTTTTTTATAGTCTATTTCCGACATTGATACGGTTGATAGCACGTTGCAAAGCAATTTTTGCACGACGTTCTTGGTCAATCAAATGCTTGTCATGGGCTTCTTCGATTTCTCGTTCGGCGCGAAGTTTCGCACGTTCTGCACGACTGATATCGATATCACGAGCACGCTCTGCTGAGTCGGCTACAATGGTAATGATGTCATTGGCAATCTCGATAATCCCTCCGTTCACTGCAATCCAGTTTACATGAGTATCATCATCGATTCGTTTTACCTTTACTTCATCAACCGCTAAAACCGCAATCATATTTTCATGTCGTGGCAAGATCCCCATCTCACCATCCAGAGTTCGCACTGATACAAAGCTGGCATGGTGATCATAGACAAGGCCATCTGGTGTCACGATCTGGACAGTTAACTGAGCCATAGGTCACCTCTTAAAATCCCATTTTCTCTGCTTTAGCAATGACGTCTTCGATTGAACCGACACCACGGAAGGCATCTTCTGGTAGACGGTCATGTTTCCCTTCAAGGATTTCCTTAAAGCCACGAACCGTTTCCGCTACTGGTACATACGAACCGGGTTGGCCAGTAAATTGCTCCGCAACGTTGAAGTTTTGTGACAAGAAGAACTGGATGCGGCGGGCACGTGCAACCAAGGTCTTTTCTTCATCTGACAACTCATCCATACCAAGGATGGCAATAATATCTTGCAATTCATGGTAACGTTGAAGGACGCGTTTTACTTCTGCAGCAACTGCATAGTGCTCCTCACCAACAATCTCAGGTGCCAAGGCACGAGAGCTTGAAGCAAGTGGGTCAACGGCTGGGTAAATACCCAACTGTACCAACTTACGTTCCAAGTTTGTTGTTGAATCCAAGTGAGCGAAGGCTGTTGCTGGCGCCGGGTCAGTATAGTCATCCGCAGGCACATAGATGGCTTGGATAGAGGTTACAGAACCCTTCTTAGTTGACGTGATACGCTCTTGCAATTGACCCATTTCAGTAGCAAGTGTTGGTTGGTAACCAACGGCTGAAGGCATACGACCCAAAAGGGCAGATACTTCTGAACCAGCTTGAGTGAAACGGAAGATATTATCGATAAAGAGAAGCACATCTTGGCCTTCTACATCACGGAAGTATTCGGCAATTGTCAAACCAGTAAGAGCAACACGCATACGGGCTCCTGGTGGCTCATTCATCTGACCAAATACCATGGCTGTTTTCTCGATAACGCCTGATTCTTTCATTTCCCAGTAAAGGTCGTTCCCCTCACGAGTACGTTCCCCAACACCGGTAAATACTGAAATACCACCGTGTTCTTGGGCAATGTTGTGAATCAATTCTTGGATCAAGACAGTTTTACCAACTCCGGCACCACCGAAAAGTCCAACTTTCCCACCTTTAAGGTAAGGGGCAAGAAGGTCGATAACCTTAATCCCTGTTTCCAAGATTTCAGATGAGGTAGACAATTCATCAAAAGTTGGAGCTTTCTTATGAATTGGCTGACGCTCAGCGTCTTCAGCGAAAGGAGCATCCAAGTCAATGGTATCTCCCAAAACGTTGAAGACACGTCCCAAAGTTTCTTTACCTACTGGCACGGAGATTGGACGGCCTGTGTCCAAAACTTCCATTCCACGAGTCAAACCATCTGTTGATTCCATGGCGATCGTACGGACCATACCATCACCCAACTCCAAGGCTACTTCAAGGACGATTTTTGTTTTTCTTTCGTCATTTTTGTAGACGACAAGTGCATTATTAATCTCAGGAAGTGTTTCCCCTGCTGCAAACAAGACGTCTACAACGGGTCCAATAACCTGAGCAATTTTACCTGAACTCATCTCCTTCTCCTATTCTATATAAGATACTGTCGGTTCCTAGCTCAACTAGGTCCTAAGTTCATTTTGATACGAGGGAGGCAAAGCCTTATTCTAAGGCACTAGCCCCCGCTACAATTTCTGTAATTTCTTGTGTAATCGCCGCCTGTCTAGCACGGTTATACTGGATTGTCAAATCATTGATGACCTTCTTAGCATTATCGGTCGCCGTTTGCATGGCTGTCATACCTGCAGCATTCTCAGCTGTCTTGGCATCGATAATAGCCCCGTAAATCATACTTTCGGCATACTGTGGCAACAACTGCTCTAGAATCTCATCACGACTCGTTTCCAACTCAAAGGTCAAGCTATACTCTTCATCCGCTTCATTTGGATCCAAGTCAACAATCGGAAGCATTTGTTCCACACGCATTTGACTTGTGAGAGTATTGACATGATGGTTGTAGCAGACGTACAATTCATCAAAAAGTTCGTTTTGGTACATCTCAATCGTTTTTGAAATAATTTTACGAACTTCATCAAAACTAGGTTGATCCGCCAAGCCACGTAGTTCATAGATTGGCTGAATACCACGAGCCTTAAAGAAATCAGCTCCCATACCACCGATACAGATTATCTCAAAATCTTTACCATCTGGATGGTATTCTTCTTTCAACTCCATAACGGCTTTAAGGATGGAAGCATTATAACCTCCAACCAAGCCACGGTCTGAAGTGATAACGATATAGCCTGTTTTCTTAACTGGGCGACTGATGAGCATCGGATTGGTTGAACCACCAGATCCGTTACCATGCAGAATATCCGTCAAAAGCTTACGAACTTTCTGAGCGTAAACTTGGAAGTTGCGCGCTGCTTCTTCAGAGCGACCTAACTTGGCAGCCGATACCATTTGCATAGCATTAGTGATTTGACTCGTATTTTTGGTTGAGGCGATTTTTGTTTTAATATCATTTAGAGATACTGCCATCTGACACCTCTATTCTTATTGGAAGCTGGATTGATTGAGAAACTCTGTAATCGCAGCATCCAAGACTGCTTCTTCTGGCAAGTCTTTTGTTTCACGAATGGTTTCCAAAATCTCTGGATAATGAGCATCAAAGAAAGTATGGAACTCTTCCTCAAAACGAACGATATCATCTACTGGAATCGTATCCAAGAAACCATGTGTCAAAGCATAGAGAATGGTTACTTGTTTCTCAACAGGTAGTGGTTTATGAACAGGTTGTTTCAATACTTCCACAGTACGACGTCCACGATTCAACTTAGCCTGTGTTGCTGCATCCAAGTCAGAACCAAACTTAGTGAAGGCTTCCAACTCACGGTATGAAGCAAGGTCGATACGAAGTGTACCAGCTACTTTCTTCATAGCTTTAATCTGTGCCGAACCACCTACACGGGATACAGATGAACCCGCATCAATGGCTGGACGAATACCCGCATTGAAGAGACCATCACCAAGGAAGATTTGTCCGTCAGTGATAGAAATCACGTTGGTTGCGATATAGGCAGAGATATCTCCCGCTTGTGTCTCGATAAATGGTAGGGCTGTGATAGATCCACCACCAAGTTCATCAGAAACTTTAGCTGAACGCTCAAGCAAACGGCTGTGGAGGTAGAAAACATCCCCTGGAAAGGCTTCACGACCTGGTGGACGACGAAGCAAGAGGGAAAGCTCACGATAAGCGACCGCTTGTTTTGAAAGATCATCATAAACGATCAAAACATGCTTGCCTTGGTACATAAACTCTTCTGCCATAGCAACTCCGGCATAAGGAGCTAGGAAGAGCAATGGAGATGGTTGTGAAGCAGAAGCTGTCACAACGATTGTGTAGTCCAAGGCACCGTACTGGCGAAGTGTTTCTACTTGTGTACGGACTGTTGATTCTTTTTGTCCAATCGCTACGTAGATACAGATCATATCTTGACCTTTTTGGTTCAAGATTGTATCAATCGCAATAGTTGTTTTCCCTGTCTGACGGTCACCGATAATCAACTCACGTTGACCACGACCAATCGGTACAAGGGCGTCAATAGCTTTCAAACCAGTTTGCAATGGTTCTGATACAGACTTACGTTGCATAACGCCAGGAGCTGGCGCTTCTACTGGACGAGTTTTGTCAGTATGGATTTCTCCAAGACCATCAACTGGACGACCAAGTGGGTCGACAACACGTCCAATCAGGCTATCACCCACAGGGACCTCCATGATTTTACCTGTACGGCGAATGGTATCACCTTCACGAATATCTGTAAAGTCTCCAAGGATGATAATCCCAACGTCTGTAGACTCCAAGTTTTGCGCCATCCCATAAGAGCCGTTTTCAAAAATCAACAGCTCTCCACTCATGGCATTTTCAAGACCGTGAGCACGCGCAATTCCGTCCCCGATATAGGTTACAACACCTGTTTCAGACACATCAAAATTGGGTTTGAAATTTTCAATTTGTTGCTTAATTAAAGCGCTGATTTCTTGTGCGTTAATTGCCAAAAGAACACCACTTTCTATTTCAAATTTTCTTTAACAACTTTAAGTTGTTGTTTAATACTCACATCAATTGTCTTGTGATTAGCAAAAATGACAAAACCTCCAATGAGACTTTCATCGAATTGTTCCTTGATACTCCGCACTTTCAGAGCCATTTTTTTCTCTATCAATGGGAGCAGACGTTCCTTCTGTCCATCTGTTAAAGGATGAGCTGAAGAAATCGTTACTTCAAATCGATTCGTTTCTTTTTCAAGTCGACTCAAACAATCTACAATAATATCATAAAAAAGATTTGCTCTGTGATTGTAAATCAGAACTTGAATAAAGTTTTGCATTAAAGGTGACACAGAGTCTTGGAAGAAACCAACTGTTTTTTCCTTATCCGACTCATCAACTGCCACCTGAGCTAAAAAAGAAGGTAAGCCCGTTTCTTCTGCGACTTGCTTGATTTGATCCAAGTCTGAAAAAATCCGGTCCTCTTCTCCTTTTTCAATCACTAATTGGACAAAAGGCATGCTGTACTTTTCAATGACCTTTGCTGTTTTCTTGTCCATTAGGCTTCTCCTAGCTGATCGATATACTGATCAATGAGTTCCTTATGAGCATGACTGTCAAGGTTTTTTGAGATGATTTTACCAGCTAGACTAATTGTCAAATCTGCCACCTCTCCCTTAACACTTTGCAAAGCTTCAGCTTTATTCTGAGCGATTTCTTGATTCGCCTTCTCTTTTAAGCGACCTGCTTCTACTTTAGCATCTGCCAGAATATCTGCTTTACTCTTCTCGGCAGTCTCTTTAGCATTTTCAATGATTGTTTTGGCTTCGTTGCGACTTCCAGCCAATTCATCTTCACGTTTTTGAGCAAGAGTTTCTGCTTTTTGACGAGCTTGTTCAGCTCCATCAATATCAGCAGCAATTTTATTTGCCCTTTCTTCGAAGACACTTGTCAAGTTTGACCACGCATATTTCTTAACTAAGACAATCAAAAGGATAAAAGAGCCAGCGATTAAAATAAAGTTACCAATTAATTCACCTACTGTTACGTGCATCTGTTACTCCTTTCTACTCTTCTCCATCATTTATCTTATTTCCTAAGTACATAGAAGACAACATGGTAAACACATAGGCTTGGATGCAGGAAATAAAGACAGAAAAGGCTGTCCAAGCCAAGTTAGCACCAAAAGCAACTGGATACCAATATAGAGCTTGATGAGATAGAGTGATTAGCAAACTAGCCATCACTTCTCCAGCAAAGATATTTCCGAACACCCGCAAGGCAAGTGATAAAAAGTTGGTAAACTCTTCTAAGATATTCATGGGAGTCATAAAGCCAGGTGTGATATAAGCTTTTAGATATTTTTTAATACCACGTCGACGAATTCCTTCTATATGGGTCATCAGGATAATTCCAAATGACAAGGCCAAGTCAAACTGGAGATTTGCAGTTGGCGATGTCCAAAGGTTTGTCCCATCTGTAGTTTGAAGTTTCGCCATCAAACCGAGGTTATTTGCTAGTACCATAAATAGAAATAGACAAAGGAAAAAGAGCGAGTAGTCTTTCATGTAGCTTTTACCAATGTTAGGTTCTGTAAATCCAATAACGAAGTCATAGAAATACTCAAGTACATTTTGCTTTCCTTTGGGTTTCAAAGTCATATTGCGACTTGCCCAATAGATAAAGCCAAAAACAACTCCCACAATCAACAAGGTCATGGCTAACATGGTTAAATCAAAGGTAACAGGACCAATATTGATGGTTGGATTGATACTTTCTTCCATCTAAAATCCTCCCTTTTCCATTTTATACTTCTCTTTATTTGATGATAAATGAAAAGACGAGGGTAACCAAGAACGTTCCTTCGATAAAGGCAATCCCCATAATCATTAAGCTACGTAATTGTGGGATGATGTCTGGTTGGCGAGCTGCTGATTTGAACAAACCGTTCATCAACATACCTTCTGCAAGAGATACACCCATACAGGCAAGACAAAGACCGAAAAATGTTAAATTCATGATAAATTCTCCTTTTTTATTTAAATTTACTTACTTAGTTTAGTCCTAAAATTTTGATTTGTCAACTTTTTACTTACGTTGAAAGCGTTTCATATGATTTATTTCTATTTTTGCTGTTTTTACCCCATTCTATAGAAAGTTTTTCCATTTTAGATTGCGAGTTTTTCTTGATTTTACTATATTTTCTGAAACAAACTGAAAAAATCCAAGTTTGAAACTTGGATGCATTCATTTTATTTAAAATAATAGGAATAGTGTTGTTTACAACCTGGATTAAATGGAGCGCTACAGTAAGGACAAGCTATCTGTTTTTGATATTCTTGAAATGTCATTGTCCTCTTACAAGCCCCACATAAAATCGGTTGATCCTTGGAAAGCGTCAAGGGATAGGGCGAAAACACATGCGTTTCTATAGCATTGTGGCACTGATAGCATGCATAGTATTTCTTACATTCATAACACTGAAGGGAAATGATGTCCTTTTCGCCATGGTAATGAATACATCTGCCTTCATCATCAACTAACAAACCTTGTGCTTGATTCATTCACTTTTCCTTGTCTAGGCACGAACTGTGACGCTTGTTCCGTCTTCTTTATAGAGATTGATAAGACCTTCCTTGAGAGCGCGAACCATATCCCCTGCTTGCACAGGTTGAGGAACCTTAATAGTCAATAGTTCCATTGGATTTGGGGCGCGATCGATTTTATTTCCTTTAGAATCATGAAGATCTTCGATATAGGTTTCAAAATGACGGAAACCTGGGCCGTAAAACTCAACTTGGTCACCTTCGTTGATGACATTCCGTTGACGAATGGTTGCCGTTTGAGTCGCATCATCATACGCTACTACTTCAGCGACAAACTTGTATTCAGGAATTTTACGACGTGCGCCAAATAACTGTTCATTTTCAGACGGCGTACCGTAGTAGAAACCTGTTGCCAATTCACGTTGAGCAACCTTCCACATCTCGTCTACCAAGTCCTGTTTGATGGCTTCAAATTTCTCAGGACTTTCAAGATAAGCATCTACAGCCGCCTTGTAACAGTTTGTTACTGTTGAAACATAGTGAATGGACTTCATACGGCCTTCAATCTTCAGACTGTCTACACCATTTTCAATCATATCTGGAATATGGTCAATCATGGACATGTCAACGGCTGACATTGAAAATTCTTCTGGAATTTCACCTTTCAGACTTTTACGTTCTTGACCAAAAGGCATGTCGTAAAGATCGTATTTCCAACGGCAAGACTGAGAACAACCACCACGGTTGGCATCACGCATACTCATGTGGTTTGAAAGCGTACAGCGACCTGAGTAAGAAATACACATGGCTCCATGGACAAAGGCTTCAATCTCAACGTCTGTACGTTTACGAATTTCTGCCAATTCTTCCATGGAAACCTCACGAGCTAAAACCACACGAGTTAGACCAAGTTCTTTCCAGAACTCAAGAGTTTCATAGTTGGTCGCACTGGCTTGAGTTGAAAGATGGATTTCAAGACCTGGCGCTTCTGTTGCTGCAATCATAATCAAGGCAGGATCTGACACGATAACTGCCGCAATCCCGATATCACGCAACTTACGGAACCATTCACCAGCACCAGCTTCATTTCCTTCATGCATGACCATATTGGCAGCCACATAGACCTTAGCACCATACTTAGCGGCGAACTGCACGCCTTCTTCCATATGTTCAAAGGTAAAGTTTCCTGCACGGCTACGAAGACCATAGGCCTGTCCACCAATGAAGACTGCGTCCGCACCGTATTGAACAGCTACTTTTAGCTTCTCTAAAGTCCCCGCAGGTGATAAAACCTCAGGACGTTTTAATGTTTTTGTCATTTTTTCTCCTATTTGCAATATAAAAGTTTGACGTTTTTCCTTCTCATTTTATAGTAAATAATGGATAAAATCAAGTCTAGAAAGATTGTTTTGACAATTCTAATCTTTTCAAAAAGAAAAAACTAATCTTCTGAGACTAGTTGTTTTCAAGATAAAATTCAAAACGTTCACCCACATACTGACTCTTAACATATTCAAAAGCCGTCCCATCATCAAGATAGGAAACCTGAGTCAAGGCTAAAATGGCATGCCCCTTTTCGACTTCCAGATAGTGAGCTATCTTTTCCTTAGCCAATCTCGCATAAATGGTCTGTTGGGATTTGCCAATCCGGTAGCCATATTTTTGCAAGGTTTGAAAGAAGTGACTAGTTACTTCTTCTTTTTTGAAGTCCTTAATAAATTTCTCAGGAATAGATGCTACTTCATAGACTAGTGGTACTTGGTCAGCATAACGCACCCGCTCCATGCGGATAATATTCTCTGTCGGAGTAATCCCCAGCTTTGCGACCTCTTGCTCATTTGGAATGGTTCTTCTGTAAGAAATGAGTTGGCTAGAAGGTACTTTCCCCTGAGATTTGACAATCTCCGTAAAACTAGTCGTTCCCCGCATTTTTTCTTGGACACGAGTACTAGAGACAAAAGTCCCACTCCCTACACGACGCTCCAAAACCCCTTCCTCAACCAAGAGAGAGATAGCTTGACGTAATGTCATCCGGCTAACTTGAAACTGTTCAGCTAAATCTCGCTCACTTGGAAGTCTCTCCCCGATTTTCCAACGACTCTCATCTATATCCTTTTTGATCTGGTCATGGATTTTCATATAAGCTGGTAACATGATTCTCACTTCTTTTTTTTATTTTTTCCATTGTACCGTATTTGCTAAGAAAAAGTCAAACTTTGCCTTGTTTAGTTGGTAATTCGCCCCTATTTGTGATAGAATATTGAAAAAGATATTTCTTTTGAGAAAGGAAAAAGATGAGCAACATTTCAACTGATTTGCAAGATGTCGAAAAAATCATCGTGCTGGACTATGGTAGCCAATACAACCAGCTGATTTCACGCCGTATTCGTGAAATTGGTGTTTTTTCAGAGCTAAAAAGTCACAAAATCTCAGCTGCAGAGGTTCGTGCGATTAACCCTGTAGGGATCATCCTCTCTGGTGGACCAAACTCTGTATACGAAGATGGTTCGTTTGATATTGATCCAGAAATTTTTGAACTTGGCATTCCAATTTTGGGAATCTGCTATGGTATGCAACTTTTAACTCATAAACTTGGAGGAAAAGTTGTTCCTGCAGGTGATGCTGGTAACCGCGAGTATGGCCAATCACCACTTACCCATACCACTTCTGCCCTCTTTGAAGGGACTCCTGAAGAACAGATTGTTTTGATGAGCCATGGCGATGCTGTTACAGAGATTCCAGCTGATTTTGTTCGTACTGGAACTTCTGCTGACTGTCCTTATGCAGCTATTGAAAACCCTGACAAGCACATTTACGGTATCCAATTCCACCCAGAGGTTCGTCATTCAGTTCACGGCTATGATATCCTACGTAACTTTGCCTTGAATATCTGTGGTGCCAAAGGTGACTGGACTATGGATAACTTTATCGAGATGCAAATCAAAAAAATCCGTGAAACTGTAGGTGACAAGCGTGTTCTTCTCGGTCTATCAGGTGGTGTTGACTCTTCTGTTGTTGGAGTTCTTCTTCAAAAAGCAATCGGTGATCAATTAATCTGTATCTTTGTAGACCACGGTCTTCTCCGTAAGGGAGAGGCTGACCAAGTTATGGACATGCTTGGTGGTAAGTTTGGTTTGAATATCGTCAAAGCAGACGCTGCAAAACGCTTCCTTGACAAACTTGCTGGCGTTTCTGACCCTGAACAAAAACGTAAAATCATCGGTAATGAGTTTGTTTATGTCTTTGATGACGAAGCAAGTAAGCTAAAAGATGTGAAATTCCTTGCTCAAGGAACGCTTTACACTGACGTGATTGAGTCTGGTACAGATACTGCTCAAACCATCAAATCACACCACAACGTTGGTGGTCTTCCAGAAGACATGCAGTTTGAACTGATTGAACCATTGAACACTCTTTATAAAGACGAAGTCCGTGCCCTCGGTACAGAGCTTGGTATGCCAGACCACATCGTATGGCGCCAACCATTCCCAGGACCAGGACTTGCTATCCGTGTCATGGGTGAAATCACTGAAGAAAAACTAGAAACTGTTCGTGAGTCTGATGCTATCCTTCGTGAAGAAATCGCTAAAGCTGGACTTGACCGTGATATCTGGCAATACTTCACTGTCAACACTGGTGTTCGTTCTGTTGGTGTTATGGGTGACGGTCGTACATATGACTACACCATCGCCATTCGTGCAATCACTTCTATCGATGGTATGACAGCTGACTTTGCCAAAATTCCTTGGGATGTCCTTCAAAAGATTTCTGTACGTATCGTTAACGAAGTAGACCACGTTAACCGTATCGTCTACGATATTACAAGTAAACCACCTGCAACCGTTGAGTGGGAGTAGAATTAATAAGTTTAAAAGGCCTTAGAAATATTGATTTCTAAAGCTTTTTATTTTGCATTAACAACAAATACTAAAGTTCTTCCTCTAAACTATACTCAGCTTTTATACGTTGGAGAATATGTGGCAAACTGAGTCATAGTAATAAATCTCTTTCTAGTAATGTGTTACAACTCTACTATAACGGATTTATTCCTTTTTGTGTTTATACAACTTATTTTACGCTACCTTTATTTTTGTGATATAATGTCAAATTATAAAGTGGAGGTAATTTAAAATGATTAATAGAGTAATTGAACAATATGCAAAACAAGATAATCTTGACATTAGAGTAAAACTACATAAGAAGTATTCAAAAAATAAATTGGGCTTTAATAATTGGATTTTTTCTAACTACCAAATTACTGATGAAATTAACGTTCTAGAATTGGGATGCGGCACAGGAGAACTGTAGAAAAGTAATCTTGATTCTATAGACAAGATGAAGCAATTGGTAATTACGGATTTTTCTAGTGACATGGTAGAAACTACTAGGGCAGTGATTGGAAATAGAGACAATGTCAATTATGAAATAATGGATATCCAAAATGTTTCTTTTGAGAAAGAAACGTTTGATATTGTTATTGCTAATATGCTTCTACATCATGTAAATGACATTCCTAAAGCTCTCTCTGAAGTGAATAGAGTTTTAAAAAACGGGGGCATTTTTTATTGTGCTACATTTGGTGAAAATGGAGTTGTAGATTATTTGGCAAGCTTATTTAAAGATGAGGTTGTTCAAGATTTAGAAAATAAAACTTTTACTTTACAAAATGGAAAGACTTATTTAAATAGGCATTTTGACACTGTGGAAAAATTAATTTATGATGACGAACTACAGGTAACAAGTATAGACGATCTAGTTCAATATATTCAATCCTTGAAAGGAATTTCAGAAATAGGTTCACTAGAAGAGGGAATTATTCGTAAAAGATTGGAAAGGAAGTTTAATAATGGTGTGTTAGTCATTCCTAAAGAATATGGTATGTTTATAGCTCGAAAAGAAAATTAAGGGAACTAAATTATGAAACATTACAAAGAACTTTTCGATATTTTAGAAAATTAATCGAATATTCTTTAAGCATGCTATAGCTGATTCTATATCAAAATCTCAACTTTTTAGATTTGAAAGGGAGAAAATGAAATTTCTATTTCAACAATTTTTGAATTATTAGGAATCAAAAGTTTAATCAGATCGACCTCATTAGTCAGACAAAACTTTAGATCAAATCTTTTTAATATACTGATTGCCATTAAATTTACTCTTTCTGATATTATTATCACTCACCACTACTTTTCCAGCCATTCTGGTTACTTCTTCTCTCATAGCATTTGCTTTTAAATTGGAGTATCTTCCGAGACTCCCTTTTTAAATCCCTAAATCCATGCTATAATATAATAAGTATAACTAAAATAATCTGACTATAAATGTCAGCGATAAAGATTTCTTACATCATCCGTAAGTGTTATTCTACTCTGATTCATACTATAATGAAAGTAACAAAAGATGGAGGTGTTTCACATGGAAACAATTTTACGAGTAGAATCATTAAAAAAGCATTATGGAAAAGAGCCGAATATCACCAAAGCTTTGAACGGCATATCTTTTCAAGTTGTAAAAGGCGAGTTCCTAGGGATTATGGGGAGTAGTGGATCTGGGAAAACAACCCTTCTTAACTGTCTCGCTACTATCATCAAACCAACTGACGGCTCCATTAAAATGCAAGAAAAGGATTTAGGTCAGTTAAAGGGTAGTCAGTTAGCTGATTATCGTGGTAAGGAAATCGGCTACCTCTTTCAAAATTTTGAGCTTTTGGACAATTTGACAGCCAAAGAAAATATTTTACTTCCCTTGTCTTTGCACAAGGTCGATGCTAACGAAAGCAAAGTTCGGTTAGAATTGCTTTCCCAATATCTGGATATTTCTGAACTTCTGGATAAGTTCCCATCTCAATTATCAGGTGGTCAACGGCAAAGGGTAGCTGCTGCGCGCGCCTTGATTTTAGACCCTAAGATTGTATTTGCGGATGAGCCCACAGGGGCTTTGGATTCAAAAAATGCAACTATTTTAATGCAAAAATTATCCGAAATGAATCAAGTGGAAGAAACCACCATTCTCATGGTGACCCACGATTCAGTTGCAGCCAGCTTTTGCAACCGCATCTTGTTTATCCAGGACGGAAAACTATTCCATGAAATCCGACGCGATTATCCAAGAGAAAGTCAGGAAGATTTTTACCACAGAATACTAAAGGTCATGGCTGCACTGGCTGGAGGTGATGGCAATGTTTTCTAAATTAATCTCAAGAAATAGCAAGAGAGATCGAAAGAATAATGGCTTGTACTTCAGTTCTATGGTTCTTTCTATTATCTCCTTTTACATCATCCTTTCTTTGTCCCATCAAGATGTGATGATCTTTCTAAAACAAATAGAAAGTGATGCTGTAAATAAACTCTTTAGCATGATTCCCATTCTTTATGTTGCAACGCTCTTTATTCTCTTTTTTCTAGTCTACTTCGCAAGTAGTATGCAGATGGAAAGGAGAAAACATGAATTTGGAGTTTACCTCACACTGGGGATGCGTAGAGGTAAACTGTTCTTACTGCTCCTACTCGAGGATTTGAGAAACAGCGTCCTTGCCCTTGGAATAGGCCTTCCTATTTCCATCTTGATTTCAGAACTAATCAGCCTAATAACCGCTAAAATTGTGGGACTAGGGATTATTGAACATCAATTTTCTCTATCTACCACAGCTCTACTCTATACAGTCATCGGCTTCCTAGCCGTCAAATTAGCTGTTTTTGTCCTTTTAAGTGCAAAGACGGCCAATAAGGAAATCGGAAACCTGCTTGCCTATTCACCCTCTGGAATGAAGAAACTACTCCCCAAGGGTGTGTACCTTCTTGCTTCCGTCCTCGGAATTTTGCTTCTAGGAACAGCCTATTACATGGGTATGAGTGGACGAGCTTGGAAGAGTGTCATAACCATGGGCATCACTGTTTTCTTGGGGACTCTGGGAACTATCCTCCTCTTCTTTGGTATGCGTTTATTTATAGACTTTTTGGTTAAGCTTGGAAACAATCGAAAACTTCATGCCTATAATTTTAGACAGATTCAGGAATTAGTTATACAGCGCTCAACTATACTGGCTATCTGCTCCCTCTTAATCTTCTCTGCCTTGTGCCTCTTTGGAGCAGGTGTTGCTATTGCAAGTGGCAATTCAGGCAATCAAACCCACGTATTGGATTATACATTTAGAGATAGCAAGCAGGAAACAGATGAAAATCTTGATGTAAATACAGTAAAAAAAGAGCTTGAAGCTGCTGGACTAGCATCACAGTTTTCAAAGATTCTGCAAATTAAAGTAGGCAAACCTAAAGAACACGAGTCCGTGTCCTTCGAAGAGGTCATCAAGGAGTTGAAAAAGCAAAAAGGCAGCAAGAACAAGGAAATTTTGCTCCAAAAATTTAAACAGTCTACTACTTCCCACCTCATGCCAATTTCCGAATACAATGAACTTAGAAAGGCTACCAATCTCCCTCCTCTAGAATTAACAAGCAAGGAAGCCTACTTGTATATAGGAAAAGATTTTCTCCCGGATGAGAATCTCGTCAACTCTGTTCTGAAAACAAACCCTCAAATCAAAGTCATGGGGAATGAGGTAAAATTGATTGGAGAGGTTCAGTCTTTACCGATTGTAACGGATCGTGAAATAACCATTTCTGTAGCCCTCATAGTCCCAGATGAAACCTTTATGAGCTATACAGATGGTAGGTATTCAAATTATGTTAGTGGTATCTTGGCTCCTGAGCTAGTCAAGGAAAAAGGCCTGATGAAAGCTATCTCAGATACCAATAAAAAGCTAAATCAAAGTCCTCTTGGCTATGAAAGCTATATACAAAATATGGGAAGACAATTATTTTACATTATCTCTGCCAGCTATGTCACCATCTATCTGGCTATCATCTTCCTTGTTGTGGCAAATACAATCATCGGCGTTCAGTTTTTGATGGGACAAAGACAATCCTACAGACGATACCAGACCTTAATCCATCTTGGAGCAAACTACGAAACTCTTTGTAAATCTTCAGAAAAGCAAATCAATTGGTATTTTGGTCTGCCAATAGCCCTTGCACTTATCAGTAGTAGCTTCGGAGTGAGCTCCCTCCTCACAGGAATAGTACCCGCTAGCGCAAGAATGGCCATGGGGCAGAAATTTATCACAGCCATGCTGATAGTACTTCTCTTAACTGGATTTGAAATCATCTATATAAGAATTGTAAAGAAAAATAGCAACAAGTACTTGTTGTCCTTAATGGAACCTAAAAGAGATGAATAAGGTAAAATAAATTAGGAAAAGGAGGAACCGGTATGAAGCATATTCTGGTTATTGAAGATGAAGCCTTGATTCGAGATGAAATTGTTATTTTGTTAGAGAAAACGGGTTATCAAGTTGATAAGTTGACTGACTTCAAAGATACAAGCCAGCAAGTACTGCAATACGATACGGATTTAATCATACTGGATTTGAATTTACCAGGAGAAACTGGTTTTCAAATTTGTAAAAATCTCAAGTCAAAGCGCTCTGTGCCCATATTGGTTCTCACCTCCCGTGAACAACTAAAAGATGAGATTTACGCCCTAAAATTAGGGGCTGACGAGTACTTAACAAAACCTTTCAAGAAAGAAAGATTCTTGGCTCGTATAGAAAACATCTTGAAACGCTATGAAGGCAGACAAAATCTACTTGAAAAAGATAATTTCCTGCTGGATAGAAATACCTATACCCTTTATATCAACGGACATTCGATTTTACTCCCCCAAAATCAAGGGAAATTGCTAGAAACCTTATTAGTGGCAACTGATTCTGTCGTCACAAAAGAAGAGCTAAGCATGAGACTGTGGAATACAACTGAGTTCATCGATGAAAATGCCCTTCAAGTAAACATTGCAAGGCTAAAAAAGGTGATGAAACAGGCTGGCATTGCCCTTCAAGTCAAGTCCGTCAGAGGTATTGGTTACAAGCTAGAAGAGGTAAGTCCAGATGAAATATAATCTAAAATATCTAGCTACTTATCTGCCTTGGTTACTTGTTCTCTTAGCATTTGATCTATTTACAGCTGTCCTGCTTTGGCTTTCAGATGTGAGAATGTTTCAAGCCCTCATTCTTCTCTATATTTTAGCCACCGTCCTGCTCTTTTTCATCCTATCACTCCTACTGATAAGAAAAGAAAGAAAAAAATCGTCTGCCTATAAAGCCTTCATAGCCAATCCCAAGGCGGATACTGAGCTTGAATTATTGCATTTATCAAGTGCCTCAGAAAAAGAAAGCATTGAAAAAATAGCAGATACACTTTATCAAAAGCAGGCTGAAATAGGAAAACTCAACTCATTACTAGCCGAGTATGAGGACTATGTTGAAAAATGGGCGCATGAGATTAAACTCCCTCTGTCGCTTCTTTCCCTCCTTTTGGACAATCAAAGCGACCAGTTGCCTGAGGATACAGCTTTTAAGTTGGACTATGTGAAAAAGCAAATCCAAGAAAATGTATCACAGATCCTATTCTACTACAGGGTGAAAAGTGAGAAAAATGATTTTCTATTTGAATACCTTGACCTAGAAGAGTGTATCCAAGATCTTTTGGAAAACTTTGATCCCTTGCTCAAAGAAAAGAAATTTACGATTAAGGTAGAAAACATACAAGGAATCTGCTACACCGATCAACGCAGTTTTGAATTTATCCTCTCTCAAATCCTAGCCAACTCCATTAAATATAGCTCCGACAAGCCCGAACTCAATATTTATATATCAAAAGACAAGGGACGTACAAGTCTGATTATTAGGGATAATGGCTGCGGAGTTAAAGCTTGTGACTTCCCTCATATCTTTGAGAAAGGTTTTACAGGTGATTCAGGAGAGACAAGGAAAAAATCAACAGGCATGGGCCTCTATCTGGTCAAACAATTAGCAGATGCTTTAAAAATCGAAATCACAGTAAAATCCGAATGGATGCAAGGCTTTGAAATCACTCTTTCTATTTAGTCATTTTTCGATTAAGAAAATTGCATAATCATAGGAAGCACATATTTTATACCAAAAAGGAAAGCACTTCTGCTTTCCTTTTTTATTTGCGTTTTTTCTTCGCTTTTTTCATTTTGTTGGCCATGCGTTTCATAGACTGTTTCATGGCAAATTCACCAATTTTACCTTTGAGTCCACCACCAAACATCTGGCTCATATCTGGCATTCCAGCTCCTCCAAGAGCTGACATATCAGGCATACCACCTTGCCCCATCATTCCTTCAAGGGCAGACATATCCATCCCGCCCATGTTTGGCATATTTTTAGGGAGGTTATTGGGATTGATGCCCATTTGTTTCATCATCTTGTTCATATCACCAGACATGACACCTTGCATGAGCTGTTTGGCCTGGTTAAAGTCCTTGATGAATTTATTGACTTCAACAAAGGTATTTCCAGAACCTGCAGCGATACGGCGGCGACGACTTGGATTTAACAGTTCAGGATTTTCACGTTCTTCAGGTGTCATGGAAGATACGATGGCTCGTTTACGAGCAATCTGACGCTCATCCACCTTCATATTTTGAAGGGCAGGATTGTTAGCCATCCCTGGAATCATCTTGAGCAAGTCTTCCATCGGCCCCATGTTTTGCACCTGATCTAATTGATCAATGAAATCATTGAAATCAAAGGTGTTTTCGCGCATCTTCTCAGCCATTTCAAGAGCTTTTTGCTCATCGTATTCCTGAGAAGCTTTCTCAATCAAAGTGAGCATATCCCCCATACCAAGGATACGGCTTGACATACGATCTGGGTGGAAGGTTTCGATATCTGTTATCTTTTCACCCGTACCGGTGAACTTGATAGGTTTTCCAGTGATGTGACGAACGGATAGAGCCGCACCACCACGAGTGTCCCCATCAATCTTGGTAAGGATGACACCAGTTACTTCCAACTGAGCATTGAATTCACGGGCAACATTAGCTGCTTCCTGACCAATCATGGCATCAATGACGAGTAAGATTTCATTTGGTTGGGCGAGTGCTTTAACATCTCGAAGCTCATTCATCAAAAGCTCATCAATCTGCAATCGACCTGCCGTATCAATCAAGACATAGTCGTTGTGATTGGCCTGTGCTTGCTCCAAACCTTGGCGAACAATCTCAACAGCTGGTACTTCTGTTCCAAGCGCAAAGACAGGAACATCAATTTGTTGTCCAAGTGTTTTCAACTGTTCAATAGCTGCTGGACGATAAATATCTGCCGCAATCATCAAAGGACGAGCATTTTCTTCCTTCTTGAGTTTATTAGCCAGCTTACCAGCAAATGTTGTTTTACCAGCCCCCTGCAAACCGACCATCATGATAATGGTTGGAATTTTTGGTGACTTGATAATTTCTGCCGTATCGGAACCTAAAACAGCTGTCAATTCCTCATCAACGATTTTGATAATCTGTTGGGCTGGATTGAGGGTATCAATGACCTCGTGTCCGACTGCACGTTCACGAACCTTCTTGATAAAGTCCTTTACAACAGGCAAAGCAACGTCGGCTTCCAGCAAGGCCAAACGAATCTCTTTGGTCGCTTCCTGGACATCAGCCTCAGATATTTTTCCTTTTTTACGTAGATTTTTAAAGACGTTCTGTAAACGTTCTGTTAAACTTTCAAATGCCATTTTTCTTCCTCTTATTCTCTATTATCAATACTTGTTAAAATTTCTATCTGCTCCTGCAGAAAGTCATCCTTGGGATAACGCTCTAAGATCTGGTCAAAAATCTGACTGCGGACAATGTAGTCCGAATACATGTGCAGTTTCATCTCATAATCTTCTAGAATCTTTTCCGTACGCTTGATATTATCATAGACAGCCTGACGACTGACACCGAACTCTTCAGCAATCTCAGCAAGACTATAATCATCAGCATAATAGAGTTCAATATAGTTCATCTGCTTGTCTGTCAAAAGCGCCGCATAAAATTCAAAAAGGGCGTTCATACGATTGGTTTTTTCGATTTCCATAACTTTTATTATACCAAAAAAACGATTATACTGCTAGAGTAGAAGCACTTCAAATAGAGTAAGAAGAAGAAAAAAAGAACCTTGCAAGGCAAGATTCTTTTAGTGTCTGACTTAAATAATTGTTCTTCTGGGAACTTAATCGAATTAAGCTTCGATTTCTGTAACCATACCTGAACCAACAGTACGTCCACCCTCACGGATAGAGAATGTAGTACCTTGTTCTACGGCGATTGGGTGGATCAACTCAACGTCGATAGTCACGTTATCACCAGGCATTACCATTTCAGTACCTGCAGGAAGTTCGATTGAACCTGTAACGTCAGTAGTACGGAAGTAGAATTGTGGACGGTAGTTGTTGAAGAATGGAGTGTGACGTCCACCTTCTTCTTTAGTAAGGATGTAGACTTCACCTTTAAATTTAGTGTGTGGGTTGATTGAACCTGGTTTAGCGATAACTTGTCCACGTTCGATTTCGTCACGTTGAACACCACGAAGAAGGACACCTACGTTATCTCCGGCAAGACCTTCGTCAAGTTGTTTACGGAACATTTCAACACCAGTAACAACTGCTTTTTGAGTTTCTTCTTTGATACCAACGATTTCGATTTCGTCGTTGACACGAACAGTACCACGGTCGATACGTCCTGAAGCAACTGTACCACGTCCAGTGATTGAGAATACGTCTTCGACTGGAAGAAGCAATGGTTTGTCTGTGTCACGTTCTGGTTCTGGGATGTACTCATCAACAGTGTTCATCAATTCCATGATGATGTCTTCGTATTTAGAGTCACCTTCAAGAGCTTTAAGAGCTGAACCTTGGATAACTGGAAGATCGTCACCTGGGAAGTCGTATTCTGACAAGAGGTCACGGATTTCCATTTCAACCAATTCAAGCAATTCTTCGTCGTCTACCAAGTCAATTTTGTTCATGAAGACGATAAGGTGTTTAACACCAACCTGACGTGAAAGAAGGATGTGCTCACGAGTTTGTGGCATTGGTCCGTCAGTTGAAGCTACTACAAGGATAGCTCCGTCCATTTGAGCGGCACCAGTAATCATGTTTTTAACGTAGTCCGCGTGTCCTGGAGCGTCGATGTGAGCATAGTGACGTTTTTCAGTTTCGTACTCAACGTGCGCAGTGTTGATAGTGATACCGCGTTCGCGTTCTTCTGGAGCAGCATCGATAGACGCATAGTCTTTAGGTTGGTTAACTGCTGAAGGCAAGCGACGTGCCAATACAGTTGTGATAGCTGCAGTCAAAGTAGTTTTACCGTGGTCAACGTGTCCGATAGTACCAATGTTAACGTGTGGTTTACTACGATCGTATTTTTCTTTTGCCATTTGAGTAAAAGCCTCCAATAAAATATATTTTATAGATAGACAGTAGGCAATACAGTCTAACTTTCCTTACTATTTTATCAAATTTCAGCTAAATTGCAAGTGTTTTACACATATTTTGTTAATTAATCTAAATCTTATGGGATCACTTTCTTCCGCTTCTTATCAAGCTCCACTTTTCTATCATATTTTAGTTTTAAAGCTTATTTAAATAAGTAAAAAACCAGGTTTCCCTGATTTTTAAACTGATTCTGTTTTTTCTTGTTCTTTGGCTTCCTTATGATTTTCATACAATTTCGCAAAGAACTTAGTAATTTCTTTTAAGATAGAATAGCTAGGTACTGCTACTACCATGCCAATCACACCATAGATATTACTTGATAGTAAGAGAAGGACTAAAATGGTGATTGGGTGAACTTTCATAACTCCTCCAACGATACGAGGGTAGAGAATATTACCATCAACCTGTTGAATAATCAGCATATAGACAACTGCAATTAACATCCGTTGAGGGTCGGTGAATACATTTGCAATAATCATCGGAATCAAACCAATACTTGGACCAACATATGGAATCAGATTGGCAATGCCAGAAAAAATAGCAAAAACTAAGGCATACTTCAAACCAATAACACTGTAACCCACATAGGCCAAACATCCGATTATGACAGCATCAATCGCAATTCCACTGATATAACGCGCTACAGTAGCGTTCAAATTTTTCAAGAGACTGGTTAGGTTCAGCTTGTCATGTTTGAGAACTGTTCGTTCCAACATCGGTAAAAATTTGTTGCCATCCAGTAGGAAATAAATCAAGAAGACCGGAGTCATAATAAGAATGAGGATTGTACTAAACAAAGCAGAAAGGACACTTCCCAAGCTATTGCTAACGCTATTAAGGATATTTTGGAGAATATCGACATAGGATAGATTTAACTGTTGAATGGTTTTTTGGATATCAATATTTTGGAAAATAGGATTCATCGATAAATCAATAACTAAATTCTGCAGTCTGCTGTAGATATTCTGGCTAGAAATAATCAAACTTGTCAACTGGTTGATCAAAATAGGTAAGAGATAAACTACACCAACTACGATGGCTCCAATCAAGGCGCAAAGAGTGACCAAGACACCAATCAAACGATTGATCTTACATCTTTTCTCCAAGAAGGTTACGATGGGATTTGTCAGGTAATAGAAAAATCCTCCGAGCAAAAATGGAATCATAATGGTATTAGCTACCATCACAAAAGGTGTGACAATCGCTCCCATCTCTCTCCAAAGGTAGAAAATAAGAGTTAATAGTAAAATTTCAGCTGTCCAAAAAAATAACTTGTTTCTACGGAACATAGGCGCCTCCTTCTTTCTATTTTACCATAATTCTTCAAAAAGATAAGATGGCTTTACTATAAAAACGAGAATATTTTTTCGCTTTGTGATAGAATAAGACTACTATGAAAAAAATAATTTTATCCTTACTAACTCTTATCATTTTTGGCACAGCCATTCCTACTGTATCTGCGCAAGATTTTGATGTTGCTGCCAAGCATGCCATCGCTGTTGAAGCAAACACTGGGAAAATTCTCTACGAAAAAGATGCTACTCAAGCTGTTGAAATTGCCTCTATCACCAAGATTCTCACTGTCTACCTAGTCTATGAAGCCTTGGAGCAAGGTACAATTAGCCTATCTACCCCAGTTGATATCTCTGACTATCCATACCAACTTACAACCAATTCTGAGGCTAGTAATGTTCCTATGGAAGCGCGCAAGTATACAGTGGAACAATTATTGGAAGCAACTCTAGTATCAAGTGCCAATAGTGCAGCCATTGCTCTTGCTGAAAAAATTGCTGGTTCAGAGAAAGACTTCGTTGACAAGATGAGGGCGAAACTTCTTGAATGGGGCATCCAAGATGCTACTATTGTCAATACTACTGGACTTAATAACGAAACACTTGGAAATAATATCTATCCTGGTTCTAAAAAGGATGAGGAAAACAAACTAAGTGCTTACGATGTTGCAATCATCGCTCGAAACCTCATCAGAGATTATCCGCAGGTTTTGGAAATCACCAAAAAGCCAACTTCTACCTTTGCAGGGCTTGAAATCCATTCAACAAATTCTATGTTGGAGGGGATGCCAGCTTACCGAGGAGGAATTGACGGTTTAAAGACAGGAACAACTGATAAGGCAGGAGCTTCTTTCGTTGGGACCACTGTCGAAAAAGGAATGCGTATCATTACAGTTGTTCTAAATGCCGATCAACAAGACGGCAATCCTTATGCACGATTTACAGCTACTTCTTCTCTTTTAGACTATATCTCTGCAAACTTTAGCCTTCAGACTATTGTTAAAAAAGGTGAAACTTACAAAGATAGTAAGGTTACTGTCCTTGATGGAAAAGAAGACAGCGTGCCTGCAGTTGCTAAATCAGATATTGCTGTTGTCCAACGAGTTGGAAGCGGAACTACATCAGCTCTTCAATTCACACCAAAATCAAAATCAGAAACTGCTCCTTTGGAAGAAGGAAAGGTTGTCGGTACTCTAACCTATGATGACCAGGATTTGATTGGTCAAGGCTACCTCACTTCTGAAAAGCCATCTTTTGAAATGGTTTCTGAAAAGAAAGTTGAAAAAGCCTTCTTCTTAAAAGTTTGGTGGAACCAATTCATCCGCTTTATCAATGAAAAATTATAAAAAAATCGCGATTCTTCGCGATTTTTTCGTATTCTTTAATTTATTTCATCTCTTTAAAAGCTGCTTCAGCGTCAGCATTGCTAATAGCACCAAATTGGATTTTTCCAATTTTTCCTTGACTATCAATCAAGTATTCTGTTGGAATACTACGAATTTGGTAGGCTTGGAAGGTAGTTGCCTTGGTATCATATAGAACTGGTATATCCTTGTAGCCTTGTTCTTGGTACCATTTTGGAAACTCTTCAACTGTTTTTTCACCTTGTAGTCCTGGTGCAACGACACTTAGTATTTCAAAGTCCCGATCTTGTTTTGCAGCTAATTCCATCAACTCGGGCATGCTTTTTTTACATGGTCCACACCAAGAAGCCCAGAATTTCAAATAGACCTTTTTCCCTTTGTAGTCTGATAACTTGACTTCTTTACCATCCATGGACTGCAAGGTAAAGTCTGGCGCATCCTTTCCTACTGCGATTTGCTGTACAGCAGGCTGTTTGGGACTTTCCGTTTGTTTGGTTTCTTTTTCGCCACAGGCAATCAAAAAAAATAAAGACATGAGGCTCAATCCCGCAAAAATAATTTTTTTCATCTTTTTCTCCTTTTATCCAAGAATTCCTGACAAGGCATTTAACTGCCCTAGCATTAATAACAATCCCATCAAAATAATCAAAGCGCCCCCGATTTTCTTTAGTAGAATCATATGGGGTTTTAATTTACTAAAATAGGGCATAATCCAGCCCGAAGCCAAGGCCAAAACAATGAAAGGAAGGGCCATTCCCAATGTGTATACTAATGTTAACACGGCTCCTTGCCAAGCACCATTACCACCTGAAGCTGCAAGAGCCAAGACCGAACTTAAAACCGGTCCGATACAAGGGGTCCAACCAAAACTAAAGGTTATCCCAAGCAAAAAGGCTGACAGATAGTGATTCGACTGTGATTTTTTGAAGGTGACTGTTTTTTGCACTTCCAGTTTATTGAAATGCAAGATTTCCATCTGGTGAAGGCCCAAGAGGATAATGACTGCTCCCATAACATAACGAAACCAGTCAGCATAGAGCATATGCCCTAGGAATCCCGCTCCAAATCCCAAAATAAAGAAAATGAGGGAGATTCCTGCAATAAAGCACAAGGTTCGAATTAAACCAGACCATGCAACATCTCTTCCAAAAAATCGAAAACTTTTCGAATTTCCCTGATCATCCAGTAAAATACCAGCATAGACAGGTAACAAAGGAAAGATGCAGGGTGAAAAGAAGGACAGAATACCTGCTAAAAAAACGGATACTAGAAATATAATCGACTCCAACGAATTACCTACTTTCTCAAAATTCTAATCCTATTTTACTACAAAAGAATAAATTTGTAAGAAGTCCGCTACGCTTATTTATTTTGATAAAATTTGACACAAAAAAAGGAGCTAAGCTCCCCTTTTTTTAATACGTTCCTTCTTCGCCTTGGCTAGTCAAGATAACTGGACCGTCTTTGGTAATCACGAACTGGTGTTCATATTGGCAAGACAGGCCACCATCTATAGTCTTATGAGCCCAGCCAGTCTTCATATCTGTATCAATTTCCCAATCCCCAGTATTAATCATGGGTTCAATGGTCAGGACCATTCCTTCACGGAGACGGAGTCCACGGCCTGCAATACCGTAGTTAGGAACCATTGGCTCCTCGTGCATAGTTGGACCAACACCATGACCAACCAAATCACGAACGACACCGTAACCGCGACTTTCAGCATATTCCTGAATTGCTGCACCGATATCACCGATACGATTTCCAACAACCGCTTTCTCAATCCCTATATACATAGCTTCCTTGGTCACGTCCATCAGGTTTTTCACTTCTTCAGATGGTGTACCAACTGCATAAGCCCAACATGAGTCTGCTAAACCACCAGTATAACTTTGGGTGTATTTTTTCATTTGCTCAACATTGTTAAAGTTAAGTTTAGATACATTAAGATCGGATTTTGCTATCGGACCCCCCAGTACCATGTCAACCTTGAGCAAGTCTCCATCTTTCAAGATGTAATGACGTGGAAAAGCATGAGCAACTTCGTCGTTAAGAGAGCAACAAGTGGCATAGGGGTAATCCATGACTGCACCATCTACGCCAATCTGTAGAGGAAGGAAATTTTCCTCTTTACAACGACGGCGAACATACTCTTCAACTTCCCACATATCCACGCCTGGCTTAATCAAATCGCGTAAGCCGATATGAATACTCGCTAGGAAATCACCAGCCTTGTCCATGGCTTCGATTTCACGTGCTGATTTTAAAGTTATCATTTTTTCTCCTAGATTCTAATTGATTTTCACTGTAACATTTGCTTTTGATACAATCTGATGACCATGATAAATATCATAATCAATAATAGCTGAGCGTCTCGTGTGGTGAATAATACGAGCCCGAATCCGCAGAGTATCATCTATCTGCACAGCCTGCAAGAAATAAATCAACATCTGCTCAATGATGAGATTACGTCCGCTATTGACAACGAGGTCTTGGGTCATATGGTTGAGAATTTCAGCCAAGACTCCATTAGCAAGGACTCCATTTTTCTCCAACATGAAGGGCTCAACAGTTATGACGACTTCATCATGATGATAAGAGAGTTTTTGCCCAATTTGCTCTGAGAAAGTCGGCAAAGCAGAAACTTGAGAACGGCTCATCTTTTCCATGACATCTCGTCGTGTTACGACACCGAGCAAGGTTTGGTTACTTCTGACAACGGGAACCATCTCGAAGTCTTCTGCAATCATTCGTTGACTGACATTGGCAATATTGGTCGCTAAGCCTGTTACAAAGATACTACGTGTCATCACCTTGTCAATCGTCGTGCTGGGGGATTTATCTCCTGCGTCACGCATAGTAACAACCCCAACAACAACTTGGTGTTGGTTAATGACTGGGAAACGGCTACTTCTGTTTTTACGTACCAAGTCTAGATAGTCTTTGACTGTATCCGTCTCTCTCAAAAAGCCATACTCATGACTCGGACGATAGAGCTTTTCGACTGTTAAAATGTCTGTTTTGATTTGAACATTTGAGAGAGCTTTGTTAATCATGGTTGCGACTGTAAAAGTATCATGCTTACTTCTCAGAACTGGGATACCTTTTTTATTGGCTAGAGTCAATACATCATCTTGGACATGGAAACCTCCAGTCACAAGGACTGCATTTTCATTTTCTAGTGCTAAAAGTTGAATTCGAGCACGGTCACCAACAATCAAAAGGCCTCCATCATGGAGATAAGAGAGGATATTCTGCTCAGTCATGGCTCCAATAGAAAATTTACTAAACTCTCTCTCTAACCCTTCCTGACCAGCTAAAACTTCAGAGCTAGTCACTTCTGCGATTTCTGCATAGGTTAGTCGTTCGATAGCTACTTTCTTTGACTTGACACGTATGGTTCCACTGCGGGGGCGAGTCTCAACAATTCCCCGATTTTCAGCTTCTTTGATAGCCCGATAGGCTGTTCCATCACTAACACCTAGGTGATTTGAAATACTACGAACACTAACTCTCTTCCCAATTGGTAACTCTTCCAGATAAGACAAAATTTCCTGGTGTTTACTCATTGAAATCTCCTTTTACGTAACGAAATTCAAGATAGTCCCTCATTTTTCGTGTATAGCGATCGCTCCCCTTAAACTGTCGGAAGAGACTAAATCCCGATTTTAAGGCTACTTTTTGGCTAGCTTGATTCTCCAGATGAGTGATGATGGATAATTGTTTTAAACCAAATTCTTCAAAGGAAAGTTGACAGAGTTTGCTAACAGCCTCTGTCATAAAACCTTGCGACCAAGCATCTTTTTTTAAGAAATAACCGATTTCTGCTTCTTTCTTGATTTCGTCGATTTTTTCAAATTTGATGGAACCAATCATTTCCTGATTGTCTTGATTACAAATTGCCCAGACACCTAGAGGAGCCTTCATAAAATAGTTGGCAAGAGCATATTGACTCTCCTCTAAACTTGCTTGGCTGGGAAAAATAAATTGCAGATTTTCTGGATCAGAAGCAATCTCATAAAACGCTTTACTGTCACTAAAAAAGAAAGGACGCAAATACAAGCGCTCCGTTTCAAAGAAAGAAAACATTGCTAATTTGGTCCAAATATTCATAATCACCTCAACGGTTTAGTCTTCGACGAGTGTAATATCCGCTCCAAGACTACGTAATTTTTCAATAATATCTGAGTAGCCACGAAGGATAAACTCAATATTTGTAATTTCAGTCTGTCCTTGAGCCATCAATCCAGCAATCACAAGTGCAGCACCAGCACGAAGATCTGTCGCTTTCACCTTGGCACCATGTAGAACACGTCCACCAGTGTAAAAAATATGGTCATTTGTAGTCGTAATATCCGCATCCATTTTTGCTAACTCAAAGACATGGTTGACACGTTTTTCGTAAATGGTATCAATAATCGTTCCGCGGCCTTGGGCTGTTAATAAAAGTGGTGTGATAGGCTGTTGCAAATCAGTTGCAAAACCAGGATAAGGAGCAGTTTTAATATTGATTGCCTTCAAGTCTGACTGCTCTTCAACGAAGATACTATCCTCAGAGACCGTCATATGAACGCCCATTTCCTCGAGTTTGGCGATAAAGCCTTCAAGATGCTCATAAAGAACGTTGTTAATACGAATTCCTTTACCAACCGCAGCAGCAAGTGAAATATAAGTCCCAGCTTCAATACGGTCTGGAATGACTTGGTGACGAGTCCCATGAAGTGTCTCAACACCATCAATAATGATAATATCAGTACCGGCACCACGAATGTGTGCTCCCATGTTGTTCAAAAGGGTAGCCACATCAATGATTTCTGGTTCACGGGCCGCATTTTCAATGACAGTACGTCCCTTTGCTTTGACCGCGGCAATCATAGTGTTAATCGTTGCACCAACGCTAACGGTGTCCATGTAAATACTTGCTCCATGAAGCCCCTTTCCTTGGGCAGATAAATTCATATTATCTCCCTCGTAGCTTACCTTAGCCCCCATAGCTTCAAAGGCTTTTAAGTGAAGATCAATGGGACGAGGACCCAGATCACATCCACCAGGAAGTCCTACCGTAGCTTCACCAAAGCGCCCTAAAAGACTTCCGTAAAAATAATAAGAAGCACGCAAACTATTAATTTTGCCATATGGCATTGGAATGTTTTGAACGCCTCTTGGATCAATCTCCAAGACATCGTCATAACGCTTAACTGATGCACCCATGATCTCCATGATTTCGACAAGACTAGCAACGTCTGAAATATCTGGAACACAATCTAAAGTGACAATATCATCTGATAAGATAATAGCTGGAATAAGCGCAACGACACTATTTTTAGCACCACTAATGGTGATTTCACCTTGCAATGGACGTCCACCATTGATGACAATTTTTCTCATGTTATACTCTTTCAAAATTTACTAAAAAGGTCTTTTCGTTCCATTATACCATAATTTTCGATTTTTTCCCATAACTCTTGATTATTTCATCCCTCTTTTTTTGTTTTTTTTCACAAATGAAAATTCTATAATGAAGCTAGCCACCCAACTTTCCTAAAAATGAGCTGGTTCAACTAGTCAATATTGTCAAATGA
>CAJNCP010000013.1 GCA_905221295.1 bacterium | reverse complement strand
TAACTAGTTCGTTCAATTCTATTTTACTAGAAAATCTTATGAGTTTTTATTGTGCACTTATATTGTATATTAAAGATACTTAAAAAGCCAAATCCGGTTGGATTTGACTTGTAACTGATAGGTTTATTTTGTTGCCCAGACACTGACTGAACCCGCTGCTACTGGAAATTCTCCATAACCTTCAGCATTGATTGTAACTTGTGCTGGATGATTTTCAAGGAGGTCAACAAAGGTTTGGTCAGCCCATTCTTGCCCGACAAACATAGCCTTGCTGTTTTCTTGGTCATTGGAGATAAGGACAGCGATTGGAGATTGATGTTCAGCACCTGAACGTACCCATCCGATACAGTTGGCATCGTCAAAGTAGTCTGTCTGCTCTCCATAGGCTAAATCTTTTCGGATGGCTAGGAGACGGTCAAGAACTTCTCTGAAATCTTGTTGAGCAAATTGCCCAGAAATACCATAATAGTCTCCGTAAAAGACACATGGAAGCCCATCTTGGCGTAATAGAATAAGGGCATAGGCTGCTGGCTTGAACCATTCTTCAACAGTAGACTCAAGGGCTTGTCCTCGTTGAGTATCATGGTTGTCAACGAAAGTGACAGCCTTGTCAGGCTTGAGTTCAACCAAGCTATCTGTGAAAATGTTACGAAGGTCGTAGCTTGCTCCAGCATGACTAGCTTCAAAGAGGTTTTGGTGGAGACGAACATCGACAAGGTCAAAACGTTCTTCTGTTTTTTCAAGGTAGTCTAGATTTGCTTCCTTATCTGGATTCCAAAATTCCCCAAAAACGTAGAAATCTTCTCCGTATTTTTCCTTCATATCACGGATGAAATTACCCATAAAGAAGGAGTCGATGTGTTTAACGGCATCCAAGCGGAATCCTGCCACACCAGTCGTTTCCATGAACCAGTCAGCCCAGTCATAGATGTTTTGGATGACTTCAGGATGCTTAAAGTCTAGGTCGGCATACATGAGATAGTCGTAGTTTCCGTTTTCATTATCGACCAATTCTTCGTTTGCCCAACCTTTATTGTCCCCCTGGATCAAGTAAATGCCAGACTTGCGGCGTTTGGCATCATAGTCTGTACCTGTGAAGTGGTACCAGTGCCATTCAAAGTCATTATAGGTTTTCTGACGTCCATCAAAAGTGAAGTGGGTCCATCCGTTGATAGTAAAGGGCTCACTTAGTTGAACTGTACGGTCCTCGGGATCTACTTCGATAACTTGAAAGGCTTCTAATTTATCTGCTGCAGCCTTGTGATTGAGCACCACATCAGCCATAGGTTGGATTCCATGCTCCTTGAGAGTCTGAATCGTTTGAAGATAGTCTTCTTTAAACCCATACTTGGTGCGGACAGTCCCTTTTTGGTTAAATTCACCTAGGTCAAAAAGATCGTAAACACCATAGCCTACATCTTTTTCGTTGGTTGCCTTGAAGGCAGGTGGCATCCAGACATGGCTGATACCAAGGTTTGCTAGGTGTTCTGCGTCATCTGCCAATCGCGTCCAGTGTTGGCCGTCGTGGGGCAGATACCACTCAAAGTATTGCATAAGTGTCTGATTTTGCATTGTTTTTCCTCTTGCTTATCAATGTTGTGTTTTATTCTACCATAAAGTTTAGAACTAGGCAAACGTTTGCGCAAGATTCTATACTCATTTCTGAAATTGTCTATTTTTATCGATTAAAATCTCTCTTTCCATAACAAGGAGAAGAATGTTTTGGTGAAAAAGTAAATGGAATAAACTTATTTTAACAAAAATGACACTCAGTAAACTAAAGTACATATGGTTAAACGGTTTCTTTTTTGAGAATTGTCATAAAATTTGTTATAATAGTAGCTATGAATAGAATTAGGGTCAGCAGACGTGTTGAAAAAAAGCTAGCTAAGGGTCTAGTTCTTTTGGAAGCAAGTGATTTAACAGATATTGATCTAACGGATCAGGCAGTAGAAGTTCTTAGTCAAGACGGAAAGTTTTTAGGGAGCGCCTATCTTTCTCAGCAGAACAAGGGAATAGGCTGGTTCATCAGCAAGGAAAAGGTTCTTTTCAATCAAGCCTTTTTTGAAATCCTGTTTCGTAAAGCTAAGGAAGTTAGAAAGTCTTATTATCAAGATGACTTGACTACTGCCTTTCGCCTTTTTAACCAAGAGGGGGATGGTTTTGGTGGTCTGACTGTTGATCTCTATGGAGATTATGCTGTCTTTTCTTGGTACAACACCTTTGTTTACCAGATTCGTGAGCTGATCGTAAAAGCTTTTAAGGAAGTTTTTCCTGAGGTCTTGGGGGCTTATGAAAAGATTCGTTTTAAAGGTCTAGACTACGAGTCTGCCTATGTTTATGGTGAGGAAGCGCCAGATTACTTTACTGTTCTTGAGAATGGCGTGCTCTATCATGTCTTTATGAATGATGGCTTGATGACAGGGATTTTCCTAGACCAGCATGAGGTTCGTGGGAGTCTGGTCGACGGTCTAGCCATGGGCAAATCCTTGCTCAATATGTTTTCCTATACGGCTGCCTTTTCTGTTGCTGCAGCTATGGGAGGCGCTAGTGAGACGACTTCTGTCGACTTGGCCAAACGGTCTAGAGAGCTGTCAGAAGCTCATTTTCAGGCAAATGGACTCAGCACGGACAATCATCGTTTTATCGTTATGGATGTCTTTGAGTACTTCAAGTATGCCAAGAGAAAAGGCTTGACCTATGATGTGATTGTTCTTGATCCACCGAGCTTTGCCCGCAATAAAAAACAAACATTCTCTGTAGCTAAGGACTATCACAAGTTGATTTCCCAGAGTCTAGAGATTTTAAATCCGGGAGGCATTATCATTGCCAGTACCAATGCTGCCAATGTTTCCCGCCAGAAATTTACAGAACAAATTGATAAAGGTTTTGCAGGAAGAAGGTATCAGGTCTTGAACCAATACGGACTTCCAGCTGACTTTGCCTATAATAAAAAAGATGAAAGCAGTAATTACCTCAAGGTGATTAGTATGAAGGTTAGTAAATGAAATTAGTCGTTTCAGTAATGCCAAGAAGTTTAGAGGAAGCGCAAGAACTGGATGCTACAAGGTATGAAGATGCCGATATCATTGAGTGGCGTGCGGACTTTCTTGCAAAGGACGCTATTTTACAGGTAGCACCCGCTATCTTTGAGAAATTTGCAGGACGCGAACTTGTCTTTACCCTTCGGACTCGCGCTGAGGGAGGAGAAATCGAACTTTCCTCAGAAGAGTATGTTCAAATCATCAAGGAAGTGACCCAACTCTACCAACCAGACTATGTGGATTTTGAGTATTTCAGCCACAAGGATGTTTTTGAGGAGATGTTGGATTTTCCAAATCTGGTCTTGAGTTATCACAATTTCCAAGAAACACCTGAAAACATGATGGAAATCTTGTCTGAATTGACCAGCTTGACTCCAAAAGTAGTGAAGGTATCGGTAATGGCAAATACAGCTCAGGATGTTTTGGATCTGATGAACTATACGCGAGGTTTCAAGACACTCAATCCTGAGCAAGAGTACGTGACTATTTCCATGGGGAAAATTGGCAAGGTTTCTCGTATCACTTCAGATGTAACAGGTTCCAGCTGGTCTTTTGCTAGTATGGATGCAGTCAGTGCGCCGGGTCAGATTTCCCTATCAAGTATGAAAAAAATCAGGGAGATTTTGAATGAAGCTTGATGGCTATACACGTTTAGCTGCAGTTGTTGCAAATCCCATCAGACACTCTATTTCACCCTTTATCCACAATATGGCCTTTGAGGCGACAGCTATTAATGGTGTCTATGTGGCTTGGGAAATTGAAGCGGTTGATCTGGCAGAAACAGTAGCCAATATTCGGCGTTACCAGATGTTTGGGATCAATCTTTCCATGCCTTACAAGGAGCAAGTGATTCCTTATCTGGATGAGTTGAGTGATGAGGCTCGTTTGATAGGGGCGGTCAATACTGTTGTTAATCATAATGGCACTTTAATTGGATATAATACAGATGGCAAGGGATTTTTTAAGAGCTTGCCTTCTTTTACAATCTCGGATAAGAAAATAACCATTCTAGGAGCAGGTGGTGCAGCCAAGTCCATTTTGGCTCAGGCTATTTTGGATGGCGCCAGTCAGATTTCAGTCTTTGTTCGTTCAGTTTCCATGGAAAAAACAAGACCTTACCTAGATAAGTTGCAGGAGCAAACAGGCTTTAAAGTGGACTTGTATGCTTTAGAAGATATTTCTGAACTGCAAGAAAAGATTGCCAAGTCGGACCTGCTCGTCAATGCTACTAGTGTGGGGATGGATGGCCAGTCGTCCCCAGTTCCGACAAGTATAGTCTTACCAGAAGATCTCTTGGTCGCAGATATCATTTACCAACCCTTTGAAACGCCATTTTTGAAATGGGCTAAAAGTCAGGGCAATCCAGCCGTTAATGGTCTGGGAATGTTGCTCTATCAAGCTGCAGAAGCTTTTCAACTGTGGACAGGTAAGGAAATGCCGACAGATGAGATTTGGCAGTCCTTAACAGAAAAATACCAATAAAAAAAGGAGACCCTACTATGAAAATCAGAATCGATATTCCACATCATCCTTATGATATTCAGATTGAAAAAGGTTGTCTATCTCATGCAGGTCAATGGTTGCGAGAACTCTGGCAACCTCAAAAAGTGGTCATTGTAACCGACAACCATGTAGCCTCTCTTTATGCAGAGAAGGTCAAACTCAGCCTAGAAGATGCTGGTTTTCAGGTAGCAGTATTTGACTTTTTAGAAGGTGAAGAAAGAAAGAATTTAACCACTGTTCAGAAAGTCTATGAATTTCTAGTCAAGCAAGGTCTGACTCGTAGCGATGGGATTGTGGCTCTTGGTGGAGGTGTCGTTGGGGACCTAGCTGGTTTTGTGGCCTCTACCTATATGCGGGGCATTCACTTTGTTCAGATACCGACTAGTTTGACAGCCCAGGTTGATTCTTCTATCGGTGGAAAGACAGGTGTTAATACTCCATTTGCTAAGAATATGGTGGGTACTTTTGCCCAACCGGATGGGGTTCTGATTGACCCGCTGGTCCTTGAAACTCTTGGGAAAAGAGAGCTGATTGAAGGGATGGGTGAGGTTATCAAGTACGGTTTGATTGAGGATCCAGAACTTTGGGCTCTCTTGACGGAGCTAGATGGTTCTGTTGAGAGCATTCTGGAACATGCAGAGATTTTGATTGAACATTCTTGTCAGGTGAAGCGCAAGATGGTAGTTGAGGATGAGTTGGACAATGGTGTTCGACTTTACCTCAATTTTGGGCACACAATTGGCCATGCCATTGAAGCAACGGCCGGTTATGGCAAGGTCATGCATGGTGAGGCTGTGGCCATGGGGATGGTGCAGATTTCTAAGGTTGCTGAAGTAAAAGGCCTTATGCCAGAAGGAATAACCCAGTCCATTAGAGAGATGTGCCAGAAATTTGGACTACCTGTTGACTATGAAAACTGGGATGTTGACAAGCTTTATCAGGCTTTGACTCATGACAAGAAGGCACGTGGCAACACCTTGAAATTGGTCTTGGTACCAGAGCTTGGTTCAGCGACCATTCACCCAGTTTCCCTGGAAGAGATGAAAGACTACTTGGTAAAATAAGGAGAACGTATGAGATATTTAACTGCAGGAGAATCACATGGCCCCCGTCTGACAGCTATCATTGAAGGAATTCCAGCTGGACTTCCTTTGACAGCAGAGGATATCAATGAGGATCTGAAACGCCGTCAGGGTGGCTACGGTCGTGGTGGTCGTATGAAGATTGAGAGTGACCAGGTTGTCTTTACCTCAGGTGTTCGCCATGGGAAGACGACAGGGGCTCCCATAACCATGGATGTTATCAATAAGGACCACCAGAAATGGCTGGACATCATGTCTGCAGAAGACATCGAAGACCGCCTTAAAAGCAAGCGAAAAATCACCCATCCACGTCCAGGTCACGCCGACTTGGTAGGGGGGATCAAGTACCGTTTTGATGATTTGCGAAATTCTTTGGAACGTTCATCAGCTCGTGAAACCACCATGCGAGTTGCTGTTGGGGCAGTAGCCAAACGTCTCTTAGCTGAGCTAGATATGGAGATTGCTAATCATGTCGTGGTCTTTGGTGGCAAGGAAATCGATGTACCTGAAAATCTGACAGTGGCTGAGATTAAGGAAAGAGCTGCCCAGTCTGAAGTTTCTATTGTCAATCAAGAACGAGAGCAGGAAATCAAGGATTATATTGACCAAATCAAGCGTGACGGTGATACCATCGGTGGAGTTGTCGAGACAGTCGTCGGAGGCGTACCAGTTGGCCTTGGTTCCTATGTTCAATGGGATAGAAAATTAGATGCCCGACTGGCTCAAGCTGTTGTCTCTATCAATGCCTTTAAAGGGGTGGAATTTGGTCTTGGCTTTGAAGCTGGTTACCGAAAAGGCAGCCAGGTTATGGATGAAATTCTCTGGTCTAAAGAAGACGGTTATACTCGCCGTACCAATAATCTAGGTGGTTTCGAGGGTGGTATGACCAATGGGCAACCAATTGTTGTTCGAGGTGTCATGAAACCCATTCCCACTCTCTATAAACCACTCATGAGTGTGGATATCGAGACTCACGAACCTTACAAGGCAACCGTGGAGAGAAGTGATCCGACCGCTCTTCCAGCAGCTGGTGTTGTCATGGAAGCTGTTGTGGCTACTGTCTTGGCGCAGGAAATACTTGAAAAATTCTCCTCAGATAATCTTGAAGAATTAAAAGAGGCAGTTGCCAAGCACCGAGACTATACAAAGAACTATTAAGGAGTCCTTATGGCAAAAACCATCTATATCGCAGGTCTCGGTTTGATTGGTGCTTCGATGGCGCTCGGTATCAAGCGTGATCATCCGGATTATGAAATTTTAGGTTATAATCGCAGTCAGGCTTCGAGAGATATTGCCTTGGAGCGGGGGATGATTGACCGTGCGACGGATGATTTTGCCAGTTTCGCTCCCCTAGCAGATGTCATCATCTTGACCTTGCCAATCAAACAGACCATTGCTTTTATTAAGGAGCTGGCAAACTTAGGCTTGAAAGAAGGCGTCATTATCTCGGATGCCGGCTCGACAAAGTCAGCCATTGTGGATGTGGCGGAGGAATATTTGGCTGGCAAGCCTGTTCGCTTTGTCGGGGCCCATCCCATGGCTGGTAGCCACAAGACAGGGGCTGCCTCTGCGGATGTTAATCTTTTTGAAAATGCCTACTATATATTCACACCTTCGAGCCTGACAAGTCCTGACACACTTGAGGAAATGAAGGATCTGCTTTCAGGCCTTCATGCTCGTTTTATCGAGATTGATGCCAAGGAGCATGATCGAGTCACTTCTCAGATTAGCCATTTTCCTCATATTCTGGCTTCCAGTCTTATGGAGCAGACGGCAGTTTATGCTCAAGAACATGAGATGGCAAGGCGCTTTGCGGCGGGTGGTTTTCGAGATATGACTCGCATTGCGGAAAGCGAGCCAGGTATGTGGACTTCCATTCTCTTGTCCAATCGTGAGACTATTCTAGATCGAATTGCGGATTTCAAGGAGCGCCTAGATGAGGTTGAACAAGCCATCAGCAAGGGAGATGAAGAGCAAATCTGGAACTTTTTCAACCAAGCGCGTGCGCAACGTCAGGCCATGGAAATCCATAAGCGTGGTGGTGTGGACAGTTCTTATGACCTCTATGTCGATGTTCCCGATGAAGAAGATGTTATCTTGCGGATTTTGGAATTACTTCGTGGGACTTCTTTGGTTAATATCCACATCAACGAAGAAAACCGTGAAGATGTTCACGGGATTCTACAAATTTCCTTTAAAAATGCTCAAGATTTAGAACGAGCTGAGCGCTTAATTACAGAAAATACGGACTATACAGTCGTCATCAAATAAGGAGAAAATCATGTCAAATATTTACGATAGTGCAAATGAACTCAGTCGCGGGTTACGCGAATTACCAGAATACAAGGCGGTCAAGGCAGCAAAAGATGCCATCCAAGCTGATGAACAAGCTAGCAAGATTTTTGCAGACTACCTTGCTTTCCAACAAGAAATCCAAGTCATGGCGCAAACGGGACAAATGCCAGACGGTTCTTTCCAAGAAAAGATGCAGTCTTTCAGTAAGCAAATCCAAGAGAACGCTCTTTTGTCAGATTTCTTTGCCAAACAGCAACAATTGTCCATTTACCTTTCTGACATTGAAAAAATTGTCTTTGAACCTGTTTCGGAATTATTGAAATAGTATTTTATCTGTATAAAAGCCAGAAATTTCAGGAATTTCTGGCTTTTTTGTGATAAAATAAGAAAAAGTATTGCAAGTATGAGGTCAACTATGAAACTAAAAACAAACATTCGCCACTTACATGGCAGTATCCGGGTTCCAGGTGACAAGTCTATCAGCCATCGTTCGATTATTTTTGGAAGTTTATCTGAGGGTGAGACTAAGGTTTATGATATTCTGCGTGGAGAGGATGTGCTCTCAACCTTGCAGGTTTTTCGTAACCTTGGTGTTGAAATTGAGGACAAAGATGGGGTTATTACCATTCAAGGTGTTGGAATGGATGGCTTAAAAGCGCCGCAAAACGCCTTGGATATGGGGAATTCTGGAACCTCGATTCGCCTGATTTCAGGTGTACTTGCTGGTGCAGATTTTGAAGTAGAGATGTTCGGTGACGACAGTCTATCCAAACGTCCTATGGACCGTGTGACCCTTCCCTTGAAAAAAATGGGAGTCAGCATTTCTGGTCAAACAGAGCGAGACTTGCCTCCTCTGCACTTGAAAGGTACTAAAAACCTAACACCGATTCACTATGAGTTGCCAATCGCCTCTGCTCAGGTCAAGTCTGCCTTGATATTTGCAGCCTTGCAGGCTCAGGGGGAGTCCGTTATTATCGAGAAAGAATGTACTCGTAACCACACCGAAGATATGTTGCAACAATTTGGTGGCCATTTAAGTGTGGATGGCAAGAAAATCACAGTTCAAGGACCACAAAAACTGATCGGACAAAAGGTTCTTGTTCCAGGAGATATTTCCAGTGCAGCCTTTTGGTTGGTCGCAGGTTTGATTGTTCCAAACTCTCGTGTGGTGCTGCAGAATGTGGGCATCAATGAAACGCGTACTGGTATTATTGATATCATTCGTGCCATGGGAGGAAAATTGGAAATAACTGAAATCGATCCAGTCGCTAAATCAGCAACCTTGACTGTCGAGTCTTCAGACCTGAAAGGAACGGAGATAGGTGGAGCCTTGATTCCACGTTTGATTGATGAATTGCCCATTATTGCCCTTTTAGCGACACAAGCGCAAGGTGAAACAGTCATTAAGGATGCTGAGGAACTCAAGGTCAAGGAAACAGACCGCATTCAGGTGGTGGCAGATGCTTTAAATAGCATGGGGGCGGATATCACTCCTACAGCAGACGGGATGATTATCAAAGGGAAATCAGCCCTTCATGGTACGAGAGTCAATACGTTTGGTGACCACCGTATCGGAATGATGACGGCCATCGCGGCCCTCTTGGTTGCTGATGGAGATGTGGAACTTGACCGTGCAGAAGCCATCAATACCAGTTATCCTAGCTTCTTTAATGATTTGGAGAATCTGATTCATGGCTAAGGTATTACTCGGATTTATGGGGGCTGGCAAATCCACAATCGCAAGGGGCTTAGATCCAGACTACCTTGATATGGATGCCTTGATTGAGAAGCGCTTGGGTATGTCTATTGCGGAATTTTTCGCTGAAAAAGGAGAAGCGGTCTTTCGTCAGGTGGAGTCAGAAGTTTTAGCGGACTTACTAAAAACGGACCGAGTTGTGTCAACTGGTGGCGGTGTGGTCATCTTCCCTCGCAATCGTGACTTGCTCAAACAAAATCCTGATAACATCTATCTGAAAGCAGACTTTGAAACCCTTTACCAACGTATTTCAGCTGATAAGGACAATCAACGGCCACTTTTTCTCAACAACAGTAAGGAAGAGTTGCGAGAGATTTTTCAAGAAAGACAGGCTTGGTATGAGGAAGTAGCCAGTCGTGTTCTAGATGTGACCAAGCTAAGCCCAGAGGAAATTATAGAGGAACTGAGATGAAAATTGCCTATCTAGGTCCCAAGGGATCTTTTTCGCATCATGTTGTGCAGACAGCTTTTCCCAAAGAGGAATTGCAGGCTTTTGCCAATATCACAGATGTTATTAAGGCCTATGAGCAAGGCTTGGTGGACTATTCTGTGGTACCAGTTGAAAACTCCATTGAGGGAAGTGTGCATGAAAGCTTGGACTATCTTTTTCATCAGGCGGACATTCAGGCTGTTGCAGAAATCGTACAACCCATTCACCAGCAACTGATGGTAGTTCCTGGTCATACTAAGATTGAAAAGATTTTTTCACACCCTCAAGCTTTGGCTCAAGGAAAGAAATTCATAGAGGAGCATTATCCAAAAGCCCAGCTTGAAGTGACGGCAAGCACAGCCTATGCAGCCCGCTTTATCGCTGAACATCCAGACCAACCTTTTGCGGCTATTGCGCCTAGAAACTCAGCTAGAGAGTATGGTTTGGAATTGATAGCAGAAGATATCCAAGAAATGGAAGCCAATTTCACTCGTTTTTGGGTTTTAGGGTCTGAGATTCCCACTATCCATATGCAATCACAAACTGAAAAAATGAGTTTGGCCTTAACCTTACCGGATAACCTTCCCGGTGCCCTCTACAAGGCTCTTTCAACCTTTGCTTGGCGAGGGATTGACTTAACCAAGATAGAAAGTCGTCCCCTCAAAACGGCACTAGGTGAGTACTTTTTCATCATCGATGTGGATTATAGTACGAAAGAGCTGGTTCATTTTGCCAGACAAGAACTAGAAACAATTGGGATCCAGTACAAGATACTGGGAACCTACCCTATTTTCACCATTAGGGATTTAGGAAAGGAGAGCCTATGAGCAAAGAAAGCCCTTTAAGTCATCATGAGCAGTTACGTTATGACTATCTCTTTAAGAATTTTCACTACCTCAATGATCGGGAGCGAAAGGAGTTTGATTACCTGCAGCAAAAGATGACAGGATTCAAGCAAGAAGTTCACCCTTCCTACCAAGAAGAAAAAGAAGAGACTTGGAGTAGCGATATTGATCTTCCGACTTATGGAAATAGAAGTCGGGTAAAGAAACGTGAAAAGGTAGCTCCTCTACCTAAAGTCAAAAAGAAAAAAAGAAGATTTCGCTTCAAACGAATACTGACTTGGTTCTTGCTATTGATAACATGCCTTGCTGCAGGAATGATTTTCATGTTTCTTCGAGGATTCCAGTCGGCAGCCAATCCAAGCAATAAGCCAGCTGATGCCAAGGCAGCACAAGTAGAAGTCTTTAATGGTCAGGATACCAAAGATGGTGTGAATATCCTAATCATGGGGACAGATGGCCGTATTGGTCAAAATAGTGCGGAGACCCGTACAGACACAATCATGGTGCTAAATGTCAGTGGTACGGATAAGAAGATTAAGCTCGTCAGCTTTATGCGTGACAACTTAGTGTATATTGACGGGTATAGTAAGATTGTAAATGGCCAGAAACAAACAGATAACAAACTTAATGTTGCCTATGAACTTGGGGAACAAGAAGGTCAAAAAGGAGCGGAAATAGTCCGCAAGGTTCTAAAAGATAACTTTGATTTGGATATTAAGTACTATGCCCTAGTTGACTTTCAGGCTTTTGCAACAGCTATTGACACCCTTTTCCCTGAAGGAGTGACTATCGATGCTCAATTTTCAACTCTGAATGGTCAACCTTTAACAGAAGCCACAGTTGGAGATGACCTTCATGCAACAGAGACAGAGTCCCCAACTCAAACCATCAAAGTTGGAAAACAGCAGATGAATGGCTCCACCTTGTTGAACTATGCTCGCTTCCGTGATGATGATGAAGGAGACTACGGACGTACCAAACGTCAGCAACAAGTGATGTCAGCCGTTCTTGAGCAGATCAAAGATCCAACCAAACTCTTTACAGGATCTGAGGCACTTGGAAAAGTCTTTGCGATGACTTCGACCAATTTACCGTATAGCTTCTTGTTGACCAATGGTTTATCTGTCATAGAAGGCGCTCAGAATGGAATCGAAAGATTAACTGTTCCCGAACTTGGTGACTGGGTAGATGACTACGATGTTTATGGAGGGCAGGCTCTCCTTGTCGACCAAAACAAATATCGGACTAAACTCGCCCAAATGGGAATGAGATAGAATACTATAAAAAAATCAAAGTTTGAATCACTAGTGAAAAAGTGGTTTAGGCTTTGATTTTTTACGGTATCTGATGGATTTTTAAGGCTTTTTTATGATATAATAAAACGATATAAATCGTTATTGGACAGAAGAGGAGAGACATGAGTGATTTGAAAGCGATTCAGGCTCGTAGTCTGGAAATGGCTGAATATTTTGTCGCATTTTGTAAAGAACATAATTTGTTGTGCTATCTCTGTGGTGGTGGGGCTATTGGTGCCCTACGTAATAAAGGCTTCATTCCTTGGGATGATGATCTAGACTTTTTCATGCCGCGCAAGGACTATGAAAAATTAGCAGAACTGTGGCCACGTTATGCAGATGAGCGTTATTTCTTGTCAAAGAGTAACAAAGATTTTGTAGACCGTAACCTTTTTATCACCATTCGTGACCAGGAAACCACTTGTATCAAGCCCTATCAGAAGGATTTGGATTTACCACACGGTTTGGCCTTGGATGTTTTACCTTTAGATTATTATCCGAAAAATCCAGCTGAGCGTAAGAAACAGGTTCGTTGGGCTTTGATTTATTCACTCTTTTGCGCCCAAACTATCCCAGAAAAGCATGGTGCAGTCATGAAATGGGGAAGTCGCATTTTGCTGGGTCTGACTCCTAAATCTCTACGTTATCGCATTTGGAAAAAAGCTGAGAAAGAAATGACCAAGTATGGTCTAGCTGAGAGCGATGGAATCACAGAATTATGCTCAGGTCCCGGCTACATGCGAAACAAGTATCCAATCGCATCCTTTGAAGACAATCTCTTCTTGCCGTTTGAAGGAACTGAGATGCCCATCCCAGTTGGCTACGATGCCTATCTCAGCACTGCTTTTGGGGATTATATGACGCCGCCACCAGCGGACAAGCAAGTACCGCATCATGATGCCATTATAGCAGACATGGACAAGAGCTACACAGAGTACAAGGGAGAATATGGAGCATGATGGGAGAAAAAATAAGCGTTATCGTTCCAGTCTACAATGTAGAAGCTTACCTGGAGCGATGTGTGGAGTCGATTCTTCAACAGACTTATGCCCATTTTGAGTTAATCCTAATCAACGATGGTTCTACCGATTCCAGCGGACAGATCTGTGAGAATTTAGCCTCTCGGCATGAGAATATCAAGGTTCATCATATCGAAAATGCTGGAGTCTCAAATGCTAGAAATATGGGAATTCAGCTAGCGACGGATTCTTGGGTTACTTTTATTGATAGCGATGATTTTGTTACCCAAGATTACCTAGCTACTTTAGCAAGTGCAGTTGAAGGGTTGAATGTAGGCTTTGTTATTGCTCCTCTGCACCATATTAAAAATGGCATTGTGACAGATTTACCTCCTCATTCTGGAAGAAAAGAAATCTGGTCAACAGAAGAAACCATGAAGGAACTACTGATGACCACCAGAACGTCATTTTTTCCAGTTGCAAAACTGTTTAAGAGAGACCTGCTTGCGGATGAAAAGTTTAATACAAATTATCACCTAGCTGAAGATGCCTTATTTTTAACTGAATTGCTACTAAAGACAAGATGTAGTAGCGTATTTATTGACAAACCAATTTATTATTATGATCATCGTGAGGGAAGTGCAACAACATCTGTTAATCAGCATGTGTTTGACACGATAGAAGTTTATAAGCACATAATTGCTCAAGTATCACAAGCTTTTCCTGATTTAAAACCTGAATTGAAAAATAGAGAATGTTGGTCGTACATCACAGTTTACGATAAAATTATCTTTACTTCATCTGAAGAGTATCAAAAGGAGAAAGCCGAACTACGAACTTGGATTGTTCAGCATCGACACGAAATATGGAAGGATGCTTATTTTACTACATTTCGCAAGATAGCAGTTCTATCACTTGTCTTTTCTCCATGGATTTATAAGAAAATTGTTGGATTAAAAAACTAATATCATGAGAAGGAGTTGAAAATGAATTTTTCAAAAATGGATGAATACTTTGAAAAATCAAAACTATGGATTGCATATCTATTTGTTTTTATTTCGATTTTAAGTATGAGTTCACTGGTTTATAAGATAGCAAATCCCCTCTATAAGGGATTGTCAGCGATTGTAGTGCTTTATATTTGCTATACTTTATTGTTTAAGTGGAAACAGATTACAGTAGATCGCAAATTTCTATCCTTATTTGGACTCTTAGCTGGAAGTCATCTGCTATCTGCTATTTTCAATCGCTCCGGACATTTGATTGGAAATGTGATTGAAATCCTCTTCATGGTAACCTATGTTTTATTATTTACCATGTTACAATCAGGACAACTTAAAAAATTATTTGATTGGGTTACCTATACTATTCAAATCATTTCTTTTTCTTCCGCAATCTTTGCATTTGGTTTATTGGTAAGTAGAGTCCTTATCCTATTTAAGATTGGCGAACAATCCTATTACTATGGTGTCATGAATGGACGTCTATGGGGGATTGTTAATCCAAATGCTAGTGCGATATTTTCATACATTAGCATTATTTTAGCTATGTATTTGATCCACAAAGGAAGTAAATATTCTGTTTATCTTAAACTGAACAATGTGATTCAATTAGTTTACTTCGCTACGATGCAAAGTCGAGGAGCCTTACTTTCTTTACTTCTCATGATTGGACTCTATAGTTTCTTTGCTACTAGAGGAAGTATCGTTAAACGATTCCTCACTTTTATTGTTGCTGGTTTACTAGTTTCTGCAACCAATATTGGATTGAGTTATGCAACTTCAATTTATATCTCATCTGAAACCGCGACTGTTTTTGACTTAAACAAAGGACAATCCTACGCCGAGACAGATTCGTCTGTTACCAAGAAGAATGGTGAACTCCATCTAATTGAAACAACACCAAGTGGTAGAACCTATATCTGGAAAAATGCCATCAAGATGGGAAGTGCCAAACCAATTTTTGGTTATGGTGTACGAAACGTTCCAGATTACTACACAGAATATTTCAGTAAATTTGAGATTCAAAACTCCCTTATTGGTGGGAATTTCCATAACATTTTTGTGACCATATTTGTCAGTTCGGGAGTTCTAGGTTTGGTATCCTTCCTTATTGTACTGGCTTATGTCATCAAGCGCTTTTTAACGTATTTGATTGTTTCCAAGAAAAATACTGATAAATTGATCATGATCCTATTCTTTGGTATCTTGTTTGGTCAGTTGTTTGAGAGTCAGATCATGTACTCTACTAACTTTATCAATATCATCTTTTGGTTGGCAATCGGTTATGGACTAGTGGTTTGCAAACGGGATGAAGGAGTTCGGTATCAAGAAGTAACAGATGTCAGTGAAATTCAACAGATGGAACTTGGAATCATGGAGTACATTCACGAGGTTTGTCAGAAAATTGGTGTCAAGTATTTCCTAGCATATGGAAGTCTAATTGGTACGGTTCGCCATAAAGGTTTTATCCCTTGGGACGATGATATGGATATTTGCATGCTAAGAGAAGAATATGAGAAACTACAAGATTACCTCATCGCTCATCCTGATGAACGCTATGAAGTCATGTCTTATAAAAATAATCTCAACTATGTCTATCCTTTTATGAAAGTGCAGGATAACTATACCTACTTGCTAGAAGAAGATGTACGAATTGATTCCAATATGGGAATTTATGTGGATATTTTCCCTGTAGATGGTTATGAAGATGATGCAGACTTTAAAAATAAGATGACGAAACTCATAAAGAAACGTCAATTGAGTTGTTATACTTTTAAAGGAATTACAAATACAAAAAGTCTACTGAATTCTTTGATTCGTTATGTTTCTGTTGTCATTTTCTATTTTACAAATACGAATAAGTATGTTGAGCAAATTGATGAGCTTGCTAAATCTAGAGCAGTTGCTGACTACGAGCAAGTTGATTATTTGATTTACAAGGATATGAATAAGCCAGTTTGGAAACGTGAGTGGTTAGAACAAGTGATTGTGGGAACGTTTGAAGGCAAGGAATTTATGATTCCAAAACACTACCATGAAATTTTGACCTCGGACTATGGAGATTACATGCAATTGCCCCCTCTTGAACAGAGAGTATCTCACCATGATTTCAAACTGTGGAAAATCACTAAAAGTTCTAAGCAAGCAAATCGCAGTTAGAAATCGTTTAAAGAATTAGTCGAAATTAGGAGAATAGAAAGTATGTCTGAGAGAGTTTTAAGTCTTGAAGAAATAAAACAAGTGGAGTTGGATATTTTAAAGTATCTACATGAACTATGTGAAAAGCATCAGATTAAATATTTTATTGATTTTGGAACCTTACTAGGAGCTGTCCGCCATAAAGGATTTATCCCTTGGGATGATGATACGGATATTTCTTTGGCGCGAGATGAATTTGAAAAGCTTTATAAGGTTTTAAAAAATGAGAATCATCCCTACTACAAATTGATTTCATTTAGAGAAACAAAAGGCTATCCTTACAGTTATCTACGTGTTCATGACATTCGAACACGTAGAGACGCCAATCTTCTGGACCCGACAGTTGTATTAGGAACTTGCGTTGACATTTTTCCATACGATGGTGTCGTGACGGAGAAAAGTGATTGTAAGAAAATGAAGCTCTATAAACATTTTGTCCGCCTTTCTTCTCTGAATTTCAAAGGAATTAAATCGGAAAATGGGGGGATAAAAAATCTGCCTCGTTATATTGGATTAGCTATTTTTCGCCTAAGTTCTCCACAAACTTGGAATCAAAAATTAGAGAATCTTGCCTTGAAACATAGTGTAAATCAAGCCACAGATCTTACCTGTACGATATTTGATCCAAGCTTTCCAGAGGGAATCAAAAAAGAATGGCTCTATGATCTGATTGATATGCCATACGAAAACATCGTAGTGAAGGCTCCGAGAAAATACCATGAAATTCTTGTCTACGAATTTGGAGCAGACTATATGACTCCACCACCTGTTGAACAACAGATTCCAGGAACTGATAAGAATTATTGGATTGATTAGTAAGAGATTGTTTTCATCGAGAAAGGAGTATTCAAGATGAAGAATAAAAAATTAGTTAAATCAGTCAGTTATAGTTTATTTGCTTTCCTTTTTGTGTTGATTGGTTTATCACAACAAGTTAATGCAGACACCATTACTGCTGGTTCAGGCAATCGTATCCATTTCATAAATACTAAAGCAAAATCTGGGAGTGATGCTATCCTTCTGGAAAGCAATGGTCATTATGCCTTGATTGATGTGGGGGAAGATTATGACTTTCCTGATGGGAGTGATCCACGCTATCCAAGTCGTTGGGGAATTTCCATGAGAAATTATCAAGTCTTGGAAGACCGTTTGATTCGCCATCTTGATCAGATTGGTGTTAAAAAATTAGATTTTATTTTGGGGACTCATGTTCATAGTGACCATATCGGCGGAGCAGATGAGATACTTAATCGTTACCAAGTTGGTAAGTTTTATTTAAAAAAATATTCAGATGATCGGATCACAGCAAACTGGGGACTCTGGGATAATCTTTTTAATTACGATAATGCTTTGAGAGCTGCACAAAAACGAGGGGTTACTCTTATTCAGAATATTACAGACGAGGATAGTCACTTTAAATTAGGTGATATGGATATCCAACTCTATAATTATAAAAATGAATATGATGCTGATGGTAACCTGAAAAAAGTTCGAGATGATAACTCAAACTCAATCGTTTCAGTGGTGACTGTGGCAGGAAAGAGAATCTACCTTGGTGGAGATTTGGATAATGCCGAAGGAGCGGAAGATAAGTTAGGTCCAGTTATCGGCAAGGTTGATATGATGAAATGGAATCATCATTATGATGCGACAATTTCAAATACGATTAATTTTCTTGAAAACCTATCTCCAAAGATGATTATTCAGACAACTGGCGGTGATATTAATGTTGCTTCAACCAGAGAATATCTCCAAAAGAAAAATATTCAAGTTCTCAGAGCTTCTAGTCAAACTCAAGATGCTACCGTTTTTGATATTAGTGATAGCGGATTTGCCAATGTTTCTAATCTATTCCCTGACATCCCTGTAGTTGACGAAAAATGGTATCAAGAAGGTGGCTACTGGAAATATCGTTTAAGTGATGGGGAAATGGCTATCGGTTGGAAAGAGATTGGCGGAGCCACTTACTTCTTTAATGGAAAAGGACAAATGCAAGCAGGCCGCTGGCTTCACCTTAATGATGATTGGGGAGAAAATGCTAAGGGGAATGATTACTATCTCAACTCAAATGGCAAAATGCAAACAGGCGGTTGGTTCAAGCTGGATGGCTCTTGGTATTATATCCAATCAAATGGCGCTAGACGATTTAGTGAACTTTCTGAAATTGGAGGGAAGAAATATCTCTTTGCAGCAGATGGAAAGATGCTAACAGGAAATCAAGTCTTTAATGGCAAGAAGATGTTCTTTGCAGACAGTGGTGCACTCCAAACAGCAGGTAAGCCTTCAACTTGGCAAAAGATTGACTCAGATTGGTATTTCTATGACGAAGATGGTCTTCGGACTGTCGGTAAAAAGAATATTAACGGAATCACTTACTACTTTAATCAAGAAGGCGTGATGCAAACGGGTTGGGCCTTTGTTGATGGTCACTGGAACTATTTTGCAAGTTCTGGAGCTATGAAAACTGGCTGGATCAAGGATCAGGATACTTGGTATTATCTGAACAAAGATGGTATCATGCTCACTGGAAAACAAGATATAAATGGTGTTCGTTACTATTTGAACGCTAGTGGTGCAATGCAAACAGGCTGGAAATGGCTAGAGAACAATTGGTATTACTATGCGAACTCAGGAGCTATGAAAACAGGCTGGATTAAGGATAATGAGAAATGGTATTATCTAAATCAAGATGGTATTATGCAGACTGGAAAACAAGAAATCAACGGTACGCGTTACTATTTGAATACCAGCGGTGCCATGCAAACAGGCTGGCAGTGGCTTGATAAACACTGGCATTACTACGCTGATTCAGGAGCTATGAAAACTGGTTGGTTGAAGGATCAAGGAACATGGTATTATCTTGAAGATCAGGAAGGCATCATGCTGGTCGGTTTCCAACAAGTAGATGGTAAGCAGTATTACTTTAGTGCATCAGGAGCTATGCAAACAGGCTGGAAATGGTTTGATAATCATTATCGTTACTTTGAAGCAAATGGAGCTATGAAAACAGGTTGGATAAAGGATCAAGGAATCTGGTATTATCTCAATCCTGAAGATGGCATCATGCTAGTTGGTCTCCACAAAATCAATGGTGACCATTATTATCTTGATTCAACTGGAGCTATGCAGACTGGTTGGAAACGAATTGACGGTAATTGGTACTATTTCCAAACAGATGGTTCCTTGTTGAAAAATGCTACCACACCGGATGGTTATAAGGTAAACGAGGAAGGCATTTGGAGACAGGCTGTTGCTGCTGTAAATGGCGAAGCAAATCAGTCAGAAAAGAAGCAAGAAGCTAGTTCCTCTATTGCTGAACAGCCAAAACAAGATTCAAATCTAGAAGCCAATACTTCTGACAAGAAAGAAAAAGAATAAAGAAGAAATCCCCTACTGGCAACTAATTTATCAGTAGGGGATTTTTTAATTTCGTTTTAATTTAGCAAGTACTAGGTTCAGTGCATAGTGAAGTGTTTTATCCTTAGTGAGAAAGAGTGTTAAGAGATAGTAGATTCCACAAGTAGCTATGGTAGAAAGAACCATGAGAATCATATTGAGGTTCACCGTATAGGAACTGATTTGGAAAATCATCTTGAAAATATAGAAGATCGGGATAAATCCAAGGGATATAAGACCATAACGTGTTAAGGTCACAAAGATTTCTTTTAAATTGATTAGTTGGTGTTTCCTAATAAAATGAATTTCTAAGAGGACAACGATAGCTTCCGCAATAATGGTAGTAGCAATATAATATTCAGGGGCAAAAATATTATTGATATACAAGATACAGTTGAAGAGGAGATTTGCTCCACCACCAGCAAAGTAGAAAGCAGTCAAGCGGTTCTCGTGGTCATTGATAAAGATAATTTGCTTACCAAGAATCAATTCAATAGCCCAGATAATGGTTCGAAAGGCGAAGACGCTGGTCACGATACCTGCCTCAAGATACTTTTCAGAAGAGTAGATAACCGTTGCGTACTTTCCTAAAATCATAATTCCGAAACTAGTTGGAATCATGAGAAAATAGAATAATGACGCCGCTTGATTTACAAGATAATTATAAGAATTGTAATCCTTTTTCCCAAGGTAGTAGCCGAGACGTGGAATGCTGACACTGATAGCTCCACTTAAGACACCTGCAATCAGCATAACGATGCTATAGGCAATTGTATAATAAGAAATATAGTTTTCATCTGGTCCCTTGGTGATAAACATTCTATCTAGCAAGGTATAAAGCATATTGGCATTTGCCAAGAGAAGCATAGTAAAGAGTGGTTTAGAAGCCTTAGCTAACTCGATGAAACCAATTTTGACAAAGGAAACTTCTCTCTTGATCCAAAGAAAACTAAGGAGGTAGTTGAGGATAGTTGTCGCAGTCATGACGATAGCGTAGGGAACAATATCATCAGCAGTTTTGACAAAGGCAAAGATGGCGACCAGCATGGTAATCCGAATAATCAATGTCTTGTAAAGGATAAAGGCATAGTTTTCATAGGCCTCATTCATCCATTCGATATTGAGAAATTGGAAGAGTGCCTGAGCTCCTAGGATGTAGTAGAGAACTTTTAGATTCTCAATGCTGGTGTCAAAGAAGATAAAGAGGAAGTAGATACCAGTTGTCAGGAGAGAAGTGAAAACCGAGATATAAAACAACTTAGAAAAGACATAGTTGATTTTATTCTTGTCGTCCTTAACCTTACTGATAGCACGAATCCCGTAGTTGTAAATACCAAAGGCAGCTAGTGGAATAACAAAGCTAGCCCAGGTATTGGCAGTATTGAAATAACCGTAGTTGGATTTGCTGAGAATCCGTGTCAGATAAGGGTTGGTTATCAGTGGAAAAACGATATTGAGAATATTGACCAGCAAGCTGGCCAAGGCATTAACTTTTATATTTTTCATTGAACTTTCTTTCTTAAATCTTAAATCATATCTAGTATTATATCACATTCCAGCTTCATTCTTTTGATAAAATCGTAAAAATCTAGTATAATAGATAGACTGAAAGTAAGAGGTTACTAGATATGAAGATGAAACAAATTAGTGATACAACACTAAAAATTACAATGACTTTAGATGATTTAATAGATCGAGGAATGGAAATTGCAGACTTTCTCGTTCCTCAGGAAAAAACAGAAGAGTTTTTCTATGCTATTTTAGATGAATTAGAGATGCCAGACAATTTCTTGGATAGTGGCATGCTGAGTTTTCGTGTGACGCCAAAACCAGATAAGGTCGATGTCTTTGTGACCAAGTCCAAGATTGACCAGAATCTGGATTTTGAAGATTTGGCAGACCTACCAGACATGGAAGAATTGGCCCAAATGTCACCGGACGAATTTCTCAAAACCTTGGAAAAGAGTATCGCAGAAAAGACCAAGGACGATATTGAGGCCATCCAATCTCTAGAGCAGGTAGAAGCTAAAGAAGAAGAGCAAGAGCAGGCGGACAAGGAGACTGAGAGCAAGAAGGAACCTTATATCTACTATATCCTGCGTTTCGTGAATCTTGCTGACTTAGTTGCTTTTGCAAAGACGGTCAACTACCAGATGGAAACATCTGAACTCTATAAGATGAATGGACACTATTATTTGACTATCTTAGTCGATGTGGAAAATCATCCTAGTCCATATCCAGCCTGGCTCTTGGCTCGTATGCGTGAATTTGCAGATGATAGTGATATCAGTCGTTCTGTCTTACAAGAGTATGGTCAAATCTTAATCAATCACGATGCAGTCCTTGGTTTGCAAAAGGTTAGTTCGTAGATTTTGAAAATCAATTTTCATTTATCAAGAAAGACGAATCATGGGATTCGTTTTTTCTTTACCAGACTGAAATAGTGATTTACTATAATAGGAATTTTCACAAAATTCTGTTATAATGGCTATATCAGAAAATTTCTAGGAGACAAACATGACAGTTAAAATTGCTTTACTTGGATTTGGTACCGTGGCAAGTGGTGTGCCATTCCTCCTAAAGGAAAATGGAGAAAAAATCGTTCAGTCAGCTCATTCAGAGATTGAAGTGGCCAAGGTATTGGTCAAGGATGAAGATGAAAAGAACCGCTTGCTTGCGGCAGGAAATGACTTTAACTTTGTAACCAATGTAGACGATATTTTATCAGACAAGGACATTACCATTGTAGTGGAATTGATGGGGCGTATCGAACCGGCTAAAACCTTTATCACTCGTGCCTTGGAAGCTGGGAAACACGTTGTTACTGCAAACAAGGACCTTTTGGCTGTCCATGGTGCAGAATTGCTAGAAATCGCTAAAGAGCACAATGTGGCACTTTACTACGAAGCAGCAGTAGCTGGTGGTATTCCAATTCTTCGTACTTTGGCAAACTCACTAGCATCTGACAAGATTACGCGTGTCCTTGGCGTGGTGAACGGAACTTCTAATTTCATGATGACCAAAATGGTCGAAGAAGGCTGGTCTTACGACGATGCTCTGGCTGAAGCGCAACGCCTAGGTTTTGCAGAAAGTGATCCTACAAATGACGTAGATGGGATTGATGCTGCTTACAAGATGGTCATTTTGAGTCAGTTTGCCTTTGGGATGAAGGTTGCCTTTGACGATGTAGCCCACAAGGGGATCCGCAACATCACACCAGAAGATGTAGCTGTGGCTCAAGAGCTTGGTTATGTTGTGAAATTGGTTGGTTCTATCGAGGAAACTCCTTCAGGTATTGCTGCAGAAGTGACTCCAACCTTCCTTCCTAAAGCACACCCACTTGCCAGTGTGAATGGCGTAATGAACGCTATTTTTGTAGAATCTATTGGTATAGGTGAGTCTATGTACTACGGACCAGGTGCGGGTCAAAAACCAACTGCAACAAGTGTTGTAGCAGATATTGTCCGTATCGTTCGTCGCTTGAATGATGGTACTATTGGTAAAGACTTCAACGAATATAGCCGTGAATTGGTCTTGGCTAATCCAGAAGATGTCAAAGCTAATTACTACTTCTCAATCTTGGCACCAGACTCAAAAGGTCAGGTCTTGAAATTGGCTGAGATTTTCAACGCTCAAGATATTTCCTTCAAGCAAATCCTCCAAGATGGCAAAGAGGGTGACAAGGCGCGTGTAGTAATTATCACTCATAAGATTAATAAAGCACAACTTGAGAATGTTTCAGCTGAGTTGGCCAAAGCTTCAGAATTTGACCTCTTGAATACCTTCAAGGTGTTAGGAGAATAGGATGAAGATTATTGTACCTGCAACCAGTGCCAATATCGGGCCAGGTTTTGATTCGGTCGGTGTAGCTGTAACCAAGTATCTTCAAATTGAGGTCTGTGAAGAACGAGATGAGTGGTTGATTGAACACCAGATTGGCAAATGGATTCCCCATGACGAGCGTAATCTTTTGCTCAAGATTGCCTTGCAAATTGCGCCTGACTTGCAACCGAGACGCTTGAAAATGACCAGTGATGTTCCCTTGGCGCGTGGTTTGGGTTCTTCTAGCTCGGTTATCGTTGCTGGAATTGAACTGGCTAACCAATTAGGTAAGCTCAACTTATCTAACCACGACAAATTGCAGTTGGCTACCAAGATTGAAGGACATCCTGACAATGTGGCTCCAGCTATCTATGGAAATCTCGTTATTGCAAGTTCCGTTGAAGGGCACGTTTCAGCAATCGTGGCTGACTTCCCCGAGTGTGATTTTCTAGCTTATATTCCCAACTATGAATTGCGCACTCGCGATAGCCGTGGTGTTCTGCCTAAGAAATTGTCTTACAAGGAAGCTGTTGCGGCTAGTTCTATCGCCAATGTGGCCGTTGCAGCCTTGTTAGCAGGAGATATGGTGACAGCTGGACAAGCGATCGAGGGGGACCTCTTCCACGAGCGTTATCGTCAAAGTCTGGTCCGTGAATTTGCGACGATTAAACAAGTAGCTAAAGAGAATGGAGCCTATGCGACCTATCTCTCTGGAGCAGGGCCGACAGTGATGGTCTTGGCTTCTCACGACAAGATGCCGAAGATTAAGGCAGAATTGCAAAAGCAGTCTTTCAAAGGCAAACTTCATGATTTGAAAGTTGATACCCAAGGTGTCCGTGTCGAAACAAAGTAAAGAAATAGAAGATAGGATGGAGAAACTCTCGACCAGAGGGCTTCCTATCCTTTTTTTGAAAAGAAGTCTAGTTAAAAACTTGATAAAGGAGAAATAAAGATGGCAGAAATTTATCTAGCAGGTGGTTGTTTTTGGGGTCTAGAGGAGTATTTTTCACGTATTTCTGGAGTGCTGGCAACCAGTGTCGGCTACGCTAATGGCCAAGTCGAAACGACCAATTACCAGTTGCTCAAGGAAACAGACCATGCAGAGACTGTTCAAGTGATTTATGATGAGAAAGTAGTGTCACTCAGAGAGATTTTGCTTTATTATTTCCGTGTCATTGATCCCTTGTCTATTAACCAGCAGGGGAATGACCGTGGTCGCCAATATCGAACGGGGATCTATTATCAGGATGAAGCAGACTTGCCTGCTATCTACACAGTGGTGCAGGAGCAGGAGCGTATGCTGGGTCGAAAGATTGCAGTAGAAGTGGAGAAACTTCGCCACTACATTTTAGCTGAAGACTACCATCAAGACTATCTCAAGAAAAATTCTTCCGGTTATTGTCATATCGATGTGACCGATGCTGAGAAGCCATTGATTGACGCATCTAACTATGAAAAGCCTAGTCAAGAAGTGCTGAAGGAAAGCCTAACTGAAGAATCCTACCGAGTAACTCAAGAAGCTGCTACAGAGGCGCCATTTACCAATGCCTATGACCAAACCTTTGAAGAAGGGATTTATGTAGACATCACAACGGGTGAACCACTCTTTTTCGCCAAGGATAAGTTTGCTTCAGGTTGTGGTTGGCCAAGTTTTAGCCGTCCGATTTCTAAGGAATTGATTCATTACTACAAGGACCTGAGTCATGGAATGGAGCGAATCGAGGTTCGTTCTCGGTCAGGAAATGCTCACTTGGGTCATGTTTTCACAGATGGACCTCAGGAATTAGGAGGCCTGCGTTACTGTATTAATTCTGCATCCTTGCGCTTTGTGTCTAAGGATGAGATGGAAGAAGCAGGATACGGCTATTTATTGCCTTACTTAAACAAATAAAACTGAGAGGGTGGGGCTTCCCACTTTCTTCATTTCCAGAATAAGAATAGAAGGGATTTATGAAACACTTACTATCTTACTTCAAACCCTACATCAAAGAGTCGATTCTAGCACCCCTGTTCAAGCTGCTAGAAGCTGTTTTTGAACTCTTGGTTCCCATGGTGATTGCTGGGATTGTTGACCAGTCCTTGCCCCAGAGAGATCAGGGACACCTCTGGATGCAGATTGGCCTGCTCCTTATCTTTGCAGTGATTGGCGTTTTAGTGGCCTTGATAGCCCAGTTTTACTCAGCCAAGGCAGCGGTTGGATTCGCCAAGGAACTGACAGATGACCTTTATCGTCATATTCTTTCCTTACCCAAGGATAGCAGAGATCGTCTGACAACTTCTAGCTTGGTGACTCGCTTGACTTCGGATACCTACCAGATACAGACTGGTATCAATCAATTCCTGCGCCTCTTTTTGCGAGCGCCTATTATCGTCTTTGGGGCTATCTTTATGGCCTATCGCATCTCGGCTGAGCTAACTTTCTGGTTTTTAGTTATGGTTGTCATTTTGACGATTGTCATTGTCGGTCTCTCTCGACTGGTCAATCCTCTCTACAGTAGTCTCAGAAAGAAGACGGATCAGCTGGTTCAGGAAACACGCCAGCAATTGCAAGGGATGCGAGTTATTCGTGCTTTTGGTCAAGAAAAACGAGAGTTACAGATTTTTCAAACTCTTAACCAAGTTTATGCTAGATTGCAAGAAAAGACGGGTTTCTGGTCTAGTTTGTTAACACCTCTGACCTATCTGATTGTCAATGGGACTCTCCTCGTTATCATCTGGCAGGGCTATATTTCTATTCAAGGAGGTTTACTCAGTCAAGGTGCCCTCATTGCTCTTATCAACTACCTCTTGCAGATTTTGGTGGAATTGGTTAAGCTCGCCATGCTGATCAATTCCCTCAACCAATCCTATATCTCAGCCAAGCGAATCGAGGAAGTCTTCGCCGAAGCTCCAGAGGATATTCATTCAGAATTAGAACAAAAACAAGTTACCAGTGATCGGGTTTTGCAAGTCAAAGAATTAACCTTTACCTATCCTGATGCGGCTCAACCTTCTCTGAGAGATATTTCCTTTAATATGAAGCAAGGGCAAATCCTTGGTATCATTGGGGGTACGGGTTCAGGTAAATCAAGCTTGGTGCAAGTCTTACTTGGTCTTTATCCAGCAGACAAGGGGAGCATTTACCTTTATCGAGATGGACGTAGTCCTCGTAATTTGGAGCAATGGCGATCTTGGATTGCCTATGTACCCCAAAAAGTTGAACTTTTTAAAGGAACTATTCGTTCCAACTTGACTTTGGGTTTCAATCAAGAAGTGTCTGATCAGCAACTCTGGCAGGCCTTGGAGATTGCACAAGCTAAGGATTTTGTCAGTGAAAAGGAAGGACTTTTGGATGCCCTAGTTGAGGGAGGAGGGCGAAATTTCTCAGGCGGACAAAAACAAAGGCTGTCTATCGCACGAGCAGTCTTGCGCCAAGCTCCATTTCTCATCCTAGATGATGCGACCTCGGCACTGGACACCATCACTGAGTCCAAGCTCTTGAAAGCCATTCGAGAAAATCTGCCAAATACGAGCTTAATCTTGATTTCTCAACGGACTTCGACACTCCAGATGGCTGACCAGATTCTCCTCTTGGAAAAAGGTGAGCTCCTAGCTGTTGGCAAGCACGAGGATTTGATGAAGACTAGTCAAGTCTATCGTGAAATCAATGCATCCCAACATGGAAAGGAGGACTAGCATGAAACGACAAACTGCAAACCAGACGCTCAAACGTTTAGCCGTAGATTTAGCAAGCCATCCCTTCCTCCTTTTCCTAGCCTTTCTAGGAACTATTGCCCAAGTTGGCTTGTCAATTTACCTACCTATTCTGATTGGACAGGTCATTGACCAGGTCCTTGTGGCTGGTTCTTCACCAGTTTTTTGGCAGATTTTCATCCAGATGATCTTGGTAGTCATAGGAAATACTCTGGTACAATGGGCCAATCCTCTCCTCTATAATCGCTTGATCTTCTCTTATACCAAAGACTTGCGAGAGCGAATCATCCATAAGCTCCATCGTTTACCGATTGCTTTTGTGGATCGGCAGGGCAGTGGAGAGATGGTCAGTCGTGTGACCACGGATATAGAACAGCTGGCAGCCGGCTTGACCATGATTTTTAACCAATTTTTCATTGGTGTCTTGATGATTTTGGTTAGTATTCTAGCCATGCTCCAAATTCACCTTCTCATGACCCTCTTGGTCTTGCTGTTGACGCCCCTGTCTATGGTGATTTCACGCTTTATTGCCAAACGTTCCTATCATCTCTTTCAGAAGCAAACAGAGACGAGAGGAATTCAGACTCAGTTGATTGAAGAATCGCTTAGCCAGCAGACTATTATCCAGTCCTTTAATGCTCAGACAGAGTTTATCCAAAGACTGCATGAGGCGAATGCCAACTACTCAGGCTATTCTCAGTCAGCCATCTTTTATTCTTCAACGGTTAATCCTTCGACTCGCTTTGTCAATGCGCTCATTTATGCCCTTCTTGCTGGAGTGGGAGCCTATCGTATCATGATGGGGTCCACCTTGACCATCGGGCGTTTAGTGACTTTTTTGAACTATGTCCAACAGTACACCAAGCCCTTTAATGATATTTCTTCAGTTCTAGCCGAGTTGCAAAGTGCTCTCGCTTGCGCAGAGCGTGTCTATGCTGTCTTAGAAAGTCCAGAGGTGGCTGAAACAGGTAAGGAAGTCTTGACCAGTGACCAAGTCAAGGGAGCCATTTCCTTTAAACATGTTTCTTTTGGCTACAATCCTGAAAGGATCTTGATTAAGGATTTATCCATTGACATTCCTGCTGGTAGCAAGGTGGCCATTGTTGGTCCTACAGGTGCTGGTAAGTCAACTCTTATCAATCTCCTCATGCGTTTTTATCCTATTAACTCGGGAGATATCTTGTTAGATGGGCAATCCATTTATGATTATACCCGAGCGTCATTGAGACAGCAGTTTGGCATGGTGCTCCAAGAAACCTGGCTCAAGCAAGGAACCATTCATGACAATATTGCCTTTGGAAATCCTGACGCCAGTCGGGAGCAGGTGATTGCTGCTGCAAAAGCAGCCAACGCAGACTTTTTCATCCAACAGTTGCCACAGGGATACGATACCAAGTTGGAAAATGCAGGAGAATCTCTCTCTGTCGGACAAGCCCAGCTCTTGACCATCGCCCGAGTCTTTCTAGCTATTCCAAAGATTCTTATCTTAGACGAGGCGACTTCCTCCATCGATACACGGACAGAGGTGCTAGTACAGGATGCCTTTGCCAAACTCATGAAGGGGCGCACAAGCTTTATCATTGCTCACCGTTTGTCAACTATTCAGGATGCGGATTTGATTCTTGTCTTGGTAGATGGAGATATTGTTGAGTATGGTAACCATCAGGACCTCATGACTAGAAAGGGCAAGTATTACCAAATGCAAAAAGCTGCGGCTTTTAGCTCTGAATAATCCTTTCTATTTTGAAATATTATGGAAAAAAGTTGCCTTCGGGTGACTTTTTTGTTACAATAGCTAGAAAAATCAGGGTCTTAGAAGGAGAAAACAATGAAAGTCTATCAGCATGTAAATATCGTGACTTGTGACAAAGATTTCCATGTTTATTTGGATGGTGTCTTAGCCGTTAAGGACTCTCAAATCGTCTATGTCGGCCAAGAGGAGCCAGAGATTTTAGAGCAAGCTGAGCAGATTATAGACTATCAGGGAGCCTGGATCATGCCTGGTTTGGTCAATTGCCACACCCATTCTGCTATGACAGGCTTGCGAGGGATCCGGGATGATAGTAATCTCCATGAATGGCTCAATGACTATATCTGGCCAGCAGAAGCAGGATTTACTCCCGACATGACTACCAAGGCGGTCAAAGAGGCTCTGACGGAGATGCTCCAGTCAGGGACAACAACCTTCAACGATATGTATAATCCCAATGGTGTGGATATTGAGCAAATTTATCAGGCAGTCAAGGCATCTAAGATGCGTTGTTATTTCTCACCGACCCTCTTTTCTTCAGAGACAGAAACAACTGCTGAGACTATAAGCAGAACACGATCCATTATAGAAGAAATCTTAGGATATGAAAATCCAAATTTCAAGGTTATGGTAGCTCCACATTCTCCCTACAGCTGTAGTAGAGACTTGCTGGAAGTAAGCTTAGATATGGCAAAAGAGCTGAATATTCCCATCCATATCCATGTGGCGGAGACCAAGGAGGAATCAGGAATTATCCTGAAACGCTACGGCAAACGTCCCCTCGCCTTTCTAGAAGAAATGGGTTATTTAGATCATCCGTCTGTCTTTGCTCATGGGGTCGAGCTAAACGAGCGAGAAATTGAACGCTTGGCAACTTCTCATGTGGCAATCGCCCATAATCCTATCAGTAACCTCAAACTGGCCTCAGGGATTGCACCAATCATCCAACTGCAAAAAGCAGGAGTAGCAGTCGGCATTGCGACTGACTCGGTTGCTTCCAATAACAATCTAGATATGTTTGAGGAAGGACGGACAGCCGCACTACTTCAGAAAATGAAGAGCGGAGATGCCAGCCAATTTACTATCGAAACAGCCCTCAAGGCTTTGACGATTGAAGGAGCAAAGGTCCTCGGTATGCAAGAACTGATTGGAAGTCTTGAAGTTGGCAAGCAAGCGGATTTTCTGGTCATTCAACCACAAGGGAAAATCCATCTCCAACCTCAGGAAAATATGCTCTCTCACCTCGTTTATGCAATCAAATCCAGTGATGTTGACGATGTCTATATTGCAGGAGAACAAGTTGTCAAGCAAGGCAAAGTTTTGACGGTAGAGACTTAAAAAAATTTCAAAAAAAGTTTGCAAAAATCTTGCATTCTTTTTTTGTCTATGCTATACTTATATACGGTTTGAAAAAACTGCCTAAGACAGTAGGGGAGCTCGACTCATAAGGATCCTACCGAGGACAAAACGTATCATGTAAAAAGAAGCGTATTGTACTTTCGTGTCTAGGTTTGGGCGCGTTTTTCTTTTGGAAAAATTCCCCAAGCAAAATAATTACGGAGGTGAACACACTAATGAGTGAAGCAATTATTGCTAAAAAAGCGGAACTAGTTGACGTAGTAGCTGAAAAAATGAAAGCTGCTGCATCTATCGTCGTTGTAGACGCTCGTGGTTTGACAGTTGAGCAAGATACAGTTCTTCGTCGTGAGCTTCGTGGAAGCGAAGTTGAGTATAAAGTAATTAAAAACTCAATCTTGCGTCGTGCAGCTGAAAAAGCTGGTCTTGAAGATCTTGCATCAGTATTTGTTGGACCATCTGCAGTAGCATTTTCTAACGAAGATGTTATCGCACCAGCGAAAATCTTGAACGATTTTGCTAAAAACGCTGAAGCACTTGAAATCAAAGGTGGTGCAATCGAAGGCGCTGTCGCATCTAAAGAAGAAATCGTTGCTCTTGCAACTCTTCCAAACCGCGAAGGACTTCTTTCTATGCTCCTTTCTGTACTTCAAGCGCCAGTGCGCAACGTTGCTCTTGCAGTCAAAGCGGTTGCAGACAACAAAGAAGACGCAGCTTAATCTTAAGCTACTCAGCGTAGCCTAGCTACGAAAAAAATATTATAAAATTTAAAACTTATTTGGAGGAAATAACAATGGCATTGAACATTGAAAACATTATTGCTGAAATTAAAGAAGCTTCAATCCTTGAATTGAACGACCTTGTAAAAGCTATCGAAGAAGAATTTGGTGTAACTGCAGCTGCTCCTGTAGCTGTAGCTGCTGCTGGTGGTGCTGAAGAAGTTGCTAAAGATTCATTTGACGTTGAATTGACAGCTGCAGGCGACAAGAAAGTCGGCGTTATCAAAGTTGTACGTGAAATCACTGGTCTTGGACTTAAAGAAGCTAAAGAACTTGTTGACGGTGCACCAGCACTTGTTAAAGAAGGCGTTGCAGCAGCAGAAGCTGAAGAAATCAAAGCTAAATTGGAAGAAGCTGGAGCTTCAGTTACTCTTAAATAATAAAGCAACTACTTTAGTAGCTTAAAAACATGATTAAACCGCTATTCGTAAGAGTAGCGGTTTTTCTTTTTGTTCTAAAAGGGGCAAAAAAGAAAGGACGAAATGTGTCCTTTCTAGATCTTAGCTTTTCTTCAACCCACTACAGTTGACAAAGAGCCACTTAAAAACTCATATTAGCAGAGAAAGGAGCAAACATGAACGAACTTGAAAAAACAGAAAACCTAGCACTTAAACGTGAAGTGACTAGGTTGAATAAGGTCATTGAGATAATGACGGAGCAGTTAATAGGGTCATATTATGCACAAAGTGCTATCCTGTGTGACAAGGAAAACAGCACCAAAAACAGCCATCAAAACGGAAACCCGTAGGATTCCATTCATACATTTGTTGAATAGCTTCTTGGCAATCTGATTTCCAGCCAATTTCAATCCGATTTTCTATTTGTGGTAAGTAAGAGCAGGTAGTAGTGTGAACTTCATGACGTCCGTTCTCATCTGTATTTTTATTACAAACGTAAATTGGCATATAATTGTTTCCTTTCTGTTGAAATTATGATTAAAACGGTGAGAGGTCCTGGTCAAGATATATTATAATACAATTTTTTTGTTTGTCAATATATAGTATAAGAAGGGATATAATGTGTTTTAAAAACACAACATACGGTATTTTGGATGTGGGATAAAATTGAACAACAATTAAAATCTAAAAACTGGTCAATGTATCGGCTAGCTAAAGAATCGGGTGTCCATCCATCTAATTTTTCAAACCTCAAGGCTGGAAGGTTAAAAGAAATGTCATGGACAAATATGTGAAAAATTGCTGATGCACTGGAAGTCAGCTTGGATGAATTTAGAAAGGAACGTCAATGAATGAAATAGCATTATCAAATAATCTTAGTCAAATTGAGCTGGAAATCAATCATCACAAACAGATAGCTGGTCAGTCAATCTGGGAAATCGGAAGACGGCTGAATCACGTTAAAGAGAATGACCTAGCCCACGGGCAGTTTATGGCGTGGATTAAAAAAATAGAGTTTAGCCAAACAGTAGCTAATCAATTTATGAAAGTAGCAAAAGAACTTCCATATTCTGTGACGTCACAGAATTTAGGAGTGAATGCACTCTGTCTCATCGCTACCTTACCAGCGGAAGAGAAACAAACTTAAATTAACAGGATTGAGCAAGGGGATAACCCAACGGTCAGGGAATTGCAAGATTTGAAAGTCAAGCTTTCTGCAGCTAAGAAAAAGATACTTGACTTGCAAAGCGGAACTATACCTGCTGAGGAAGTTGTAAAAGAAGTCCCAGTTATGCCAGCTGATTACCAGGAAGCAATCCAAGCCAGACAAAACTTGGAAGCAAGAGCTAAGTCAGCCGAGGAAAGAAACAGTTTCCTTGAAGCAAAATTAAAAGAGCTATATGCTCAAGGGTCTGAAGTCGATGAAAAATCCAATAAGTACGACGAGTTGACAAAAGCCATTCAGAAATCTGAAGGGCAGTTAACCGAGTATCAGAAAAAAATTGCATCTTACAAGAACATTCTTAGCCTTATCCAGAAAGGGAATGATTTCCTGGCAAGTATGTATGGGCGGTCTGATCTACGCAGATGAAGAAAAGGTTCTAAATTCGGACGGTGTCGCTGGTCAGGAGTTCGACAGTTTTGTCAGTCGTGGCATCCGATTCTTTACCAACTTACAAAAAATTAGAAATAAAGACAACCAAATCTTGGAAGGAGAAATCTTATGACACATGAAGTAGTTGTAAACCAACTAAAACATACTAAGATTAGTAGTGAGGAAATCTCCGACGGGAGAAAGTACTCACTACTTTTTCATTATGTTAAAGTAGAGATGTCTTGTTAAGTCGATAAGTCCTTTGGTGCTAGACGCCGTAACTAAAACTGATAAGACACCTGTTTTAGGAAGAATGTTATCAAAGTATGTGGGACGAAAAACGTCGAGTATTGAAAATGACATCACTAAAGCAAGGAATCATTCAAGACAAAGAGGTAATATCATGCGAGTAGTTTTTGGGATTGACGTGAGTAAAGCAAGTTCAGAAGTGGCCATCTTGGTCAATGGAGAGAAAATACATGGCTATACCATACCCAATGATGCCATCGGATTTAATCGACTACTTGGGAACTTGAAGACTGTTCACCAGCCAGAGATTGTCTTCAAGGCGACTGGGGTCTATTCTCGTCGTCTTCAAACCTTCTTTGAGGATAAGAGTTACGCTTATACACGTCTCAGTTCATTCTCAATCGCAATCCAAACCATGTCCAAGAAGCGCTTTATCAAGAATTACGCGATCTCAACCGTTTCTATCAGGATATTATCTACGCTAAAAACCGTCTGCACAAGGTTTTACAGTTCACTTTTCCTGAATTGGAAAACACAACTGGGGAACAATATTGGAACTTGGTCATGACTTTTCCATGTAATCGTTTTGTACTGGAGTTGGATGACGCCGCATTAACAGCGATCATCCGTCAGTCTACAGCAAAACGCATCTCTGACAAGCGTGTGACTTACTTAGTAGATAAGCTTACAAAACTAGCTAATCCGTCTTATTGTGCAGTTAAGAAAACCTCTCCAATGATGGAAGAGGTCAAATAAGTTACTTAGGCTTTCTGAACGCAGACAAGGTGTTTTAGAGGAGATGGTAACATTGGATCAACCTTTGCCA
>CAJNCP010000012.1 GCA_905221295.1 bacterium | reverse complement strand
ATAGGCTCATTCGTAGATGGCTACCTAAAGGTACTAAGAAAACGACTCCTAAAGAAGTCACCTTCATCGAAAACTGGATTAACAACTATCCTAAAAAATGCTTGGACTACAAGTCTCCCAGAGAAGACTGCTTGCTGGCTAACTTGAAATTTAGCTTCTAGCTAGCATAAGTAAAATAGACAATTCTTATATAATTCACTAGTATAATTTACTAGGAAAATGCTTCATTTTATGTTATAATTTATTTAGTGAAATAAACAATATTATAATATTTTATAGCTGTAGTCCTTTATAAACAGCTTCTTTTAAGTTGTCAATTTTATCTAATATTTTAATTGATATTTATTCAGAATTTATTTCATAGAAAGGACACTTATGGCTAAAGATACTCGAGATTCCATCGTTTCTGCTTTTATATCGCTAGCTAAACAGAATCCTCAGCGTAGTTCATTTACGATGAGTGAAATTGCTAGACAAGCGGGTATTTCAAGACAAGCTATTTACCAAAAACATTTCCAAAACTATGATGATATTATCAAGTATATTCATGAACAGACCGATCAACGAATTTTTCAGGTATTTAATAATTCTTGTCTGAGAAGAGAGGAAAATCCTATTGAATGCTTTGCTAATTTTGCAATTCCTTTGGTTTATGAAAATAGGAATATCATTCGAACACTTTTTGTAACTCAAGCAGATCCTGGTTGGAAGGAGTTCCTAAGAGATACTTATTCAAAATGGATTCTAAAGAATGTCCACTACAACAAGGAATTTGACTTTAGTGAAGATGACATGACCTATGTCGTCGCAAACATGATTATCACTTTTATTGAAGCTTGGATACGAAAAGAGAACCCTACTCCACCAGAAAAGTTTAAAAAAACGTTTCTCCTATTAACAACAATATCTCTTCGAGACTATATGATTTTACAAGAAAAGGATAGTGAGTAAAATTCACTATCCTTCTCTCATTTCCCGCCTTTAAAAGCATCCACCATTACCTGAAATTCTTCATTTGTAAGAGTAATTCCCTTGCCCATTTTAGTATGATCTGGGCTCCAAGCGCGAATGTCAAACTTTGCAGGGGCACCATTAAAGCTGACGCGGTTGATTTCCTTTGTCCATCCTTTTTCATTTTCAGACAAGGTGAGTAAGTGTTCTTCGATTTCAAATGTAAATTCTGCCATTTTGTTCTCCTTTTTAGTTTTCATTAGATTATTCGAAAAATCTTGTGGTTTTTAGAAAAATTTTATATAATGTGGATATGTAAGAAGGGAGGATTCTATGAGACAGGCATTCCAACTAGTTCTAGATAAACTACATGGTTTTCTCAATGGGAATGATGAGCATCCTCAAATCGAGGATAACTCCCTCACTGCTATGATTGAACAGGCCATCCAGAAAAAAACAGCTGTTCATGTCATACTAGCTGAAACAAGCTTCACTGGTGATATTGTCAAATATGATACCAGCCGTCAGCAAATTGTTGTCAAAAACTTTACCAGAAATGTGACACGTATTATCCGAATCGCTGATATCAAAAGGCTACGTTTTGTCCCATCCACTGTCCAGAGAGCTCAAAAAAATAGATTTAAGAAAGAGTGAGATGTTCTTTGCATCCCACTCTTTTTCTTAACGGATTTGTTCAAAATGAAGATGAACTGCGATATGGTCACCATAGCCACTTCTCTCCAAATCACGTTGCAAGCGATAAGAGATATAGTGTTCTGCAATAGTGATGTAGCCAGCTCCAAGTAGGCGGTGTTCAACCATTGATTGGATCATGCTGATAGTGGCACGTTCTACTTTTGCTTCTTCCAAGTCCAAAACGACTTTTTTAGTAACTTGAGCTAAGTTTTGACGTAAGTCATCAGTCAAAACATAAACGGTTTGAGCTGCTTTTAGGACAGCTTGGTAAATTTTATCTGGATCAAATTCAGCAATTTCTCCATTACGTTTGATTACTTGCATAAGGTTCTCCTTTATTCTTTGTTTTCTTTAATTTTAGCCAACATCTTTTCTTCTTCGGCTGTTAGTTGATAGTTATCTAGCAGGTCGGGTCTGCGCTCGTAGGTTTTCTTTAGGCTCTCATACAGTCGCCACTGACGAATCTTTTCATGGTGTCCACTCATGAGCACATCTGGAACCACCATGCCTCGATAGTCATAAGGGCGTGTGTACTGAGGATATTCGAGGAGTCCTGAAGAAAAACTGTCATCTTGGTGACTAGACTCCTTACCAATCACTTCTGGAATCAAGCGAACGGTCGCATCGATCATGGTCATGGCCGCTAATTCTCCACCAGTCAAGACGTAATCTCCTAGGGAAATTTCATCGGTTACTAAGGTCTTGATGCGCTCATCATACCCTTCGTAGTGACCACAGATAAAGATCAGTTCCTCTTCTTGAGCTAAATCTTCAGCGTAAGCCTGATCGAACTGTTTCCCAGCAGGATCAAGAAGAATGACACGGGGATTTTTCTTTTCAATGGCATCAAAGGCATCGAAAATGGGTTGGGCTCGGAGCAACATCCCTTGACCGCCTCCGTAAGGTTCATCGTCAACATGACGGGCTTTTTCAGCGTATTCTCTGAAATTATGGTACTGGATATCCAAGAGCCCTTTTTCTCGAGCCTTTCCAACAATCGAGTGCTCCAGCGGAGAAAACATCTCAGGAAAGAGGGTTAAAATATCAATCTTCATCATCTAACCCTTCTAAGATTTCCACTTGAACCCGTTTGTTTGGAATATCAACATTGAGAACTACTGGCGGAATGTAGGGTAAAAGCAAATCTCGCTTACCTTTTCGCTTGACCACCCAGACATCATTGGCACCTGGTTGTAGGATTTCCTTGATAGTTCCTATCAAGTTCTCTCCCTCGTAAACTTCCAAACCGATAATCTCGTGATAGTAGAATTCACCATCATCTAAATCGTTCAAATCTTCCTCAGCGACCTTGAGACTGTAGCCCTTGTACTTCTCAATCGCATTAATATGGTACATATCTTTGAATTTGATAATGTCAAAGTTCTTATGCTTACGGTGGCTAGCGATGGTCACTGTTTGGACAAACTGATCTTTTTCATCAAATAAAGCCAGCTCTGCTCCCTTTTTAAATCGTTCTTCTGCAAAATCCGTCACAGACAAGACACGCATCTCACCCTGCAAACCTTGCGTATTAACGATTTTTCCAACATTAAAGTAGTTCATCTTGTCTCCTGTATCTATTTCTATCCTTTATTTTATCACGTTCCAGGGATTTTCACAAGTTGGAGAAAATCAGCTATATCCCAAAATTGCTAGTAGTTTCCTTTTTAATGTTAATTTATATTTGAAAGAAGAGATATTTATATTACCGTTATACATATTACTATAAAATGTATACTCCCCAATTTGACCTTGACTTGTCTTCCATTTCATTCTTAAACTAGGTATATTCTCAGGTAAATTTGTATGAATCAATAAGCATGTATAATTTTTTAAATTTTTAATTGTATGTATTTTATCTTGAACGATTAAACGATTACTTTTTGAATCATAGATTAAAGAATAAAATTCTATAATTTCAATATCAACTTCTTTTGGATAAAAAATCAAATGGTTATAATATTTATCATTTTTATTATGTTTAAACTCATAAATATGATGAAATCTCGTATGTAAGGAATCAAATTCGATTGGTTTAATTGCCTGAATTTCGATATTATTAATATAGGCCTTATTCTGGAAACTAATTTTTAAAATTACACCTATAAAAGTCGAAATCTGTATAATTCGTAATAACCAATCAATATACATCGCCCAGTCTATTTTTAAAAAATAATCAGTGTTCAATATTTCTCAAATCTCCCTCCAAAAAACTCTCCAAATCTCTTTCATGCTGGTACTTAATGGCAGCCTTCTTATCTTTGTCAAAGATGCTTTTGGTTAGGTCAATATGATTGATGGCCGCAATTGCGACAGTGTAGTGAATAATATCTGCCAGTTCTTTGGCTAGTTCCTCGTTCGAGTCCTGAACACCCTCTTTTCGACCAGAGCGCCCATTCAAGACCTCTGCTACTTCTCCGACTTCCTCCACTAGCTTGATAAAGAAACCTTCCTCAGTTCGAGATTGCTGGTAATGTTCGAGTAAGTAGTCTTGTAATTGTCTAAACGTTAAATCCTTCATCTTCTCCTCCTCACAAAAAAGCGAGACATCTGTCCCGCTTTCTTTATTTTTCATCGATAACGATTCTTACTTTTTTGTCTTCAGTTGGGACAGAGTAGACAATCGTTCTTATCGCTGAGATAGTGCGACCCTTACGACCGATAACACGACCGACATCGCTTTGGTCAAGATCCAAGTGATACTCCAAAAACTCTGGTGTGTCTTCAATCTTGATAGTTAAGGCATCAGGTTGTGAAATCAAAGGTTTCACAATCGCAATAATGAGATTTTCAATCGTATCCATCTGTCAACCTACTTTAAACTTATTTTGAGAATTTAGAATCGTGGAATTTTTTCAATACGCCTTCTTTTGAAAGGATGTTGCGAACTGTATCTGAAGGTTGAGCTCCATCAGCCAACCATGCAAGAACGCGGTCTTCTTTCAAAGTTACTTGGTTTTCAGCAACAAGTGGGTTGTAAGTTCCAACTGTTTCGATGAAACGTCCGTCACGTGGTGAACGTGAGTCTGCTACGTTGATACGGTAGAAAGGTTTTTTCTTAGAACCCATACGAGTCAAACGGATTTTAACTGCCATTTTTTAATATCTCTTTTCTTATTTTTTATTTTGGTGAAATAGCTGAGCTATTTAGCACATGTTCTATTATAGCAAATTTCTGACCGATGTCAAGAAAAAAACTTGACAGACTATAAAATTTTTAAACCATTTAGAAATTTGTTATATTTTTAAAGAAAAATCAGAAAGAGAATGTCATAAATACTATTTTAGAAACATTTTATAAAGACCATCAAGTCAAATCCTTCATCTATCCTGAACGTGATTTGGATGCTTGGCTCCTAAATTCCAAGCCTGTTCCCAAGCGAAATATCAAGGATTTTAAGAACGATATCTACTAATTAATTTATAAAATATGAATTAATAGATTCTAAATAGGGGAATAATTTAGTTCTGTAAAAATTAACTTCTACACCTATAAAGCTTATTCTGACAGACTTTATAACAGTCTAAGAAAAAAAGTAGAGATTCATACAGTATCTAGATTTTGCAAAAATTCTTAATCTTCAAATATTATTAACGAAACTATCCAAACCAAATCCGATGCATTACTTCAAAGAATTCTTTAGTTGTTTGACTAGCGAAGGCTTTCATTAAAAAATTTTTTCAAATAATTGCACCTTGGCACATAAATTCTTGATTTCTAAATTTAAGTGTGATATATTTATAACATAAAGATTGTTAAATATTTCTAACATAAGGAAAGGAGTCTATCATGAAAAAAAGTCAAAAAACGGGTGGCCTCATTACAATGATTTCCGCAGCTCTCTTTATTGATTTTACTGTTTTATTTGGTTCTAATCTTAGTTGGGGACCCAAGTTAGTTATTGCTGGTATTTCAGTGTTAGGTCAGATTGTAGCTATTTGGGGCTGGCTACATATGAAACCATGGCCTCATAAGAGTCAGAAAGGTAAAGGAAAGACTATTTTTGACTTGTCTGCTAAGCTTTACACGATACTTTTGTTTGCAGCAAGCATTTTTTATACAGTAGGGATTTGGGTTGCGACCCCAAGCGAAAGTTCTGGTATTAAAGAATGGATTTTGGGAATTGGCCTCGTTATTGAAGTGATTGTATTTGGTTTTTTCTGTTTGAAAAATGTCAAGGAAACTCCGGACGAACGCTTTTATGCTAATTTAGCCAAGGCAGCTAGCTTGATGTTTGTTTTTATACTAGGCGCACTGATGATCCTAGCAGTTATCATTGGGTATATGGGGTCTCTCACTCTTTACATGGGCCAGATCTTTATTAGCATAGCTGTCTTGATTTGCATCTTTGCGGTTGTCTATCTTATCTTAGAACGGATAGGATAAGCATGCCCAAAGAAAGCAAGATTATTACTAATCTCAAATCTGTTCGTGAGTCCACAGGCATGACCCAGCAGGAGTTAGCCGACCTCATTGGCATGCGACGCGAGACAATTCTGCACTTGGAAAATAACCGTTACAATCCTTCGTTGGAAATGGCTCTTAAAATTGCTCAAGTTTTTAATCTGAAAGTAGAAGACCTCTTTGAACTCAGACAGAAAGAGGAAGCATAATTCTTTTCGAGACCTAGCATTAAGTTCATTGATTAATTAGGAATTGAAGTCGAAAGAAAAAATCCGTTGAAAATGTGCTCTTTTAAAATATAGTAATTCTTTCGAATTAATGTTTACTAATTGTGATTCTTTACGAGCTTTCTTAAGAACTGGTTTTCTAAATACTTCAAGTAGACTTATAGCATTGATGCCCCAAAAAAATTAGAAATACCTGTTGAAAAAGGCTATGCTCTTGTCGAAACTGTCTTTGACTCGCTTGATCATCTAAATACCACTATGAAAGAGAATATCCTCAAAAGTAAGGAGAGTTACAGTACTTTCTAAGATGAAGGCTCCAGATTTGGACCAATCCCTTCGTGACAACTTTTCAGGAGAAGAATTAGCAAGTTACTTTTCAATTCGTGGTTACAAATTGACTCCAAAGGGAGAGCAGATACTGGAACAGTACCAGGACATTATCGACCGTCATCCAAAGAAAAATCTCTAAGCAAGCGACTTTCTGGTCGGCTTCCTCTTAAACTACCTTGTCACTAATATTTGAAATCCCCTTACTTTTAAGGTACAATGATAGAAATGAATTTTTGAGAGGAAAACAATGAAAAAACTAGCAACCCTTCTCTTACTATCAACTATAGCCCTTGCTGGATGTACTAGTATCCAACGTGGTCTCCGTGGCGATGACTATGTTGACTCTAGTATCTCAGCTGAAGAAAGTTCTAAAGCAGCTGCTCAGGCTGCCAAAGATTTGAATGACGCTTTAACCAATGAAAATGCCAACTTCCCTCAACTTTCTAAGGAAGTTGCTGAAGATGAAGCCGAAGTGGTTCTCCACACAAGTCAGGGTGATATTCGTATTAAACTCTTCCCTAAACTCGCTCCTCTAGCCGTTGAAAACTTCCTTACTCACGCCAAAGAAGGCTACTATAACGGCATCACCTTCCACCGTGTCATCGATGGCTTTATGGTCCAAACTGGAGATCCTAAGGGAGATGGTACAGGTGGCCAATCTATCTGGCATGATAAGGATAAAACGAAGGACAAAGGAACTGGTTTCAAAAATGAAATCTCTCCTTACCTATACAATATCCGAGGAGCTCTTGCTATGGCTAACACTGGTCAACCAAACACCAACGGTAGCCAGTTCTTCATCAACCAAAACTCAACAGATATTTCAGCTAAACTCCCTACAAGCAAGTATCCAAAGAAAATCATCGAAGCCTATAAAGAAGGTGGAAATCCGAGTCTAGACGGCAAACACCCTGTCTTTGGTCAAGTCATCGATGGCATGGACGTTGTTGACAAGATTGCCAAAGCTGAAAAAGATGAGAAAGACAAACCGACTTCTGCTATCACCATTGATAGTATCGAAGTAGTGAAGGATTACGATTTTAAATCCTAAATAACCTAAAAAATACAGTATCCGCATTCGATACTGTATTTCTTTTTCCCTCATTTTTAAGTTAGCTTGTTAAAGTCCCAAATTTGGTCCATCCAACCTTCATAAAAGTCTGGTTCGTGGCAGACCATAAGGATAGATCCCTTGTATTCTTTGAGAGCACGTTTAAGTTCTTCCTTGGCATCTACATCCAAGTGGTTGGTTGGCTCGTCCAGCACTAAGACGTTATTTTCACGATTCATCAAGAGACAGAAACGCACCTTAGCTTGTTCCCCACCTGACAAGACCTGAATTTGGCTCTCGATGTGCTTAGTTGTCAAGCCACAACGAGCAAGGGCTGCACGGACTTCTGCTTGGTTAAGTGCAGGAAAGGCATTCCAGACGGCCTCTAGTGGTGTTTGACGATTGCCACCTTCTACTTCCTGTTCAAAGTAACCAAGTTCTAGGTAATCACCGCGTTCAACTTCCCCAGCGATTGGCGGAATAATGCCTAAGAGAGACTTCAAGAGGGTTGTTTTCCCGATGCCATTGGCACCGATAATGGCAACCTTTTGATTGCGTTCAAATGTGAGATTTAAAGGCTTAGTAAGAGGACGGTCATAACCAATCTGCAAATCTTTTGCTTGGAAGATAAAGCGTCCTGGTGTACGAGCTGATTTGAAATCAAAGGACGGCTTTGGCTTCTCACTTTGCAGCTCGATAATGTCCATCTTATCCAATTTCTTCTGGCGAGACATGGCCATATTACGCGTTGCGACACGAGCTTTGTTTCGAGCGACAAAGTCCTTGAGGTCCGCAATCTCTTTCTGCTGACGTTCGTAGGCCGCTTCCAACTGAGATTTCTTCATAGCATAGACTTCTTGGAACTGGTAGTAGTCACCAGAGTAACGCGTCAACTGTTGATTTTCAACATGATAGACGATATTGATTACGTCGTTGAGGAAAGGAATATCATGCGAAATAAGGACAAAAGCATTTTCATAGTTTTGGAGATAACGCTTAAGCCAGTCAATGTGTTCAGCATCCAAGTAGTTGGTTGGCTCGTCAAGCAACAAAATATCTGGTTTTTCAAGGAGGAGTTTAGCCAAAAGCACCTTGGTTCTTTGTCCACCTGACAAAAAGGTTACATCCGTATCCATACCATAATCCATGACACCGAGAGCACGCGCTACTTCATCAATCTTAGCATCCAAAGTATAGAAATCTCGACTCTCCAAACGGTCTTGGAGTTCTCCAACTTCTTCCATCAGTGCATCGATATCCGCCCCGTCTTCGGCCATTTCCATATAGAGGTCATTGATACGAGCTTCTGCTTTAAATAGCTCATCAAAGGCTGTCCGCAAGACATCTCGCACGGTTTGGCCTTCCTTTAGCACAGCATGCTGATCCAGGTAGCCAGCAGTCACATACTTAGACCACTCTACCTTCCCTTCATCAGGTAGCATTTTACCAGTTACGATACTCATGAAGGTTGATTTCCCTTCACCGTTGGCACCGACTAGTCCGATGTGTTCACCTTTGAGGAGACGGAAGGACACGTCTTCAAAAATTGCACGGTCACCAAAACCGTGACTTAAATTTTTAACTTCTAAAATACTCATTCTAATTCCTTATCTTGTTTTTATGCAGTCCTTTATAGAGGACCCAAGCCAGATAGCCTCCCAAGGTATTGGTCCACAAATCATCAATCTCAAAAACGCGATTAAAATCAAAGAAAAAGTCTAAGACCAGTTGCGTACACTCAATTCCTAGACTCAGTAGAAAACTGAGAAGGAGGATTTTTTTCGTTTGCCGCAAGTTTGGACAGAGATAGACCAGTTGAAAGACTAGTGGGAAGAGCAAGAAGACATTTAAAATGTTCTGCAAAAAGATCCAAAGGACTTGTCCCAAACTAGTCACTTCACCTAGATTCCAAAGGGAGTTTAAGGGAGTTAAAAGAAAAACCAGGCGTCCAAAAGTTTGAATACCTGGAGTTTCCACTCCTGTAGGAAGCTGAGGTTGGGGAGTAAAGCAAAAACAAATAATGCAAAGGCTGTAAATAGCCACTCCCAATCTTAAGATTAATTCTCTTTTTTTAGTCATTTTATGGATTTACCGCTGCGACTGCCTTCTGGCGGTCACGTTTCATTGTATTGGAGCGCAATTGTCCACAAGCTGCATCAATATCTGTACCATGCTCTTGACGGACAACACAGTTGACCCCTTTTTTCTTGAGGGTATCGTAGAAGGCCATCACGCGCTCTTTAGGACTACGGCTATATTGGTCATGTTCACTAACTGGGTTATAGGGAATCAAATTGACGTATGACAATTTCTTGATATTTTTGAGCAATTCCGCCAACTCCAAGGCTTGTTCAACACCATCATTGACTTCATTGAGCATGATATATTCAAAGGTCACACGGCGATTAGTTGTTTCGATATAGTATTCAATAGCTGCAAAGAGCTTTTCAATCGGAAAGGCACGGTTAATCTTCATGATGCTTGAACGCAATTCATTGTTTGGTGCGTGAAGAGACACAGCCAGATTGACCTGTACGCCTTCATTAGCAAAGTCACGAATTTTATGGGCCAAACCTGAAGTTGAAACAGTGATGTGACGAGCACCGATAGCCATTCCCTTGTCATCATTGATAGTACGAACGAAATTCAAAACATTGTTGTAGTTGTCAAACGGTTCACCAATTCCCATGACAACGATATGGCTGACACGCTCGTCCTGACCACGCTCGTCAAAGTATTTCTGAACCAGCATAATCTGCGCTACGATTTCCCCGTTATTGAGGTCACGTTGCTTTTTGATCAAACCAGACGCACAGAAGGTACAACCAATATTACAGCCAACCTGAGTGGTCACACAGACTGACAAACCGTAGTGTTGACGCATGAGTACTGTCTCAATCAACATGCCATCTGGCAACTCGAAAAGATACTTAACAGTACCGTCAGCAGACTCTTGCACGATTCGCTGTTTCAAAGGATTGACCACAAACTGGTCATTGAGCTTAGCAATCAAATCCTTGGAAAGGTTGGTCATTTCTTCAAATGACTGGACACGTTTACGGTAGAGCCATTCCCAGATTTGATCTGCACGGAATTTCTTTTCCCCTTGTTCTAATACCCATTCTTGCATGGTTTGACGTGTTAAACTATAAATAGACGGTTTCATCTCTTCTCCTTATTCTCTAGCTATTTCTGACGAATGACAAAATGGCGCTGTCCCTTGTCCTCTTTCTGAGACTTTTGATCCTTATGACGACGTCTATTTCGCTTATCCGCATTTGGTTTTCTCTTGTTTTGCGAAGGTTTCTTGCCTCTTCTAGGAAGGTTTTCCTCCTCTTTTTTACGTATTTTCTTGTCAAATGAAGCCCGCTTCGGTGCTTGATTTTCTAGAACAAAATAGGCACAACCATAACTACAGTACTCCAAAAGATAGTCCTGTAAGCGACTAATCTTCTCAATTTTTTCCTCTGTTCGGTCGTCTTTGTAAAAGCCACGTAGACGGAGCTGCTCATTGCTCCAGTCCCCCACGACATAATCAAACTTGGTCAACACCTCTGAAAAGCGTTGATTAAAGACTGTCACATCGAAGGCATCCTTGATATTTTCAACCAAGGTAAAAGCAATCCCTTCAGTCTCAACCTTATCCCCATTCACATGAAATTCTGGGCCAGGAAACTTGTTATAGTTGTATAATTCAGGTGCAATTTCTTTACGCATAGTCTTCCTTTTCCACGATTACTTAACACTCTATTTTACCATAATTTCTAGCAGTTAGCACGTTTCTCATAAAAATGAGAAAAGTCTGACGATTTTGTCAGACTTCTGCCATATAAAGCAAAAAAGAGAAGAATGACTCTTCCCTTCCTATTCATTATTTTGCTGCTGCGTAAAGCTCGTCTACTTTGTTCCAGTTAATCACTGAGAAGAAAGCTTTGATGTAGTCAGGACGAACATTGCGGTATTTCACGTAGTAAGCATGTTCCCAAACATCCAAGCCCAAGATTGGTTTTTTACCTTCTGAGATTGGTGTATCTTGGTTTGCTGTTGAAGTTACTTCAAGCTTCCCTTCTTTATTCACAACCAACCATGCCCAGCCAGAACCGAAGCGAGTTGTAGCTGCTGCTGTAAAGGCAGCTTGGAATTCTTCAAATGAACCAAATGTTGCATCGATTGCTGCTGCAAGTTCTGCTGAAGGAGCTGTTTTTTCCGGAGTCATCAATTCCCAGAAAAGAGCATGGTTCAAGTGTCCACCACCATTGTTGATAAGTGCTTGACGGATATCAGCTGGGATAGATTCTACATCAGCAAGCAAGGCTTCAAGGTCTTCACCAATTTCAGGGTGTTTTTCAAGAGCTGCATTTGCATTGTTTACATAAGTTTGGTGGTGTTTGTCATGGTGCAAGTGCATTGTTTCTGCATCGATGTATGGTTCCAAAGCGTCGTATGCGTATGGAAGGTCTGGTAAGATAATAGCCATCTGTAATACCTCTTTTTCTTTCTATATGAAAATGATAACGCAATCATCCTCTTTTTTCAAGTTTTTTGCTCAATTTGCCTCTGCCGTGATCTGCAAAAGTGCCTTTTCAAACAGGTACCCTTTTTCATAGACACCTGTCTTAATCTGGTAGTCCGTTTCAATTAAATAAGAAATCGCTCGCTTGAGAAAGGCCAAGGAAATCCCTCTCGAATCTCTCAATGCAAACTTGATTTGATAAGGATTAGGGTTTCGCCCCAAATAAGTTCCCAGACTGGTTGCAATCTGCGATTCCGTCTGACCAGTCTCTGATAAAATCTTCACTTGGGTAAAGGTTCGAAACTGTCCTAACATGACAGCTATGAGCTTGATCTCATCCTCCCCTTGCAAGGTCAAATCTCTAACCAAGTCACGGGCCTGGTCGATCTTTTTGCCCAAGATAAGCTGAGTCAAATCAAAAATATTGTCCTGCAAAGTCTTTGGAATAGCTTCGACAATATCCTTCTCCTCTATCATGCCATCTGACTTATAAGACTGTAAAAAAAGGAGATTTTTCTGGATTTCACTAAATTGAAAACCAGATTTGAGAAGTAGATTTTCAAAGGATTGCCCCACAAACTGCAGACCTTTTGTCTGACTCCATTTTTGGAAATACTGGCGGAGTTCTTGTTCCTTGGGTTCAATAGCATCAAAGACAGTCGCATCTCGTTTGAGCAATTTGACCAGCCGTCTTTTACTATCTAGCTTTCCTTCTGCAAATATCAATAACTTGGTTGTTGGCGAAGGGTTATCAAGGTATGCCTCAAATGACTTGAGCTCATCATCTGTTAAAAAACGTTTCTTGGCAGTTGTGATATCGACAAAATGGTCTAATATCACGATTTTTTCATCCGCAAAGAAAGGGAGACTGACCAACTCCAACTCTAAGTCTTTATAGGCTACTTCTTTCATATCAAAGTAAGCAAAATTGAGATCAGCTGGATCATAACCAATCTGCTTCAACACTTGACTCTTCATAACTTCAAACTGACCCTGATCTGTCCCTGTAAATAGATTCAAGCTAGATAAATTTGATAGAGATACCTTTTGACTCTCTTCTATGGCTAGCATCTTCTCTCCTTTCTTCTGATTTTTTATTAAACTTAATCAATATAGCGCAATTTCCCACGGAAATCTTCTAGGTTCTCATAACCTTTTTCTGCCATGATTTCTTTTAGTTCATTGGTAATGCGTTCAAAAGCACCGACACCTTCTTTGTGAAGGGTAGTCCCTACTTGCACCATGCTGGCACCACAGAGGATATGTTCAAAGGCATCACGTCCGTTCAGAACGCCACCTGTTCCGATGATTTGGATTTGAGGATTGAGACGTTGGTAAAAGGCGTGCACATTAGCAAGAGCAGTCGGTTTGATATACTCTCCACCAATGCCACCAAAACCATTTTTAGGACGAATAACGACAGACTCGTCTTCTATATAAAGGCCGTTTCCGATAGAGTTAACACAGTTAACAAACTTGAGCGGATATTTGTTAAAAATAGCTGCCGCTTGATCAAAGTGAACAATATCAAAATAAGGTGGCAACTTGATTCCAAGAGGTTTGGTAAAGTAGGCAAATACCTCTGACAAGATACGGTCTGTTGTTTCAAAATCATAGGCAATCTGAGGTTTTCCTGGAACATTTGGACAAGAGAGATTAAGCTCTGTCAGTCCTTTAAACTCACTCTCTTGAACTTTTTTCAAGATGGCATGTGTTTCTTCTGGAGACATGCCAACTAAAGATAGGAAGAAAGTACGGTTTGGCTCTTTTTCCTGCAAGTCCAAAAGATAGTCCAGATAGTAGTCTAAGCCATTATTTGGCAAGCCCATGGAGTTGATAGAACCAAGTGGAACATCCTGGTAACGTGGTTCAGGATTTCCCTGACGAAAGTCCAAGGTCGCAGTCTTCGTAACAAAAGTACCTGCTGCTGAGTTTTTGACCCCTTCTAGTTCCTCTATCGTCATACAAGCCACACCCGCTGCATTCATCAAGCAATTGTCAAACTCAAAGCCAGCTATTTGTGTTTTCGTTGATACCATGATTCTGATCCTCCAGATTCCTTTTATTTCTAATATTATACCATACTTTAAGATTTTCTCTTTGAGAAAGTTATTTCTAGAGAAAACGTTCGTTTTTTGATAATGCTCTTAGTATTGACTGAATGTAAATTGAAAGAATTTTTAGAAAATTTTCGTTTTTTTCTTTACAGTGAAAAAAAATTCTGCTATAATGGCTCATGTAATAAAATATGACAACAAAAGGAGAACGATATGACATCTGCTAAAGAATATATCCAAAGCGTGTTTGAAACTGTAACAGCTCGTAACGGGCATGAGGCTGAATTTCTCCAGGCGGTTGAAGAATTCTTCAGCACTTTGGAACCTGTATTTGAAAAACACCCTGAGTATATCGAAGAAAACATCTTGGCACGTATCACTGAGCCTGAGCGCGTGATTTCTTTCCGTGTTCCTTGGGTTGACCGTGATGGAAAAGTCCAAGTGAACCGTGGTTACCGTGTTCAATTTAACTCAGCTGTTGGACCATATAAAGGCGGACTTCGTTTCCACCCAACTGTAAACCAAGGGATCTTGAAATTCCTCGGATTTGAACAAATCTTTAAAAACGTCTTGACCGGACTGCCAATCGGTGGAGGTAAAGGTGGATCAGACTTCGATCCTAAAGGGAAGACTGATGCTGAAGTGATGCGCTTCTGCCAAAGCTTTATGACTGAATTGCAAAAATACATCGGACCATCTCTTGACGTACCTGCTGGTGATATCGGAGTTGGTGGACGTGAGATTGGTTACCTCTATGGACAATACAAACGTCTTAACCAATTTGATGCGGGTGTCTTGACTGGTAAACCTCTTGGATTTGGTGGTAGCTTGATTCGTCCAGAAGCAACTGGTTATGGTTTGGTTTACTACACTGAAGAAATGCTCAAAGCTAATGGTAACAGTTTTGCTGGTAAGAAAGTGGTAATTTCAGGTTCTGGTAACGTAGCTCAATATGCTCTTCAAAAAGCGACTGAACTTGGTGCGACTGTTATCTCTGTATCTGACTCAAACGGTTATGTCATCGATGAAAATGGTATTGACTTCGATCTTTTGGTTGATGTTAAAGAAAAACGCCGTGCTCGTTTGACTGAGTATGCAGCTGAGAAAGCAACTGCTACTTACCATGAAGGTTCTGTATGGACTTACGCTGGTAACTACGACATCGCTCTTCCATGTGCGACTCAAAACGAAATCAACGGTGAAGCAGCTAAACGTTTGGTTGCTCAAGGCGTTATCTGTGTATCTGAAGGTGCTAACATGCCTAGTGACCTTGATGCGATTAAAGTCTACAAAGAAAACGGAATCCTTTACGGACCTGCCAAAGCTGCTAACGCTGGTGGTGTAGCTGTATCAGCGCTTGAAATGAGCCAAAACAGCCTTCGCCTTTCATGGACTCGTGAAGAAGTTGATGGACGCCTCAAAGACATCATGACAAACATCTTCAATACAGCTAAAACAACTGCTGAAACATACGGTCTTGGTACTGACTACCTTGCAGGAGCAAATATCGCTGCCTTCGAAAACGTAGCAAACGCTATGATTGCCCAAGGTATTGTTTAAGCACAATTAAACTCGAGTTCAAAGAAATCCGACTGCTTATGAAAGCAGCCGGATTTTTATATATCTAATTTTTCAAAAAACTTGCCTGCTAACTGTTTTTCTTTTAGCTTCTCCAGCAGCTCATTCTCCAGAAAAGGACTTAGTTCGTCAAAATCTTGACAAACCTTAAAGACAGTTTCTCTGTCCAACTGGTCATAAGCTAGTTCGTAATAGTCCTTATTATGATGCCAGTTCTGGTCATAATTGACATCTGTTCGCTGATAGTAAACGATGTTTTGCTTCGGTGTCAGGTAAATCTTCTGTGTTAGAATGCTTTTCTGATATTTAGACAGCTTGCTGCGATTGAAAATCTTGACACCTTGAAAAATCTTGCGCTCATGGATACCTTGACTGTAAATTTCAATTCAACTCTTTTATAGTGCATATAGTCACCTCCAAAAATTACTTACATTATATCAGGTTCTGGTAGATTTTCAAGCAAAAGTGTCATTGCCAAAAGTCTTTCGTCGTCTCTAGAATTTCTGCTGTCGGTGTCACTGTCGCTTCTATGATGGCCTTGCCAGTCTGTTTCAAATATGCTTGTATCAGATAATAGCCTTAAGCATACCCCGCAGCCTAAGGCATATGGTGACGGGTATCTACCCCTTGGAGATCTGCAATATCACCCCCATACAGATAAGGAGCCATTCCTGTCAGCTGAAGCTGACTATAAAAGTAAAAAAACAATAGAATCGGATTTTAACCCATTCTACTGTTTTTGCTTTATTCTATCTTTTTACTTCCTATACATTTTAAACTGTAGGAAAAGGTCGCTATATTTGCCTGTCCATTTATGGTCAAATTTCTCATAAACTTCTAAGTGTTTCATGGTATCAGCGTCTGGATAGAAGGCCTTGTCTTCTTTGGTCTCCTCTGGGAGCATTTCCTTTGCTGGTAGGTTCGGTGTTGAGTAGCCTACATACTCGGCATTTTTCAGAGCATTTTCAGGTTTCAACATAAAGTTGATAAAAGCATAGGCTGCCTCTTGGTTTTTCACGGTTTTTGGAATGACCATGTTATCAAACCAGAGATTGCTGGCCTCAGTCGGAACGACATACTTGAGATTAGGATTTTTCTCTAACATCTGACTGGCTTCTCCTGAGAAGGTCACACCAATAGCAGCATTGTTTTGGATCATGTAACCCTTCATCTCATCCGCCACAATGGCCTTAATATTTGGAGTCAGTTTGTAGAGCTTGTCTACCGTTTCTTCCAACTGTTGAGGATCCTTTGAGTTTAGGCTGTAACCGAGCGAGTTAAGCCCGAGTCCCAACACCTCACGCGCCCCATCAAAGAGCATGATAGAGTTCTTATACTCTGGTTTCCAGAGGTCATCCCAATGTTCAGGAGCCTCCTCTACCATGTTTTCATTGTAGACAATTCCCAGTGTTCCCCAGAAGTAAGGGATAGAGTACTGGTTATTTGGGTCAAAGGACTGGTTGAGGAACTCTGGTCCGATATTCTCGATTCCCTCAATTTTTGAATAATCAAGAGGTACCAAGAGATCTTCATCCTTCATCTTGTTGATCATGTACTCACTTGGGATGGCAATATCGTAAGTTGTTCCGCCTTGCTTGATCTTGGTATACATGGCTTCGTTGGAATCAAAGGTCTCGTACTGGACTTGGATCCCTGTTTCTTCTGTGAATTTCTCCAATAGTTCGGGATCAATGTAGTCCCCCCAGTTGTAGATAACCAATTTCTCACTATCTCGGCTATTGATTTTACTGTCTAAATGAGTCGCAATCCCCCACAAGACAAGGATAATTGCTGCAATTCCTGCTAAAAATGAATAGAGTTTTTTCATGCTTGCTCCTCCTTCTCACGTGAGATAAAGTAATAGCCTACAACTAGGATAATACTAAAGAGAAAGACAAGGGCAGACAGGGCATTGATTTCTAGGGAAATCCCCTTACGAGCACGAGAGTAAATCTCAACTGAGAGGGTTGAAAAGCCATTTCCTGTTACAAAGAAGGTCACAGCAAAGTCATCTAGCGAATAGGTGAAGGCCATGAAGTAACCTGCAATGATAGAAGGTGTCAGATAAGGAAGCATGATTTCCTTGAACATCTGAAACTGGCTGGCACCAAGGTCATAAGCCGCATGAATCATGTCATCATTCATCTCCTTGAGGCGAGGCAAGACCATCAAGACCACGATAGGGATGGAAAAGGCCACGTGACTAGATAGAACCGTCAAAAATCCAAGTGAAAACTTAAGCTGTGTAAAGAGAATCAAGAAGCTAGCACCAATCATAACGTCAGGCGCAACCATGAGGATATTATTGAGTGATAAAAAGGCTTCTTGGTATTTCTTACGAGACTGGTAGATATAGATAGCACCAAAAGTCCCGATAATGGTCGCAATCAAGGCTGATAAAAAGGCCAAGAAAAAGGTTTGGGTGAGGATCAACATGAGACGGCCATCACCAAACATGGTTTTAAAATGGCTCAAGCTAAAACCAGTAAAGCTGTTCATATCATCGCCAGCATTAAAGGCATAGCCAATCAAGTAAAAAATTGGCAAATAAAGGATGATAAAGACAAAGGCTAGGTAGAGATTAGCAAATTTTTTCATCGTTCTCTCCTTTCCTTAGTCACCCACATGGTGATGAACATGGTCAGGATGAGAACCACACCGATGGTTGAACCCATACCGTAGTTGTCATTGGTCAGGAAGTTCTGCTCGATAGCCGTTCCCAAGGTAATAACGCGGTTCCCACCGATCAAACGTGTCAACATGAAAAGACTCAAGCTAGGGATAAAGACAGACTGAACCCCACTTCTTACCCCGTTCATAGAAAGGGGGAAGATGACATGGCGGAAGGTCTCCCACTTGGTCGCACCGAGGTCGTAGCTGGCATTGATAAGATTGTTGTCCATATCGTCCAAAACATTGAAAATCGGCAAAATCATAAATGGAAGCTCGATGTAGCTTGCGACAAAGATAAAGGAGAAATCAGTAAAGAGCAACTGCTGCGAACCGATTCCGATAAATTCCAAAAATTGGTTAATAGAGCCATTTTGACCAAAAATCCCGATAAAGGCATAGGCCTTGAGGAGCAAATTGATCCAAGTTGGCAGAATAATCAGCATGAGCCAGAGTTGACGGTGCTTGAGGCGAGTCAAAAAGAGGGCTGTTGGATAGCTGATGAGCAGTGTTACCAAGGTCACAATTCCTGCATAAAGCACAGAGTTGAAGCTCATTTTAAGATAGGTCAAGTTTTGTGACGCAAAGTAGGATTTATAGTTTTCTAAACTAAACTGGCCTTCAATGTTGAAAAAGGATTGACCAAAAATCAAGACCAAGGGTGCGAGAACAAAGAGAGCAATCCAAAGCATGTAGGGCACTACAAAGAGTTTAGAGGTTGTTTTCTTCATCTCTTTCCTCCTCGATCGCGTTAATCAGACCTGCTTCTTGCTCTTCGATTTCTACGTACTCCTCGATACGAGCATCGAACTCTTCTTCGGTTTCGTTGAGACGCATGATGTGGATGTCTTCTGGTTCAAAGTCCAGACCGATTTCCTCACCCACAATGGCCTTACGGGTCGAGTGGATCATCCATTCGTTTCCGAGTTCGTCATAGGCAATAATCTCGTAGTGAACCCCACGGAAGAGCTGGGTATCAACCTTGACTTGGAGCTTGCCTTCTTCAGGAAGAGTGATGCGCAAGTCCTCTGGACGAATAACGACCTCAACAGGCTCATTAGGCTTCATCCCTCCATCAACCGCTTCAAAACGTTTACCGTTAAACTCAACTAAATAGTCCTCAATCATAGTTCCTGGCAAGATATTGGACTCTCCGATAAAGGTAGCAACAAAATGGTTGATTGGCTCATCATAGATGTCCACTGGTGTTCCAGACTGGACAATCTCGCCATCATTCATAACGAAAATCCAGTCACTCATGGCGAGAGCTTCTTCCTGATCGTGAGTGACAAAGACAAAGGTAATCCCCAATCGTTGTTGCAATTCACGCAGTTCGTACTGCATGTCTGTTCGCAATTTCAAGTCCAGCGCTGACAAAGGTTCGTCCAGCAAGACCACACGGGGTTGGTTAATGATGGCACGGGCAATGGCCACACGCTGACGTTGTCCTCCAGAGAGTTTACGAATGGAACGCTTCTCGTAACCTTCCAACTGAACCATCTTGAGAACTTCCGCTACGCGTTGTTCGATTTCTTTCTTGTCGATTTTACGCAAACGGAGTGGAAAGGCAACATTTTCAAACACATTCATATGTGGAAACAAGGCATAGGATTGGAAGACGGTATGGACATCTCGTTTATTAGTTGGGATGTCATTGATCCGCACCCCATCCAGTAAAATATCCCCTGTCGTCGCATCCAGTAAACCTGCAATGATATTTAGAATGGTTGATTTTCCTGAACCAGATGCACCCAAAAGAGTGTAAAATTTCCCTTCTTCCAACTCAAAGTTAATGTCTTTGAGAACCTTGGTGTTGCTGTCTTCAAAAACTTTAGAGACGTTTTTGAATTCAATAATTGGTTTTTTCAATTGTCATAAATTCCTTCTTTTTCATAAATTAACAGATCTGGGCTCTGTCAGGCCGCTACCACCTCGTGTAGGAGATTAAACTGCCTACATACATCTTCATTAACGATAGGCTTTCACCCCCTTTACAATGGTTATAGCAGCAACTTTTCTACCCCAACCTTATTCCTTCTCACCCAAGATTCGGACTTCTCTTTCAAGAGTGACACCTGAGTGTTCTTTGACTTTTTCGATAACAGATTGGATCAAGTCTTCATAGTCTTTGGCCGTTCCGTCAGCAACATTGATCATGAAACCGGCATGCTTTTCAGATACTTCCACACCACCAATACGATAGCCCTTGAGACCAGCCTCTGAGATCAACTGACCTGCAAAATGCCCAACTGGACGCTTAAAGACTGAACCACAAGATGGGTATTCTAATGGTTGTTTGAGTTCACGTAGGTGCGTCAAGCGGTCCATTTCTTGCTTGATAACCTGATGATTGCCTGGAGCTAGGGCAAATTTAGCTGACAAAACAACAGCCCCAGAATCCTGAATAGCTGAATGACGGTAACCAAAAGCCAAGTCCTTGACTGACAAGGTCTCGATTTCCCCTTCCTTGGTCAAAACTTGACAAGACTGCAAGATATGAGCAATCTCTCCTCCATAGGCACCCGCATTCATAAAGACAGCTCCACCGATGCTTCCAGGAATCCCACAAGCAAACTCAAAACCAGTCAAACTATGACGGAGGGCAATACGTGTCGTTTCAATCAAGTTCGCTCCAGCTTCTGCTTCGATGGTATAGCCATCAACCGAAACGTTATTAAGCTTATCGCACAAGATGACAAAACCACGGATTCCACCTTCACGAACGATGATATTGCTGGCATTCCCAAGCACCATCCAAGGAATATTCTCTTGATTGGCAAATTGAACGACACGGGCCATCTCATAGCGATTGCGTGGCAAAACTAGATAATCTGCTCGACCTCCTACCTTTGTATAGGTATAGGTCTTCAAGGGTTCCTTAAAACGAATATCGATTCCTTCTAGGATTTCAAGCATTTTTTCTTTTACTGACATGTCACTCTTCCTTTTTCAAAATTCATTCCATTATACCATTTTTAGAGACATTTGACGACCATAAAAAGAGCTTGTTTTATCATTACATAAAAAAAGAGGTCACCCCTCTTTTTATGATTTTTTCCAAAATGTAAATTTTGTCAGCCAGATAAAGACTAAAAGTTCTACGAGAAGAACAAACTCAACTAGAAGCGGATTTGCAATCCATCCCACTTGAGATAAGGCTGGAGGCAAGTCAAACAAGGCATGCAATCCATAAGCAGCAAAGAGATAGATCCATTTCTTTTGGCTAACACTTTGGTAAACCCAGATGGAAAGACCGATTTGGAGAACTAGAGCCAAAACACGCTCAACTCCTAGTAAATAAACCTGCCATACAGAAAGAGACTGAACCATTTCGAGTGTCGTCTTTGGAAGGAGATTAGCCACATCAGAATTTGAAGACTGGGTGAGCGAAAAGAGGATCAACAAACCGATTAAGCTTCCCATCCCAAGATAGAGCAACTCCAAACCTCCATGTCCCAAGCCATAAGCCAAAGCGTCTTTCTCTTCTAGACTTCTCTTTTTCTCCAACCATTTAAAAAAGACAAGGCGAGCAGTTTCCTCAAAGAGGGCAGCCATGGCGATCCCATAAAGGACGTATAAGAAAGGATGCTCCTGCGCGAGTAAAATGGTTCCATCTTTTTGCGGATGAAGTACCAGAAGGTGAACTATCTTCTCTAACACTTGAGAAGAAACAAAAAATGCGATTGCCCCCAAGCCCATCACTGCAAGAGAGATTTTAAACCGTTTTTTGGCATACCAAGTCCCACCTACTAGAATGAGAACCAAAGCAACCATGGTAAGGATAATATGTACTGTCATTTTTTTCTCCTATTCTGACTTATCAATATCTTTCTTCATCTCGTCAACGTTAAATTTGGCAAATAAATACTGGCGATCTTGGACTGGAAAACGTTGGTCCAACTGGTCGACTGCCCCAACCTCAATCATTCCTTCTTTGATAACAAAGTCCATCACATGCCCACCAAAGGTCAAATCATCTGAGATAAAATGCAAATGGTAGCCCGCAACACTCACTCCATGGAAAATCTCCGGTGTCCAAAATCCAACAATGGTTCCCGATACATTTTCACGGCTATATTCAGGTTGATGAGTCGCGACATCAGCAAACTTGGTGTCTGTTGTTGACTTGGGAATCATCCGTACATGCATGTGGGCGAATTCCCCATGAATCTTGATGGAACGAAAAAGATTTTCCCCATCATAGTAGGACTCAATTCGTTTTTCCAATTCCTTATCTGTCATCTCAAAGCGCTGGCGGAAAATCACTTCTGCCTGATGGGGAACCACTGCCGCATAAGGAATAAGGGCATCAGGTGCGACTTCTACAATTTCAGGTTGTTCCCCTGACCCTTTGGCTTGATAAGCCTTGCCATCAAGAACAATCAACTCCCCATCAATCGAATCCAAGGTTCCCAAACCAAGGTCGCCATGCTCCAGCAATTCTCCTACTGTCATGGTTCCACCATAGAGACCTGCCATTAGGGCACCTAAAGTATTGTATTGAAATAATTTTACCGGTTCCTGCACTTTTCTATTCATTCTCTTTCTTATCTTTTATTCAATGAATCATCATACTTTCTAAGTATACCACATTTGCTCCTAGTTGTGAAAGGGGGAATGCTTTTCCCATTGCAAAGGAGGCAAAAAAAAGGTACAATGTAACAAAATCAAGGGAGGTCTGGAATGAAGAAAGAAAGTAAATACCAAGCAGTCGTTTCCTTTCTAAAAAACGGCATCGAATTAGGAAAATTCCCAACAGGTAGCCGGCTTCCCTCCATCCGTCAACTGAGCCAAGACTTCCACTGTAGCAAGGACACTATCCAACGAGCCCTACTGGAATTGCGCCATGAACAATACCTCTATGCCAAACCCCAAAGTGGCTACTATGTTCTAGAACAAGGACAGCATCAGGACTTGGAAATCGAAGTCACTGATGAACATGCCAGTGCCTATGACGACTTCCGACTCTGCGTCAATGAAACCCTAATTGGAAGAGAAAACTACCTCTTCAACTACTATGACAACCAAGAAGGACTTGAGGAACTGAGACAATCTGTCCATCAACTTCTTTTCGACCAAGCCCTCTACTGCAAACCCGACCAACTGGTTCTAACATCTGGTACCCAGCAAGCTCTCTTTATCCTTTCTCAGATCAACTTTCCTAGCGAGGGAGAGAAGATTTTGGTCGAACAGCCTACTTACCACCGAATGAACCGCCTATTGGTCGCTCAGGGATTGGCCTACAGGACCATTGAACGCCGAATCGATGGGATTGACCTTGACGAACTAGAAGAACAGTTCAAATCTGGAAAAATCAAGTTCTTCTATACCATTCCTCGTTTCCACTATCCTCTAGGTCATTCCTACTCTGATCAGGAAAAAAGGGCTATTCTGGATCTAGCAAACCAGTATGGTGTATATATCGTCGAGGATGATTATCTAGGTGACTTAGACTCTAAAAAGGGACAAACCTTCCACTATCTGGATACTGAGGATCGGGTCATTTATATCAAATCCTTCTCAACCAGTCTCTTTCCAGCCCTTCGTATTACCGCTCTCATTCTTCCAAATGCTCTAAAAGAGGCCTTTGTTTCCTACAAAAATATCCTGGACTATGACAGCAATCTCATCATGCAAAAGGCTCTCTCTCTTTACATCGATAGTCAGTTATTTGAAAAAAATCGACTGACTCGACTGACCCTTCAAGAGAACTATCAGACTCGGATAAAGGAAGTACTTGAAAAAAATATCTGTCCCTTGCCCTACTATCCTCTACATGATGGCCTTCTCATTGATTTGAGAACCTATCCTAAAATTGCCAGTTTAAAGCATAGCTCACTCAAACTAGACTTCTTTGAAGAGGCTTATTTGGAAACCTGTCCTTATCAGTTTGCCAAAGTCACTCTTGAAAATCTAGAAGAGCTATTAGAATACATAAAAGCAGAATTGGATTAAACTCCAACTCTGCTTTTTCTTATTGTTCAACTTCTGTTAGTTTCGCTGCCTTTTCAAGATAAGTTTGATAGGTTCCGTCATCTTTCAGTTTTTGGATAACCTTATCGACTACTGCTTTCAAGTCTGATTGATTCTTCTTGATAGCAACGGCATTGGCTTCGCCATCTTTCATCGTCAAGTTAACAGATGCAACGACAAGGTCTGAGTTTTTACCTGCGTAGCTAAGAGCAACTGGTTCATCCATATGAACAGCATCCACTTTTCCAGCCTGCAATTCATTGACTGCTTCCCCCATATTGGTCAAGGATGTCAACTGGGCATTTGGCAATTGTTCCTTGACCATGGTTTCTGGAACGGTTCCCTTTTGAGCTGCGATATTGGCACTTGCAAGGCTTGAAAGATCCTTGTACTTGTCTAAATCGGCTTTTCTAACCAAGAAGCTCATTTTGTTTTCATAGTAAGGGATTGAAAAGTCAAATACTTCCTTTCTCTCATCTGTAGCACTAATACCTGCAATGGCTAAGTCAGCCTTTCCAGTTTGAAGACTGGTCAAGACATTGTCAAAACTCATGCTAGAGATTTCAAGTTTAACCCCAAGCTCGTCTGCAATTGCTTGAGCCATATCAATATCTGCACCAACCACTTGGTTTTTACCATCTACCAAGGCTTGGAATTCAAACGGTGCATAGTCTGGGCTGGTCGCAACGACTAGCTTTCCTTTTTGTTTAATAGCGTCCACAGCAGACTGGGAACTATCCGTACTGGATTGACAAGCTACTAAAATCATGCTGGCTAGCATGCTACACACAACTAATATCCATTTCTTAAATTTCATAAATAAACGACCTTTCTGTTATTTCTGAATAATTATAACCCATTTGAAAATACTTGTCAACATTTTCAGAATTTTCATTTCAAAAAAATTCCTTTTTATTCAAAAATAAAGACTAATCTGAGTTGATTAGCCTTTTTAGTGCATATTTAATCCATTTCTTAGAGTTCGACGATTTTACCTGTTTCAAAGTAAACAACCCATTCACAGATATTTTTTGCGTAGTCTCCGATTCGCTCCAAGAAGGAAATGACTTGGAAGTAATCACGGCCTGTAACGATAGCTTCAGGATTTTTCCTAATTTCTTCTGTTGCCAAATCTCGGATGCTATCAAAGTAATGGTTGATTTTTTCATCCATAGCCGCTACCTCGTAGGCTTGATCCACAGAACCGTTGAGATAGAGATCTAGAGCTGCTTCGACGAAGTTTTTCACGTCGCGTCCCATCTTTTTGATTTCTTCTTCAACAGAAGGGATACGTTGCTCCCCCTTCATACGAATGGTCGCCTCAGCGATGGACACTGCATGATCTCCCATGCGTTCCACGTCTGAAACTGCCTTTAGAACGGTCAAGACGGTACGAAGGTCTTGCGAAACAGGTTGTTGGAGAGCAATCATTTCAAATGATTTCTTTTCCAACTTCACTTCATATTCATTTACTTCTGCATCGTCTTCGATGACTTCTTTTGCCAAATCACGGTCATGCGTAACAAAGGCACGCACTGTACGATTGATCTGCGAGAGCACTTCTTGTCCCATGGCATAGAACTGGTTATGCAATTTCTCCAAATCTTCTTCAAATTGAGATCGTAACATCTTTCAACTCCTTATCCAAATTTTCCTGTAATATAATCTTCTGTTTCCTTGTGTTGAGGGGAAAGGAACATCTTCTTCGTATCATTAAACTCAATCAAATCCCCATCTAGGAAAAATCCTGTTTTATCAGAGATACGAGAGGCTTGTTGCATCGAACGCGTTACCAAGAGCATGGTGTATTTATCTTTCAGACCATACAAGGTTTCCTCAATCTTACCTGCAGAAATAGGATCCAAAGCTGAAGTTGGTTCGTCCAAGAGGATGATTTTCGGACTGGTTGCCAAAACACGAGCAACACAGACACGTTGTTGTTGTCCACCAGAGAGACCAATGGCCGAATCATGCAAACGATCCTTTACTTCATCCCAGATAGACGCACGTTGCAAGGCCTTTTCAACCGCTTCATCCAGAACTTGCTTGTCCTTAACCCCATTGATACGTAGCCCATAGACAACATTTTCGTAGATAGACATAGGGAAGGGATTGGGCTGTTGAAAGACCATACCAATTTCCTTACGCAATTCAACCGTATCGGTGCGGGGACTGTATATATTGTGACCATTATAGACTACTGATCCCGTTGTTGTCACCTCAGGATTTAGATCGCCCATGCGGTTGATAGCTTTGAGCAGGGTAGACTTTCCTGATCCAGAAGGACCAATCAAGGCCGTTATTTCCTTGGGTTGGAAAGAAAGGGAAACACTATTCAAAGCCTTCTTTTTATTGTAATAAACGGACAGGTCTTTAACCTGCAAAATCGGTTCTGTCATACTGCTTCCTTTCTAACCAAAGTGTCCCGTTACATAGTCATTGGTAGACTGTAGCTTGGCATTTTGGAAAATATTGGATGTCTTATCGTACTCAATCAAATCACCCAGGTAGAAAAATCCTGTGTAGTCACTTGCACGCGCAGCCTGTTGCATACTGTGGGTAACGATGATGATGGTAAAGTCCTTCTTCAATTCCAGCATGGTTTCTTCCAGCTGGGCTGTCGCAATCGGATCCAAGGCTGACGCCGGTTCATCCATCAAGAGGATATCTGGCTTGACAGAGATGGCGCGAGCGATACAGAGACGTTGTTGCTGACCACCAGAAAGCATCAAGGCTGATTTGTGGAGGTCGTCTTTGACCTGATCCCAAAGGGCAGCCTGTCTTAGAGAGGTTTCTACAATTTCATCAAGTACTTTCTTGTCCTTAACACCTGCACGTTCATGAGCAAAAGTGATGTTGCGGTAAATAGACTTGGCAAATGGATTTGGACGTTGGAAGACCATTCCGATATGCTTGCGCATCTCATAGACATTGATTTCTGGACGGTTGACGTCAATCCCTCGGTAGAGGATTTGACCTGTGACCTTGGCAATATCAATGGTATCATTCATCCGATTGAGACTGCGAAGATAGGTAGATTTCCCTGATCCAGAAGGGCCAATCAAGGCTGTAATTTTATTTTTTTCAAATTGCATATCGATGCCCTTGATGGATTCATTTTTACCATAGTAAACATGTAAATCCTTAGTAGAGAGGGCCACTTTTTCTTCAGGGAAGGTGATAATATGCTTTTCATCCCAGTTATATTTTGACATGGCTTCTCCTTTAGGCAGCGGTTAATTTCTTGTGTAAATAGCTTCCGAGTTTGCGTGCTCCAAAGTTAAAAATCAAGATAAAGATGAGGAGCACGGCGGCAGAACCAGCTGATACGATGGTAGCATCTGGAATAGTTCCTTCGCTATTGACTTTCCAGATGTGGACAGCCAAGGTTTCTGCTTGACGGAAGATTGAGATAGGGCTGGTAACACTGAGGATATTCCAGTTAGACCAGTCAAGGGCTGGAGCGGATTGTCCTGCCGTATAGATAAGAGCGGCGGCCTCACCAAAGATACGGCCAGATGCCAAGACAACACCCGTTACGATACCTGGAAGGGCCTCTGGAATGACGACATGGACCACAGTCTCCCAACGAGAAATTCCAAGGGCCAGACCAGCCTCACGTTGTGTATGGTGAACGTGTTTTAAACTGTCCTCAACATTTCGAGTCATCTGAGGGAGGTTAAAGACCGTCAAGGCCAAGGCACCTGAAATGATTGAAAATCCATACTCAAACTGGACGACAAAGATCAAGTAACCAAAGAGACCCACAACGACTGATGGTAGAGAAGACAAAATCTCAATACAGGTACGAATAAAATTGGTCACAGGTCCTTTTTTGGCATACTCAGCGAGGAAAACACCAGCTCCCATAGACAAAGGCACAGAGATAATCAGGGTAATAACCAAAAGGAAGAAGGAATTATAAAGCTGAATCCCGATACCTCCACCTGCTTGATAAGAGGAAGATTTCCCAGTCAAGAAGGACCAAGAGATATGCGGTAACCCTCTCACCAAGATATAGAGAATCAAAGATGCCAAGATGGCCACGATGATACCCGCGATGGTATAGAGGACAGCTGTTGCAAGTTTATCTAATTTCTTAGCGTGCATAGTTTTTCTTTCCTCTTTCTTTCGTAATCAATTTAATCACACTGTTAAAGGCCAAACTCATCAAGAGTAAGACTAAGGCCAGTGACCAGAGAACGTTATTATCAACCGTTCCCATGACGGTATTTCCGATACCCATAGTCAATACAGATGTCAATGTCGCAGCTGGTGTTGTTAGCGAGGTTGGGATAACTGCTGAGTTTCCGACAACCATCTGAATAGCAAGGGCTTCACCGAAGGCACGTGCCATCCCAAAGACCACTGCAGTGAAAATACCTGAACGTGCTGCTTTCAAGGTCACACGCCAGATGGTTTGCCAACGAGTGGCTCCCATAGCCAAACTAGCTTCACGATAATGACGAGGAACAGCACGCAAGCTGTCTGTTGTCATAAAGGTTACAGTTGGTAGGATCATGACAAAGAGAACAAAAATCCCTGACAAGATCCCAAAACCAGTTCCACCAAAGACGCTACGAACAAAAGGCACCACAACTTGCAAACCGATAAATCCATAGACGACTGAAGGAATACCGACGAGAAGTTCAATGGCAGGTTGCAAAATCTTTGCACCCTTTGGTGATACTTCTGTCATAAAGACTGCAGCTCCGATAGCGAAGGGTGTTGCGATGAGGGCTGATAAAATCGTCACAATAAAGGAACCCAAAATCATTGGAAGGGCACCAAATTGTTTCCCTGAAGGATTCCAAGTTTGTCCAAAGAGGAAATCAAAGATGTTGACCCCATTGACAAAGAAAGTCGATAAGCCTTTTTGGGCTACAAAAATCAAAATCATGGCCACAATGATGACAATCAAAGAAAGGCAGGTGAAGGTCAAACCTTTACCAAACTTCTCAAGCCGAGAGTTCTTTGAAGGAGAGAGTAATTTTTTAGATAATTCTTCTTGATTCATTATTGACCTCCTTCTATTGCTGTAACGGTACCTGAAGCATCCTTTTGGACTTTCATATCATTGATGGAGATATAGCCCATGCCCTTAACAATTCCATTTTGGGCTTCATCTGAGAGGACGAAATTCAGGAATTCAGCAGCTAACTCATTTGGCTGACCAAGTGTGTACATATGTTCATAAGACCACAAAGGCCAGTTGTTGGTCGTTACATTTTCAGACGTAGGTTCATACCCATTCAGTTTCATGCTTTTCACGGAATCATCTACATAGGCAAAAGCTAGATAAGAAATGGCTCCAGGCGTTTGGGATACAATCGACTTGACCATCCCGTTAGAATCCTGTTCTTGGCTCTGCACTGCCGCTTGGCCATTCATAACCACCGTATCAAACGTCGCTCGTGAACCAGAACTTGCTGCTCGGTTGATGATTGAAATTGCCAGGTCTTTGCCCCCAACTTCTTTCCAGTTGGTCACTTCACCTGTAAAGATTTTGCGAAGTTGCTCGGTTGTGAGATTTTCAACATCCACTTCCTTGTTTACAATCACTGCAAGACCAGCCACCGCAACCTTGTGGTCTACTAGGGCTGAAGCATCGATTCCTTCTTTTTCCTCTGCAAAGACGTCAGAGTTCCCGATGTCAACTGCTCCAGACTGGACTTGGGATAGTCCTGTACCCGATCCACCACCTTGAACATTGACTGTTTTTCCGATGTTTCTAGAACCAAATTCATCTGCTGCCGCTTCGACAAGAGGCTGAAGAGCAGTTGAACCAACGGCTGTCATAGATTCTCCACGATCAATCCAGCTAGCGCATCCTGCTAGAGAACCTGCCATCAAAAGAGCTGCAAGATACATGACGAGCTTTTTTCTTTTTTTCACTGTTATTCTCCTTGAACATAATGATAAATGTTCTGATTTCTTCCGTTTGTCCTGATCATCCAATTATCATCAATGATTGTCCCGCTTTATTTTATCTTGACATTCTTAGGAGCGGACAATTCCATCGTATAATATAAGTAATAATGAAAGACTATCAGAAAAAACTCATACTTCCACTATAACATAGAATAGGCTCTTTGACTAGCTTTTTCACCTGAATCTGAGTCCTTTTGGATAATAATTTTTCAAAACATTTCCCGTTACCTTGGCAAAGCCTAGTCCGTTTCCTTGAACCACAACTTGATACCAACCATTTGGTCGAGCTTCAGACAATTGAACAGTCTCACCAGCCACATATTTTACAAAGTCCTCACCATTGATTTCGACACTTTGTTTTACTTGACTTGGTTTCAAGGCTAATCCGAGAGCAAAGCTTGGTTCGAAGCGTTTCTTCTTAAAAGTACCCAGATGGAGCCCATTTCGGGCAATTTTGAGTTTGCCTAGATCAGGTAGCATCTCTGGCAGGAGATAGAGTTGATCTCCAAAAGTCTGCAAGATACCAGTTAGATTGACTCGTAAGTGTTTTTGGGCAAATTCTTGCCACAAAGCCAGTTGCTCACGACTGAGATTGCTCTTGCTAGCTTTGAATTTAGGTGCGGGATTTTGTCCCTTAAACTGCAGGTGGGCAACAAACTGACCTTCTCCCTTGAAATGATGAGGATACATCCGCGCCGTTTCAGGAAGATCAATTCCTGCTACCATACCGTTCACATGCTCAACTGGAAGCAGTTCAAAATCATAAGTATCCAGCAACCAGTGGACGATTTCTTCATTTTCCTCTGGTGCCCAAGTACAGGTCGAATAGACCAAACGACCACCTTCAGCAAGCATGGTCACTGCATCTTCTAAAATTTCTCTTTGGAGACTAGCACATTGGCTAGGATAATCGGTACTCCAATAATCCATGGCTTCTGGCTGCTTACGAAACATCCCTTCACCCGAGCAAGGTGCATCAAGGACAATCACATCAAAGTAACCTTTAAAAACCTTGGCCAAGCGGTCAGCAGATTCATTGGTCACAACAACATTTGTCGCTCCAAATCGCTCCATATTTTCCACTAAAATTTTAGCACGCTTGCTTGAGATTTCGTTGGAAACAAGGACTCCTTGATTAGCCAGATAAGCTGCTAGTTGAGTGGATTTTCCACCTGGAGCCGCCGCCAAGTCCAAGACCTTCATGCCAGGAATTGGTTGAGCTACCTGGGCCACCATTTGGGCTGCAGGCTCTTGCGAATAAACGAAACCGGTCACATGCTCTGGAGATTTCCCAGAAACCTTACCATAATACCCCCAAAGTGTATTTGGAATGGCATCTGCAAACGATAACTGACTTTCTTTTAAGGGATTGACCCGAAAAGCCGAAACTGCTTCTTGTTTAAAAGAGGCAAGAAAGTCTCTTGCCTCGTCTTCTAGTATCGCTTCATATTTTTCAACAAATCCTTCTGGAAATTGCATTTAGTTCTCTTTCCTTTCGTAGATATAAGACTGAATCTCCTCTTGCATCTCGATTGGCACCATCATGACAGGCTGGCGCGTTGTAAAATCAGCGGGCTCACCTGATACCGTAAGAAGACGATAACCCAGACTTTCCCCTAAGATACTGGCCGCAGCGTAATCCCATGGCTGCAGATAGGTAATATAAGTCAAAAGACGACCCGATAAAACCTTGGCAAAACTAATGGCCGCACTGCCGTATACACGGACTCCCAACGCTGCTCGACCCAAATCCGCCAAGCCCCACTCATTGCTTTCAAACATACCTGAGTTACCGGCAACTAAAAATTCTTGAAGAGGTTTCTTTTTAAAAGGCGGTAAGGGCTCATTATTACGACAAGGAGGAAAGGCACCACCACCATGGTAACAATCGCCTTTCATAACATCATAGATGATGCCAAATTTGCCAACACCATCCTCAAAATAAGCCAACATCACGGCAAAATCTTCCTGCTGAGCGACAAAGTTATTGGTACCGTCAATGGGATCAATCACCCAAACAGAACCTTGACCTACTGCAGCACGTAAACAGCCCTCTTCCGCGCAAATCAAGTCCTCAGGATAGGTGGACTTGATCCGTTCAACCAAGAGTTCCTGGACCTCCTTGTCCAAACGCGTCACCAAGTCTGTAGGCGAAGACTTGCGCTCAACCTGCAAATCTTCTTTCATGTGAGCCAAAATATAGTCAGCAGCTTCCTGCACAATCTGTTTGGCAAATTCAAATTTAGTTTCCAAGAGAAATCTTCCCTTCTCTTTTTTCTTTTGCTAATTGAACTGCATGATAGAAGGAATAACCGCTAGCCGTCTCAAATTCGCGACCTAGGCGCTTTTCTTCACTTTTGCTCGGGACGACAGACTTAAATTCCTTATAGGAATCTAGCAGTTTTTTTGCTTCTACCTTATCTTCATAAGCAGCTTCAACATCATTAAAAAAAGAAAGCACTGAAGCAAGTTCTTCAGTGCTCCACGACAAATCTAGTGGGTAACTATACTGTTTGTTCATCTATCCTATACCAGCTCTCAATGTTGCTTCTTTCAATTCTTGTTTACGGTAACTACGAGGGAGAAAAGCACGAATCTCATCTTCATTAAAACCGATCTGAATGCGTTTTGTATCTATAATAATTGGGCGACGCAAAAGACTAGGATATTGCTCAATCAACTGAAGCAACTCCGATACTGAGATACTCTCTACATCAATATCCAATTTTTGAAAAATTTTTGAACGAGTTGAAATGATGTCATCAGTACCATTTTCGGTCAAGGAAAGAATATGTTGTAATTCTTTTCTTGTTAAAGGACTAGTCATAATATTATGCTCTTGAAAGGGCACTTTATGCGTCTCTAACCAAGCCTTTGCCTTACGACATGATGTACAACTCGGCGATAAAAATAGTGTAATCATGCTTTTCTCTTCTTTTATCTATACTTGCTATTTCTATTATACAAAAAAATAAAGCGCTTGACTAGGTATTTTTAGAAAAAAAGCCTATTTTTTCATAGAAAATAGACTGTTTTCTGCAAAAATCTCCCGCTTTGCAAGTTTATCTTTAGGATAACCTAACAATAAATAGGGAGTAGAGCAACTTCTCTCGTTTTTTATTAAAAATACAGAACTTTTTCCACTATTTCCTTGAAGCTTTAGCAAGAAGGAAACCAAACATTCCTTCATACAAAGCAAAGAAAAGTAAAAAGGCATGGAGAAAGAAAGTCTCTGGCAAAATCCAAATAACGGGATCCTTTGCTGGATCAAAAAGCCAGGTATCATCTCCCACAAAGAGAATCTGATGGAAAAGAGTAAAGAATTGCTCAAAACCAATTAACACTCCTACAAGGCCAATGACTAGAGGCAATAGCACTAAAGTCAGAATACTTTTACGATATAGAGGTAGAAATCCTTTTTTCACAATCTTTCTAACAAAGAAATAGAAACTTGGAAGTGTCACCAAAGTGACTAGCTGAACCAAGTGGAAGAGATTTTTCACCACCGCAAAATGGTGTAAACCTGCAGCTGATGAACGAAAATCCGGCATCTCTAAGACCTGACTAAAGGGATTGGTCAGGTAATTCATCAAGATATGAAAGTTGTACTGAATGGTTTCGGACTTTAGATAGACTCGATTCGCTAAGTTCAGCCACTGAATCTCCATGGGATAGAAAATCCAAGCCAGATAAATGGTTAAGAGGATAGACAGGGAGAGAAGAAAGAGCATACTTCCCCAAAAGGTCAGTTTAGTGTTCATCAAAATTCCACTCCGCAAGACTAGACACCACATGAGTTGGTGCGATTGGCAGGTCAGCCACTTCTTCTGCCTTGGTAAAACCTGTCGTCACCAAGAGCGTTGGAATGCCATTGTCAATCCCTGCTCGGATATCTGTCAGGTAGTTGTCCCCAACCATGAGCAATTTTTCTCGTTCCAAGCCTAAGTGCTCAACCGCCTTGTCCATAATGATAGCATTTGGTTTTCCGATATAAACTGGTTTTACCCGAGTTGCTACTTCAAGAAGTGTAATTAGTGACCCAGCACCAGGCAAAAGGCCACGTTCCGTCGGGATATTGAGGTCAGGGTTGGTTCCGATAAAGTGAGCACCTTTTTGAATGGCTAGAGTTGCTGTGGCAAATTTTTCATAGTCAACTTGCCAGTCCAGTCCAACTACCACATAGGCAGGATTTTCCTTGTCTTCAACATAACCAGCCGCTTTAATGGCATCTTTGAGCCCTGCTTCACCGATGACATAGAATGTCTTTTCCAGTCCCAAGTCATTCATATAGTCAATGGTTGCTAGAGTTGCCGTGTAGACAGTTGAAAGAGGCGTGTCGATATTAAAATTCTGAGCCAGCATCTCCTGTACACTCTCTGGAGTACGAGTTGTATTGTTGGTTACAAAGAGATAGGGGATGTCCCGCTTTTGCAATTCATGGACAAAAGCCTCTCCTGCCGGGATTCGGTCTTTCCCCTTGTAAATTGTTCCGTCTAAATCAATTAAATAACCTTTATAAGCCATATCGCCCTTTCTAATTCGCTTCAATTTCTTGCCACGTAATCATAGCTTGAGCATTAATCTCGCCATCACTGATAATCTCATGCTTGCTTTCTAATCCCTTGAGTTCATACGCTGAAGCAATCATACCACCTGGTCGTACTTCTTTGACATATTTGAGATTGATTTTCTTTGGAATATACTTGGTCAAAAAGTCTGCTCCCATGACCTCAAAAATCCAATCCAGGTATTTGCTGTTATTGACATGACCATTCATATCCAAGTCGTAAAAACGAACATGGTAGTCTTTACTGATCGGGTCTTCTAGGTTAGCATACTTCGGCCCACGGATGAGTTTTTTATCAAACTCGGACTGATAAGGAGCAACAATCTCCGGTTCGACAGCATGGACTTTCCGACTGTCTCTGTCCATGAGAACAAAGGTTGCCAACATGCGAATGATTTCTTGACCTGCTTCATCATAGATAGTGAAACGGCGGTAGCAAAAAAGACGATTGTAAGTCAACGCTTCTGTTTCAATCGTAATCTCCTCAGCAAAGCGAGGCAAACGTACCACGTCAATCGCATAGTCTGTAATAATCCAGACCAGATTGTAACGTTCTAACATATCCTTGTCGCTAACTCCCAGTTCAATCGACTGCATACCTGATACTTGCAGGGACAGCAAAATCACATCTGGAAGTTTGATATGACCGTTCATGTCCGCCATATCAAAAGGAATTTTCATTTTCATTTGATAAGTTAAGCCCATCGTTCTACTCCAAAATAAATCGTTCTGCTACAGTGTCTCCCAAGAAGAGACCCCTCTTTGTCATTCGGACACAATCACCGTCGAACTGCATAAGTCCTTGTTGAACCAAGTCTCTGATGATTTCGCCATAAAGTCCATCAAAGGATTGTCCAAATTTTTCCTCAAATCGCGCCATGGAAACCCCAGATTTCTTGCGGAGTCCCAGAAACATTTCTTCTTCCATCTGCTCCCTTTGACTCAGGTGTTCTTCTGTAATCCGAGTATTTCCTGCCTCTACCGCATTGAGATAGTGGCGGATAGGACCATGATTTTTATAACGCACCCCATTCACATAACCTGAAGCACCCGCACCGATACCATAATACTCGGCATTGTCCCAGTACATGAGATTGTGGCGACTTTCAAATCCGGGTTTAGAGAAATTGGAAATCTCATAATGCTCAAAACCAGCTCGCTCCAGTTCTGCGATGATGTACTCAAACATCTCCGCTTCTAACTCTTCCTTGGGTAGGGGCAACTTCCCTCGTCTCATGCGGTTCATAAAGACCGTATGATTTTCCAAAATCAAGCTATAAAGGCTCATATGAGGAATATCAAGCGAGATAGCCTTAGCCACATTTTCCTTGACCTGATCCATAGTTTGACCTGGAAGAGCGTAGATTAGGTCGATAGAAATATTGTCAAAACCAGCCAATTTGAGGCGGTCGATATTCTCATAAATATCCTTCTCCAAGTGACTACGCCCAATCTTTTTCAGCATTTTGTCATCAAAAGTCTGCACACCTAAAGAAACACGATTGACTGGCGACTGTTTCAAAACCGCAATTTTATCCGCATCCAAATCGCCTGGATTGGCCTCAATGGTCAACTCTTCCAAGACAGACAAGTCTAGATTTTTAGTCAAGCCATCCAAGAGCACTTCTAATTGCGGAGCTGACAAAGCCGTTGGCGTCCCACCTCCAATGTAGAGAGTTGACAACTTTTGGATATCATAAGAACGAAACTCCTCTAGCAGATGCTCCAGATAACTATCTACTGGTTGATTCTTGATAAAAACTTTTGAAAAGTCACAATAATAACAAATCTGTGTGCAAAAGGGAATATGCACGTAGGCGGACGTTGGTTTTTTCTGCATAGTACTTATTATACCACAAAGACAGGCTTGCAGATAAAAATCACCATCTCCAAAAACCAGAGATGGTGATGCATTATACTTCAGTAATATCGATGATGATTTCTTCTTGGTCTGCAGCAACGTCTGGAGTTTCTGACTGCTCCTGCCACTGCTCCTTGAGGTTGTTAAAGGTTTCCTTTGACGCTTCTGTCGCTTGTCGAGCACAGGTCTTGGCTTGGTCAAGGACACTGTCAAAAGTAATTTCACCAGATTCTACTTGTTCCTTTGTTTTCAGTACAAAGTCAGTTGCCTGTTCCTTCACTTCTGTTAGTTTTTCACAAACCTGCTCTCTAGCATATTCTGGATCTTCTCTCAAATCATCTAGAAAATCCTGAGCTTGACTACAAACTTGCTTACCCTTGTCACTCGTCAAAAACAAAGCAAGAGCTGCACCTGAAACTGTTCCTAAAAGGATAGAGGATAGTTTTCCCATAAGATTTCTCCTTTTTTATTTTTTGAAAAATTTACTTGCGACACGAAGAGCTGACAAGCCTGCACCTGTTTTGATAGTCTTTGAACCAGCAGATGAAGCCTTTTTACCTAAAACACGTGCATGTTGGTTGAGGTCAGAAACTGACTCAGACAAGTCTGCCACAGCTGTAAAAAGTGGATCAATCGTCGCAACTTTGATATTGATATCGTCTGCTAACACATTGACCTTAACCAGTAATTCATTGGTCTGATGCAAGGTAACGTTCACATCTGAGCTCAACGTTTTGATGGTTTTCTCTGTTTCATCAATCATACGACCTGCTTTTTGAATCGTGATTGTCAAATAGACTAAACAGACAATCAAAGCAATCGCAACAAGTATATATGCAACTTCTAACATTTATTTTTCCTCCTCTGTATGATAGAAAGGGGCTTTCTTTCGATTTTGATAAAGTATGATAAAAATACCGAGTCCGATAAGGATAACTGATAACCATTGGGAAACTCGCAGACCAAAGAACATGAGACTATCCGTCCGCATCCCTTCGATAATCATACGACCAAAGCCATACCAAATCAAGTAGAAAGCAGTGATATGACCACGTCTGATTCCCTTCAATTTTCGTCTAAAAATCAAGATCAAAGCAAATCCAATCAGATTCCAAACCGACTCATATAGGAAGGTTGGCTGACGGTAGCTACCATCAATGTACATCTGGTCACGAATGAAGCCTGGCAAATAATCCAGACTATCTACCGCTGCACCGTAGGCTTCTTGGTTAAAGAAGTTCCCCCAGCGCCCTAAACTCTGGGCAACCATGACGCTCGGTGCTGCAATATCTAAGAAATCCCAAGTATTGATCAGCTTTCTATCTGCAAAGATATAAAGGACAATAGCGCCTGCTATCAAACCTCCGTAAATGGCCAAACCACCATTCCAAATGGCGATGATTTCACCTGGATTTTGCAGATAATAATCTAAGCGAAAGAGTACGTAGTATAGTCTAGCACCTAAAATTGCAATAGGAAAGGCAATTAAGATAAAATCTAGAATATCATCTGACAAAATCTTCTTTTTAGGAGCTTCTTTCATGGCAAGATAGACTGCCAAGACCAAGCCTGCTACAATACACAGGGCATACCAACGAATGGAAAAAGGTCCGATTTCAAATGCGACTGGATTAATCATGTTTCACCTCATTTTGAGCGATTAGATTTGTCAAGCGTTCTTCAAATAAACGCGTCGCATCAAAGCCCATTTCCTTAGCACGATAGTTCATTGCTGCCGCCTCAATAACAACAGAGATATTGCGTCCTGTTTTTACCGGGATGCGGATACGTGGAATAGCTACACCAGAAACTTCTAATTCTTCGGCATTGTTTCCTAGACGGTCAAAAGTCTTATGGGTATCGTAATTTTCCAAATAGACAGCCAGTTGAACTTGTGAAGAATCTTTTACAGCACTTGCTCCGTAGAGACTCATCACGTCAATAATACCCACTCCACGAATCTCAAGCAAATGCTTCAAAATTTCAGCGGGCTCTCCCCAAAGGGTCATTTCATCCTTGGCAAAGATATCTACACGATCGTCTGCTACCAAACGGTGCCCACGTTTCACAAGCTCAAGACCTGTCTCGCTCTTACCGATACCACTATCCCCTTGGATCAAGACACCCATGCCATAGATGTCCATCAAGACACCATGCACACTCGTACGTTCAGCCAAACGGGAATCAAGGTAGCTAGATAACTCTCCAGATAAACGACTGGTTGATGTTCGACTGGTCAAAATCGCAATCTTACATTCTCTAGCAGCCTTCAACATTTCTTCTGGAACCACCAATCCACGGGCAACGATGACCGCTGGTGTTTCTGGCAGAAACATTTTTTTCAAAACTTGATAACGGTTTTGAGAAGGCATACTAACCAAATAGGACCACTCCTTCATCCCCAAAAGCTGGATCCGTTCTGGAGTGTAGTAATCAAAATAGCCCGTCATTTCAAGACCAGGTCTCGTAATGTCAGCTGTGTTGATTTCTTTTTCAAGCAATTCGCCTTCGCCGTATACAATATCTAGTCTGAGCTTTTCAATTACTTCTCTTACTAAAACCGACATAATTTCCTCCTTCAATCGAGTTCTCCTTACTATTATATCAAATTGTAGTTGGAAGTTTCCTTTTTTTGCAGGATTTACAGTATTTATTTGAAAATAAAAAGACTAGACAAGTCTAGCCTTTCATTTCAAATTAGAATTTTTTACGTTTACGAGCTGCTTCTGATTTACGTTTACGTTTTACAGAAGGTTTTTCATAGAATTCACGTTTGCGTGTTTCTTGAAGAGTACCAGCTTTAGTAACCGCACGTTTGAAACGACGAAGTGCATCGTCAAGAGATTCATTCTTACGTACTACTGTTTTAGACATTTTTTTCACTCCCTTCAAGTTCAAGATCTATTCTATTTTACATGCAAAATGAATAAATGTCAAGAGGAAAACTGCCATAAACTTATATTATCTTCCTTTTTCTTTTTAAAAGGAACAAAGTATTATAATAGATATCATAACAGTGAAAAAGAAATTTATTTTAATCCTGTTCAGAAACAACTTTTAGTTCTTCGCTATTTACAATTACGGCTTGGGAATTGTTCATTAGCATTAAGCTGAGCTGATTTTTATATGTTTCAAAGGTCTTTTTGCTACTATCAGTAAAAGGTTCCTCACCATAATGTGGAAGGATGCAAAAATCCACTTCATCCAATCCTGCTGTATCAGATAACTCTGTAGCTACCGTCTTGTCGTCCATGAGTTTATTGTAGTAAATATCCTTGGCTGTAATGATAGCCCCTGCTGATTCTCCTACATAGATCAACCCATCTCTTATTTGTTCTTTGATAAGAGATAGGAGTTGTTTTTTCTTTAATTCTTGCAACAAATAAAAGGTATTTCCACCTGAGATATAAAGAATCTTGCTTTGGAAAATCTTTGCCTGCGCGGTTTCTCGATCACAAGAAGCAATATCCAGAACCTCTATCTCAAAGCCTAAATCTCTGAATGTTTGCTGAGCCTCATCGATATAGGCAGTATAGTCCTCTTTGTTTCCAGCGGTAGGAATAAATAAAACCTTTTTTTCTAGATTCTTTTCCTTTGCATAATCACTAAAAAGATTTTTGACACCAGCAAAATATGAACATAAAAATAATTGTTTCATGATTGTACCTCCATTAGTTTTTAACAATTTTATAAAGAAGCCATAATCCCTTTCTTTGACTAGTTACGAGCTCAAACCCTATTAACAACAAGAAGCCTCTAAATACTTCTTCACTTTGAACTTCTGGTATAAAATAAGACAACTTGTTATATTTACAAGCTAGTAAGAGTAGCCCGTCTGATTTGAGTCCCCTTCGAAGCTCTATAAAAGAAGCCTCTGGGTTCTGCCAATGAAAATGTGTTTGAAAAGCTGTAATCAAATCAAAACTTTCATCAGAAAATCCTGTCTCCCTAACATCTCTTCGTTCAAAATTTAGATTAGTCATCTCTATCTGTTTAGCTTGAGCTATTGCAGTATCTGAAATATCTATTCCAGTTACAGTGGTTTTCGGAAAAGTTTCTTTCAGTAGGATAGTTGAACGTCCATTCCCAACTCCTACATCTAAGATTGCAGGGTAAAACGTTCTATCCAGATGACTAATTGCCCATACAAACACTGGGAACTAGATCCCATTCCATAGTTTTATCATTCGTTTTCCTACAAGACCCGAAGGGGTCTTTGATTGCTGAATTAGATGACAAAACAATAGAATGAAAAGTAGAAGACAACTGAAAATGATTGTATAACTCAAAGTTCGAGCCACCTCTTATAGCTTTATTATAACACTTTAGTAGAATAGTGAACAATTAATGCAAAATAGTTGAATAATTTTCTAACCAATTATCAAAAAGAGAGAACCAACTGGCTCTCTCTTTCTAATAGACTGACAACTTCTTAGATAGCAAAAAATGCAATTATTTCAATAAAATATCTAAAACATCACACTAGATGACTTTCACCACTAATTATTCTTCCTCAGATTTTCTTCTTTGAACCAAAGAAATTAATCCCATGCCTGATAAAGCAGTCAATAGAGTAACTGTCAAGTGAGATGTTTCCTCAGATCCCGTGTTAGGAAGCGTTTTAGTAGCTCTTTCTTCTTTAATATCTTGTTGTTCTGGATTTTCAACAACTGGAAGTTCTACCACTGTTGGAGTGTAGGATCCTGAAATGATATTCCCATTGCGATCTTTTCGAATCACTTTCACACCTTTGGCTTGCCCTACAAAGTCTGACTCTGGGGTAAAGGTGACAGTACCATCTGGTGAGATTACATAAGTTCCTTCACCTGGAACGACTTTTTCAGTTGTTCCATCTTCAAAGGTTGGCAGCACTGTCAAATCGACATCACCTGTAAAGTTTGGTTTACCAGTCTGAGTTTGACCTTTAAGACCTTCTGATGTCGCATCACTCACTTGTGTTTGTCCAAGGACAGTTGGTGTGTAGTGAGCAGTAACTACATTTCCATACATATCCAAACGTTTCACAACCAATCCTTTAGCTCTACCAACAAAGTCTGGTTCTGGAGTAAAGGTAATCTTACCATCTTTATCAATTTTATAGCTTCCTTCACCCGGAACAACCGTGGTCGTACTACCATCCTCAAATGTTGGTGGAACAGTCGAATCGATATGTCCTTCAAACACTGGTGTTGCCACTTGTGGTTGGCCTTTTGCTCCTGTAGAAGCCGTGTCATGACCAGTAGACGGATCTACAACTGTTGGACGATAAGTCGCAGTAACTGGAGTACCATTCTTATCCTTACGGACAATTGTTACGCCGGTTCCTTTTCCGACAAAATCAGCTTCTGGCGTGAAGGCGACTGTGCCATCTGGTGAGATTGCATAAGTTCCTTCACCTGGAATCACTTTTCCAGTTGATCCATCTTCAAATGTTGCTGCCACAGTTTCATCGATTGGAACCAGTGGATCGCCACCTTCAAACGTTGGCGTACCGATTTGAGGAACACCTTGAGGACCTGTGCTGGTTGCGTTAGTGCTTGTTGGAGTGACCTTGGTCACTGTTGGTTGGTATCGTGCCCAGTATGGAACACCGTTAACATCAGTTACTTGAACCGCAACCGGATCTGGGGTGCCAACAAAGTTCTTATTAGGTTTGAAAGTCACTTGACCAGTGTTAGGATCTAATTCATAGGTTCCCACTTGTTGACCAGCAGACATAGCAGGTACAGTGTTGCCTGTGATTGGTTTTCCGTTAGTATCCACGAAGGTCGCAGGACGTGACTCATCTGGAGTTACAGGTGTCTTAGCTGGATCACCATCGTTAAAAACTAACTCCTTGTTTTGATCTTGGCCTTGAATATCAGTCGATTCGTATTTTGGTATTTTACGAACAGTTGGGACATAACGACCATCCATGTTATTCAAACTATCATTCTTATTAGGATTTGTCGCGTCTGTTGATTGCCAATTAGTTGATGAACCGTTTGAGTCGGTACGACGAATGTTAATCCCATCAGCGGTTCCTGTGAAGTCTGCATTTGGTGTGAATGTCACAGTGACATCATCGCCAATTTGCAGTCACGACATAGGTCCCTTCAGGACGAACATAAGTATTGCCGTTGGTTGGTGTCAAGACATTACCTTGATTATCCAGAACTTGAGGCGCTTGGGTGCTCATGCTAGCGTTGGTAACAAAGTCAGAACGGTCTGGTCCCTTAGGGGTAAAGTGAACCGTTGCATTTTGTGTTTCACCTTGGAGACCAGTTGTTTCTTTCTTTTCACCTTGAGGAGGGTAAGTGCGACGGACCAACATATCCTCTACTTCACCACTAAAGGCAGTCCCTGTAGGCTTCTCAATATCACCAGCGTTGGTAGCAATACGGACACGCATACCGATTTGATCAACAAGACCACCAGTAAGACCTGGAACTGCTTTAAAGGTTAATGTATGGTCACCATTCGCAGTAATTTCTTTAACCACACTGCCTTCGTTGTCATCAAATTTTCCGTTGTTGTTGAAGTCTACCCACGCTTTGACATAAGCTTTAGAATTTCCGTTAGGGTTAGCCTTAATTTTAAGAGTGTAAGTCCCATTCTTAGCTTTATTTAGGTCTAAAAGATCGTTTGTCTTGTTGTATTGTTCAGCAGTCAGTAACTGCTCAACTCCTTCATCTGCGCTATCCTGACGATCATCAGCAGTCCAGTCATTTGAAGAATCAACGTCAATATCAGCTGGAGTAGAACCTAGGTAAGGTTGGTTAATTACTGTACTAGCAAAAGAGTCACGAGTAGAAATAGTATGATGAGCTTCACCATAACTTACAGGCGCATCACCACTATCTAGTACTAAGAAGCCCATCATGAGAGCTTGTTGACCAGCAGTTGCTACATAGAAACCAACTTCAGAAGCCCCACGGGACATTACAACCGGTACAGCCTTACTTGCTGAAATAATTGGTCCAAATACCTGGCTTCCCAAACCACCTGTGACAGTGTCTGGACTCAAGTATTTATTCCAATCAATGTTCTTATCTTTTAAGATTAAAAGGCCACCTTGCATTGCCTTGTCCGCTGCTTTAACAAGATCCTCAGTCATAACAGTATATGGACCTTTGGCACGAGGACCCTTCATCCATTCACCAATATATTCCCAACCTTCTCCATTGGTGGTAAAGATACCATATTCACCAGGGTTGGAATCTTCCTCATCCGCCATAACAACTATTGGTTTTACGGGCTTACCATTATAAGTCGCTTCTATCTTGAACTTAACTCCCCAGTTGACTGCATCGTCTGGTAAGATAATTTGCGTTTTATGACCTTTCGTATCAAAACCTTGACCACCAATGGTACTCCATTTATCTTGCGCATGGCCTGTTATAGATGGTGGAATCTTACCATAATCTTTATAATTTTTTAAATAACTATTGGTTGCATTTGGATCATAAGTTCCAGCGGTAGGAGTCCCTTCAACCCGCTTCTTATATATTTCAGTCGATTGAAATGGTTTAAGTTCAGTTACAGTGAGTGTAACTACATAGCCAGGTGAAATTTCTTTCTGAAAGACAGTCCCCACCTTAAAACCACCTTGAGGATCTAAGTTTTTTATGCTTGCCACATCAGAAAAATTAATCCAGTTAATTTGTTTGGCTAATTGGGTACTTTCTTTTTTCTCAGAATCCGCTAAGCTTGGTTTTGCTACTCGCGGTACAGAAGTCGCATCGTCCGCACCTGCTTGACCAGATTCTGAGATAGCAGAATTTGCTTCAAGAGCTCTACGTACTCGACGAGAACGTAAAGGCTGTTCCTTTTCATTAACTGTGGTCGCTTGACTAGCAGTTGCAGGACTGTTTGCAGTTTCTTCTTGGGAAACAGTTTTAACAGAATCAGTATTCTCTGGAGATTTTACTTCCGTAGAAGAAACTGAATCCTCAACAGAAGACTGTTTGATTTCAGAAGTAACTGATTGAGAGTTTTTGGCTTCCTCAGTTGCTTCAGGTTGTGATTTTTCAGGAGTAGTAGTTTCTGAATTCTTAGATTTTTCAGGGGCTACTGGCACTGAAGAAACATCAGTTGTTTGACCAAAACCTGTTTGAGCGATCTTGCTTTGAGCATCAGAAGAACCTATCTCATCAGCACTAACCTGAGATGTAACTCCCAAGAGAACTAAGGTAGATAAGAGCACAGAACAAACACCGACATTTAGTTTTCGAATAGAAAACTTATGACGACGCGGATTAAATAAATCTTTTCCCATAATGATCTCCTAATTTTTTTATGGTTCAAGCTATTATACAGTATTTTTTTTTTACTTTACCAATGAAATAGCTTAAAGAAGATAATTTTTAAATATAAACAAAGAATATCTGTTTTTCTGAAATTTTACTCATTTTTCTGAAAAATTAATATAGGCGTATATAGTTTATTATTAGTTAATATATTCATAACAAACTGTAAATATTGTATAATATATTTATAGTAAAAATTGAACCTTGTAATATTTTTATCTCATTTTTTAATTCGTCTAGCAAAAAACCACTCACCCAAAAAGTTAGACAAATAATTATTGAAAGGATTTAGTTCTGTATTGCACAGGACTAAGTCCTTTTAGTTTGACTTTAATTCGTTTGTTGTTGTAGTAATTAATATAGTCTACAATGGCATTTCCCAATTGCTTAAGCGACTGAAACGACTTCTCATAACCATAAAACATTTCGGATTTCAAAATGCCAAAGAAGGACTCCATCATACCATTATCTGGACTATTTCCCTTACGTGACTTGGATGCTTGAAATTCCTTTACTCTTTA
>CAJNCP010000011.1 GCA_905221295.1 bacterium | reverse complement strand
ACTATAGTCCGTACGGGATTCGAACCCGTGTTACCGCCGTGAAAAGGCGGTGTCTTAACCCCTTGACCAACGGACCTGAGCTTTTCAACTCTTTCTATTATACCTACTTTTTCCTCTTTGTCAAGAACTTTTTTTGCCTATTTTCATTTTATCTAAAATCACTCAATACCACTCTCAATTCTCCTAGAAGTGCCTTGCGTCCTTTGAAACATTCTCCTCCCATTAGACGGTCAAGTTGTTCTTGTTTTTCTTTACTCTGACTTGCTCTGTAATTCCTTAGCAGTTCATGAAAGAGATAGTAATCATCCAGTCTCAGCCCTTTTTCTCCTAAGCGGTGACTAATCTCACTCACCTCCTCATAGGGTTCTTTATCGAAACGGCGCTTGTAACTTTCCTGTTTACGGATCTTATCTAAGATTCGATTGCGGAATTTGGTTTTAAAGCAGACATATAGTTGATGGCGCTCACCCTCTAGTAACTCTGGATGGTGGTCCACTAGCTCATAGAGGCACATCATCCCCTCCTGGTCCCAGTCCTCTTTCTCCCACAGATGGAGATGATAATCTTTCCGACACTTATGGACGATACCCTTGCTTTCTTCGTACAATTCTTTCAGATTCATAGAGCTCTCCTTTCTGCATTTAGTCTAGCAGAATGCGAGAGCCTATGGGGCTATTTCCTCTATTCTACACTTCTTCCGCCCTCAACGGCACATAAAAAGAGAGGCATAGCCTCTCTGGGTTATTTTTCTTCACTCATTTTTGATTTTACTTCATCATAAGATAGGGCATGAGATTCCTCTTCTATAGTCTCAGGCATTTTTCCTGTTTCATAAAGAGATTTAATTTGAGTGCTATCCAATGTTTCGTATTTCAATAATGCTTCTGCAATCAGTTTGTGGGTTTCACGATTTGATTGAATAATTTCAGCTGCTTTATTCCGTGCTTCATTTAATAATGAACGAACTTCCTCATCAATCTCATAGGCTGTTTGCTCTGAAATTGATTTTTGAGGACTTTGTGCACCAAACATAGCATGATTGCCCTCATATTGAACTGGACCTAGTTTTTCACTCATACCGTATTCAGTGACCATTGCACGCGCCATCTGTGTAGCTTGTTCAAAGTCATTTGAAGCTCCTGTCGTTTGGACATTAAAGATAATCTCTTCAGCTACACGACCACCCATCAAACCTGCTAATTGCTCTTTCATATCTTCTTTAGAAAGAAGCATTTGATCTTCTTTAGGAAGTGCAATCATGTATCCGCCTGCTCGTCCACGTGGTACGATAGTCACTTTATGAACAACACGGGCATTCGACAAGACTAAACCAACAATGGTATGTCCTGCCTCGTGGTAGGCAACCAATTCACGTTCTCTTTGTGATACTGTTTTATCTTTCTTAGATGGTCCAGCAATCACTCTGTCCTCTGCCTCATCAATATCTGAAGCATCAATGACTGACTTATTGCGACGAGCAGCAACCAAGGCTGCCTCATTTAGAACATTTTCCAAGTCAGCTCCCACAAAACCTGGAGTTTGTTGGGCAACTAATTTCAAATCAACATCTTCTGCTAGAGGTTTGTTTTTAGCGTGAACTTTCAAGATTGCTTCACGACCTTTAACATCAGGACGACCAACCAAGACTTTTCTATCAAAACGTCCTGGACGTAGTAGAGCAGGGTCGAGAACATCTGAACGGTTCGTCGCAGCGATAACGATAATTCCTTCATTACCCTCAAAACCATCCATTTCAATCAAGAGCTGGTTCAAGGTTTGCTCACGTTCATCATTTCCTCCACCGAGACCGACACCACGTTGACGACCAACAGCATCAATTTCATCGATAAAGATGATGGCTGGCGCTGCTTTTTTTGCATCCTCAAAAAGAGAACGAACACGGCTTGCACCAACTCCGACAAACATTTCTACAAAGTCAGATCCTGAGATACTAAAGAATGGAACGCCTGCTTCTCCGGCAACCGCCTTAGCAAGCAAAGTCTTACCTGTTCCCGGAGGTCCCTCTAAAAGAACACCCGCAGGAATACGCGCACCAAGTTTGGTAAATCTTTTTGGATCTTTTAGGAATTCAACAACTTCAACTAATTCTTGTTTTTCTTCCTCGGCACCTGCAACATCTGAAAATCGTACCTTGATATCTTCTTTGTTAGCAGCCTTGGCCTTGCTACGTCCAAAACTCATTGGATTTCTACTATTGTTTCCTCCCATATTTCCCATCATAGAGAATAGGAAGAAGAAGAGAATGGCAAATGGCACAACAGAGACAAGGATATTGATCCACATACCACTCGAACTCTCATGTTTAACCGTTACTTCAGCCTTATGTTCAGAAGCAAGTTTTTGCAATTCTGCAACTGTTGAATCCGACGGAAGAATAGTACTTGAGAATCTTTCTACTTTTGTGGCAGTAGAAGTGAAAAATTGAATCCCTGTTTCTTCTTTACTAGTCTTAGGATTTTTATAAACACCAGACACCTCAATAATACTACCATTCGGCTGATAGGTTAATTCTTTTATATTGTCTGCTGTAATTTCTTTTACCAATTCTGTATAGTTAATTTTTTCGCTTCGTCCTGCAGTATTTCCAGAATAAAAATACTGGAATCCTGTTACAAGGAAGAAGATAATTAACAAATATAGAAATGGATTTCTAACTAAACCATTATTTTGTTTTTTCATTAAAGAATGCTCTTTCTAATTTGAATAAACTTCCTCTTTCAACACTCCAACATAAGGAAGGTTACGATAATTCTCTTTATAATCTAGACCATAACCTACTACAAACTCATTTGGAATAGTAAAGCAGGTATAATCTGCCTCAATTTCAACAATACGCCCTTCTGGTTTATCCAACATGGTTGCAATCTTAACAGAAGCTGCTTCTCTTGCAATAAACATATCTCTCAAATTCTTCAAAGTTTGACCTGTATCAATGATATCTTCTACAAATAGAACATGTCTTCCTTTGATATCTTGAGTTACGTCTTGCTTGATATTGATTACACCACTACTTGCAGTTCCACCATGGTAGCTAGATACCATCATGAAGTCCATCTCAATATGTGTATCAATATGCTTAACCAATTCAGCTATAAAAGGAATCGATCCTTTCAAAATTCCAACAAGAATTGGATTTTTTCCCTCATAGTCTTTGGTTAGTTGTTCACCTAGCTTTTTAGCTGCTTCTGTAATTTCATCATGTGAAACGAGGATTTTTTTAATATCGTGTTCTAACATCTTTTTACCTATCTATTTTTCTATATAAATCACAGTGTTCATTATATCATTTTTCGTGTTTTTACTCAAATCACTGGTCGCAATTCCTAAAATTGAGACAATTTCTCCAAATTGCTCAATAATAGGGGTTGTTTTTCGTTTTTCAATAGGGATTTTCAAATCTATAAATAAGCGTCTCAGTTTCTTTCGATGACCATTTAGGGTAATAACGTCGCCAGGTTTTCGACATCTAATATGTACAGATGTTTCCCGTGAAACCGTTACTTTTTGAACAAAATCCCCTTCAATAGGGATGCCAAAGGAAAATAAATAGCCCTTATATCGAACTTGATTTTGATAGTGTAACACAAGTTCATCTTCCTTTTCATCGGCCTGAGGACTGATTTTACAAACTCGAAAATTCTGATACTCTTTTATCAATTCATAGCCATTTTTAAGAGAATGACGATACTGGCTTTTCGTTGTTAAAATCTGTCGAACTTCAGCAAACTGAGCCTTTGTCAGATTTAAGTCTGGAAATTGATTAAGATAGTTCTGGAGCAATATTCCTTGAGTTTGTTGAGAGTATGAAAATAGCTCATTCAAATCTTCCACATCAATTTGTTTCGAAAGCTCCGTTATTGTTGCTTGGTAATCTGAAATTTCCCTTCCTAAATCTAAAAGGGCGGATTTAAGACGAGGATTTTCTTTTTCAAGCTCTGGTATATACCTATTCCGAATACGATTGCGAAAATAGGTATTTTCCTGATTTGTTTGATCTTCGAAATGAAAAATTGGTGGAAAATCCTTTTTATGAAATTGCAACAAGGGACGGATGATTTCAATATCATCAACTACTTGACTTTCTTTTATCCCTGTTAAATGGTGTAACCGACTTCCTCGAATCAAGCGCATCAAAATCGTTTCAACTTGATCATCTGCATGGTGGGCAGTGACCAAGGTAGTTGCTCCAACCTCTTTCATGATTTTCCTAAAAAAATCATAACGAAACTCTCGAGCACGCGCTTCTGAAAAGTCTCCTGAAAAGCTTGTGATATAAATAGGAAGTTCAGCTACATCAGCTAACTTCCTTAATTCATTTTCCTCCCAGTCAGACTCCCTTCTCTGCTTGTGATTGACATGTGCTAAAATCAACTCAATTCCCAACTCTTTCTGATAAGTAGACAATAGATGGAATAAAAACATTGAGTCCAGTCCGCCAGACAGAGCCAACACAACTTTAGAATGTTTTTTGAAATACTCTTTTTGGAGAAAATGATTTAAAAAATCCTGCTCCCTCATTTTAGAACCTCATAGACATCCTTGGCTATCTTAGCAATGGTGTCATAATCAGAATTTTTGGTAAAAATGGAAAGAATAAAAGGAGAGTCTGTATAAACAATCGCAGTGTCATGTTTGAACTCGTCAGCATCTCCAATTTTATGAGCTACCTTAACCGAAACACCTTTTGCGATTCTTTGGTTGTCAAAATCAGTCTTACCTAGAGACTCTAAGACAAAACCATTCTGATTATAAATAGCTTCCATGACCTTTCCAGCCATTTTTGAAGAAGTCAATTTATCATTCACATCCCAATCTTCACCCATAATAGTGGACATTTTTTCTTTAAAAGCCCCGTCAGATTGATTGGTCACGTAATAACCTAAAATATTATGAGCAACATTGTCAGACTCTTTTGTTACCTTGGTAATTAACTGTTGAAGACTATATTCTTTGTTGTTTCCTGTTTTAGGTAAACTACCACTACCTTCTGGTTTATAGGACCCAGGGAAACTATTCACTTCTGGGATATACTTGAAGCTGCTGTCCAGCGTATATTTCCCTTGATTTATCTTATCTTGAGCATAATAAAGGTAGGCTAGTTTCAAGATGCTAGCTGCATAGAGTTTGCTGTCTTCATTCACCCCAGCCTCTTTACCTGTACTCAGTTGTTTAACATAAATAGAGTAATTTTCATTCTGATAGTTGTTTGATAAGACTTCTTGAACCTTTTGGATGCGATTGTCTTCTTCTGAGACGAACTCTTTTGATACCCACCCAACTTGATTAATATGAAGAAATTCTTGTCCCTCAGCAAAGAGGGTTCTATCTACTGTTACGCGTTGATAAGGAGAGAGGAGTGAAGAAATTTCTTTAACACCATAAGGGCTGTTATAGATGACAAATCCCGGCTCCAACCATACTTGTCTATTTTGAATTTGAACTTGACTTTGATCATAGACTAAACGCTTATCTGCAGCAATAAACTGATGATTGTCTAATTTAAAAACAGGAACACCTTGTCTATTCAAACGCCATTCTACGATTTTAAAGGCTGTTCCAGGAGTCAATTTACCAGATTCCTTAACAAGATCTTCATTAGCATAGACAGCTGTTTCTCCGTAAACCATTGGCGATTCAAGAACTTCTTTATAGTAAAATCCATGATCAGACTCAATTAGATAATAAATTTCTTGTGAAGAGTAAGGAAGCTGTTTTTCCGTGCTAACTACTCTTGAAGTTATGATAAAAACAGATAGTAGCGATAACACTACTAAGAACTTACGCATTCTTCTCTTCCCTTTCTTCTTGTAATCGTAATAAATGGTTTTTAGCTGCCAATTCCTCTAATTTTTCATCTGATAAACTTAAAAATTGCTCAACAACTTCCAATAAATTTTCCATGACATTACCTCGGAAGCAAATCAGGAATTGTGTAAATTGCTTCTCGTTTCTTTGAGTAATAGTACTTGGCGCGTGCATATTTTGCTACATAGTCTTCATCTTTCAACTTTGCAGCAAAAGCAGATTCCTTATCCTTTTCGTCACTAAGAGTTTGGTACTGCTCTTTCAACTCTGTCAATTGATGACGGCGTTGCAGTAACTGATCATAGCTTTGGGCCAAGTTATAAGTTGGTAAAATAAACAACAAAATCATCAAAATAAGGACCCAACCCATAAAACGATTTCGTTTTTGTCTCTCCTTCATCAGGTAACGACGACGTTGGTGTTCATTTTGAATAAAAGGATTGTTCATCTGTACAATATTTTTAGACATTTTCTTCTACCCGTGTTTCACTGATAATTTCATACATTCCTGCTGCATCTTCTTTTTTTGTACTATCTCTCATCTCCAGTACTTTTACAAGCAACAACTTATTTCCAAAGCGAATTTCAACTTGGTCATCAACTTTCAAATCTGTTGAACTTTTGGCCAAAATTCCATTTACCTTGATTCTGCCTTTATCTGCTACTTCTTTTGCGACTGTGCGACGCTTAATAATTCGTGATACTTTTAAATACTTGTCTAATCTCATTTTTATTACCTCAAATTATTATTGTACCATTTTTATCCCTTTTATAGAAGAAAAATGTCAAATGAGATTTGCTTCCTTTGTTTCTTTTATATCTAATAAACTTTCTCCAAAAATCAGCAGACCTTCTAAAATTTCATAATCCTTCTTGTTTCGGACATCAAATACAACTTCCATTAATCCTTTATTCTCAGCTATAGCTGCCTTTAAGTTCGTTGTGGATAAGGCTTTAAAATACTCTTGAGCCAAGAACAGTCGTTGAGTGACTTTTTCAAATTGAACTGTAATCTTATTTTCTTTTCTCTCCACACGTTCTACAAAGACCTTATCCAAGTATGATTTGACCAAACCAATCTCTAAAAGATAAGCCACCACATCGGGATATTCTCCAAAACGATCCATCAATTCTTCTTGTAGTTCTTCATAGTTGACACGATTGTCAATTTGACGAATTTTCTTGTAAATTTCAATCTTATGTCGTTGGTCAGAAATATAAGTGTCAGGAAGATAGGCATCGATTTGTAAAATCAACTCAGCATTCCCTTTGATTCTTGTATTCCCATTACCGTTCCGTTTAGCGATAGCTTCCTCTAGTAACTGCGAATACAATTCAAAACCAACAGAATCAATGAAACCAGACTGCGATTTTCCTAGGAGATTTCCTGCTCCACGAATCGAAAGATCTCGCATAGCAATCTTAAATCCTGATCCCAATTCTGTAAACCCTTTGATTGCTTCTAATCTCTTCTCAGAGACTTCACTGATTGATTTTTCTGGGCGATACATAAGATAAGCATAAGCAATACGATTACTACGACCGACTCTTCCTCTTAATTGATACAAGGTTGACAAGCCCATATGGTCTGCATTTTCAATAAATAAGGTATTGGCGTTCGGAATGTCGACTCCTGTTTCAATAATAGTAGTTGTCACCAAAATATCATATTGTCCTTCAATAAAGTCCAATAAAGTGTTTTCCAACTGAATTTCACTCATTTGTCCATGAACATACCCAATCAAAGCCTCTGGAATCAACTCCTGTAATTCTGAAACCTTCTGGTCAATCGTGTCAACTTTGTTGTAAAGATAGTAAACTTGACCTCCACGCTCCATTTCACGCAAGACAGCATCACGAATCACACTATCATTCTTTTCCAAAACATAGGTTTGAACAGGATAGCGATTGGTTGGAGGAGTTTCAATAACAGATAAATCTCGGATTCCCAACATAGACATATGAAGAGTACGAGGTATTGGAGTAGCTGTCAAGGTTAGGACATCCACTTGTTTCTTCAGTTCTTTCAATGTTTCCTTATGCTTGACACCAAATCGTTGCTCTTCATCAATAATCATCAATCCCAAATCTGAAAACACAACATCTTTTGACAAAACACGATGCGTTCCAATCAAAATATCGACTTGACCATTCTTTAATTTTTCAAGTGTCTCTGCCTGCTCTTTTTTACTTCTAAAGCGACTCAATACATCAATATTAACTGCGAAATTTTGGAATCGTTCCTTAAAATTGGTATAGTGCTGTTGCGCTAAAACTGTCGTCGGTACTAGAACGACCACCTGTTTGTGATCATTGACAGCCTTAAATGCTGCACGCATTGCAACTTCAGTCTTTCCAAAACCAACGTCCCCAACTAAAAGTCGATCCATGGGATGAGAATCTTGCATATCTCTCTTGATTTCCTCAATACTACGAAGTTGATCATCCGTTTCAACATAAGGGAAAGCATCATCAAAAGAATGTTGATCTTCATCATCAGCTGAGAACGCAAACCCCTTCAACTGACTACGCTCAGAATAGAGTTTGATTAAATCGTCAGCTATATCCTCGACCTGGTTCTTAACTTTTTGCTTGGCCTTTTTGAAATGACCATCATTTAATTTATTGAGTTTTGGAGGTTTCCCATCACTTGAAACATATTTGGACAGTAACTGAATCTGCTCCACTGGAATGGAAATTTGATCTCCATTTTGGTATTGAACACTGACATAATCACGGTGAATCCCTTTGATTTCAATTGTTTCGATTCCTAGATATTGACCAATTCCATGGATATGGTGAACAACATAGTCCCCTTTGTCAAGTTCATTATAATCTTTTAATCGCTCTGCATTTGAAGCATGTTGTCTTCTAAAACGACGTTTTAATTTCTTTTGAAAAATCTCATGTTCAGTAATCAAGAGAATTTTTTCATCTACAAAATGAAAACCATGTCTTAGATTACCCTCAACCAAGTTTACAGATTCTTTACAGATACTTGACTTATCTTTGGAATCCAATTTAATCTGATATTCCTCTAAAACATCCTCCAATGTTTTACTTCCCATTGAATTGCTAGACTGCAAAACAATGGTGTAGTCCATTTTTTTGTATCGCTCAATTTCTTCTTTAAGAAAAGAAAACTGATTAAAAAACTCCTGCATAGGGTATTGATTAAATTGATAAATGTGATCAAACTTGAGATTTCCTAATCCTTTTTGGAGATTGGAGAAAAAGGTAACTGGACTTTGTTTTTTATAGGTTTGCTCTGTATCTGCAAAATACTGCATATCAGAAAATGATTTACCATTATGTAAATCTTCTGTAAAGTATTGCGCTAACTCTCTTTCAAAGGCTTCATACTGATTCATCAATTTTTGATAATCGTCAAAGAATACAGGTGTATCTTTTTCAATATAATCAAATATAGTCCATGTTTTATCATAACATAAAGATAAAAACTTTCGACTATCTGAATGTACTTGTTTTTGATGAAAACTTGACAAAATTTCTTCTAGATAGGATTTCAAAATTGGCGATAGAGTCTTCGAAATTTGCTTTTCTAAAGCTGACTGTCCTCGTTGATAATCTTTTTCTCTCAAAAGTATGTCGCTAGCTGGAAAGATAGTGAGGTTTGTCAGATTTTCTTTCGATAATTGTGTTTCGACTTCAAAAGTACGAATACCATCTACTTCATCGCCAAAAAACTCGATTCGGAAAGGTTCTAACTGAGACATCTCAAAAATATCTAAAATATCTCCTCGAATACTAAACTCACCTTGGGTCTGTACTTGTGTAACTTTGCGATAGCCTATTTCCTTTAATTTGTGAAGAAGGTCATGTTGATTATATTCTTCACCAACTGCAATTTTTAAAGTACTTTCTTTAAATCTAGTCGGAGAGGGTAAAATCAACCGACTCGCTGCGATATTACAAACTAAAATCCCTTTTTTAGACGGATCACTCAAAAAACGCAAGGCCTCAACCCGCGAAATGATTTTTTCTTGCGAAGACATCAAAAACTCTACCATAGGAGAGTCATCAACCAAAAATGGATAGACAAATTCCTCTCCTAAGAGAGAAAGAAGATCACTGATAATTCGTTCTGCTTCACCATAAGTCGAGGTCAGTAACACAACCTTATTTTCTTTTTCTAGACTGCTTGCAATTGCAAGAGCCTTGGTAGACGTTGATAAACCAAGTATTAGTTGTCTTTTCTTATCTATCAGATTTTGATGCCATTTTTTTATCTTGTCATTTTCTGAGAATAAATCTAATAAAGTCACCATTTAGCCATTATACCTCTGCATTGTTTTCTCAAAGTTTTTTTCTTGTAAATAGTAATTTACAGCATCGTCAACCTTGTAAATTGACTGTAAAATACCCACATAGTCATCCTGATCAAACTTACTTAAAACATGGTAAACAACGGACATTCCTTTTTTGGGTCTTCCAATTCCGATCTTAACACGATTAAAGACCTGAGTACCTATATGTTGAATAATAGACTTGATACCATTATGACCACCTGCTGAGCCCTTTGCTCTTAAACGAATTTTTCCGACTTCCATGTCAAGATCGTCGTAAATAACGAGTAAATCTTCAATATCCAAACCATAGTAAGTCAATAAAGCATGAACCGCTTTTCCACTTTCATTCATAAAAGTAGTTGGTTTGACCAGATAAATTTTTTCACCATTGTGGAAAAAAGATGCTAGATCAGCTTGAAATATCTTATCATGTGTGAAGGTGACATTTTGTTTTTTGGCAAATTGGTCAATAAACATAAATCCAACGTTGTGCTTGGTTTCAAAATATTTATCCCCTGGATTTCCCAATCCTACAAGTAATTTGGTCATTTATTTTTCCTTTCAAAAGCCAAAAGGGTTGGAATTTTTTTCCAACCTAATTGACACTATTTGTTAAATATCTTTAGACATTAAAGCGGAATTCCATGATGTCGCCATCTTGAACGATATATTCTTTTCCTTCTTCACGCAAGCGTCCAGCTTCTTTTACAGCTTTTTCAGATCCGTATTTCACTAGATCCTCATATGACATGGTCACTGCACGAATAAAGCCTTTTTCAAAGTCTGAGTGAATAATACCAGCTGCTTGAGGAGCCTTCATGCCACGCTTAAAGGTCCAAGCACGAACTTCTTTTTCACCAGCTGTAAAGTAAGTTCCAAGTCCAAGTAAATGGTAAGCTGCACGAGTCAACTTGTCAACGCCTGATTCAGTCAACCCAAGTGCTTCAAGAAATTCTTGCTTTTCTTCATCGTCTAGCTCAGAGATTTCTTCCTCAGCACGCGCGGAAATAACTACTACTTCAGCATTTTCTGTCGCTGCAAATTCTCGAATTTTTTTAACATAGTCGATAGAATCTGGATCTGAAACCACATCCTCATCCACATTAGCAACATAAAGAACTGGTTTAGTGGTCAAAAGGAAGAGTCCTTTGACTACTTTTTGTTCCTCATCTGTGAATTCAATGGTACGTGCTGATTTTCCATCTTCAAGGACTGGTTTAATCTTTTGAAGAACGTTAAACTCTGCTACTGATTCTTTGTCTTTTTGCGTACGAGCCATCTTTTCTACACGCGCATAGCGTTTATTGACTGATTCTAAGTCAGCAAGAATCAACTCTAGGTTAATGGTATCAATATCTGCAAGTGGATCCACAAAGGCGTCTTCACGTCCTTGCTCGCGCATCACATTTTCATCATCAAAAGCACGAACTACGTGAACAATCGCGTCTACTTCACGGATATTGGCCAAGAATTTATTACCTAGACCTTCTCCTTTTGATGCTCCTTTTACAATCCCTGCAATATCTGTAAATTCAAAGGTTGTTGGGACTGTCTTTTTAGGTGTAATCATTTCCGTTAGTTTTTGTAGGCGTTCATCTGGAACTTCCACCATCCCAACGTTTGGATCAATAGTCGCAAATGGGTAGTTTGCCGCCTCTGCTCCTGCTTTTGTAATTGCATTAAAAAGGGTTGATTTACCAACGTTTGGCAAACCAACTATACCTGCTGTTAAAGCCATAGTTTCTCATTCTCCGTTCTCATTTCAATCCCTAACATTATAACACAAAAAGGGAAAACTTGCTAACCCTCTAACTAAAGGTTCTTAGTCAATAATCTTATTCATTTTTCGTTCAAAATCATAGCGACTCATCATGACAAGGTGGTCACAATTGCTACATTTGATTTTTATATCTGCCCCTACGCGTGTAATTTCCCAACGATTAGCTTTTTTTCCTGTTGATTTAATTGTGCAAGCATGTGGTTTTTTCATCTCAACAAAATTTCTAACTTGATACATACTACTCTCCTTTTCTTTTTTGATTATATCATAAAAGAGGCGAGCCAGGCTCAACCTCTTTAACTTAATTTGTACGAACTGGTGTGATGAGCTGCATGAAGTCTTCGTCAGTATCTGCTGGTACAAGAGTAAATGGACGAACTGCTGAGATAAAGCTAATAGTAACCTTTTCGCTATTTAAAGCCTTGAGAGAATCAATCAAGTAAGTTGGGTTGAAACTAATAGTCAAATCATCACCAGTCACCTGCTCCGTATCGATTTCTTCGTTTACTTTACCAACTTCTGGAGAGTGAACATGGGCACTAACAACCCCACCTTTAATTTCAAGCTTCACAGTACCGTTTTGAGTCGCACTTGATAAGAGACGTGCACGCTCCATAGATTGACGCAAATTAACCACATCAAAAGTAATTGTAGTGTTAAAGTCTGTTGGAATCAAGCGATCTGTATCAGGATAATTACCTTCTAGGAGACGAGTGTAGAAGCTAATATTTTCGCTTCTAAAGAGGATTTGATTATTTGCAAAGAAAATCTCTACAGTGTCAATATCATCCGTAAATACAGCTGAAAATTCTCGTAGAGAACGACTAGGAATCACCACATCAAAATCATCACCATTTTTTTCAAGAGTCAATTTCTTTTGGCTAAGGCGGTGTGAGTCTGTCGCAACTGTTTTTAGTTCCTTGTGTTGGCTCAATACAAAATGAACACCTGTTAAGATGGGACGACTTTCTTGCGTACTTGCAGCAAATGCTGTTTCATTGATAATTTTCTTGAGTAGTTTGGTTTCAAGAACCAAAGGAGTGCTTGCTGAAATTTCTTGGATTCGTGGGTATTGTTCGCTATCTTTTCCTTTTAGGGTAATTTCTGATTTGCCACTGGTTAAGACAATTTGTTTTTGTTCAATTTCTTTGAAATCTAGCGTTACATCTGGAAGACTAGATACCACATTGATAAAGAAAGAAGCTTCAAGAAGAATCGAACCCAAAGAAGTGATCAAGAGACCAGCATCTTCATTCTTTTGAGAAATGAAATTTTCAATAGAAATTTGACCGTTTGATCCAATTAAAGTAATTCCTTCGTTAGTAACGTCAATTTTGATTGTTGATAAAATTGGAATAGCATTTTTAGAGCTTATTGCTCGTTTTGTAGTATTTAAGGCTTGTAGAAATAAATTTTTATTGATTGAAAAATGAATCATGGATTCTCCTTTATTTATTTTTAGTATTAGAAAGTTAATAGTAATAATAGAATCTGTGAATTCTGTGGAAAACTGGGTGCTATTTAGTAAACTTAAGCTTCTAAACTTGTTTAAAAAATGTGGATAAAAAAGATAAGAAATAAAAAGTTATCCACACTCTACTTAATTTTCTTTTTGATTGATTCTACTTCTAAACGTAAATTATCGTCTTCATCAATCAATGATTTTATTTTAGCATGAGCATGAATCACGGTAGTATGATCCTTTCCGCCGAATTCTTTTCCGATCTTAGGAAGACTATTATCAGTCAGTTCTCTAGCGAGATACATAGCAACTTGACGCGCCAAAACGATGTTTTGAACTCGTCTCGTCCCCTTCATTTCTTTGACACTCACTCCATAAAAATTACCAACTTCAGTTTGGATTTTCTCAATTGGAATAACAAGTATCTGGCGGGCGTCTTGCTTACGTGCTCTAATAGCTTCCGCAGCAATATCAATAGTAATATCCTTAATCTTCTTCACTCTGGCAATTAAAGTGATATCGTTGATTGCTCCTTCCAATTCTCGAACATTTGAATCAAATTGGCCAGCCAAATATTCCAGAGTATCACTTTGGAAATGGTAATCCAAATGCTCTGTTTTACTTTGAAGAATGGCGATACGTGTCTCAAAGTCAGGAGGAGTGATATTTTGCGTCAATCCCCAGCTAAAGCGCGTGACAAGTCTTTCCTCAAGACCTTCTAGGTGTTTAGGACTTCGATCACTGGTTAGGACAATCTGTTTCTGCTTATCATGAAGAGCATTGAAGGTATTGAAAAATTCTTCCTGGGTCGCGACTTTTTTGCCACTGAGAGATTGGATATCATCGATCAACAAGAGATCAAGACTACGGTAAGTCTTTTTGAACTTTTCCATTTCCCCAAGTCGCAAGTGTTCAAGAAAGTCATTGATAAAGCTTTCGGCAGGAATGTACTTGACACGCGCATCAGGAATATTTTTCAAAATCTCATTTCCAATCGCATTGAGCAAGTGAGTCTTTCCAAGACCAGGTCCTCCATAGATGAAAAGAGGATTATAAGTCAGAGCTAAATCTTCAGATACCGCTAGTGCAGCAGACACCGCCCAAACATTCCCATCACCTTGAATAAAGTTATCAAAGGTATATTTTTCTTTTAACCCTGTTTCGGAATAGGGAATCGTTGGTAGTGCAGGCGTGTAATCGTAAGTAGAGACACTATTTGTATCATTTACTTGAGGAGATTCTGTGCTCTGAGGTTTAGTGAAAATATAGTGAGGTTTGATTTCAGAATCATAAATTTCAAAACCAGCAGCAATGATAATATCTTTTAATTGCTTTTCCCACACCATTTCCATCTCTGATCTCGGTAGAAATATAGTAGCTGTGTTTTCTTCTACTTTGATGAGTTCAGCAGGTGTAGCATAGAAATCATACATAGATCGTGTCAATCTTTCTTGAGCAAATTCTAAAATACGATTCCAAAATTGCTTTTCTTTCAACTAATTTTCCTCCTTTACTATGATTTTAGTAGTTTAGTGCTAGACTTATTTTACCATAGATAATAGGATTTTTCCACAGATTGGGGAAAAGAATCCACAATGTTAGTAGTATTTATCCACAGGCTGGGGATAAATAGAAAAATCCTTGATTTATTAGGCTTTTTGATAAAAAAATTGGTGGATAAATTTGTGGGTTGAGAAAATAAAAGAACAGCCTTATTTCAGGCTGTTAATAATTCTGTCATATTCTTCTTGACTTGAAAAAGAAATAACAATCTTTCCAGTATCTTTTTTAGAAAGTTTAATTTCTACATTCACTCCAAGTAGTTTTTTCAATTTATCTTCCTCATCTTTGATGAAAGAGTCACTTTTTTTCTGTTTCTTTTGTTTTTTTTCTGTCAGCAGTGTTTCTAGTTTTCTCACAGATATGTCTTCGTTTTTGATTAATTGGAAGAAATATTCTTGTTGCTCTTTATCCAAACCAACTAGTGAACGTGCATGAGCTTGAGATATTTTTCCATTTTCCACTTCAGATAAGATATGCTCTGGTAGGGAAAGCAAACGAATAAAATTAGTGATATAAGGACGAGATTTTCCCATTTTATCCGCTATCTCAGTATGAGTAAATCCTTTTTCTACCAAAGATTCGTAGGCGCGTGCCTCTTCAACTGGATTTAAGTTTTCTCTCTGCAGATTCTCAATGATAGACTGGATTATCATTTCTTGATCTGAGAGGTGTTTCACAAGGGCTGGAATAGAAGTAAGACCAGCTAAGAGAGAAGCCCGATATCGTCTCTCTCCTGCAAGGATTTCATAACCAATTACAGGAGATTGACGAACGATGATTGGTTGGATGAGCCCATTTTCTTTGATTGATTGAGCTAATTCTTTTAGTTTATCTGCATCAAATTCTTTTCGAGGTTGATAAGGATTTTTTTGTATTTCTGAGATAGAAATCATTTCAAATTTTTCCATGATTCTACACTAACATATCTTTTACTATCTGTAAAGTTTTCCTTACACTGATGTCAATTAAGACTCTAGATCACCCGAATTCTTATCAAGTTTAATAGAGGTTGTTTCTTCCTTACCATTACGATAGTAGGTTACTTTTATAGTATCTCCTATAGAATGAGTATAAAGAGCATGTTGTAGGTCTGTTGATGAAGCAATCTCTTTGTCGTCAACTTTAGTAATGACGTCGTATTTTTGAAGATGTCCATTTGCTGGCATATTGCTTTGAACAGATCGAACAACTACACCTGAAGTAAGGTTACTTGGAATATTGAGTTTTCTAAGATCGTTAGCACCAACATTAGCCAAATTAACCATTTGAATTCCAAGAGCAGGGCGAGTCACTTTACCGTTACTTTCAAGCTGTTTAATAATATTTTGTGCATCATTTGATGGAATAGCAAATCCAAGACCCTCTACAGAAGTTCCCCCATTACTGGCAATTTTACTTGATGTAATACCGATAACTTGTCCTTGAATGTTTACAAGTGGACCACCAGAGTTACCAGGGTTAATAGCAGTGTCTGTTTGAATGGCTTTGGTAGAAATAGCTTGGCCGTCTTCAGATTTTAGAGATACAGTTCGATCAAGACTTGAAATGATCCCCTGTGTAACTGTATTGGCATATTCAGAACCTAGTGGACTACCAATTGCAATTGCTGTTTCCCCGACATTTATCTTGCTAGAGTCCCCGAACTCCGCTACAGTTGTGACTTTTTCTGAAGAGATTTTTACGACAGCAATATCAGAGAATGTGTCAGATCCTACAATTTCACCAGGAACTTTGGTACCATCTGCCAAACGGATGTCGACTTTTGAAGCTCCATTGATAACGTGAGTATTAGTTACAAGATAGGCATCTTTATCATCCTTTTTATAGATAACACCTGATCCCTCACTCGCGATTTGTTGATTGTCTGAATCAGAATTAGTTTCATCAGCATTAAATACACTACTTTGTCTACTGCTAGAAGAATAAGTAATGATTGAGACAACAGCATCCTTAACTTTATTTACTGCTTGAGTGGTTGAGTTTTCATTTTTATAGGATGTTTGAGTGACAGTACCAGAATTATTATTCATAGCTTGATTTCCTTGTTTTTGATAAAGTTGTAATGTTACGAAACTTCCCAAAGCTCCACTTAAAAATCCGATGAGAACAATTACAAAAAATGTAACTCCTTTTTTATAAAGTGTTTGTAAGTGTTTCATAAACGCCTCCGTTTGTTATTTATTTACTCAGATTATAAACCTATTAACTTAATTCAAACTTAAAAGTTTGAAAGTTTTGCACAAGTTGTGGATAACTCGCTTTATTCTGTGCATTTCCTTGTGATTTTAGATGTTTTTTATGTATATAAGATGTGAAATGAAGTGTGGATATGATAGAATAGAAGAATGAAAATAAAAATTGTAACAGTAGGAAAACTGAAAGAAAAATATCTTAAAGATGGTATTGCTGAATATAGCAAACGAATTTCACGTTTCGCAAAATTAGAGATGATTGAGCTTGCTGATGAGAAAACACCTGATAAAGCTAGTGAAATAGAAAATCAAAAAATCTTGGAAATAGAAGGCGCTAGAATTCTTTCTAAAGTTGGAGAAAGGGATTTTGTCTTTGTCTTGGCTATAGAAGGAAAAACATTCTCCTCAGAGGAATTTAGTAAGCAACTAGAAGAGGCTTCTATAAAGGGCTACTCAACTCTTACTTTTGTCATTGGAGGAAGTTTAGGTCTAGCAGCTAGTGTAAAAAATAGGGCTAATCTTTCTGTCAGTTTCGGACGTCTAACCTTACCACATCAGTTAATGAGATTGGTTTTAGTTGAACAAATTTATCGAGCTTTTACAATTCAGCAGGGATCTCCTTATCACAAATAGAAGATTGACTTAGCTCTTGTTTTTTGATAGAATGTTCATGTTAGGTCTCATAGCTCAGCTGGATAGAGCATTCGCCTTCTAAGCGAACGGTCGCAGGTTCGAATCCTGCTGGGATCAATTTTAGATGTAAAGCTGGGAGTTTTCCCAGCTTTTTTCTTAAAAAAGTGCGTTTCAGGTGCAAAAATGTACAGTTGGGAAGAAATTTTTCTTACATGGTCTTCATTTTGTATAATAGGGTTGTAAGTTAATTTACAAGAAAAACAATACAGGAGACTTTATTATGAAAAACACAGTTAAATTGGAACAATTTAAAGAGGTAACAGAAACAGAATTGCAGGAGATTCGAGGTGGGGAAGTTAGAAAGGAAAATAATTTTTTATTTTATTTTTTTAAAAGAAAGTAAAGGGAGAAAAGAATGGATTTTTTCGCAATAATAAGCGTTGTATTACATATTTTTATTACTAGTAAAAGTTATAATTTGATTTGTAACACAACTAGAAAAGAACAATACTTCTTTATTCTTTATACAGTAATAGTAGAATTGGTAGTAGAATTTTTCTTTTATTCTGTATATTTAAGTGGATTTGGGATTGAAAAACTTTTATATCCATTTATTTTATACGCTTATTTTATATGGTTTAAAAAGTTTGATAAGTATAGGGGAATATTCCTGAGTTTCCTATTTTCTCTCTTATATCACAGTACCCATACTTTTATATCCGTAACCTTATCCTCGATAACAGGCGATGAGCTTGTATTACACTATGAAAGTACATTCTTTCTAGTAGTATTATTATTGACTTATTTTGTTGTTATAAAAATAATTCGTTATTTCCACTTAGAACTTACCTATTTTGATAGAGACTATCTTTATCCTTTTTTTAAAAAAGTGATAGTAGCATTTGTTTTTTTGCATACTTTATCCTTTGTTTCAGATATAGTGAGTACGGTTCGTCACTTAAATAGTTTTGGAAGTATTTTATCAACCATTGTTTTTATTTGCTTGTTATTGATTTTCTTTGCTATGAACTCTCATAAGGTTCAAGTTGAAAAAGAGATTGCTCTAAAACAAAAGAAATTTGAACAAAAGTATTTACAGACTTATACAGATGAAATTGTAGGTTTGTATAATGAAATTCGAGGTTTTCGTCATGATTATGCAGGTATGCTTGTCAGCATGCAAATGGCAATTGACAGTGAAGATTTACAAGAAATTGACAGAGTTTACAATGAAGTATTAGTAAAAGCGAATCAAAAACTGCGTTCAGAGAAATATACTTACTTTGATTTGAATAATATAGAAGATTCAGCTTTACGTAGTTTGATTGCTCAATCCATTGTCTATGCACGAAATAATGATGTAGAGTTTACATTGGAAGTAAAGGATGTTATTACTAGATTGTCAATGGATTTACTTGATCTTGTTCGCATCATGAGCATTCTCTTAAATAATGCTGTTGAAGGTGCTGCAGACAGTTATTTGAAACAAATGGAAGTTGCAGTCATTAAAATGGATTTTGAAACAGTTATAGTCATCCAGAATTCATGTAAAATCACTATGACGCCTTCAGAAAACTTATTTGCCTTAGGTTTCTCTACTAAGGGAAGAAATAGAGGTCTAGGACTTAATAATGTCAATGAGATTTTAGACAAGTATGACAACATTATTCTAGAAACAGAGATGGAAGACAACACATTTAGACAAATTATTAGATTTAAGAGGGAATTTGAATGAAAGTACTAATTTTAGAAGATGTTATTGAGCATCAAGTGAGACTTGAGAGAATATTGAATGAAATCTCTGAGGAATCAAATATTCCTATTTCGTACAAGACAACAGGAAAAGTTCGTGAATTTAAGGAATATATCGAAAATGATGAAGTAAACCAGCTTTATTTCTTAGATATCGATATTCATGGAATTGAGAAAAAGGGCTTTGAAGTAGCACAGTTTATCCGTCATCACAATCCCTATGCTATTATTGTTTTTATTACTAGTCGATCTGAATTTGCTACCTTAACGTACAAATACCAGGTATCAGCCCTAGATTTTGTTGATAAAGACATCAATGATGAATTGTTTAAAAAACGTATCGAGCAGAATATCTTCTATACCAAAAGCATGCTGCTTGAAAACGAAGATGTTGTAGACTATTTTGATTACAACTATAAGGGAAATGATTTAAAAATCCCTTACCATGATATTTTGTATATCGAAACCACAGGTGTTTCTCATAAACTGCGAATTATCGGGAAGAATTTTGCCAAAGAGTTCTACGGGACCATGACAGATATTCAGGAAAAGGACAAACATACCCAGCGATTTTATTGCTCCCATAAATCTTTCCTTGTCAATGTGGGAAATGTGAGAGAAATTGATCGAAAGAATTTAGAAGTTGTCTTTTATGAAGATCATCGCTGCCCCATCACTCGTTTGAAAGTTCGCAAACTGAAAGATATTCTGGAGAAAAAATCTAAAAAGTAATTGACAATTAGTAAGAAATTGATATAATGGTTATATCTGCTACAGATAGATGGTCCGTTGGTCAAGGGGTTAAGACACCGCCTTTTCACGGCGGTAACACGGGTTCGAATCCCGTACGGACTATTTTATCCGCCATAGCTCAGTTGGTAGTAGCGCATGACTGTTAATCATGATGTCGTAGGTTCGAGTCCTACTGGCGGAGTCAGATAAAAAGAACACCTGGTGGTGTTCTTTTTATTCTTAGTTTGTATCACCTAACATTTTCATAAGGAAGTCTGTCATTTCTTGCGGACTTTCTTTTTTTCCGTGAGCAATCCAAGTCTGACAAACACCAAATAGGGCATTTGTTAGATAAATACTGCTGTATTCTAATTCTATTGGAGTGAGTTGTAGTTTCATAAAGCGTTTCTGAAGGTCGGTGCTAAGCATAATGTGAAGCTTATTTCTCAAGAAATTTTGGATTTCTTTTGTTCCATTTTCAGATAAGAGTGCAGCTAAGAGTGGTTCAGACTCTAAATATTGAAATACTTCTAAAATAGCATCTCTTTTATGATGAACATGTTTTTGGAAAATATACTCAAAGGTATGAAAGAGCTTACTTTGGTAATGTTCAATCATATCATACTTATCCTTGTAGTGAGTGTAAAAGCTGGAACGACTAATTCCGGCTTTTTCAGCTAACTTGACCGTAGAAATTTGATCAAAGGGGTAGTCCGTCAATAATTGAACCATGGCATTTTCGATAATACGTTTTGTTTTTAAGCGTTTGATACTTTCTTTCATAACTCCTCCTTGTAGACAAATTAGACAATGTGTCTAAAAAATGATTTTTTACCTTGTAATTTAGATTTTTTGATGTATAATCTATTATATCAAAATTTTAGACAATATGTTTAAAAAAGGAGGAAATATGTTTAAAGAATGGAAAGCAATATTTAAAAAACCGACCTTTATCATTGTAATGATAGGGATTTCTCTCATTCCAGCTTTATACAACATTATATTTTTATCATCCATGTGGGATCCATATGGTCAAGTATCGGAGTTACCTGTGGCAGTTGTCAATAAAGATAAGGAAGCTTCTTATAATGGACAGACAATGACAATTGGTGAAGACATGGTGTCTAATTTAAAAGAAAATAAGGCTTTAGATTTTCACTTTGTTAATGAAGAGGAAGGGGAAAAAGGGCTAGAAGATGGTGACTACTACATGGTAGTGACTTTACCAAGTGACTTATCTGAAAAAGCCACCTCAATTCTAACGAATCATCCTGAACAGATGCAGATTGATTATCAGACTTCAAGTGGACATAGTTTTATTGCTAGCAAGATGAGCGATTCTGCTATGACACAATTAAAACAAACCGTCTCTACTAATGTTACTGAAACGTACACTAAGGCTTTATTTCAAAAAATGAATGATTTGAAGTCTGGAATAAATAAAGCAGCTGATGGAAGTGAACAATTGGCTAATGGAGCAGGTCAGTTGATGACGGGAAGTCAAACGTTGACGACAAATCTTAATACTCTAGCAAACTCAAGTGTAACTTTTTCAAATGGAGCAAATCAATTTACAAAAGGTTTATCTAACTATGTGTCTGCTATAGAGCAATTACATATTGGTTTAGGGACTTTTGATAGTGGGTTACAAAGTTATACAAATGCTGTCTCACAAGTTGACACTGGACTTGGTCAATTAGCTTCAAAAATTCCTGAGTTGGTGACAGGTGTAAATCAGCTAAATACAGGTATAAAGTCCTATACAGGTGGCGTTTCACAACTGGATACAGGTCTCAATCAATTTTCAGTTGGTGTAAATGCTTATACAAGTAGTGTGAAAGAACTTTCTAACGGAACAAGTCAATTATCCAATCAATCAGATACACTAAGAGATGGAATGGAGCAATTAAATACTGGTATTAAAGAAATTTCAAGTCAATTAGAGTCCTCATCTCAACAAAGTGAAGAAATAGCGCAATTGGCAACAAGCTTAGGAGAACTAAATAAAACACTACAAGCTCTTACAATATCAGATGACACTCAACTGAAAAGTAAATTTTCAGAAGCTTTGCCAAATCTAACAACTCTTGCACAGGATATTGTGACTAAAAGTCAGACAGAACAAGAGAAAACTATTGCTAACCTTCAATCAACAGCTACTTATCAATCTCTTACAGAGGAACAAAAGAAAGAACTGACAGAAGCTATTTCTAAAAATTCTAATTCTACTATTGAGTCAGCAAAAACAATTTTAACGACAGTAGGGGGATTAAAAGAAAGTATAGAGAATTCAGAACAACAAGTATCTAATCTATCTGATGTGCAGACGAAAGCAAATCAACTTTTACCTGCAGCATCTAGCTCCTTGACAACATTGTCAAATGGATTTACAACATTACAAACTTCTGTAAATAATCAGTTAGTTCCTGGAAGTCAGTCAATCGAAAAAGGAGTTGTAAACTACACTAAAGGACTGGATACTATTTCTATAGGTGCTAATCAACTAAGTGAAAAGAATGCAAATTTAACAACTAGTCTAGATAAATTAGTTTCTGGATCAAGTAAGTTGACAGAAAACACATCAACCTTGACAGCTGGAGTAGATGCGTTAGCTGGAAAAACTCCAGAATTAGTATCAGGTATAGAAAGTTTGTCATATGGTTCTGCTCAATTGAATAATAAGAGCCCAGAGCTGATAGCAGGTCTTACTAAATTACAATTTGGCTCTGGTCAATTAACAGACAAATCAACACAGTTACTTTCTGCAGCATCTCAACTAGGAAGTGGCGCTATGAAGATTGCAGATGGTGCTGGAAAACTAGCAGATGGTGGAACAACCTTAACCTCTAGTCTTGAAGATTTACAGACAGGAGTTGATTCATTAGGACAAGGATTAGGTAATGCAAATACTCAACTTAAATCAGCTTCGACAGAATCTAAAAATGCAGAAAAATTATCTGAACCTCTAGTTCTCTCAAAAACAGACAATGACCAAGTCCCTGTAAATGGTATTGCTATGGCTCCTTATATGATATCAGTTGCTCTTTTTGTTGCTGCTATATCTACCAATATGATTTTTGCTAAGTTGCCTTCTGGACGTCATCCAGAGAGTCGTTGGGCTTGGTTGAAGTCTCGCTCTGAAATAAATGGGATTATAGCTGTCTTAGCAGGTGTTTTAGTTTATGGAGGTGTCCATCTTATTGGATTGACTGCGAACCATGAGATGAGGACCTTGATTCTAATTATAATCACAAGTTTAGCTTTCATGTCTATGGTGACAGCTTTAACAACTTGGAATAGCCGTATTGGAGCTTTCTTCTCTCTTATTTTACTTTTATTACAGTTAGCATCAAGTGCAGGGACCTATCCACTTGCTTTGACAAATGATTTCTTTAAGGGTGTCAATCCTTGGTTACCAATGAGTTACTCTGTATCAGGTTTACGACAAACAATCTCTATGACGGGAAATATTCATCACCAAGTAATTTTCCTTATTATAACACTAGCTTTCTTTACTGTTTTAGGTATGCTAGCTTATCAACCTAAGAAAATCGAAGAAGATTAAAAGAGTCTGGGACAAAAAGATTTTGATTTTAGGAATTCCTTATTATAAATTTTTAAAATCGATAGATTAGACAAAAAAGCGCACAAGACAGAATTCTGAGTGTCAGATAACTCGTTTTGTTCGCTTTTTATATTTAAGGTTAGACTTTTGTCCCAGACTCTTTTTATGTCTTAGATAAGTTTCGTATGTGATTGTAGATTCCAAAAAGAAGAAGGGCAGTTACTGAGCAGACTGCTCCAATAACAAAACCATTGGGAATAAAGGAAAGTGTAATGGTGCCTTTTCCTTTTTGAACATCAACCTTCATAAAACCAGTTTGAGCCTGCTTGATTTCAAGTTTTTTCCCATCCTGGTATGCTGACCAACCTTTGTCATAAGGAATGGTGAAGAAAATAGAGGCATCCTGTTTGACTTCATATGTAGCAAAGACTTTATTTTTAGAGGTGGATACTTCTACAGGTTGTTCTTTAATTTTTTGGATTGCTTCAGTAAAAGCCTGAGTATCTAAACGATAGAAGGTTGGAGATTCAAATGACACCTGAGAATTTCCAGGGAAACTAACACTGATATTGAAAGTTTTTTGTTCTTCAGTATAACCCAAATTAAAGAAATTAAATGCATTGTCAGTTGTAAAAGTCTTCTTTTCTCCATTGACAAGTATGTCAATCTTCTTTTGTTTATCATTAGTAAAATGAAGGTTTGAAAAAGAGAGATAGACTTGACTATTTTTAGGAACCTCAATTTGATAATCAATCCTTGCATCCTCATTCGTAGAACTTGTGATGCTTGTTAAACCTTCAGAATCATCTGTTTTATCATATGTTATTTGGGAGAAGTAATCTAAGTTGAGATTAGCAAGCTGGTTTATAAATAAAGCCTGATTATCTAGAGTGTGATTATTAAAGTTTACATCTGTGTAAATAGATTGAGTAGCAAAAGCAATGGGTAAAGAGAGTTGATTTTTATATAAGGTTAAATGATCCTTTTGATAAATCTCTTGAAAGCCATACTTATCAAGTGAAGTTTCAGAAATATTGTACTGGACTCCAAATAAACTGTCTGCTAAAATACTATTATTTGTATAACGGAGATTAAGGTTGGTTCCAGAGGATTTGAATCCCAGTTTATCCAAACTAGTGCTAGCTGAACGATTTCGTACAGACGAAAATTGAGAGATTCCATTGTAGTTAAATTTCATACTGTCATTTCCAGTCTGAATTTGCAGTTTTTCAGTACGTGTAAATGGATTGTCAATTTGGTTTAGAATGGATTCCATAGCGGTGATATCTCTATTATAGGCATTACGAGAAGCAAAGGCCCATTCTTTAGCTATTCCTTCCATTTGAGATGATGCATTTAAGCTTATCTCAGCTGTTATAAATAAAGACAAAAGAATTGCAAATAGATTTACAGAGATAAACTTTCTAATGACTGCAAGAAGTAAAAGAGCATAAACTAGTAGAAATTCAAGAGTGAGTAGGATATTCAAATCAGTTAGAAAAGAATAGTGTGATTTAAAATAGACAGTAGCCAAAAATCCTGTTACTACAAGAAAAAGTGAGACAAATAGATTCCATAGCCTCAGTTCTTTCAGACGATTTAAGACTTCTGCTGCAGTATAAATTAACAGAGTGGAAAAAATCCAAGCATAGCGATGCAAAAACATATTTGGGGTATGCATCCCTTGCCAAAATAAATCAAGTGCTTCTATGTAAAAGCTTGTTATTAAAAAAGTAAAGAAAATTGCATAGGTAAGTTTCACGTGAAACTTTATGGATTTTATTGTGAAAAATAGAATGGTTAAAATAAAGGGAAGCAATCCAACAAAAATCATTGGTATAGATCCATACTTAGTTGTATCAAAAGATCCAATGAATTGTTTTGCGAAAATATCCAAATACCAACTACTATCTGTCTTTAATTTTGTGATGGCAGTTAACTTCTCCCCATGAGTTTGTAAATCAAACAATGTAGGAAGAGTCATAATTAAACTAGCCATTCCTGCTAAAAAGGAGGTAAAAACAAAATCAAGAAAAGATGATTTTCGATTTTTAAAGTCCCATGAAATTTGGCAGAGATACCAGAAAATAAGAAACAATGCTGTCATATATCCAAAATAATAGTTTTGAATAAACAAGATTGACAGACTTGTAAAGTATAGCAGGCGCTTCTTTTCCGTTATAAGGATGTGTAAGCCAGTTATAATTAAAGGAATCAAGATAAAAACATCCAGCCAGGTTTTTATCTCTAACTGACTGACAGTAAAGCTCATCAGAGCATAAGAAGTAGATAAAGCTAGTTTTAAAGATTTCGGAATATCTTTAAATAATCTATTTAGACTAAAGAAGGTTGACAGGCCAATCAATCCAAATTTTAATAGAGTTGTTAGATAAACAGCATCTGGCATATTCGACAGATTAAAAAAGTAAACCAGAGGTGAGAGAAAACTACCCAAGTAATAACTAGATAGAGCATAGAAATTCAGTCCGAGGCCACTTGTAAAGGTGTAAAACAAACTACCATTTCCATGTAGAATATTCCGTAAAGCCACGTCAAAAATAACGTATTGATGAAAACCGTCTCCTAATAGAGGGGATGTATCGCTATTCCAGTAGATACCTTGAGATAGATATACTCCAGACATAATCATTACAGGAATAATGAAAGAAATAAAATAGGTTCGATATGTTTTAAAAAATGATTTCATGTTACCTCGTAGAATGATAGAAAACTCAGTTGGTTACCCCAACTGAGTTTTGAAGTCTTATTTAGTCTTTCCAAAGGTCTTTGACTTTTGCTTGTACTTCTGCATTTTCTAGGAATTCATCATAGGTTTCATCGATACGATCGATGACGCCATTCTTAGACAAAACAATGATATGGTTTGCCAAAGTTTGAATGAACTCGTGGTCATGGCTGGCAAAGATGATTGATTCTTTAAAGTTTTTCAATCCATCGTTCAAGCTTGAAATAGATTCCAAATCCAAGTGATTTGTTGGATCATCAAGGATAAGTACATTTGATTTCAAAAGCATGAGTTTTGAAAGCATGACACGCACTTTTTCTCCCCCTGACAAGACGTTTACAGGTTTGTTAACTTCGTCTCCAGAGAAGAGCATACGACCAAGGAAACCACGTAGGAAGGTATTGTCATCTTCTTCTTTACTTGCAAACTGACGCAACCAGTCAAGGATTGACTCTCCCCCTGCAAAATCAGAAGAGTTATCTTTTGGCAAATAAGAGCGACTAGTAGTAACTCCCCACTTGACAGTTCCTTCATAATCGATGTCACCCATGATTGCACGAATTAATGCAGTGGTTTGGATGTCATTTTGTCCAATAAGAGCAGTCTTGTCACCTGGACGTAAGATAAAGCTGATGTTGTCAAGAATAGTTTCACCGTCAATCTTGACAGAAAGATTTTCAACTGTCAAGAGATCATTACCAATCTCACGCTCTGCTTTAAAGTTGATAAATGGATATTTACGACTAGATGGCACAATTTCTTCTAGTTCAATCTTGTCAAGCATTTTTTTACGAGAGGTTGCCTGTCTTGACTTAGAAGCATTGGCAGAGAATCGAGCAACGAATTCTTGCAATTGTTTAATTTTTTCTTCCGCTTTGGCATTACGGTCTGCTAGCAATTTAGCGGCAAGTTCAGAAGATTCCTTCCAAAAGTCGTAGTTTCCGACATAGAGTTTGATTTTTCCAAAGTCAAGGTCAGCCATGTGGGTACATACTTTGTTTAAGAAGTGGCGGTCATGGGATACAACGATAACGGTGTTATCAAAGTCAATCAAGAAATCTTCTAACCAAATAATAGACTGGATATCAAGACCGTTGGTTGGCTCGTCCAAGAGAAGAACATCTGGTTTACCAAAAAGTGCTTTAGCAAGGAGAACCTTCACTTTTTCACCATTGGCCAATTCGCTCATGTTTTGGTAGTGCAATTCTTCAGGAATATTTAGGTTTTGAAGCAATTGAGATGCTTCACTTTCTGCTTCCCAACCTCCAAGTTCAGCAAATTCACCTTCAAGTTCAGCTGCACGAACACCGTCCTCGTCTGAGAAATCTTCCTTCATGTAAATAGCATCTTTCTCTTTCATAATGCTATAAAGTTTTTCATTTCCCATGATAACGACATCAATTGCTCGTTCATCTTCATAGTCAAAATGATTTTGACGGAGAACAGAGAGACGCTCATCTGGACCAAGAGAGATGTGACCAGTTGTAGGTTCGATATCACCAGCCAGAATTTTTAAGAATGTAGACTTCCCAGCACCATTAGCACCAATTAATCCGTATGTATTTCCTTCTGTAAATTTGATGTTGACATCATCAAAAAGTTTGCGATCACTAAAACGTAGTGAAACATCAGATACTGTAAGCAATGTTTTTCTCCTATAATATGTAATACATTTATTCTACTAGAAAAGAGAGAAATATTCAAATTTTTGTTTGTCAATTTTGTGTCAATTAAGTTTACAGGTTTATTTACAAATAGTTAGTTGTTTGATTTAAATAATTTTCTGTTATTTTAACAAAAAAATGCTATAATTGAAGAGACCATTTCGAAGGAGAAAAAAATGACGAAACCCATTATTTTAACAGGAGATCGCCCAACAGGAAAATTGCATATTGGACATTATGTTGGGAGTCTTAAAAATAGAGTATTACTGCAGGAAGAAGACAAGTATGACATGTTTGTTTTTTTGGCGGACCAACAAGCCTTGACAGATCATGCCAAAGACCCTCAAACGATTGTAGAATCGATTGGGAATGTTGCCTTGGATTATCTAGCAGTTGGATTGGATCCAAGTAAATCGACTATCTTTATTCAAAGCCAGATTCCAGAGTTGGCTGAACTATCTATGTACTATATGAATTTGGTGTCACTAGCTCGTTTGGAGCGTAATCCGACAGTAAAAACAGAGATTGCTCAAAAAGGATTTGGGGAAAGTATTCCGACAGGTTTTTTGGTTTATCCAATCGCTCAGGCAGCGGATATCACAGCCTTTAAGGCTAATTATGTTCCTGTAGGAACAGACCAAAAACCAATGATTGAACAAACTCGTGAGATTGTTCGTTCCTTTAATCATGCTTATAATTGTGATGTATTGGTGGAGCCAGAGGGTATTTACCCAGAAAATGAAAGAGCAGGACGTCTACCTGGTCTAGATGGTAATGCCAAAATGTCTAAATCCCTTAATAATGGGATTTACTTATCCGATGATGCAGATACTTTGCGTAAAAAGGTTATGAGTATGTATACAGACCCAGACCATATCCGTGTTGAGGATCCAGGTAAGATTGAAGGAAATATGGTTTTCCATTACTTGGACGTATTCGGTCGACCTGAGGATGCTCAAGAAATTGCTGAAATGAAAGACCACTACCAACGTGGAGGATTAGGTGATGTGAAGACCAAGCGTTATCTCCTTGAAATCCTAGAACGTGAACTTGGGCCAATCCGTGAACGTCGTATTGAGTTTGCTAAAGATATGGGCGAAGTGTACAATATGCTTCAAAAAGGTAGTGAAAAAGCTCGTGAGGTTGCAGGGCAAACTCTATCTGAAGTTAAGGGAGCAATGGGACTAAATTATTTTAAATAATAGATAAAATATGAATCGTAAAACTATCTCTTCCATAGAATCACAGGGATAGTTTTTTATGTTTTCTGTTATAAATATAATTGACAAATTTTCATAGAATGGTATGATAGATACAATACAAAAAGAGTCAAGCTCAAAAAGAAAGAAAAGAGGAAACTTCAATGTCTAATTGGGATACTAAATTTTTAAAAAAAGGTTTTACCTTTGATGATGTATTGCTCATTCCAGCAGAAAGTCATGTGTTGCCTAATGATGCAGATTTAACAACAAAATTGGCAGATAATCTGACTTTAAATATCCCAATTATAACAGCCGCCATGGATACAGTCACAGAAAGTCAAATGGCCATTGCTATTGCTCGTGCAGGTGGTCTTGGAGTAATCCATAAAAATATGTCTATTGCGCAACAGGCAGATGAAGTTCGCAAGGTAAAACGTTCTGAAAATGGTGTTATTATTGATCCATTCTTCTTGACTCCAGAACACACTATTGCTGAAGCGGACGAACTGATGGGACGCTACCGTATCAGTGGTGTTCCAGTTGTGGAAACACTTGAAAATCGTAAATTGGTTGGTATTTTGACAAACCGAGATCTTCGCTTTATTTCAGATTACAATCAGCCAATCTCAAACCACATGACCAGTGAAAATCTTGTCACTGCTCCTGTCGGTACAGATCTTGCAACAGCTGAAAGCATTCTTCAAGAACACCGTATTGAAAAACTTCCTTTGGTTGACGAAGAAGGTCGTCTTTCTGGCTTGATTACTATTAAAGATATTGAAAAAGTGATTGAGTTTCCAAATGCAGCGAAAGATGAATTTGGTCGTCTTCTAGTTGCTGGTGCGGTGGGTGTCACTTCAGATACATTTGAACGTGCCGAAGCCCTTTTTGAAGCAGGTGCTGATGCAATTGTTATTGATACTGCGCATGGTCATTCTGCAGGTGTCTTACGTAAAATTGCTGAGATTCGTGCTCATTTCCCAGATCGCACTTTGATTGCTGGTAATATTGCAACTGCAGAAGGTGCGCGTGCTCTTTATGATGCGGGTGTGGATGTTGTCAAAGTCGGGATTGGACCAGGTTCTATCTGTACTACTCGTGTGATTGCAGGTGTAGGTGTTCCACAAGTGACAGCAATTTATGATGCGGCAGCAGTTGCGCGTGAATATGGAAAAACGATTATTGCTGATGGTGGAATCAAATATTCTGGAGATATTGTAAAGGCCCTTGCTGCAGGTGGAAATGCAGTTATGCTTGGATCAATGTTTGCTGGAACAGATGAAGCACCAGGTGAAACTGAAATTTTCCAAGGACGTAAGTTTAAGACTTATCGTGGTATGGGATCAATCGCTGCAATGAAGAAAGGTTCAAGTGACCGTTACTTCCAAGGTGCGGTCAATGAAGCAAACAAACTCGTTCCAGAAGGAATTGAAGGTCGTGTTGCCTATAAAGGTGCAGCAGCTGATATTGTCTTCCAAATGATTGGTGGTATTCGCTCTGGTATGGGTTACTGTGGTGCAACTAACCTTAAAGAATTGCACGACAACGCTCAATTTATCGAAATGTCAGGTGCTGGTCTCAAAGAAAGCCATCCTCATGATGTACAAATCACTAATGAGGCACCAAACTACTCTATGTAAGAAACAAAAAAAGAACTCCTGAAATTCAGGAGTTCTTTTTTTGTTTATAATATTGTCAACTTTAATTTACAGATATTTTACCGTTTTGGATGTTGAAAATGCTAAGATTTTCTGGCAAGTTTTGTAAGTGGTCTAAACTTGTTGTTGTGATGAAGGTCTGGATAGATTGTGAAATAGTTTCTAGTAATTTTAGTTGTCGTGTGTTGTCAAGTTCGCTCATAACATCGTCAAGCAAGAGAATTGGAGACTCGTTAGTAATGCTTTCCATTAGTTCAATCTCTGCTAGTTTGATAGAAAGCACAAGACTACGATGTTGCCCTTGACTTCCAAAACTAGCATCCATACCATTGATATAGAAAGCAATGTCATCTCGATGAGGGCCAACACCAGTATTCTTTTTAAATAAATCTCTTGATCTACTTTTTTCTAAAGCCATTTTAAAAGAATCCATTAAAACTTCTTCATTAGTGAAGTTGACAGTTGATTGATAAGAAATTGACAACTCTTCTGATTGGTTTGAAATTTCTAAGTGTTTTTTTTGACCAAATTTCTCTAGGTCTTTGATGAATTTTATCCGATGTTTTATGACGCGACAACCATACTCTACTAACTGATCATCTAAAACTGACAGAAATGTTTCATCAATCTTCTGGCTGGATTTTAGATAAGTATTTCTTTGCTTGAGTATATGGTTATAGTTTGACAAGTCTGACAAGTAGATTGGTTTAATTTGTCCCAGTTCGATGTCTATAAACTTTCGACGGACAGAAGGCGCTCCCTTAATTAGCTGGAGATCTTCAGGTGCGAAGAGGACAACATTCATATGTCCGATGTAGTCTGAGAGGCGGGCTTGTTTTAAGTGATTGACCTTAGTCACACGCCCTTTTGGTGTTAAATCAATTTCTAGAGGGATAGAGCTTGTTTTTTTCTGTAGCAAGCCAGAAAGATGGAGTTGCTCGTTATCAAAATGAATGAGATTTTTATCTGTACGAGTCCGATGACTACGTGTTAAGGCTAAAAAATAGATTGCTTCTAGAATATTGGTTTTTCCTTGTGCATTTTGACCTAGAAAGACATTTAATTTTGGATTGAAATCAATTTTTGCCTCTTTGTAGTTTCGAAAGGTTTTAATTGTTAAATGTTGGAGCCACATGGTTATCTTCCTGGAAAACGTGGAACTTGTTTGGTTTTAGGCGATGAAGAAGTTTTTTGTTTTTCTTTCTTGACACCTTTATTCATCTCTTTGACAAGTTTAGCAATTCGCTCTTTCTCAATCTTATCTGCTTGATACTCTTCTTGCTCTTTTAAACTTGGTTTTGTCAAGGTGATGTCAATCTTTAAATCAGGAATGTCAATCGTATCTCCAATACGGATTTTTTTCCCACGTCTATTTTCTAATTCACCATTAAAGTAAACTTGATGATCTATTAAAAAGGATTTGATAGCACCACCGCTCTGTATAATTCCAAGTTCTTTTAGGAGGGCTTGGAGTGTAATAAATTCTTCAAATAATTTGTATTCCATAATTCACCTCAATCTTTGGTATTATACCATATTTTCCCTGAAATAACTGAAGGAAAGTCAGTCAAAATGAAAACGATTTTACTTTTGAAAGCTATAAAGAGAACAAGAAAAATTTTGATTTTCGTGGTATAATAGAACTCTATATGCAAGGAGGTAAGGTATGGAGTTGGTGCCTGGAATTTCAGCACATTTTGTTCAATCCAAAAAGTTTAAAACAAATAAAATCACTGTTCGTTTTACTGCTCCCTTATCTCTTGAGACAGTAGCAGGACGCATGTTAAGTGCGAGTATGTTGGAGACTGCCAATAAAGCTTACCCAACTTCTCAAGCTTTTCGTAGATATCTAGCAAGTTTGTACGGAGCAGATATTTCTACGAGTGCTTATCGTAGAGGACAGGCACATATTCTTGACTTAACCTTTACCTATGTGCGAGATGAGTTTTTGAGTAAAAAAAATGTCTTGACTTCTCGAATTTTGGAATTGGTGAAACAGACTTTATTTGCCCCCTTAGTTTTAGATGGAGCCTTTGAGCCAACCTTGTTTGAAATTGAAAAAAAGCAATTATTGGCTAGCTTAGCTACTGATATGGATGATTCATTTTATTTTTCTCATAAGGAGTTGGACAGCTTGTTCTTCCATGATGAGCGTCTTCAATTGAGATACAGTGATTTACGAAATAGCATTTCAAATGAGTCTCCGGAAAGTAGCTACACTTGCTCTCAAGATGCTCTGAAAAATGATCGAATTGATTTCTTTTTCATAGGTGATTTTAATGAAGTTGAAATTACAGAATCGCTGAAGTCATTACCCTTTACAGCTAGAAAGAGCGATGTTGCCATCCAGTACCATCAATCTTATTCGAATGTTCTACAAGAAGGAATGGTTCAGAGGAATGTTGGGCAATCTGTTTTGGAATTAGGCTATCATTCTCCTGTAAAATATGGTGATGACGAGCATTTGCCTATGCTTGTTATGAATGGTTTGTTGGGTGAATTTGCACATTCGAAACTTTTTACAAACGTTCGTGAAAATGCTGGAATAGCCTATACAGTCGCTAGTCAATTGGATTTGTTTAGTGGTCTGTTAAGGATGTATGCGGGTATTGATAGAGAAAATCGAAATCAGGCTAGAAAAATGATGAATCATCAATTGCTAGATTTGAAAAAAGGTAACTTTATAGATTTTGAACTTGAACAAACCAAGGAGATGATTCGACGATCTTTGTTGATGGCTCAAGATAATCAACAGACCCTAGTTGAAAGAGTCTATTTGAATGCTCTATTTGGAAAAGCGACTTTTGACATTGACCAGTTGTTGGAAAAATTAGAGAGTGTCGATAAAGAAGCTGTATGTAAAGCTGCCAACAGTTTGAAGTTACAAGCGATTTACTTTATGGAAGGAGTAGAATGACAAGGGTTACTTTTGAAGAAAGATACTATCCTGCTGTAAAGGAAAGAGTGTACAAAACACAATTGTCAAATGGGTTGACAGTTTCTTTACTTCCTAAACAAGATTTTAATGAGGTTTACGGGGTTGTAACGGTTCAATTTGGCTCTGTAGATGCAACTTATACCAGTTTGGAAAAAGGTTTATGTCATCATCCAGCAGGAATTGCCCATTTTCTTGAACATAAATTGTTTGAAAGAGAAAACTCTGAAGATATGATGGCTGCTTTTACTCGATTAGGTGCAGACAGCAATGCCTTTACAAGCTTTACTAAGACTAGTTATCTTTTTTCAACAATTGACCATTTATTAGATAATTTAGATTTGCTTGATGAGTTAGTTGGAGATGCTCATTTTACAGAAGAGTCTGTTTTGAGGGAACAAGATATTATCCAGCAAGAACGAGAAATGTATCAAGATGATCCAGATTCACGTTTGTTTTTTGCAACATTAGCCAACCTTTATCCTGATACTCCTTTAGCAACAGATATTGTTGGAAGTGAAAAATCAATTTCTGAGATTCAAGTTTCAAATTTAAAAGAGAATTTTACAGAGTTTTACAAACCTGTCAACCTGTCACTGTTTTTAGTTGGAAATATTGATGTAAAAGTTGTAGAGGAATACTTTTCGAAAAAGGAAAAGAAGACTTTAGAACAGTTTACAGTTACAAAAGAGAAACTACCTTTGCAACCTGTAAAGCAAACAGATAGCCTTCGGATGGAAGTTTCTTTACCAAAACTTGCTGTTGCTATTAGAGGAACTGGTCAAATAACGGAAGAGGAGTCTTATCGTTACAATATTTTATTGAAATTGCTATTTACGATGATGTTTGGCTGGACTTCGGATCGTTTTCAAAGATTATACGAGACAGGGAAGTTAGATGCGTCATTGTCACTAGAGGTTGAGGTAAATAGTCGCTTTCATTTTGTGATATTAACGATGGATACCAAGGAACCTGTTTCTTTGTCGCACCAGTTTCGGAAAGCGATTCGTCAGTTTAGTAGTGATGCAGATATTACTGAGGAGCATCTCGATCTTGTTAAGAGTGAGATGTTTGGAGAATTTTTCAGTAGTATGAACTCTTTGGAATTTATTGCAACTCAATACGATCCTATGGATCGCGGAGAAACAATTTTTGATTTTCCGAAAATTTTGCAGGAAATTACTTTGGAAGATGTTCTTGAAGCTGGACATCGTTTGATTGATAATGGTGATCTCGTTGATTTTACAATTTTTCCAGCCTAAATAAGACAAGAACACTAGAAAGAAGGAATGGTAAGTATGAGAAAAAAAACAATTGGTGAGGTTCTGCGTTTAGCTAGAATTAACCAGGGATTGAGTTTAGAAGAATTGCAGGAAAAAACTGAAATTCAGTTGAATTTTCTAGAAGCAATGGAGGCGGATGATTTCGATCAACTTCCTAGCACTTTTTACGCTCGTTCTTTTTTAAGAAAATATGCTTGGGCAGTAGAGTTAGATGAAAGAATTGTACTGGATGCCTATGATTCAGGTAGTATGATCACCTATGAAGAGGTCGATGTTGATGAAGAAGACCTGTCTGGTCGTAGACGATCAAATAAGAAAAAAACGTCTTACCTCCCTTTATTTTATTTTGTGCTATTTGCTTTATCAATTTTAATTTTTGTGACTTACTATGTTTGGAACTACATCCAAACTCAGCCAAGTCCTTCTTCAGCTAACTATAGTGTTGTGAACTCAACTAGTTCAACAACCTCAACTAGTTCATCTTCTAGTAGTCAGGTATCAAGCTCATTTTCTACTGCGGAATCAACTATTACTGTTTCAGGTGAAGGGAACCGCATTGAAGCCCGCTATAAAACGAGTAAGGAAACAGCTACGGTTCAGCTGACTGTTTCGGATGCAACTAGCTGGGTAAGTGTTTCAGGGAGTGACCTTGAAGGTGGTGTGACCTTGTCATCAGACAATAAAAACGCAAAAACAACAGTTTCGACGAAAGAACCTGTGACTATTACTTTAGGTGTAGTGAAGGGAGTTACTGTGACTGTGGACAATCAAACAATCGATACCTCTAAGCTGACAACTCAGACTGGAACTGTAACACTTACATTCACTACAGATTAAGGAAGAACCAATGAAAAAAGAACAAATCCCTAATGTATTAACAATTGGTAGAATTCTCTTTATACCTCTCTTTATTCTTATTTTGACTTTGGACCATTCACAAGGAAGTCACCTGCTGGCAGCGATTATCTTTGCAGTTGCTAGTGTAACGGATTACCTTGATGGTTACCTTGCTCGTAAATGGAATGTGGTTAGCAACTTTGGAAAGTTTGCAGATCCAATGGCGGATAAGTTGTTGGTTATGTCAGCTTTTATCATGTTGATTGAGTTGGGTATGGCTCCAGCTTGGGTTGTTGCTATTATCATCTGTCGTGAACTCGCTGTGACAGGCCTACGTCTGTTGCTTGTTGAGACGGGAGGGACGGTTCTAGCAGCAGCGATGCCAGGGAAAATCAAGACCTTTAGTCAGATGTTTGCTATTATCTTTTTGCTCTTACATTGGAATTTAATTGGGCAACTGTTGCTTTATATCGCTTTGTTTTTCACTATCTACTCTGGTTATGATTATTTCAAGGGTAGCGCTCATCTATTCAAAGGGACATTTGGTTCGAAATGAAATCGATTATTGAAGTAAAAGATCTGTCTTTTCGATACAAAGAAGATCAAGAGTATTATGATGTTAACAGCGTTACGTTTCACGTGAAACGTGGGGAGTGGCTCTCAATCGTAGGTCATAATGGGAGTGGGAAGTCAACAACTATTCGTTTGATTGATGGCTTGCTTGAAGCGGAATCTGGAGAAATCTGGATAGATGGCCAATTGCTGTCCCCTGAGAATGTTTGGGACTTGCGTCGTCAAATTGGTATGGTTTTTCAAAATCCAGACAATCAATTTGTAGGTGCAACTGTTGAAGATGATGTTGCCTTTGGCCTAGAAAATCAGGGACTTCCTCGTGAAGAAATGAAGAAAAGAGTGGCTGAATCTTTGGAGTTAGTAGGTATGCTAGACTTTAAGAAGAGAGAACCAGCTCGCTTATCTGGTGGACAAAAACAACGGGTGGCTATTGCAGGAGTTGTTGCCTTGAGACCAGCTATTTTAATTTTGGACGAGGCTACAAGTATGTTGGATCCCGAGGGGCGCAGAGAACTGATTCAGACAGTTCAGGAGATTCGAAAAGACCACCAGATGACAGTCGTCTCCATTACACATGACTTAGAGGAAGTTGCGATGAGTGACTGTGTCTTGGTCATGAAAAAAGGCCAAGTGGAGTCAACCAGCAGCCCAAGAGAACTTTTTTCTCGGGATGACCTTGACCAGATAGGGTTGGATGAGCCTTTTACTAATCAATTGAGAGAATCATTGAGAGAGACTGGTTATCAGTTGCCGGATGGCTATTTGACAGAAGGAGAGCTAGAGGACAAGTTATGGGAATTACTCTAGAAAATGTGAGCTTTACCTATCAAGAGGGGACTCCCCTATCTTCATCAGCCTTGACTGATGTTTCCTTGACGATTGAGGACGGCTCCTATACAGCTTTGATAGGACATACAGGTAGTGGGAAATCGACAATCCTACAGCTTTTAAATGGTCTATTGGTTCCAAGTAAGGGTTCTGTTCGAGTTTTTGATACCGTCATTACCCCTACATCAACCAATAAAGAAATTCGCCAGATTCGAAAGCAGGTTGGTCTAGTGTTTCAATTTGCTGAAAATCAGATTTTCGAAGAGACTGTTTTGAAAGATGTTGCATTTGGACCGCAAAATTTTGGAGTTTCTGAGGAAGAAGCCAAGAAAATTGCGCGTGAAAAGTTAGCCTTGGTAGGGATTGATGAGTCACTCTTTGAGAGGAGTCCATTTGAACTTTCGGGTGGTCAGATGAGACGTGTGGCCATTGCAGGGATACTAGCGATGGAGCCTACTGTCTTGGTTTTGGATGAGCCAACAGCTGGACTAGATCCTTTGGGCAGAAAAGAATTGATGACCTTGTTTAAAGAACTCCACCTTTCTGGAATGACAATCGTTCTGGTAACGCATTTGATGGATGACGTAGCTGCGTATGCTGATCAGGTCTATGTTATGGAAAAGGGGCGTTTGGTCAAAAGTGGCAAACCAAGTGATGTCTTCCAAGATGTAGCCTCTATGGAAAATGTACAGTTAGGTGTGCCTAAAATCACAGCCTTTTGTAAACGTTTGGCAGATAGAGGTGTAGCTTTTAAAAAACTGCCAATCAAGATAGAGGAGTTTAAGGAGTCGCTAAATGGATAGTATGATTTTAGGGCGTTATATACCAGGAGATTCCATCATTCATCGCTTGGATCCCCGTAGTAAATTGCTCGCTATGATCCTGTTGATTTTGATTGTATTTTGGGCCAATAATCCCCTCGCCAATCTCATTCTTTTTGTAGCAACAGGTATATTTATCGCTTTGTCGGGCGTTTCCCTCTCGTTTTTTGTCCAGGGATTAAAATCCATGTTTTTCTTGATTGCTTTTACGACTCTATTTCAACTCTTTTTCATTTCAAGTGGAAATGTCCTATTTGAGTTTTCTTTTATAAGAATAACGGATTATGCTTTGCAACAAGCAGGAATCATTTTCTGTCGTTTTGTGTTGATTATTTTCTTTTCAACCTTGCTGACATTAACGACAATGCCCTTGAGTTTAGCAGCTGCAGTTGAAGCTCTTTTAGCACCGCTGAAACGCGTGAAAGTTCCCGTTCATGAAATTGGTCTCATGTTATCAATGAGTTTGCGTTTTGTTCCAACCTTGATGGATGACACGACGAGAATTATGAATGCTCAGAAGGCTCGTGGAGTTGACTTTGGTGAAGGTAGTATCGTTCAAAAAGTAAAGGCTATGATTCCGATTTTAATTCCTCTTTTTGCGACGAGCTTAAAGCGTGCAGATTCATTGGCAATAGCCATGGAAGCGCGTGGTTATCAGGGAGGAAAGGGTAGAAGCCAGTATAGACAGTTGAGATGGTGTCAAAAGGATACACTGGCGATTCTTGTGATTCTGGTGCTGGGATGTCTCTTATTTTTCTTAAAATCTTAGTGGATTTGTAAGATTTATAAAAAAATCACAGTAGTAGATCTTTAGTAAAAAGGTAGGAATATGAACCGTTTTAAAAAATCAAAATATCTAATCATCGTTTTTGTCACAGTTCTGGCAGTTTCTGTACTATTAGTGACAACCTATTCAAGTGCTATTGTGACAAAATTAGGAGATGGCATTTCCTTAGTGGATAGAATTGTTCAAAAACCATTTCAGTGGTTTGATGCTTTCAAATCGGATTTGGGACATTTGACGCGGACTTACAATGAGAATGAAAGTCTAAAAAAACAACTCTATCAATTAGAGGTGGAGTCTAATCAATCAGAACGTTTAAAAACAGAAAATGAACAACTACGTCAGCTTCTAGAGATGAAGTCAAAATTACAGGCTACAAAAACCCTAGCAGCAGATGTGATTATGCGAGCTCCAGTGTCTTGGAAGCAAGAATTAACAATTGATGCGGGAAGTTCAAAAGGAGTTTCTGAAAACATGTTGGTCATTGCAAACGGTGGCTTGATTGGTAGTGTTTCAAAAGTAGAGGAGCACTCAACAACGGTCAACTTATTGACAAACACTGAAAATTCCGACAAAATTTCCGTTAAAATCCTGCATGGTTCTACTGAAATTTATGGAATCATCGTTGGTTATGACAAGGAAACAGAACTGCTTAAAATTAGTCAATTAAATAGTAATAGCGACATTAGCGCGGGAGATAAGGTGACGACAGGGGGGCTCGGAAACTTTAATGTTAAGGATATTCCTGTTGGTGAGGTTGTTGCCACGACGCACAGCAGTGATTATCTAACGCGAGAGGTAACAGTAAAGTTGAGTGCTGACACCAAAGATCTTCATGTGGTAGAGTTAGTGGGGAATTAGCAATGAGACTGTTTAAACAAGTTGGTATTTTCTTTTTACTCCCTGTTGTTGTTCTAGTTGATGCTCATATTGGTCAATTGGTGGGATCCTTCTTCCCCCACTTTCATTTAGCCAGTCATTTTCTATTCTTGTTTCTCTTATTTGAGACAATCGAGGTGTCAGAGTATCTCTATCTAGCCTATTGTTGTATAGTGGGTTTGGTTTACGATATTTATTTTTTCCACTTAATTGGAATTGCCACGCTTTTGTTTATCTTGATTGGTGCTTCGCTCCATAAGTTTAACAGCGTGATATTGACGAATCGTTGGACAAGGATGTTGACCATTATTGTAATCAGTTTTCTGTTTGATATGGGGAGTTATCTTCTTGCTTTGGCTGTGGGATTGACGGTAGATTCTATGCCAGTCTTCATTGTCTATAGTCTTGTCCCATCAATGATTCTGAACTTCTTATGGATGGTGATTTTCCAATACATTTTTGAAAAATATTATCTATGAGAAAGAAATATAAATGTAACAAAGGCGTAATATTTATTATGTCTTTTTTTGGTATACTAGTAATGTCTTAAATAGAAGGAGTATCTACAGAATATGAAGAAAAAAATCTTAGCGTCACTTTTGTTAAGTACAGTATTGGTCTCACAAACGGCAGTATTGACAACTGTTCGTGCAGAAACAACTGATGAAAAAATTGCTGCTCAAGATAGTAAAATTAGTGACTTGTCAGCTAAACAAAAAGAAGCTCAAAAAGAAGTAGATGAAATCCAAACGCAAGTTACAGCTATTCAAACACAACAAGCAAGCTTGCAAGCTGAAAATGAAACACTTCAAGCTGAGTCTAAGAAACTTGAAGGAGAAATTACAGAGCTTTCTAAGAATATTGTTGCTCGTAATGACTCATTAGAAAAACAAGCACGTAGCGCACAAACAAACGGTACTGCAACAAGCTACATCAACACAATTGTAAACTCAAAATCAATTACTGAAGCTATTTCACGCGTTGCAGCTATGAGCGAGATTGTATCAGCTAACAACAAAATGTTGGAACAACAAAAGGCTGATAAAAAATCAATTGCTGAAAAACAAGTTGCGAATAACGAAGCTATCAATACCGTAATTGCCAACCAACAAACTCTTGCTGACGATGCACAAACATTGACAACAAAGCAAGCTGAGTTGAAAGTTGCTGAGTTGAATCTTGCTGCTGAGAAAGCAACTGCAGAAGGCGAAAAAGCTACTTTGCTAGAACAAAAAGCAACTGCAGAAGCAGAAGCAAAAGCAGCGGCTGAAGCAGAAGCAGCTTACAAAGCTCGTCAAGCAAGCCAACAACAATCAGTAGTTGCTTCAGGAAATACAAGCTTCTCTGCTCAAGTACAAGCGACATCAACATCAACATCTGATGATGAGGATTCAAGCTACACTCCAGCACCTGCTCCAACTCCAACTCCAACTCCTGCTAGACAACGTCCAACATATAGCTCAAATGCATCAAGTTACCCAACTGGTGAATGTACTTGGGGAGCTAAAACATTGGCACCTTGGGCTGGAGACTACTGGGGTAATGGAGCTCAGTGGGCAACAAGTGCAGCTGCAGCAGGATTCCGTACAGGATCAACTCCACAAGTTGGTGCGATTGCATGTTGGAATGATGGTGGTTATGGACACGTAGCGGTTGTTACAGCAGTTTCATCATCATCTCGTATCCAAGTATCAGAATCAAACTACGGTGGAGATCGTACAATCGGAAACAAACGTGGATGGTTTAACCCAACTACAACTTCTGAAGGTTACGTAACATACATCTATCCAAACTAATGAACCAAATAAAGAGGCTCGATTTGAGTCTCTTTTCTTTTTTTAGTTTTAAGTTAGGTCAAAAACTAGCAAAAACACTTGAAAATATTAATAAAATATGGTAAAATGTAACTTGTCGTGTAAACGATAATACTCATTCTTGATGAATTGTGGAACTGTTGCCCTTGGGTCGTTTTGCAAGTTGAAATCGAGAAGAGGAAAAAACAAAAAGGAGAAATACTCATGGCAGTAATTTCAATGAAACAACTTCTTGAGGCTGGTGTACACTTTGGTCACCAAACTCGTCGCTGGAACCCTAAGATGGCTAAATACATCTTCACTGAGCGTAACGGAATCCACGTTATCGACTTGCAACAAACTGTAAAATACGCTGACCAAGCTTACGATTTTATGCGTGATGCAGCAGCTAACGATGCAGTTGTATTGTTTGTTGGTACTAAGAAACAAGCTGCTGACGCTGTTGCTGAAGAAGCGGTACGTTCAGGTCAATATTTCATCAACCACCGTTGGTTGGGTGGAACTCTTACTAACTGGGGGACTATCCAAAAACGTATTGCTCGTTTGAAAGAAATCAAACGCATGGAAGAAGAAGGAATCTTCGACGTTCTTCCTAAGAAAGAAGTTGCACTTCTTAACAAACAACGTGCACGTCTTGAAAAATTCTTGGGTGGTATCGAAGACATGCCTCGTATCCCAGATGTAATGTACGTAGTTGACCCACATAAAGAGCAAATCGCTGTTAAAGAAGCTAAAAAATTGGGAATCCCAGTTGTAGCGATGGTTGACACAAACACTGATCCAGACGATATCGATGTAATCATCCCAGCTAACGATGACGCTATCCGCGCGGTTAAATTGATTACAGCTAAATTGGCTGACGCTATCATCGAAGGACGTCAAGGTGAAGATGCAGCAGCAGTTGAAGCAGAATTTGCAGCTTCAGAAGCTCAAGCAGACTCAATCGAAGAAATCGTTGAAGTTGTAGAAGGCGACAACGCTTAATTCATATAAATAGTAATTACCTAGGAGGGCGGGGCGTAGCCCAGCTCTCCTATTTTTAAAAAATATAGGAGAATCAAAATGGCAGAAATTACAGCTAAACTCGTAAAAGAGTTGCGTGAAAAATCTGGTGCTGGTGTTATGGACGCTAAAAAAGCGCTTGTAGAAACAGACGGTGACATCGAAAAAGCGATTGAATTGCTTCGTGAAAAAGGTATGGCGAAAGCTGCTAAGAAAGCTGATCGTGTTGCTGCAGAAGGTTTGACTGGTGTTTATGTTAACGGTAACGTTGCAGCAGTAATTGAAGTAAACGCTGAAACTGACTTCGTTGCGAAAAATGCTCAATTCGTTGAATTGGTAAATGCAACTGCTAAAGTAATCGCTGAAGGAAAACCCGCTAACAACGAAGAAGCACTTGCTTTGACAATGCCTTCAGGTGAAACTCTTGAAGCAGCTTATGTGTCTGCAACTGCAACTATTGGAGAAAAAATCTCATTCCGTCGTTTTGCTTTGATCGAAAAAACAGATGCACAACACTTTGGAGCTTACCAACACAATGGTGGTCGTATCGGTGTTATCTCAGTTATTGAAGGTGGAGACGAAGCTCTTGCTAAACAAATCTCAATGCACATTGCTGCGATGAAACCAACAGTTCTTTCTTACAAAGAATTGGATGAGCAATTCGTTAAAGATGAGTTAGCACAATTGAACCACGTAATTGATCAAGACAACGAAAGTCGTGCAATGGTTGGTAAACCAGCTCTTCCACACTTGAAGTATGGATCAAAAGCACAATTGACTGATGAAGTGATTGCTCAAGCTGAAGCTGATATCAAAGCTGAGTTGGCTGCAGAAGGCAAACCAGAAAAAATCTGGGACAAAATCATCCCAGGTAAAATGGACCGCTTCATGCTTGACAACACTAAAGTTGACCAAGCATACACACTTCTTGCACAAGTATACATCATGGATGACAGCAAGACAGTTGAAGCTTACCTTGAATCAGTAAACGCTTCAGTAGTCGAGTTTGCTCGCTTTGAAGTTGGTGAAGGTATCGAAAAAGCTGCGAACGACTTCGAAGCAGAAGTTGCAGCTACAATGGCAGCAGCCTTGAATAACTAATCATTTTGTTCTTTAAGGAATACCCAAGAGGGCATGTATGAGGGAAATGTGATATTTCTCCTTGCTGACATCGCTTGTTCTTCTTTTTGTGTTATAATCATTGCTATTTTAAATGTTTAAGAAGTAAGATTGCATTCTCTAAAAATCTCATTACACCTTTTCGCAGTATTGTAAACGTCAATAATCTGCTGTTTCCCCCTCTATAGGGTTGTGACAAACTTTTTAGGCATATTGATTATAGCTTTTATTTACTGTAAAATATATTATAAATTCTGTTTACTTGAGTGCAAACCACCCAGTTATTAAAATCAGAAGGATATAACCAAGGTCTTGGTATTCTAATTCTACAAGTTGAAAATTAGATATAAAAGAACTCTTATCAGGAAAAAATGATACAAGACAGAAATTGTAGTAAAAGGACAAAGGTGGTTTATATGTTCTTTATGAAATTGCGTCAAACCACTTTATTTTTGTCTGTTTATATGTTGAATCAGAGAATACGCCGCCTTAATATATTAGGAGGGGTAAAAAAGCACATGTTTTTAAGTGTTTTCATGACATTTTTTACACAATCTTTAGATAAAGTACGTGTTTAATTTGACAAATTATAAAAATACTATTATTATTAAAGTAAGTGATATTTTATACTGTTACTGTAGTAATGTATATATCTATTCTTGAAAATAGGGGGGGATGTTTTATGACGAGAAAAATGATTTTTTTCTAACCATGACAAGGGTTTTGATGTTTGCAGTGGGAGATAGTCCTCTATTGGCTCGTGATGTGTGGGACCCAAGCAATTTGGAAACAGTGAACAATGAGACGATCTCTGCGTTATCAAACATTTAGAAAATGCCAGCGACCTAGTACAATCGGGTGTTGCGTCGATAAAACCAGCATACCTATAGAAGCTAATGCCGGTTCTTTCTGGTGAGAGAAAGACTTTCGGTTTTTATGTGTCAAGATTTCGATGTCATCGAAATCTATAAGGATTGTACTATTGTCTAAAATTTGATGGTTCTAAATCAGTCGTTCTACTAGCACAAGTGGCTGGTTAAGTCGATAATGTTGGGGCTGTTAAGTTTATTGGTGAAAAGTTTGTATTATTGCAAAAAAAAGAGATTGTCGAGCCAACGACTCTTTTTTGCAATAATCGGTCTGTTCATTTTATCATTATTAGGGTTAAATGAATCAATCCTTTGAGAGAACAATGAATAATACGTTAATTATAAAAATGAAGGAAGGAACGCGCATGTTCAATCACAATAGCGAGACAAAAGGTCACGGTTCTATTCGTAAAAATAAAGTATATGGCACAATTGGAGTCATTGCTCTTGGCGCCATTGCTATGTTTAGTAATAACAAAACAGTATCGGCAGATGAAGTATCATCTTCTGATCCAACGGCTTCACAGCCTGCAGCGATAGATAGTAGGGTGGCAGAAGGAACTCAAGGCGCTTCAACTGCGACTATAGTCCCAGCTACCCCAACATCTGAAACGCCAGCAACTTATACTGCTCCAGCATCTGAAACAACTCCAGCTCCAGCTGCTTCTTCGGCTAGTGACACAACCCCTGTAACTTACACTGCACCTGCAGCAGCACAGGCCGCTCCAGCAGCACAGGCCGCTCCGGCTGAGTCTGCAGAGTCAAAAGTTACTGTTGAAAATCAAAAGTTGAAAGATGCTGTTTCTGAAGCAAAAGGTTATAACATTGATGTAAAACAAAAGCCAACAGAAAATATTGGAACAGCAAATAACCAAATAGAGTCAGATGCTAAAAAGGATCTTGCCAACACTCTTGAGGAAACACAAGCAACTCGTATCAAGACAGGGGTAGATGCCTACAAACTTGATTTGAAAAAAGCTCAGGAAAATGTGGGTACTGCCGGTCATCTGAGTGAAGTAGTTCACCAAGGCTTGAAATTTGAAAACGAACCTAATGGAAAACTATCTATTAGTGGTGCTACAGAGTATGGGCAAAAGGATATGCCTAAAGCACAGTCCTATGAAGAATATGTAGCAGGTGGTGGGACATTTGGTTCTAACCCAGTAGCACCATTTACGACGACGCTTTCAGGTGGTGGAAGTAATTTTGTTATTCCGAAAATTGAAAACGGACAGACTATCACTGCTACTTATACCAATCTTCAGAATTCGACTTATAATGGACAGAAAATTTCTAAGGTAATTTATGAGGTTACAAACTTAAGTGGTGGGACTGGTATTGTTGGCTTTGCGGAGAAAGATCCAACAAAAGGTATTTATACTTTTTATAACATCAATCAACCATCTAGATATCGTGTAAATATTCGCTTTTATGATGCCGATGGTAATCCAATCCAATTTACAAAGACGAATCCGGCTATTTTAGCCATGACGAGTTTAACGAAAACAGAACCTACTACGGGTAGGTTAGCTGGTCTAAAGCATGAAGAAAGTATAACGGATTATAATTTCCGTCCAGTAAAGATTACCGGTTCTTTGGTTGAAAAACAAGCCGATGGACGTTTAGCGGCAACTACTCCAACTAGCAATATTAAAGATGATTATGATGATCCAAATTTCTATAAGATGGGGATTGCTGGTGTAGCAGAAAGCGGAGATACCATCTCTTTTGTGATGCAACGGAAGTCTCAATGGGACAGAGGTTATTGGCTAGCTCTTACAAGTAAATTACCATCTCGCTTTACACTTGTAAAACCAGATCTTGAATACAATCTAGTTGAATATAATCTTGCAGGGAATGTCGTACTTGATAACTATATTCAAGGGACTACTACTAAACTAACCAATACTCAAACAATTAAACCTACAGGAACTCCTGTTGGCGAAGACTACACAACAACACACCAAGACAGAATCACAACAGCAGATGGCAAGGTCTATAAATATGTGTCATCAACTAATAATACAACAGGTAAAGTAAAATTAGGTACGACAAACGTAGCAAACTACTATACCGAAGTAAAAGGTAATGTTGTTGTTGATTACCAAGATAAGCAAGGCAACACCATTTCTCCGCGTGTCGTAGATACACCAGACACATCAGTCGGAACGGCTTACGACACGACTGATCACAAACCGTCTACAATCACCACAGCTGATGGAACAAGTTACCGTATTGACCCCACAGCTACACAAGGTCATGAGAGCGGTCAGGTTGTCGAAGGAACAACTCGTGTTGTCTATATTTATGACAAAGTTGAAAAGCCGGTAGAAAAGAAATATGGTGATGTCACAGTTGAGTACAAGAACAAAGACGGCGTGACGATTGCACCGAAAGTGACGGACACACCGCGTTCTGAAGTGGGTACTGACTATGATACTACGGATCAACGCAAGGATACCATCACTACTGTAGATGGTAAGAAGTACAAGCTGGATCTGACAGCGACCCAAGGTGCTGAAACTGGTAAAGTGGTAGAAGGCAATACCAATATCGTCTACTACTATGATCTTGTTCCAGACACACCAGCTAAGAAATATGGTGATGTCACAGTTGAGTACAAGAACAAAGATGGCGTGACGATTGCACCGAAAGTGACCGATACACCACGTTCTGAAGTGGGTACGGCTTATGATACTACGGATCAACGCAAGGATACCATCACTACTGTAGTAGATGGCAAGAAGTACAAGCTGGATCCAACCGCAACTCAAGGAGCGGAAACTGGTAAAGTGGTAGAAGGCAATACCAATATCGTTTACTACTATGATCTTGTTCCAGACACACCAGCTAAGAAATATGGTGATGTCACAGTTGAGTACAAGAATAAAGA
>CAJNCP010000010.1 GCA_905221295.1 bacterium | reverse complement strand
ACAAAGAGAAAATTGGCAACGCCCTTCAACTACCCTATTCTAACGCCAAATTGGAAGCCACTAATAATCTCATCAAACTCATCAAGCGAAATGCCTTTGGTTTTCGGAGCTTTGAAAACTTCAAAAAACGGATTTTCATCGCTCTGAACATCAAAAAAGAAAGGACGAAATTCATCCTTTCTCGATCTTAGCTGACTTCAACCCACTACAGTTGACAAAGAGGCAGATTTTGCATATTCTTACCCAACAGACCCTTCCATTTCATAGCTAATCAAGCGGTTTAGCTCAACTGCATATTCCATTGGAAGTTCTTTTGTGAACGGCTCCACAAATCCCATGACAATCATCTCGGTTGCTTCAGATTCTGACAATCCGCGACTCATGAGGTAATAGAGTTGTTCTTCTGAAATCTTAGATACCTTGGCTTCGTGTTCCAAAGCAACTTGCGAGTTGTGAATTTCATTAAAAGGAATGGTATCTGATGCTGACAAGTCATCCATGATAATGGTATCACACTCAATGTGAGAAACAGATTTCTTAGAGTTCTTGTTAAAGGTTACTTGTCCACGGTAGTCCACCTTTCCTCCGCCTTTCGCAATGGATTTAGACACGATAGACGAGCTTGTATGTGGAGCGTTGTGGATCATCTTGGCACCCGTATCTTGGTGTTGACCAGCATTAGCAAAGGCGATCGAAAGCATGGTACCACGGGCCCCTTCCCCATCTAGGTAAACAGATGGGTATTTCATTGTTGTTTTGGCACCCAAGTTACCATCAATCCACTCAACCGTCGCATCTTTCAAAGCTTTGGCACGTTTTGTTACCAAGTTATAGACATTATCAGACCAGTTTTGGATGGTCGTATAGCGCATGTAAGCTCCATCCAAAGCAAAGATTTCTACAATGGCCGCGTGCAAGCTGTTGCTTGAATATGTTGGCGCTGTACATCCTTCTACGTAGTGAACGCTTGCTCCCTCATCAACGATAATCAAGGTACGTTCAAACTGACCTGTATTTTCATTGTTGATACGGAAATAAGTTTGAAGCGGAATATCCACTTTCACCCCTTTTGGTACGTAGATAAAAGTTCCACCTGACCATACTGCCGAGTTAAGGGCGGCCAACTTGTTATCAGTCGGCGGTACCAACTTCGCAAAGTATTGTTTAAACAAGTCTGGGTATTCCTTGAGGGCAGAATCCGTATCTGTAAAGATAATTCCTAACTTCTCAAATTCTTCTTTCATGTTATGATAAACCACTTCCGACTCGTACTGAGCAGAGGCTCCTGCTAGATAAGCACGTTCAGCTTCTGGAATTCCGATACGTTCAAAGGTTTCTTTGATCTTTTCAGGTACATCATCCCAAGAACGGGCTGGTTTGTCAGATGGTTTTTGGTAGTAGATCAAGTCATCAAAATCAATCTCTGACAAGTCTGCTCCCCAAGTTTGCATAGGCATTTTCTTGAAGGTTTCATAAGACTTCAAACGGAACTCCAGCATCCACTCAGGCTCACCCTTGGCAGCAGATAATTCACGGATAACACCTTCGTTGAGTCCTTTTCCTGTCGATAGGACAGGCTCTACATCATCATGGAAACCAAATTTATATTCACCAAGGTCAATTGGTTTTGGTTCTACTCTTTCTTCAGCCATAATATCCTTTCTTTCATTCTTCTTCATTTCTACTGATTCATAAGACAAAAGAAACTTGTCTTACTGTTTTTCTTGATTTTCAATTGTTTTCTTAAGGGCATTCCAAGCTAGGGTTGCACACTTTATCCGTTGCGGGAATTTTGCAACACCTGACAAGAAAGCAGCGTCTCCAAGACTATCTTGTCTGTCATCTTTTTGCCCTTGCACCATTTCTGAAAAAATGGTCGAAAGCTCTAGGATTTCTTGCTTGGTCTTTCCTAAAACTGCATCTGTCATCATACTAGCAGAGGCAGTTGAAATGGTACAGCCTGAGTTTAGAAAAGCGATATCTTCCAAACGATCTTCCTCGTTAAACTTGACAGAGAGGTTGATGACATCACCACAGGTAGGATTGTTGAGACTGATTTGTTCAGCATCTTCTAGCTTCCCTTGGTGATGGGGGTTTTTCGAATGGTCCGCTACCACTGCCATATAAAGACTATCTAGTTTAGAAAGTGCCATTGAAAAACTCCTTTGTCTTTTGTAAGGCACCGACCAGCTTGTCGCAATCTGCCTTGGTATTGTAGATATAAAAACTTGCACGAGCTGTTGCTGGAACTTCCAAATACTGAAGCAAGGGTTGCGCACAATGATGACCTGCTCTGACTGCTACTCCTTCATAATCAAGAGCTGTTGCAAGATCATGAGGATGAAGATTACCTAAGTTAAAGGCGATGACTCCTGAACGTTGAGCCAAATCTTGCGAACCATAAATAGTCAGTTCTTCAATTGCCTGCAGTTTTGGATAGACGTAGGCAATCAATTCTTGTTCATGCGCTTCAATGGCATCCATGCCAATCTTTTCTAGATAATCAACTGCAGCAGCTAGTCCAATAGCACCAGCCATATTTGGAGTTCCAGCCTCGAATTTCCAAGGCAATTCCTTCCAACTAGCAGATTGCTCATAGACGAAATCAATCATCTCTCCACCAAATTCTACTGGTGACATTTGTTCCAGATACTTTTCTTTACCATAAAGAACACCAATACCAGTTGGACCAGCCATCTTGTGACCTGAAAAGGCAAAGAAGTCCACATCCAAGTCCTGGACATCAATCTTCATATGAGGCGTAGATTGAGCACCATCCACCACCATGATAGCTCCAACTTGGTGGGCCATTTGAGTGATTTCTTTGATAGGATTGACCACTCCAAGAACGTTTGATGCGTGAGCTAGTGAAACAAATTTAACTTTGTCAGTCAATTTAGAACGCAAGTCATCCATATCCAGAGCTCCATCTTTGAGATAGACATAAACAAGCTCTGCTCCAGTCTTGCGACAGGCCTCCTGCCAAGGAATGATATTGGAATGATGTTCCATGACAGAAATCAAGACCTGGTCTCCCTCAGTGAGAATTTCCTCAGCGAAACGTGCTACCCAGTTAAGACTGGTTGTCGTTCCTCTGGTAAAGAGGACTCCCTTTGTAGAGCCTGCATTGATAAACTTACGAATGGTTTCACGCGCAGCTTCGTAAGAAGCAGTCGCTCTCTCTGCCAAAGTATGGACACCACGGTGAACGTTGGCATTGTCCTTCTCATAATAGCCGTTGATTGTTTCAAGAACTGCTAGTGGTTTTTGTGTTGTCGCAGCATTGTCCAGATAGACCAAAGGTTCATCGTTAACGATCTGGTCTAAAATCGGAAAATCCTTGCGAATCGTTTCTACATCTAACATAGGCTACCCCTTAGCGTTTTGACAATTTTTCTTCGATGGTTGCAATCATTTCATCACGAACTTCCTTGACTGGAATCTCAACGATAACAGATCCAAGGAAACCACGAACAACCAAGCGTTCTGCAGTTGCCTTATCCAAGCCACGACTCATGAGGTAGTACATATCTTCTGGATCTACTTGTCCGATAGAAGCCGCGTGACCTGCAGTAACGTCATTTTCGTCAATCAAAAGAATTGGGTTGGCATCTGAACGTGCTTGGTCTGAAAGCATGAGAACACGGCTTTCTTGTTGCGCATCTGCACCCTTTGCACCCTTAATGATGTGACCGATACCGTTGAAGGTCAAGGTTGCTTTCTCAAGGATAACCCCATGTTGGAGGATATTTCCGATAGAGTTGCAACCATAGTTAGTTACTCGAGTATCAATCCCTTGCACCTGACGACCACTTGAAAGAGCAACAACCTTAAGGTCTGCATGGCTACCATTTCCATGCAAATCGCTATCAAAGTCTGCAACGACGCTTCCTTCGTTCATGACACCAATCGCCCAGTCAATGCTTGCATCGTTGCCTAACTTACCACGACGGCTAATGTAGGCAGTGACATTCTCTCCCAGACGGTCAATCGCTGCAAACTTCACTTGCGAACCAGAACGCGCAATCACTTCTACTGTGATATTGGCAGTTGCTTTTGCACTACCTTCGCCACGTGACTCTAAACGTTCCAGATAACTAATCTTAGAATTTTTTCCAGCGATAATCAGGATATGCTTGTTAAATGGCACATCGCTATCGCTGTCTTGGTAGAAAATTCCTTCGATTGGCTCTGTAATCTCAACATTATCTGGAATGTAGAGAACAGCACCACTATTAAAATATGCTGTGTGGTAGGCTGCCAACTTGTCATCGTCATACTTAACAGATGACATGAAGAATTCCTCAATAAGCTCTGGAATTTCTTCTAAAGCTGAATGGAAGTCTGTAAAAACAACATCCTGTTCAGCTAACTCAACTGGAATTTGCTCAAATACAGTTTGAGTCCCTACTTGAACCAATTTCAAGTGATTGTCTAGAGCTATGAAGTCTGGAACATTTGCTGAAGGCTCACTTTCTGTGATGGTTCCATCCCCCAGATTCCAACGGTGAAATTTGACACGCTCAATAACTGGTAATTCTAAACTCTCAATCTTATCAAAAGCTTTTTGACGGAGGTCGGACAACCAGCTTGGTTCAGCGTGCATTTCTGAAAAAAGTTTAATAGTTTCTTTAGTCATTTACTTCTCCTAAAAGATACGAGGGAATTACAATTCTTCCTTGTAGTCGTAGCCAAGTTCTTCAGCTAGTTTTGCGTATCCTTCACGTTCCAAACGGGCAGCCAATTCTGGACCACCAGAAAGGACAACACGACCTTCCATCATCACGTGTACCACGTCTGGTGTGATGTAGTTCAAGAGACGTTGGTAGTGAGTGATGATCATAGCCCCAAAGCTTTCACCACGCATAGCATTCACACCTTTCGATACGACTTTAAGGGCGTCAATATCAAGACCTGAGTCAATCTCATCCAAAAGGGCAAATGTAGGTTCCAACATCAAAAGTTGAAGAATTTCATTACGTTTTTTCTCACCACCAGAGAAACCTTCGTTGAGGTAGCGCTCAGCCATTTCTTCTTTCATGTTGAGCAATTCCATTTTCTCGTCTAGTTTAGTGATAAACTCGCGAACTGAAATCTTTTCATCGTCTTCTTTGCCAGCATTCATGGCTGCACGAAGAAACTCTGCGTTGGTAATTCCAGGGATTTCAGATGGGTATTGCATAGCCAGGAAAAGTCCCATACGCGCACGCTCGTCCACTTCCAATTCAAGGATGTTTACGCCATCAAACAAGACTTCACCTTTGGTAACTTCATAGTTAGGGTTCCCCATGATAGCTGCAGAAAGAGTCGATTTACCAGTACCATTTGGTCCCATGATAGCTGCGATTTCTCCTGTTTTTAGAGTCAGATTGACTCCTTTCAAAATTTCTTTTCCTTCAATCTCAACGTGAAGATCTTTGATCTCTAATACTGACATGATAGTTCCTTTCTTTTTCAAACATTTTGCTCAATACTTTAGGAAATTGCTTACAATCCCTAAAAAATAGGACAAAATGTCAATAAATATACTCTACTAGTATAACAAAAAAAAGCCTAAAAGGCTTTGATTTTGTCTAGAAGCTGGGGGCTAATCCTTGCGGTTTAAGTGTTGATCAATAGCATCTACGATTTTTCCCATCACGTAACTTAACCTAAAATTTCGAAAGAGTAGAATGGCCCAAAAGGCTGCCATAACGTAGCGACCAGTCATTAAAGATTCATTGAAAAAATAAGTCTCAGCAGCCGTGAATAATGCTATTATGATAAATTGTTGTCTATTCATAGGATTATTGTACCATGAAATCCACTTTTAGTCTTCTTCGACCATGACTTTATCAGCCAGAAATTCGAATCCTTCTGGAATCAGGCTCTCTTCTTCAACCTCTTGCTCGGCTTGAGAAGACTTGTTTTTAGCTGAAAATGCTGCTCGAACCTCTTTCCATTCCTCCAGGGAAATAGCCAGAATTTCAGGTGAAAATCCAGCAGCTTGGCTAAGAATATTGCCAAACATGGTATTGAGGTTGTCCCTTTTCATGGTTTGCCCAGCATTGAAATTAGACTCAAAGGCTAAAATAGCATGGTGTTCATTGGCCGCAACTGGTTGAGAACCTACGAGAAGAGCCTTATCTGGTCCAGCTAAACTTTCAATCACTTCTCCCCACGCATTCTGGAGGCGAATCAAGTTTTGTCGTGCCAAATCAGGACTTTCGACAGCTTCTTGCAGGATAGACTGAACTTTGTTGCGATCCACTCGATAGACTGTCTTGGAAGTGGCTGGACGGCTAGGAACTGGCGCAACTTGTTTAGGAGCTGTACCTACATTAGCAAGTTCTTGTTTGAGACGGGCGACTTCCTGTCTCAGTGCAGAAATTTCACTTTCAACAGCTCCCGAAACCGCAGATTCAGGCTTAATTTCCGCTAAACGAATGGTCATCATCTCAGCGTAAATCTTAGGTTGCAAGCTGGCCTTCATATCTGCTAAACTCACTGTCGCTAGACGAATCATTTCAAAGAGACTTTCCTGAGAAAGAGCTAGATTGTCCATAAAAACTGGACTATGATGAGTATTTTCTCCACCTGTCTGAACAACCAGTAGATCCCGCAAATACTGCAAGAGATCCGTCACAAAACGAGTCATGCTCTTGCCATTTTCAAACAAAAGATTCAAAGAATCGAGCGCTTTTGGGACATCCTGTTGGGCCAAGGCGGCCACATAGTCATCTAGAGCCGAAAGACTAATAGTGCCTGTAATCTCCTCAGAAATAGCAGTCGTGAGCTCATTTCCCTGTGTTAAACTCAAGGCTTGATCCAGAATAGACAAGGCATCCCGCATTCCACCTTCAGCCCGTCTAGCAATGATTTCCACAGCCTCTGGTTCAGAACTAATATTCTCTTTTGACAAAATAGTTTGGATATGGTCCTTAATATCTTGCGTTCGAATCGCTTTAAACTCAAAACGTTGAACACGGGATAAAATGGTTGCTGGAATCTTGTGCAATTCAGTGGTTGCCAAAATAAAGACGACATTCTGAGTCGGCTCTTCAAGCGTCTTCAAAAGCGCATTAAAGGCTCCCGTAGACAGCATATGAACCTCGTCGATAATGTAGACCTTATAACGAGCCAAGCTAGGAGCATAGGTCGATTTATCACGAATTTCACGAATTTCATCAACTCCATTATTCGATGCCGCATCCATTTCAATGACATCTTCTAGGCTACCTTCTGTCACTGCCTGACAGATATAACAGTTATTACATGGTTCCCCGTCCACTTGGTTCGGACAGTTCATTGCCTTGGCAAAAATTTTGGCTACACTGGTTTTCCCAGTTCCACGAGGACCTGAGAAAAGATAAGCGTGACTAATCTTTTCCTGCTCAACCGCTTGTCTTAGAGTTTTCGCCACAACCTCTTGGCCTACCAGTTGTGAAAAAGTCTGGCTTCTATATTTTCGATAAAGTGCTTGATACATTAGGCTTTCTCCTCAAACATTGTAAAATCCCATTCTGTCTTCTCAAGCAAAATAGCGACAAATTGTTCCAAGTAATCACGATCGATAGCATTGTAATCATCAATCAGAGAAGAATCCAAGTCTAAGACTCCGACTAATCTCTCATTCTTAAGCATAGGAACTACGATTTCACTCTTGGCATGACCATCACAAGCAATGTGGTTTGGATAGGTGCTGACATCGCCAACTAAAACAGTCTCCTGAAACTCAGCGGCTTCTCCACACACGCCTTTTCCAAGCGGGATGCGAATGCAAGAAACGCCACCCTGAAAAGGACCTAAAACCAACTCACTTCCATCAAACAGATAAAAACCTGAAAATACAGTATTCGGAAAGCGAGATTTTAGGAGGGCACTAGCATTTGAAAGATTGGCAAGAACATTGGTCTCACCTTCAAGCAAATAAGAGAGTTCCTCATTTAACAATTGATATTGTGATTGTTTTTCTGAATCTAACATAGAACTATTATATCAAAAATGAGAAAGAGACAAAAGAAAAATCCCTTGTTTTAAACAAAGGATTTTGCGATTATCAACTTGATTAAAGTTCGATATCTCCGAACAAGTCAGCCATTGAGAATCCTGTTTGTGTTTCTGGAAGTTCGAAATCACGTTTTTCTTGACGTTTTGGACGACGTGGACGAGCAGCGCGTTTCTCTTCTTTTTGTCCTTCTTCTTGAGCTGGACGTTCTTCAAGAGCTTTGATAGAAAGTGATACACGTTCTGCGTCAGCGTTAACATCAAGGACTTTGACAGTAACTTCTTGACCAACAGTAAGAGCTTCTTTTGGATTTTCGATACGTTTGTGTGAAATTTGTGATACGTGAACAAGTCCATCGATACCTGGCAATACTTCAACAAATGCACCGAAGTCAGTCAAACGTTTAACTGTTCCTTCTACTACATCACCTTTAGCCAATTTTTGCTCAACGCCATCCCATGGTCCAGGTGTTGTTGCTTTAAGTGAAAGTGATACGCGTCCTTCTTCTTCGTTAAGATCAAGGATCTTCACTTCGATTTCTTCACCAACAGTTACAACTGATTTAGGTGAAACGTTGCGTTCGTGTGACAATTCAGTCAAGTGAACCAATCCGTCAACACCACCAAGATCGATGAAAGCACCGAAGCTTGTGATACGAGCAACTTTACCAGTTACGACATCACCAACAGCCAATTTACCGAATACTTCAGCACGAGCTGCTGCAGTAGCTGCTTCAACAACTTCACGACGTGAAAGGATGAAGCGGTTTTCTTTAGGATCAACTTCTTTGATTTTAGCATCAAATTCTTGACCTACGAAACGCTCAGTGTTACGTACGAAACGAGTATCCAACATTGAAGCTGGGATGAATCCACGAACACCTTCAAATTCTACTGAAAGTCCACCTTTAACGGCACGAGTTCCTTTAACAGTAACAACTTCTTCTTCGCGTCCTACAAGTTTGTCCCATGCTTTGCGAGCTTCAAGGCGTTTTTTAGATACAAGGTATGTAACTGTATCAGTATCTTTACCAACTACTTGACGAAGTACAAGAACATCCAATACTTCTCCTACTTTCACAAAGTCATTGATATCTGCATCGCGATCGTTTGTCAATTCGCGAAGAGTCAAGACACCTTCAACACCAGTCCCAGAGATTGCAACGTTAGCTTGAGTCGCATCAACTGTCAATACTTCAGCACTAACAACATCACCAGGCTCAACTTGGCTAACGCTATTTAGCAAATCTTCAAATTCGTTCATCTAAAAAATCCTCCAACAATCAAGTTTTTCCAAACTTGACATACTTATAATTTTTTTCCTAAGCACCCGCAAAGACATGTTCATATCGTTCACGTCTTTCAATTATAAAAATAAAATACCCTAAGATATTTTTCTTTTTATCTTGAATTTATTACCTAAGAACTGGGGTAGCTGGATTCGAACCAACGCATGAGGGAGTCAAAGTCCCTTGCCTTACCGCTTGGCTATACCCCATTGATGAATGGAGAGAGAGGGATTCGAACCCCCGAACCCGAAGGAGCGGATTTACAGTCCGCCGCGTTTAGCCTCTTCGCTATCTCTCCAATGTTTAACGAGAACTATTATATCATGAAATTTTCAATAAAACAAGTATTATTTTGTCAAATTATAGTTTTCAATCAAAATTTCCACAGCTTTTTCAAGTTTTTTATAAAAACTATCGACATTTCCATTCTTTATGATGGCAAATTGGCTATCTAATTCGGCAATTTCCCCAATAACCTTTTTCCCGATCGTCAAAACGTAGCCTTCATAGCTGTCTTTTCCAACAGTCACTTTTGCATCTGTTAATTGAATTTCGATTTTCTTATCTTTTTTACTCATACTGTACCTCTTTTCACTTTTTCTATTGTACAAGAAAATGCTCAAACTAGCAAGAAAAAACTCCATTTCAGCTATTAGAACTGCTATGGAGCTCTTCTTTATTTCATGTCTTTTAGTCCACTTTGACAATCCATCCTTCAGGCGCTTCTATGTCACCGAATTGGATACCAGTCAATTCATCATAGAGTTTACGTGTAACAGGACCTACTTCTGTTTCACTATAGAAAACATGGAATTCATCATCATGTTGGATGCCCCCAATTGGAGAGATAACTGCTGCTGTACCACAAGCACCTGCCTCTACAAAACGATCCAAATTGTCAATCGGAACATCACCTTCGATTGGAGTCAAGCCCAAGCGGTGTTCAGCCAAGTAAAGCAATGAGTACTTGGTAATAGATGGTAAAATAGATGGACTCAATGGCGTTACAAATTCGTTGTTAGCTGTGATTCCAAAGAAGTTGGCTGATCCGACTTCCTCAATCTTTGTATGTGTAGATGGGTCTAGGTAGATAACATCTGAGAAATGGCGTGATTTGGCCAACTTCCCTGGCAAAAGACTCGCAGCATAGTTTCCTCCAACCTTAGCCGCACCCGTACCATGTGGAGCTGCACGGTCGTATTCATCCTGAATCAAGAAATTGGTTGGAACCAATCCACCCTTAAAGTAATTTCCAACTGGCATAGCAAAAATGGTGAAAATGTACTCTTCTGCTGGTTTTACCCCGATAATATCTCCAACACCAATCAACAGTGGACGAAGATAAAGGGTTCCACCTGTTCCATATGGTGGGACGTATTCTTCATTTGCACGCACAACTGCTTTACAAGCTTCTACAAACATTTCTGTTGGTACTTGGGGCATCAAGAGACGGTCGCAGGTACGTTGCAGACGCTTGGCATTTTCATCAGGACGGAAAAGTTGAATACTACCATCCTTCGTACGATAGGCTTTTAAACCTTCAAATGCCTGCTGTCCATAGTGGAGGCTTGGAGAAGACTCCGAAATATGCAAGGTCGCATCCTCTGTCAATTCTCCTTGATCCCATTGACCATTTTTGTAGTGAGCGATATAGCGATAAGGTAATTTCATATAAGAAAATCCAAGGTTTTCCCAATCAATTGCAACTGTCATGTGTTTCTCCTTTATACTATTCAAACTATGTGTTCTATTCTACACTTTTCTAGTAAAATTTCAAGTATTATTTGTAATTTTCTGAAAATTTTTTCAACATAAAGAAATCAGCCCAGAGGGCTGATTCTTTTTACGAACTTGCTTTGTCCTCTTTAAAGACTTCTTTGAGGTAAGCATCGAAAACTTCTTCATCTGAAATCGTGTCTGAAATAAAGCTTCCATTGCTAGTGCGTTCAGACAAGTTCAAATCTTGCAATCGACTCTCATAGTTTGTTCCCTTGTTAGATTGGACAAGTAACATTTGGTCGTTTTCTTCTACTTCTGTACTAAAGAGATCACCAACGAAACCTTGCTCTGCAACTGCTCCAGCCAAGAAGACTCGGTGCGGTTTGTTTTTCAACTCACGCAAGACTTGTAGGCCTCGTTTGGCACGGCTGGTCGCTGGAATTTCCTCAATGGAAACACGTTTCAAGCTACCACGTTGGGTCAAGAGGTAGAAGGATGAAGTGTTACAGATAAAGGCAGCCTGAAGTTCATCATCTGCTTTCAGGTTCATAGCCTTGACACCTGCAGCCTTGGCACCAACAACCGGAACCTCTTCGATATTGAAACGAAGGGCATAACCATTTTGACTAATCAAGAGAACATCATCCAGTTTGATTGGTGCTACTGCTACAATCTGGTCTGTCTCGTCTTTGAGCTTAGCATACTTGACAGACTTCGACTTGTAGGTCCGCCATGGGGTGAATTCTTTGCGTTCTACACGCTTAATTTGACCGAGACGAGTAGCTGCAAAGTAGGTTGTCGCATCATCAAACTGATCCACGACTTCTACATAAAGGATTTCTTCGTTAGTTTCAAAGTTTGTAATGGTTTGGCTCAGATGCTCTCCGATATCCTTCCAACGAATATCTGCCAATTCATGGATTGGTCGATAAATGACATTTCCAAGAGTAGTGAACATCAAGAGGTGCTGGGTTGTCTTGGCAGTTTGCACAAAGATCAAACGATCATCATCACGTTTGCCAATTTCTTCCAGCGTAGAAGCTGCAAAGGAACGAGGGCTAGTCCGTTTGATGTAGCCTGCCTTGGTCACGCTGACATAGGTATCTTCCTCGGCAATCAAACTAGCTGTGTCAATCTCGATTGCTTTCGCAGTATCTTCCAAAGTACTGAGACGTGGTGTCGCAAATTTCTTCTTGACCTCACGAAGTTCTTTCTTCATGAGATTGTACATAGTTCGTTCATCACCGATGATAGCCGCAAGCATGGCAATCTTTTCACGCAATTCTGCTTCTTCTTCCTGCAAGACAACCACGTCTGTATTGGTCAAACGGTAAAGTTGTAAGGTCACGATGGCTTCAGCCTGCTCTTCTGTAAACTCATAGCTGACCTTGAGATTTTCTTTGGCGTCAGCCTTATTCTCAGAGGCACGGATAAGAGCAATAACTTCGTCCAAAATCGAAATCACGCGAATCAAACCTTCAACGATATGGAGACGTTTCTCAGCCTTTTCCTTGTCAAAGCGTGAACGAGCCAAAATCACTTCACGACGGTGAGCGATATAGCTAGACAGGATTGGGACAATCCCAACCTGACGAGGTGTGAAATTGTCAATCGCCACCATGTTAAAGTTGTAGTTGATTTGCAAGTCAGTATATTTGAAGAGATAGTTAAGAACCAGCTCGGTATTCGCATCTTTCTTAAGTTCAATAGCGATACGAAGACCGTCACGGTCAGACTCATCACGAACCTCAGCAATACCAGCCACCTTGTTATTGACACGAACATCATCAATTTTCTTAACTAGATTAGCCTTATTGATTTCATAAGGAATCTCAGTGATAACGATTTGTTCCTTACCACCTTTTAGCTTTTCAACCTCCGTCTTGGAACGAACAACGACGCGCCCTTTACCAGTTTCATAGGCCTTCTTGATTTCATCACGTCCTTGGATGATAGCCCCTGTAGGGAAGTCTGGCCCAGGCAAGAATTCCATGAGTTTGTCCACCTTGGCTGTTGGGTGATCAATCATGTAAACCGTCGCATCAATGACCTCAGCTAAATTATGCGGTGGAATATCTGTGGCATATCCAGCCGAGATTCCCGTCGAACCATTGACCAAGAGGTTTGGAAAGGCTGCTGGCAAAACCGTCGGCTCTTTCTCGGTATCGTCAAAGTTCCAAGCAAAGGGAACTGTCTTTTTCTCGATATCCTGAAGAAGGTAGCCTGCAATCTCAGACAAACGTGCCTCGGTATAACGCATAGCCGCAGGCGGATCTCCGTCCATGGAACCGTTATTACCGTGCATTTCAACTAGAATCTCACGATTTTTCCAGTCCTGCGACATACGGACCATGGCATCATAGATAGAACTGTCCCCGTGGGGGTGGAAATTCCCCATGATGTTACCGACAGACTTAGCAGACTTACGGTAGCTCTTATCAAAGGTATTGCCATCTTTATTCATCGAATAAAGAATACGACGCTGAACCGGCTTCAATCCATCTCGAATGTCTGGCAAAGCCCGGTCTTGAATGATGTACTTGGAGTAGCGACCAAAGCGCTCTCCCATGATGTCCTCCAGGGACATGTTTTGAATGTTAGACATAATAATTCTCTTTTTGGTGTTTTATTGTAAAGTAAATCTATATTTTATAAATTTAACTGTTTCTTTGTAGGTAGTGAGAAAAGAAGAGCAATCCTACTAATCCTAGAATGAATAAAAGATTAATTTTAATAACAAATAAGCTAAGTAGGGTATTAATTAGGCCGTGAAAAATGGCGCAATAAAGGATCGACTTAGTCTTTTTGAAAACAGCTGCTAGAAGAATACTGAGATAAATTGCAAATAGACTGAATAATATAAAAGGCATCCTACTTTGGGAACTTCCAATCACAAACCATAAAGGTACATGCCATATTGCCCAAATACAACCTGTTATCAAACCGGAAATCCAAAAGGAGAATCTGGTTTCCAAAGTTGGTTGCAAGATGCCTCGCCATCCCAATTCTTCTTCGCCACCATAAACACAGACTGCACTCAAAAAAACAACAAACAAATTTCCTAGTGGAAAAGCCGGATTAAGCTCCTTAGATGAGAAAGCAATGACACCTGTCTGCACGAAAATTAGTAAAAGAAATAACAAAATATATTTCTTTGAGTCCCCTAAGATAAAAGAGACTATGCTTTTAATGGATTTTTGAGGCAAACAAGAAATGGCTGCAATGGTTGGACCGAAACCTCCTAGTAAATGGAGAAAAACTCCTAGTGGACTTGTTAGACTTAAGAGTCTCATTTGTGTCAGAAAAGCGAGCAATCCCCAACCAAATCCCCAAGAAATGAGAAAACTAATCAGTAAAAATTTTGTTATCTTATTATTTTGTAAATGTTTCATTTGTTTCGAGTCTTTCCTTAGCATACTGAATCATCTTCTCCGCCACTTCCATATCATAGTCAAATCCCATCTTTTGAGCAAGGAATTGAGCCTCTTGGTGGAAAAGTTCCATGGTAGCAAATAAAGACTGAGTGAGTTTTTCTATATTTGAAAAATCCAGTAGATTTGAGAATTCCTTCTCTTTCTCAGCAGGTAAATAGTTAAAGAGATACTTGTAGTTTTTGCCGATATTGACCTTTCTCCTATCGCTTACTACCTGCCAAGCAAAGACTTTTAACAACTCTTGCTGACAAATACCATAGAGATGATCCGTTGCATAGATGACTTGATGGCGACAGATTCCTTTGACCACATAAGCTGACACCCACCAAAATTCATTGCAGGCTTTTTCAAAATCAATCGCACTAGCTGGGCTTGTCCAGTAACGTTGAGGATTTGGAGAATAGGGCACAAACAAGCCTTTCTCATCTTTCAAAACTGTATAATCAGCTTCACTATCCACCCACTCTTGAATATATTCCGTAGGACAGAGGGTCAAATCAATCCGATTTCCATCTTCAAATAGCATCAGATAAAGTCGACGGTTGCCTAGGACATTATGCTGCTCAATGATACGAGTGCCAAACTGGTCTAACCAAGAAAGGTCACTCGTCAGATTATCTAAGTCGTCCACGACATAGACCACGTCGTAATCCTGAAACTCGTCTTTTGGTGCTTTTGTATCAGTTCGTGAACCGGACATGGCGACAGCCTCGACTTTTAGACTTTTTGCGGTTTGTAAAATTAATCTCAGCATTTGCGCTTCACTTCTATGTTGTCTGCACATATCTTTTATAGAATTATTTTTCATTGCCGTCTTGCTCCTCTTGTTTTTGGATGCCTCGTATTCTTTTCATCTCAAGTTCTCCTACTATCAATTGGATAGTTGAACAAATCCCCAAAACGATTAAAATAAAATAAAACAAATTCATATCGTTTCTATGATATATTTGAAAGCTTCTCCATAATACAAAACTATTTACTAATGAAAGAAGGAAAAGTAAAATAGCATTGAATCGAAGTATTATAGCAAACTTACTCTTAAAATACCTATAATGTTTTCCAATCCGATAGAGAGTATATAGTGAGAAAACAATCATCAAAGGTGTGTAGGCAAGTGCATAAAATAAGATAAACCCTATTCCTGAGTATGGTTTACTTTCCATTGGTAGATCTAATAGACAGATACAAATAGTGAGGATGTTCAATATAAACAAAGATACTGTGCGAGCACACTCTTTTCTACCTTTATTGGTCATTAAGTCATATATAATTCCAAAAATGGCTAGGAGAACAAGGAAAAAAGGCAACATTAATAACGTAATCAATACTGCACCTCCAATAGTTTTAGCGATTGTTTACATACAAAAGATAATCGTCACCTTTGCTTGAACTTCATAACTCCCCTGTCTGGTAAAGGTTATACCCTTCGTAATAATATGAAGCATCCACACCCTTAAAGAAACGGGCCTGAGTGAGGTCATCCGTCAGATTATCGAGGAGGAGATACTTGAGTTCTCCAGTCGACACTGCACTACGCTTCATGGCATTCAGGTATTCATCCTTATCAATGGCGTTCCAATCTACCACTTTCCCTAGCTTCTGACGAAGCATACAATCTAGCCAAATCCGCATGGCGCGTCCATTCCCTTCGCGGAAAGGATGGGCGATATTTAGCTCAAGGTACTTTTCGACAATCTGCTCAAAGGTCTGCTGAGGCATCCTGTCAATATTTTCCAAGGAAGCTGCTAGATGCATATGACAGGCGCAAAGCGAACATTCCCTTTGGCGAGATTGACTGTACGAATCTGGTCGGCGAAGTCATAGATTTCTTTAAATAAGAAGCCATGAATAACGGCCAGAGTCGCATAGGTGCCAGTTGCTTTATCGTCCAGAAGCTGCTTTTCAAAAAGCTCTTTCGCTCGGGTTTTGCTGATTTTTTCTTCCATCTTGGATAGTTCAAGCGAATCTGTCAGACCCAGTTTGTTGTCAAGCGTCATAAATACAGCTCTTTTCATTTAGATAGATTTTCTAAGCCCTGTTCCCACAGGTTTAAAACCTACTGTCTGATAAAATCCATCCGCTTCTGATATTAATTCAATGCGAGTCAAAGGATATTTTTGATGAATTTCAGCGATCAATCGCCGTCCCAATCCTTTTCCGCGATAGGCTTTATCAATGATAATCTCAGCTAAAAAGGTCGTCATGACTTCATCTGTCAAGTAGCGTGCAAAGCCAAGGATTTTCTGGTCCTCTTCAAGCACCAAGTAATGGGACAGATTTGTTGAAAATAATGATGTCACTTTTTCCTCTGTAAAAGAAAGCCATTTTTCATTTTGATAAAGGGAATAAATAGCTTGACAATCTTTTCTGCTTGCAGGTCTGATTATCATTTTCTACTCCTTTCAAATCCGATGCGACCACTAACAATTTTTCAACTCAAATTTAGTTATATTCTAGTTGCTCTCCGTCGCTTCTTCCCTCGCCTTCTTAGCTGGCTTGCGTTTTATAGCGACTACGGATAGCGTTGAGATGGTCACGGAGATCGGCATACTGCTTTTTATCTGGATAAGCATAGGCGTTGATTGCGGTAAAATCCACAAGGAAGTCATAGATTTCTTGCAGTTTCGCACGGACTTCCTTGTTTTGACTAGGTGCCTTGCCTTTTTGCTCAGCCAAGCACTCCTTATAGGCTTTTTCAAACTGAGCCTGCACCTTTGTTAAGGTTTCTACATGAGTTGTCAAATGCAGGGTTGCAAGGGCAGTTTGGTAGTCAGTATCTTTTAGCTCCTTGAGCAAATGGTTAATAGCTTCTGTCTCTTTTTCGTAGCTCATACTCGTTAGCCCAGCATAATTTTTGAAAAGTTTGCTGAGTTTGTCGTAAGCTTCCTTGCTACTTGCCTCTTTCACACGAGAGAAGGCCTTGACCAAACCAGTCAAGGTAGAAAGCGCATCATCACGCTCACGATCAGACGCTTCCAGACTAGCCACCGTTTGACTGGCCTTGGAACGGTGCAAACCAGCTTGCAAGGTCTCAAGAAGTTTTTCCATATCCCCAAGCTTCGTTGCATAAACCTGCTCAGATTTATTGGCTTTTGTAAAAGCCCCCAACTCATCCCTGCTCTCAGATAAAAGTTGGAAGAATTCGTTGTTTTCTAAAGCTTTTGTATCTAAACTGCTAATTCCATAAATTTTTTTCATCTGGATAATCTCCTAATTTTTTTATTTTAATGTACTTTTTACTTCATCCGATTCTCGGAAAAAGTTTTTTGCTCCTGCAAGAGCTCCTCCAAAAAACAAAAGTTCGTCTTTTACTCAAAATACACTCGTCCGATTTTCGGACAAATAGAATTTACCAAGAAAAGCCTTGTCCGAAAATCGAACGAGTGAAGTATTAACAATTCTTTATAGATTTTCTAAAAAATTACTAATAGTAAGAGCAATCTCTTGCTCGTGTCGAGCAATCTCTTGCTCGTAGCGTTGAATTGATTTTTTTACCATAACTTTCGAAAAGGCCTCTATATATTTGTAATCTGGAATATCATCATCCTCTAAATAAGGTAATTTGATGACAATGTCATAAACATCAGATGCGTAAAAATTTTGAGAATAATCAAATTGCCCTCGAATAGCTTTTTCAATAATTGGGGCAATAAAAAGCAAAACCTCTTTTGATAATGAATTATCCGATCTTGCTAATACTGCAACATGATCATCAGCTCCATAATTAAAATCCCGATAAAACACTTTTCCAAACATATCAATAGTTAAGCTGTTGGCAGGGAAAACTTTAATATCCGGATTTGAAATGTAACCTGATATTCCTTGCTTACCAACACCAGCTGTGACAAAGGGAAGACTACCTGGAATTCTTTGTGCTTCAATTAATCTCTTACCTCGATCAATAATGTCAAAAATTTTTGAAACAGAAATCTCTTTCCAATTTTTGAGAGGAAACTGATTAATCAGATTAATTTCTTCTCTACTCAATTCATAATCCGTAATATTTAATAGCTTTGCAATTCCAGTTTTTTTATTTCGGATTTTATTTATTCGACTTTTTCCTTGCTTATTAATTACATCTAAATAATTTGGTGTAGTGTTTTTAACATAATTCGCCATATACTCCCAATCTGGTTCTAAATCAGTATCAGACTTAACAGGAAGTTTAATAGTAACAGACTTAAGAATCTTACTATCGTATGAATTAGTTCCCCATCCGAAGGTTGAAAAAGCTTTCTTAATAGATGTTAATAGATAGGGATGAACACTCTTCAGATTAACTTCTTTATTTATCAAGGATAATATCTTTACCTTATCACCAGTAAAATATGGATCTTTTTGGTAAAAAAAGGTTGCTGTGTCCATTCCTAGACTTATTGTATTCGCATCATTAAGATATTTTTTAGGATAGCTGATATAACCTTGTACTCCATTATTTTTCTCACTTCTCGTCACATACGGGTATTTCCCGTTAAAACTTGAGATAGTATTTGCATTAATTTTTGCTTTCGTTTCACTAAATTCAAAAATTTGTGACATATGGAAATCTTTATATATCGTCATCTGCTTCTTCCTCCATAATACGATATGATTCCATCAACAAAAACTCAAGATATTCTCCAACAGTTTCCATAAAATCTTCTTCTGTGGGAATAATATCAGGTTTCGGTTCATAATTTCTATACATATATTTGCCTTTTTCCAATAACACTGTTAAAGGTTCTGCAAAATATGCCCTGTTCTTCAAAATGGATAGATCTCGATAGCCACTCTGGGCAAATTCTAACATACGTTTGTAGATTCGATCAGTTTTTGTACTTGCTACTCCTTTAAGATTTCCTTTTGTTCCAACCTCATCTTTCAATAACTTGATAAAGGTTACATAATCTTTTTTAAAGTCGTGTGGCTCATGGGCTGTAAAAATAAAGATTGCAACATCAGTACCAACTGTGCCACTTTTCTTTTTAAACTGGCCAACTGGCAAATCAAAAACAGCTTCCAAACGATGACTTTCAAAAATTTCATCAACAACTTTTCCACCTTTATTAAATGTTTGTTTGGGAATAATAATGGCAGCTTTCCCACCCTTCCGCAAGATGTCGAGCCCATTTTTTACAAATTTATCTTGATTGTCATAAGGTGGGTTAAATAATAATTTATCAAACTGAACATCTTCAAAAATTTCATCAAAACTTTTACCGCTAGTTAAGTCACGTCTGTTTTCAGAATCTCCATGAAAAATATGACTTTTCCCATCACCATGTAAGAGCATATTTGTAACTGCTGTAGCATACATGTTTGAATCGTACTCAATTCCCCAAAGTTGATTTTCTTTAATCAGTTTTTTCTGTTTATTCTTTTCTCTTACTGTTAAAGAAGCATTATTATCAACTTTTTCATCCATAACTGTCATTGCAGAAATCAAAAATCCAGCGGTTCCAACTGTAATATCAATAACATAATCTGTTGGACTAACATCAATAACTTCTGCCATAAATTTAGTAATATGACTTGGAGTTAAAACGATATCGCCACTAGCTCCGCCTACACTCATATATTTAGTGAATACATCAAATAAGTTTCCAAGTAAATCAATATGACTAGACTGTTTCATCAAATCTAAAATTGAATAACCAATCCGAGAATCTTTACTTAACTCCTTGGCTATAATGTCAAGAGGATATTCTTTCTTATCCTTATTTTTACTAGGTAATTCTGTTGTAATTTTTTTATCGTCTTTAATAAAACTAAAACTATTCAGCAGTTGCTGTTTCTTGTCAGAACTAAATTTAGATTCTGGTAAGGCTGCCTCAATACGATTATATAAATCTTGAGCACCATATGGTTTCTTAAAGCTTTTAATTAAATCTTCATCTTCATTAATCCCGAGAAGAAGACCTGAAACAAGCAAGAGTCGTTTAAAAGGATCTAATTTTAATCTTTTATCAATAGTATTTGATAACTTACCTGCAACAGTCCTAATATGAGCAAGATTGATTTCATTATCTGGAGAATTTAAGCCTAAAATTTCTTCGTTAAGATAAGTGTGGAAATTATCAATAGATAATTGTTCCCAATCATTCCACTTTTCTAAGAAAATGTATGAAATTTCATCATCAACTTTGATTGGAGAATATTTACTGTACTTATCAATAATTTCCGAATTCTTGTATACAAATATTGCTGAGGTTTTTAATTTATCTCCAGCTACCGCAAGTACTAATATTGATTTTACCTTTTCAGTTTTGGATAACAAATCATAGGCATAAAAGAAACCATCAGTAACAGCTAATTGATATAACTTTTTCTTATTAGTAATATCCTTCTCGCTGCCCAATTTATCTGAACTATCCTTGTCTTCTATAAGAATTAATTGTTCAGTTTTTTGTTTTCCTCCTCCAGCAAAAATAAGGAATTCAAACTCTGCTCTTGTTTTCTTGCCTGACTTAGAATTATATTCTGTCCCTTTATCTGGGGTAAAATCCTTATTACCAGTAGATGGTAAGCTATAACCATAATTTATATCATTATCAGTATATCCTTGTTCCTTTAGTTTAGACGACACTAATAAATCAACATTCTTTTCAACCATTTTCTTATCCTTTATCTCTTAAAATGCTGTTGTCTCCTCAAGCGTAAACTTGACATTATCCTCAATCCACTTACGGCGTGGTTCGACCTTATCTCCCATGAGGACATTGACGCGACGTTCAGCGCGTGCTAGGTCTTCGATTGTGACACGGATGAGAGTACGTGTCTCAGGATTCATGGTTGTTTCCCAGAGCTGGTCCGCATTCATCTCACCAAGACCTTTGTATCGTTGGAGGGTGGCTCCTTTACCGAACTGCTTACGAAGTTCTTCTAACTCTCCGTCTGTCCAAGCATAAGCTACTTCTTCTTTCTTGCCTTTGCCTTTGGACATCTTGTAAAGAGGCGGAAGGGCGATATAGACATGTCCTGCCTCGACTAGTGGACGCATGTAGCGGTAGAAGAATGTTAAAAGAAGAGTTTGAATATGGGCACCGTCAGTATCCGCATCGGTCATGATAATGATTTTGTCGTAGTTGGCATCTTCAATAGAGAAGTCTGCTCCCACGCCCGCACCAATGGTATAAATCATAGTGTTGATTTCTTCATTTTTGAGAATATCTGCCATCTTGGCCTTGGCTGTATTAATCACCTTACCACGAAGAGGTAGGATAGCTTGGAACTTACGGTCACGGCCTTGCTTAGCAGAACCACCGGCAGAGTCCCCCTCGACTAGGTAGAGTTCATTCTTTGCAGGGTTTTTAGACTGGGCTGGGGTCAATTTTCCAGACAACAAGCCCTTGTCTTTCTTGTTTTTCTTACCATTTCGGCTCTCATCACGCGCCTTGCGAGCCGCCTCACGAGCATCACGCGCTTTGATAGCCTTGCGAATGAGATTGGAAGCCAGTTCCCCATTTTCCATTAGGAAGAAGGTCAACTTATCAGATACTATGCCATCCACAACAGGACGAGCCAGAGGACTTCCAAGTTTGTCCTTTGTCTGACCCTCAAACTGGAGGTGTTCTTCAGGAACGAGAATTGATAGAACGGCTGCTAAACCTTCACGGTAATCTGACCCTTCAAGATTTTTATCTTTTTCCTTGAGAAGTCCCGTCTTACGCGCATAATCGTTCATGACCTTAGTAATGGCTGACTTAAGTCCTGTCTCATGCGTTCCACCATCTTTCGTACGAACGTTATTGACAAAGGATAGAATATTATCTGAAAAACCATCATTGTACTGGAGGGCAACCTCCACTTGGAAACCATTGTCTTCGCCTTCAAAGTATAGGACTGGCGTCAAGGTTTCCTTGTCTTCATTGAGGTAAGAAACAAAGTCTTGTACCCCGTTCTCATAATGGAACTCGATTGCTTCATCTGTTCGCTTGTCCGTCAATGACAAGGTAACGTTTTTCAAAAGGAAGGCTGACTCATTGAGACGTTCTGAAATGGTATTGTACTTGAAATCAGTCGTAGAAAAGATCGTCGCGTCAGGCATGAAAGTGACTTTGGTACCTGTCTTAGACTTGGGTACTGTACCAATTTTCTTCAAGGTTGTAACAGGTTTTCCACCATTTTCAAAACGTTGTTTATAAACCGTTCCATCACGGGTGATTTCAACTTCCAGCCAACTTGATAGGGCATTAACAACGGAAGAACCCACCCCGTGGAGACCTCCAGATGTTTTGTAGCCACCCTGACCGAATTTTCCTCCAGCGTGGAGAATGGTAAAGATAACTTCAACAGTTGGAATTCCCATGGCGTGCATCCCAGTCGGCATCCCTCGACCATGGTCTTGAACGGTTAAACTGCCGTCCTTATTGATAGTCACATCAATACGGTCACCAAATCCAGACAAGGCTTCATCGACTGCATTGTCCACTATTTCCCAGACCAAATGATGGAGACCTGCTCCGTCGGTCGATCCAATGTACATCCCTGGACGTTTACGAACCGCATCCAACCCTTCTAGCACCTGAATGGCGTCATCATTGTAGTTATTAATATTGATTTCCTTTTTTGACACAAGGAACCTCCTATTTGTTCATCTTTTCTATTTTACAGGTTTTCTAGCGATTTTGCAAAGTTTTTCCCGTTCAGCTGTCACAATTTTAAAGGATATTCTCATCATTTCTACACTATTTCATGGTATAATAGGTCTATGATGACATTTGTATTATTAATTTCAGCTTATCTACTAGGCTCAATCCCTTCTGGTCTTTGGATCGGACAAATCTTCTTTCAAACAAATCTGCGTGAACACGGTTCTGGAAACACCGGAACAACCAATACTTTCCGAATTTTAGGTAAGAAAGCGGGTATGGCAACCTTTGTGATTGACTTCTTTAAAGGAACCTTGGCCACTCTCCTTCCAATTCTTTTCCACCTTCAAGGTGTATCACCTCTCGTCTTTGGTCTTTTGGCCGTAATTGGACATACCTTTCCTATCTTTGCAGGATTTAAAGGTGGCAAGGCTGTCGCAACCAGTGCTGGAGTGATTTTCGGATTTGCGCCTGTTTTCTGTCTTTATCTAGCAATCGTATTCTTTGGAAGCCTCTATCTAGGTAGTATGATTTCACTATCAAGCGTTACTGCTTCTATTGCAGCCGTTATTGGCGTTCTAATTTTCCCTCTATTTGGGTTTATCTTAAGTAGCTATGACTTTCTTTTTATCGTAATTATCTTAGCTCTTGCTAGCTTAATTATCATTCGTCACAAGGATAATATCACACGTATCAAAAATAAAACTGAAAATCTTGTCCCTTGGGGATTGAACCTAACCCATCAAAATCCAAAAAAATAAAACGCCAGTTTGAAACTGACGTTTTTTTGTATGCTTATTTTGACTTGATGTAGTTGATACCGTCTGCCTTAGGTGCAACTGCTTTTCCAAAGAAGGCTGCTAAGACAAGAATGGTCAAGACATAAGGCGCGATTTGAAGGTAAACCGCTGGCACTCCTTGTAGGAAAGGTAATTGAGAACCAATAACTGCCAAACTTTGTGAAAGTCCAAAGAAGAGACTAGAAAGCATAGCACCGATTGGGTTCCATTTACCAAAGATCATTGCCGCAAGAGCGATAAATCCAGGTCCTACAATGGTTGTCACTGAGAAGTTGACTGAGATTGATTGGGCGTAGATAGCTCCCCCAATTCCCCCAAGGAAACCTGAAATGATAACCCCAAGATATCGCATCTTGTAGACATTGATTCCCAAGGTATCCGCTGCTTGAGGGTGTTCACCGACAGAGCGAAGGCGAAGACCAAAGCGGGTCTTAAAAAGAATAAACCAAGCAAAGAATGAGAAAGCAATCGCGATATAACCTAGCAAACTTGTTGACTTGAAGAAGATATCTCCAATCACTGGGATATCAGCCAAAACTGGGAAATCAAAACGTCCAAAAGTCTGGCTTAAGTTATCCGTTTGCCCTTTGTTATAAAGAACTTTAACTAAGAAAACTGCTAGGGCAGGAGCCATCAAGTTCAGTACTGTACCACTGACAACATGGTCCGCACGGAAATGAACTGTAGCGACGGCATGGATGAGGGAGAAAATAGCTCCCACGACACCAGCAACTAACAAGGAAATCCAAGGGGTCGCTGCTCCAAGTTGTTCTGCAAACTCAAGGTTAAAGACAACCCCAGAAAAGGCTCCCATGACCATAATTCCTTCAAGACCGACGTTAACGACACCACCACGTTCAGAGAAAACTCCTCCGATACTCGTGAAAATAAGTGGTGCTGAGTAAATCAGCATAGAAGAGACCAAGAGGGTGAGTAATGTTGTAATAGACATCCTTACTTACCTCCTTTAACTTGTTTTTTCGGTTTGACAAAGCGTTCGATAATGTAGTGAACGCTGACAAAGAAGATAATAGACGCTGTTACAATGCTGACAAGCTCAGACGGAACTTGCGCTGCGTTCATACCTGGCGCACCAACTTGCAGAACACCAAATAAGAAGGCTGCAAAGAGGATCCCAATTGGTGAATTTCCAGCAAGCAAACTAACTGCCATCCCGTTAAATCCGATAGCTAATGATGACCCCTGAACGTAAACATTTTGGAAAGTTCCAAGACCTTCGACAGCTCCACCAAGACCAGCCAAAGCACCAGAGATAATCATTGATAGGATGATTGTACGTTTTGCTGAAATACCAGCGTACTCTGAAGCATGGGGATTGAGCCCAACTGCACGAATTTCAAAACCGAGAGTCGTTTTCTTGAGCAAGAACCAAATCACGCCAACAGCAATGATTGCAAAGAAGATTCCGATATTCATACGGGAATTTCCAGTCAACTCTGATAACCATGGTGTCTGGTATGTAGCATTGGCACTAACACGAATCGTTGAGTCTGTACTTTGCATAATATCTTTAGGAAAGGCATGAATAAAGGCATTTCCTACATACAATACAATGTAGTTCATCATGATGGTCACGATAACCTCTGACGTACCGAGATAAGCTCTGAGAACACCTGGGATAGCTCCGACAATCCCACCAGCGATAAGGGCAATAACAACTGTCGCAAGAATCATCAAAGGACGTGGCATATCAGGATTTGAAAGGGCAAACCACCCACTCATAACCCAACCTGCAAGAGCCTGTCCAGGAAGTCCAACGTTAAAGAAACCTGCTCGACTGGCAACTGCGAAACCAAGACCTATCAAGACAAGAGGACCCATGGCACGGAAAATTTCTCCAATTCCACGGAGGCTACCAAAAGCTGTATAGAACAACTCCTCATAACCCCAGATAGCATCATATCCGAAGATCCACATGACAATGGCTCCGAGCAAGATTCCTAAGAATACGGAAATCAAGGGAACCGAAATTTGTTGTAATTTTTTAGACATCACTCTTCTCCTTTCCCAAGTTTCCACCTGCCATCAAGACACCAAGTTCTTGTTTGTTAGTTGTTTCTGGCGATACAATACCTTGAATCTTACCATCGTGAATAACAGCAATTCGGTCTGAGACATTTAAAATCTCATCCAATTCAAAGCTGACAACAAGGACAGCCTTCCCGTTATCACGCTCTTCAATCAAACGTTTGTGGATATATTCAATGGCACCGACATCCAAACCACGAGTTGGCTGGCTGACGATAAGGAGATCAGGATCACGATCAATTTCACGAGCAATAATCGCTTTTTGTTGATTTCCTCCTGAAAGAGCTGCTGCTGGAACAAATTCGCTTGCCGCACGGACGTCAAATTCTTCCATCAATTTCTTGGCATGTGAAGTGATATTGGCATAGTTCAAGATGCCATTTTTGCTGAGTGGTTCTTTGTAGTAGGTTTGTAGAGCGATATTTTCTGAAATCATCATCTCCAAAATCAAGCCATCACGGTGACGGTCCTCAGGAACGTGCCCCACGCTTAGTTCTGTAATTTGTCGAGGATGCATCCCCACGATTGATTTGCCTTTTAATTCAACGCTACCTGACTCAACCTTACGAAGACCAGTAATGGCTTGAATGAGTTCAGACTGACCATTGCCATCAATACCTGCAATACCAACAATTTCACCAGCACGAACATCCAAGGAGAGATTTTTTACTGCTGGTACACCGCGGTTTTCATTGACAACCAAGTCCTTGATAGACAAGACCACTTCTTTGGGTTGCGGTGCTTGTTTTTCCGTTTTAAAGGAGACTGAGCGTCCAACCATCATTTCTGCCAAGTCCGCATTTGTTGCGCCTGCAATTTCAACCGTCTGGATTGATTTCCCACGACGGATAACCGTCACTCGATTCGATACTGCACGAATCTCATCCAGTTTATGGGTAATCAAAATGATGGACTTCCCTTCTTTGACAAGGTTTTTCATGATTGCCATCAACTCATCAATCTCTGAAGGAGTCAATACGGCTGTAGGTTCATCAAAGATAAGGATATCAGCACCACGATAGAGTGTTTTCAAGATTTCTACACGTTGTTGGGCTCCAACGGAAATATCCGCCACCTTAGCAGCAGGATCCACTGCCAAACCATAACGTTCAGAAAGAGCCTTGATTTCTTTAGTAGCTCCAGCTATATCTAGAACACCATTTTTAGTGATTTCGCTCCCTAAAATGATATTCTCAGCTACTGTAAAAGCCTCAACCAACATGAAATGTTGGTGAACCATCCCAATTCCAAGACCAGCGGCTTTAGATGGTGAGTCTAGTTTTACAACCTGACCATTCACCACAATTTCACCACTCGTTGGCTCAAGAAGTCCTGCCAGCATATTCATCAGAGTGGATTTACCCGCTCCATTTTCTCCTAAAAGTGCATGAATTTCACCTTTTCGCAGTTGCAAGTTGATTTTGTCGTTTGCTACAAATTCACCAAACACCTTGGTAATATCCCGCATCTCAATGACATTTTCGTGTGCCATATGCTCTTCCTTTCAGAGGTTTATTTTATTTCAATAAAACCTGCTAATCACATTAACAAGCTCTATTGAGACAAAAATTGCCTCAATTCTTAAAGAAGCGACCGATGGCCGCTTCCTAAGAAATGACTTTTATCCATTATTTTTCAGGAACTTTTACGCTTCCGTCAAGGATTTTAGCTTTTGCATCTTCAACAGCTTTTTTACCTTCTTCTGAAAGGTTTGTTACTGCTAGCTCAACCCCTTTATCTTTCAATGAGTAAACAATCACTTGTCCACCAGGGAATTCACCTTTTTCTGTTTTGTTGGCAATATCTTTTACAGTTGTACCAACTTGTTTCAATGTAGATACAAGAACGAAGTTAGATTCTTTACCATCTTTAGAAGTGTATTTACCTTCTGCTGCTTGGTCACGGTCTACACCGATAACCCAAACTTTTTCGTCTTCATTTTTGTTTTCGTTCAATGATTTTGCTTCAGCAAAGACACCAGCACCTGTACCACCAGCTGCTTGGTAGACAACGTCTGCACCGGCAGCATATTGAGCTGCTGCAATTGTTTTACCTTTGGCAGCATCACCAAATGAACCAGCATAGTCAACTTGGACTTTGATAGATGGGTCTACTGATTCAACACCAGCTTTGAATCCAGCTGCAAAACGTGAAATAACTTCAGATTCGATACCACCTACAAAACCAACTTGTTTTGTTTTTGTAGTTTTTGCTGCTGCAACACCAGCAAGGTAAGCTGCTTCGTTATCCGCAAATCTTACGCTCGCAACATTCTTTTGACCTTCAATCACATCATCAATCAAGACATAGTTTAGGTCAGAGTGGTCTTTCGCTGCTTCCTCAACTGCATTGTGAAGAGCAAAACCAACACCAAAGATCAGGTTGTAACTTCCAGCCGCTTGTTGCAAGTTGTTAGCATAGTCTGCTTCGCTTGTTGATTGGAAGTAAGTGTAACCTTTATCTTTAGAAAGATTGTGTTCTTTACCCCAGTCTTGCAAACCTTCCCAAGCTGATTGGTTAAATGATTTATCATCAACACCACCAGTATCTGTTACGATTGCTGCTTTGGTCTTCATTTCTGATGAAGATGAAGCTGCGTTACGAGAAGAGCGGTTACCACATGCAGCAAGTCCAACTGCTGCTACTGCAACTAGACCAAGGCCTAGCCATTGTTTCTTGTTCATTACTGAACCTCCTAAATAAGATGTGCAACGATGTTGCAAGTATGGATTGTTTGGTCACACAGACCACAGCCACTACAAGAGTGGCCCAGACTAATTTAAGTCTGTAAATGAGTATGGAAGTAACTCCCCGACCGTCATCTCGACCGTCGATTTATCTTTAGCGACTAAAGTCACTTTTAGATCTTGTTCAAAAAATTCAACCATGACCTGGCGGCAAGCACCACATGGCGAGATGGGTTTTTCAGTTTGTCCGTAGACAATCAATTCTGAAAACTCCCGTTGCCCCTCAGAGACTGCTTTAAAGATAGCTGTACGCTCCCCACAGTTAGTCAAGGGATAACTAGCATTCTCGATATTGACACCCGTATAAATGCTACCGTCCTTGGCAACTAAAACAGCTCCGATAGGAAAGTGAGAATAGGGCACGTAGGCATTCTTGCTGGTTTCAATTGCTAGTTCAATTAACTCAGTAGTCGCCATCCGCTAATTCTCCTTTTAAAATCGCAACGCCAGCAGATGTTCCGATACGGGTAGCACCTGCTTCCACAAAAGCAACAGCATCCGCATATGAACGAGCTCCACCAGCTGCCTTAACTCCCATAACAGGTCCAACTGTTTCACGCATTAATTTAACATCTGCTATCGTAGCACCACCAGTTGAGAATCCAGTTGATGTTTTGACAAAGTCAGCTCCCGCTTTCTGGGATAATTGGCAGGCCACAACCTTTTCATCGTCTGTCAACAAGCAAGCTTCAATAATGACCTTCACCAACTTGTCACCACTTGCTTCTACGACAGCACGGATGTCCGATTCAACTAAATCAAGGTTGCCTGATTTGAGGGCACCGACATTGATAACCATATCAATCTCATCTGCACCGTTTTGAACAGCTTCTTTTGTTTCAAAAGCTTTCACAGCTGAAGTTGTTGCTCCAAGAGGGAAACCTACTACTGTACAAACCTTTACATCTGAGCCTTCAAGTCCTGTTTTCGCATGTTTAACCCATGTGGGATTGACACAAACGCTGGCAAAGTCATACTCACGCGCTTCAGATAGCAAACGATCAATTTGTTCTTGGCTTGCATCTTGCTTTAAAAGCGTATGATCGATATATTTATTTAACTTCATATTCGGATTCTCCCTGGTTTTATGAGATAATTTCTATAATTTCTCGTAAACTTTGCACTCCATCATTTATTTTAACATATTTTTGAAATTCTGTAACTAGTTCAGAAGAAATTTTTCCATTTGTATAAACTTTTGCGACAATTTCTCCCTTTTGAACGGAGTCACCAACCTTCTTCTCAAAAACGATTCCAGTTTCATAGTCTAAATCATCAGACTTGACTGCACGACCAGCTCCCAATCTCATGGCATAGAGACCAAATTCCATCGCTGGAAGGGCTGAAATGACACCTGACTCTTGAGCCGGGATATCTACTACATGCGCCACCTTGACTGGGCGATAAAGATCTTCTAAATCACCGCCTTGAGCCGCCACCATTTCTTCAAACTTAGCCAGCGCTTGGCCGTTTTCAAGATGTTGACGTACTTCTTCAACTGTCTTCTCAACATTTGCCAAACCAAGCATAATCTGAGCTAGTTCACAAATAAAGTGACTAATATCTTCTCGACCCTTTCCTTGAAGAATTTCAATTGCTTCTAGGATTTCGAGACGATTGCCAATGGCTCGTCCCAAGGGTTGACTCATATCGGTAATAACCGCTACTGTCTTTCGACCAACGGCCTTACCCAAATCGACCATGGTTTGAGCCAATTCTCGTGCCTCATCGACAGTTTTCATGAAGGCACCCTCACCAACAGTCACGTCTAGCAAAATGGCATCCGCTCCTGCAGCAATTTTCTTGCTCATAACAGAACTCGCAATCAAAGGAATCGTGTCGACAGTTGCTGTTACATCTCGGAGGGCATAGAGGAGTTTATCTGCTTTAACAAGCTGATCTGACTGCCCAATGACAGATACACCAATGTCCTGTACCTGACGGATAAAATCCTCTTGACTGCGCTCCACTTGGTAACCCTTGATTGCTTCCAACTTATCTAGGGTTCCGCCAGTATGCCCTAGTCCACGACCACTCATTTTTGCCACGGGCACACCAAAGCTAGCAACAAGGGGAGCTAAAATCAGGGTCACCTTATCACCTACACCACCAGTAGAATGTTTGTCAACTTTGACCCCATCAATAGCTGACAAGTCAAACTCCTGACCTGTCTTAACCATATTCATCGTCAGGTCAGAAATCTCTCGTGTCGTCATTCCTTTGAAATAAACCGCCATAGCAAAGGCAGACATCTGATAGTCTGGAACAGTTCCTGCCACATAGCCTTCTACTAGCCACTTGATTTCATTTGAAGTAAGTTCTTGACCATCTCGTTTCTTTTGAATTAAATCAACTGCTCTCATTCTTTCACACTTCTAAGGATATAGTATCCCTTATCTTTCTTTACGATTTCACAATTTCCAAAAACGTCTTCCATCTTACTTTTAGCACTCGGAGCACCTTGCTTTTTCTGAATGACAATGGTTAAATCACCTCCATCTTTCAAGAAATCTCTGCTCTTTTCGATAATCTCATGAACAACTTGTTTACCCGCTCGAATAGGCGGATTAGAAATAACATGGTCAAATTTCCCTTCAACTTGTTCATAGATATTGGATTGGAAAATCGTTGCTTCAACCTTATTTCGTTCAGCATTTTGTCGAGCCAAGTCTAGAGCACGATTATTGATATCAACCATGGTTGCCTGAACTCCATAAGCCTTGGTCAAGGACAAGCCCAAAGGCCCATATCCACAACCCACATCAAGGACCGTTTCTCCTTTGTTAACCTCTAGACACTTCAATAAAAGCTGACTCCCAAAGTCAACCATTTTCTTGCTAAAAACACCCGCATCCGTCAAAAAGGTCATTTTTTCTCCCAACAACTCCACTCTCAACTCATGTATGTCGTGAGCAGCGTCAGGATTTTCTGCATAATACATTTTACTCATAAAACTATTTTACCATAATTTGGCTTGAATTGTAAGTCGTTTACAAAGTGATGATCAAATGAAAAAGACTGAAGAATCCTAGTCAAAAAACCTTTTCTTCAATCTCTTTCAATTATTAGAAATACATTACAATCTATCGGGAACTACAAATTATCATAGTCAGAAAAAAACAGTTCGTCTGCAATCAGGCGCATTTTTATTGCTATTTCTTAACCTTAAAATGCTTTATTATCAACAGAATTCCCAATATGATGTTTAGATAAAAGCCCAACTGATAAGTTTGTGTCAAGATTTCCAAACTTGTCCAAAGACGTATCAAATCTTCTAGTGACATACGGAATAGATATCCTTCTGTAGCAATCCACAAAATCAAAAATAGATAACTACCAGCAGCAAGCCATTTCGTCCACTGCTTTTTTACTAACCAAGCAATCAAGAGTGAACAGATAAAGATAACTGTTACAAGGAGATAATCCATTAAGAAGGTAAAACCGTAATAGGTTTCTACAAAGCGTCTACCATTATCCGCATTCGCTCCCCTTATAAAAGGTAGTGTAAAACTTAAAATAAAACAGAGTTCCAATATGTAACATCTCAAGATTTTCATTGTATACCTCCTATAAGTTGCGAACTAAAAAACCCACTTTTAATAACTGATAACTCTTCAGAAACCATTCCCTATCTCATCATTAAATTATTCAACCTCCATCTACCTCTATTATACGATATTGACTTACTACCATCAAGAAACCGCTTTATTTTTTTAGCTTTTTATGGTATGATAGACAAAATATCTAGGGGAAAACAAATGACCAACGAATTTTTACATTTTGAGAAAATCAGCCGCCATACTTGGCAATCATTGCATCGCAAAACAACCCCTCCCTTGACAGAGGAAGAGTTAGAATCCATCAAGAGTTTCAATGACCAGATTAGTCTGCAGGACGTAACGGATGTCTATCTTCCCCTTGTCCATCTTATCCATATTTACAAGCGCACCAAGGATGATTTGGCATTTTCAAAAGGAATTTTCCTCCAACGTGAAAGCAAATCCCAGTCTTTTATCATTGGAGTTTCAGGAAGTGTCGCTGTAGGAAAATCAACAACTAGCCGACTTCTGCAAATCCTTCTCTCTCGTACAGTTACTGATGCTACTGTAGAGCTAGTGACAACGGATGGCTTTCTCTATCCCAATCAAACCTTGATGGACCAAGACATCTTAAATCGCAAAGGTTTTCCTGAAAGTTATGATATGGAAACCTTGCTGAATTTTCTTGACCGCCTAAAGAATGGGCAAGATGTCGATATTCCTGTCTATTCTCATGAAGTGTATGACATCGTTCCTGGAGAGAAGCAATGTGTCAAAGCTGCGGATTTTGTCATTGTCGAGGGCATCAATGTCTTTCAAAACCCTCAAAATGAGCGCCTTTACATCACTGACTTCTTTGATTTCTCCATCTACGTGGATGCTGCTGTCGAGGATATTGAAAGCTGGTATCTGGATCGTTTCTTAAAACTCCTCAGCTTTGCCCAAAATGATCCCAACAGCTACTACCACCGCTTTACGCAAATGCCGATTGGAGAAGTTGAAGCCTTTGCACATCAAGTTTGGACCAGCATTAATCTCACAAATCTACAAAACTATATCGAACCAACAAGGAATCGCGCCGAGGTCATTCTCCACAAGACTAAAAACCATGAAATCGATGAAATTTACCTAAAAAAATAATTTCCCCTTGTCAAAACCTAAGTTTTCATATATAATGGTATAGTTAGTAAATATGGAGGTAAGAACATTGGCAAACATTAAATCAGCTATCAAACGCGCTGAATTGAACGTTAAACAAAACGAAAAAAACTCAGCTCAAAAATCAGCTATGCGTACTGCTATCAAAGCTTTCGAAGCAAACCCTTCTGAAGAACTTTTCCGTGCTGCTAGCTCAGCTATCGACAAAGCAGAAACTAAAGGTTTGATTCATAAAAACAAAGCAAGCCGCGATAAAGCTCGTCTTTCAGCTAAACTTGCTAAATAAGAAACAGTCCATAGAGGCTGTTTTTTTGTCCTATAATCAGAAAAGGTAGAAAATGAAAATCGCAATCATAGGATATTCTGGAGCTGGCAAGTCAACTCTAGCTGAAAAGTTGTCAAACTACTACTCCATCCCCAAACTGCATATGGATACACTTCAATTTCAACCTGGTTGGCAAGACAGTGACCGCGAATGGATGTTGACCGAGATGAAAAACTTTCTCACAAAGCACGAAGCTTGGGTCATCGACGGCAACTACTCTTGGTGTTGCTATGAAGAACGAATGCAGGAAGCTGACCAAATCATCTTTCTCAACTTTTCCCCATGGACTTGTCTCTTTCGAGCCTTTAAACGGTATCTCACATACCGAGGCAAGGTCAGAGAAAGTATGGCTGCAGGTTGCCCTGAACGCTTTGACTGGGACTTTATCCGATGGATTCTCTGGGATGGGCGGACAAAGGATGCTAAAGAACGCTATCAACGGGTTCAAGAAACCTACCCTGAGAAAGTAATTGTCCTCAGGTCGCAAAAGGAGATGGACTACTTCTTAGAAAATCTCGTACATAACAAGAAAAACCAACGTGCCTAACGTTGGTTTTTTGCTATTAGCCAATCACACTTCCATTTGGTACAGCTGGATCAACTGTGAGAAGGGTTAATTGTCCATCATGTTCAGCTGAAAGGATCATTCCTTGACTGACATATTTCTTCATCATCTTACGAGGTTTGAGGTTGGCAACGATTTGGACTTTCTTGCCGACCAATTCTTGTTCGTTTGGATAGTATTTTGCAATTCCTGAGAGGATTTGACGATCTTGACCATCACCAGCATCTAGGCGGAATTGGAGCAACTTATCAGAACCTTCCACTTTAGACACTTCTTTGACTTCTGCGACACGGATCTCAACCTTGTCAAAGTCTTCGAACTTGATTTCATCCTTGTTTAGTTTGAGTTCAACTTCATCTGGATTCCATTCTTTTTCGACTGCTGGTTTGTTGCTTTCCATTTGTTCCTTGATATAGGCAATCTCTTCTTCCATGTCGAGACGTGGGAAGATTGGTGTTCCTTTGGCAACAACAGTCACACCAGCAGGGAAGTCTGCCAAGCTCAAGTTTTCAAGACTCGCCACTTCTTCCAAACCAAGTTGAGTCAAGATCGCGCGACTGGTTTCCATCATAAATGGTTCAATCAAGTGAGCTACGACGCGGAGGCTAGCTGCCAAGTGGCTCATAACACTTGCTAATTGGTCGCGAAGAGCCTCATCCTTAGCCAAGACCCATGGAGCTGTCTCATCGATGTATTTATTGGTACGAGAAATAATTGTCCAGATTGCTTCTAAGGCACGTGGATAGTCAACTACTTCCATTCGATCATGGTAATATTGAATAAAAGTTTTCACATTTTCAACAAGATTCATTTCCGGAGTATATGCAGGATTTACATAACTTACTTCGTCTTTTTCAATAAATGCTGGCGGGAATGTATTTGAATCCATAAAAGGTAATTCAGGAACTCGCCCTTCGAAATACTTGTTAATCATAGAAACTGTACGGTTGAGGAGGTTTCCGAGGTCATTGGCCAATTCATAGTTGATACGGCCGACGTAGTCCTCAGGAGTGAAGGTTCCGTCTGAACCAACAGGAAGGCTACGCATGAGGTAGTAACGGAGTGGGTCAAGCCCATAACGCTCTACCAACATTTCAGGGTAAACGACATTCCCTTTTGACTTAGACATCTTGCCGTCTTTCATGACAAACCAACCGTGGGCAATCAAGCGGTCTGGCAATTTGATATCCAACATCATAAGAAGGATTGGCCAATAGATTGAGTGGAAACGAAGGATGTCTTTTCCTACCATATGGAAGACAGTTCCATTCCAGAACTTGTCAAAGTTACCATGTTCGTCTTGACCATAGCCAAGCGCTGTCGCATAGTTCAGAAGGGCATCGATCCAAACGTAGACAACGTGTTTTGGATTGGATGGGACTGGCACACCCCAGGTAAAGGTTGTTCGAGATACCGCCAAATCTTCCAAACCAGGCTCGATGAAGTTACGCAACATTTCATTAAGGCGACCATCAGGAGTGATAAACTCAGGATGAGCTTTGAAAAATTCAACCAAACGGTCTTGGTATTTGCTGAGGCGAAGGAAGTAAGACTCTTCAGAAACCCATTCGACCTCGTGGCCTGATGGAGCGATACCACCCGTTACATTTCCAGCTTCGTCACGGAAAACTTCTGCAAGCTGGCTTTCTGTAAAGAATTCCTCATCTGAGACTGAATACCAGCCAGAGTATTCACCCAAGTAGATGTCATCTTGAGCAAGCAAGCGTTCAAATACTTGTGCTACTACTTTTTCATGGTAATCATCAGTTGTACGGATGAATTTATCGTATGAGATATCGAGTAATTTCCAGAGTTCTTTGACTCCAACCGCCATGCCGTCAACATAGGCTTGAGGTGTGATGCCAGCTTCTTCAGCTTTTTGCTGGATTTTCTGACCATGCTCATCCAGACCTGTCAGATAAAAGACATCGTAGCCCATGAGGCGTTTGTAACGAGCTAGGACATCACAGGCGATGGTTGTGTAGGCAGAACCGATATGAAGTTTACCAGATGGATAGTAAATCGGTGTTGTAATATAAAAATTCTTTTCAGACATAATTTTTCCTTTCCAGGCAAATGAAACCTGTTTTTCTAACACTTCATTATATCATATTTTTAGTGATTTTCGATAGGGAAATCCATACAAAAACAAGACAGACAAGTGTCTATCTTGTTTGTCCTGTTCTATGTCTTACTCATAGCGAAGAGCTTCAATCGGATCAAGCTTAGACGCTTTATTGGCTGGTAAGACTCCGAAAATCATCCCAACGCTGGCTGACACAGCCAAGCTAAAGAGAGCAATTGGGAGGGAAACCCCAACTTCAATACCTGCAATCATGTTTTGAAGCAATACTCCAGCTAACATGGTCATTCCAGCAGCAATCCCAAGACCAATGACACCACCTAGCAAGGTCAAGATCATGGATTCAATCAAAAACTGTACCAAAATATTAGCCCGTGTAGCTCCAAGAGCTTTCCGCAGACCAATCTCCCGCGTGCGTTCTGTCACCGAGACCAGCATGATATTCATGACACCTGTTCCTCCAACAAAAAGAGAGATACCTGCAATGGCACTGATAACAGTGGTCATAAAACCAAAGATTTGTTGCACTTCTTGGAAGGCGGCAGTAGCATCCGCAACTTGATATTCTCCTTGATGTACTCCTGATATTTCTGTCATTCTGCGTGCGAGTTCTGGTCCTAAAGTCGGTGTCAGACTCGTATCATTCACACGAAAGACAACATTAGAGATTTCATCCATATTAAAATTAACAGCAACAGATGTATTGGTTGTAATTGGCAAACCTCCGATACCAAACATCTTTGCAGTTTTAGCCTCAGAACTTGTGTATACTCCGATAACTCGATAATGAAAGTTATTAACTGAGATTATCTGATTAAGAGCTGCCTGTGGTGAGTCAAAAAGACTTTTAGCCAGTTCTTCATCAAGTAAGATTACACTTGCAAAATCTCTGTAATCTTGTTCCCTTAGACTCCTACCAGCGATTATTTCATTTTCAGTGGCAGTCATATAAGTCATATTACCACCTGTTAAACTAGCCTGCTCAACTTTTTTATCTTTATAAGTCAGAGTAACATTTATACTATTCGTCACAAAGTAACTATCTACACCTTTTAGTTTAGCGGCTTCCTTAACCCATGCTTCCTGTGTTTTGGGTGGGACAACATAAGCTGTATCCTCTCTACCAGATAGTGTTAGAGAAGATTGTTTTTGGGTAAAAGAGCCATCCTTACTTTTAATAGGCGAGAAAAAGACCTGAATATTTTTCTGAGATTTGGTCATATTTTTATTGATCTGACGAGACATAGAGTCTCCCAGAGCCATGATGACAACTACTGAAGATACTCCTATAATAATCCCAATCATCGTCAAAAATGAACGCATCTTGTGTGCCATAATCGATGAAAAGGCAAATTTCAGATTTTCCATCTTAATTCCCCTCCCCTTCTAAATGCCCACTATCAGATGCAATAACCCCATCACGAATTACAATCTGACGTTTTGCATAAGCTGCAATCTCAGGCTCATGCGTGACCATAATAATGGTCCTTCCTTCTTCATTTAACTCCACCAAAAGTTCCATGATTTGGCTTCCTGTCCTTGTATCCAAAGCTCCAGTTGGTTCATCTGCCAGGATAATCGAAGGATTGTTGACAAGGGCACGTGCAATGGCTACCCGTTGTTTTTGCCCACCAGATAATTCCGAAGGCAAGTGGTGACTTCTATCTGTCAAGTCTACCTTTTTCAAATAGGTCTCTGCCAATTTACGGCGTTTGGAAGCTGAAACTCCAGCATATATTAACGGCAATTCAACATTCTGAAGGGCATCTAGTTTGGACAAAAGAAAGAATTGTTGAAAGACAAAACCAATCTCTTGATTACGGACTTTGGCCAACTGTTTTTCATCTAATCGAGCCACTTCCTGCCCCTCTAAGTAATACTCACCACTAGTTGGTGTGTCCAACATTCCAATAGTATTCATTAGAGTAGATTTTCCAGAACCAGACGGTCCCATAATGGCAACAAACTCTCCCTCATTCACTTCCAAGTTAATATTTTTCAAAACCTGAAGTTCCTGATCTCCATTTCGATAACTCCTACAGATATTTTTTAGACTAATTAGTTTCTTCATCAGCCTTCACCTCTTTTCCTTCTTCCAAGGAAGTTGTTGGATTACTGATGACTTTAGCCCCATTTGTCAAACCAGAAGTGATTTCTTGGTTTTCTGCGTCAGCATTTCCTAAGCTAACTTCGATTTTCTTAGCCTTATTCTCTTCGTCAACAACCCAGACATAGTTTTTTCCTTCTTCTTCTACGATGCTGGTTAATGGTACCAGAAGAGACGTGCTGTCGCTTTTAACTTCTACACTAACAGAAAATCCTTGTTTCAACTCACCGATATCACTCGTCACTTCAATGGTGTATGGATATTTAGAGCCGACATTCGATGCACCTGTACCATTACTTCCATCAGCACCATTCTTTGAATAAGTTGCAATATAGTTGATCTTCCCTGTCCACGTTTTATCTGGGTAGACTTTGGATGTGAAGGTCACTTCTTGTCCAACTGAAAGCTTGGCAAGGTTGTACTCTGACAGTTCACCTTTTACTTGCAAATTATCATTGCTCACTACATGGATCATGACCTTGCCATTACCTGCAGAAGATCTGGAGAGATCGCGATTCACCTCTACAACTGTTCCTTCTATTGTACTTAGAATAGTTGTAGCATCTAATTGAGCCTTTGCTTTTTTAACTTGCGCTTCTGCATCTGCGCGGTTATCACAAGCATCCTTAATCTGAGAATCAAGGGAAGACACTGTGCTAGCATCTGAACCACCATATTCTTCATAATAAGCCAAAGCCTTACTTCGTGATTCTCTCAATTCATTGATTTGACGATCAATCTTTGCTACTGCACGATTAGCCGCATCGTATGCTGCCTGAGCATCGGAACTATTGTATTTTACTAACGCTTGCCCTCCACTCACCTTGTCGCCAACAGAGACTAAAATTTCTTCAATCTCACCCATACTTGCATCAAAGTATACATACTGTTCATTTTTTACAGTAACAGTACCAGATAAGAGGATAGATGAGGCAACCGTTCCTTCTTTGGCAACAACCAAATGAGAGGTGGCATCTTTAACAGCAGCCTGAGAAGGTTGTCTAAAAAGTAAAATCCCCATAGCCCCTACAATAACAACACTTGCAGTCCCAATAGATGTGTAAAATTGCCATTTTTTTCTTTTCGTATTTTTCTTCATCCCAAAACGCCTTTCATATTTTCCATTAAAGACCATTATATCAAATTTATCCACTCTGAACAATGATTGTACCGTGAGAAAAGAGAAGCATTCCAAAACTCACCTTCAGCTTCTTTCTGGCGCATCAATTGTACTAGTTACATAATACATCTTATTTCTATATTTAGCAAGTAATTTCAACTTTTTACTTATGCCGTAGCAGATTTTTGCATTCAAAAAGTAAAAACGATAGAATATGACTATCAAAGCTATAAGGAGTTTTCTATGAGAGAATATGATATCATCGCCATCGGGGGAGGGAGTGGCGGCATCGCGACTATGAACCGAGCTGGTGAACACGGTGCCAAAGCAGCTGTTATCGAAGAGAAAAAATTAGGCGGAACTTGTGTCAATGTCGGCTGTGTTCCTAAAAAAATCATGTGGTATGGAGCCCAAATCGCTGAAAGCTTCCACCACTACGGTCCTGACTATGGGTTTACAAGTTCAGATGTTCAATTTGATTTCGCAAAACTTCGTCAAAATCGTGAAGCCTACATCGACCGTGCTCGCTCATCTTATGATGGAAGTTTCAAACGCAACGGGGTTGATTTGATTGAGGGTCGTGCTCATTTCGTTGATTCCCACACCGTCAGCGTTAATGGTGAATTGATTCGGGCCAAACATATCGTGATTGCGACTGGTGCTCGCCCAAGCATCCCAACTATTCCTGGAGCGGAACTCGGTGGTAGTTCAGACGATGTCTTTGCTTGGGAACAACTTCCTGAATCTGTTGCGATTCTTGGCGCTGGCTATATCGCCGTTGAGTTAGCAGGTGTTCTCCACGCACTCGGAGTAAAAACGGATTTGTTCGTCCGTCGCGATCGTCCTTTACGTGGTTTTGACAGCTACATCGTGGAAGGTCTCGTCAACGAAATGGAAAAAACAGGCCTGCCTTTGCACACGCATAAGATACCCGTCAAACTAGAAGAATCAGAGCAAGGCATTACGATTTATTTCGAAGACGGTTCCAGTCACACTGCAAGCCAAGTTATCTGGGCTACCGGTCGCCGTCCAAATGTAGACGGACTGGAGTTAGAAAAGGCTGGCGTTACACTCAACGAACGTGGATTTATCCAAGTGGATGAGTATCAAAATACAGTTGTAGATGGTATCTATGCCCTCGGAGACGTTACTGGTGAGAAGGAACTAACTCCCGTAGCCATCAAGGCAGGACGTACCCTATCTGAACGACTCTTTAATGGGAGAACAAGTGCCAAGATGGACTACACAACTATCCCTACTGTTGTTTTCTCCCACCCAGCAATCGGAACTGTGGGGTTGACTGAAGATCAAGCTATTAAAAAATATGGCCAAGAGCACATTAAAGTCTACAAGTCAAGCTTTGCATCTATGTACTCAGCTGTTACAAACCATCGTCAAGAATCTCGCTTCAAACTCATCACCGCTGGTGCTGATGAAAAAGTTGTTGGCCTTCACGGGCTCGGTTACGGAGTGGATGAGATGATTCAAGGATTCGCAGTCGCTATCAAGATGGGAGCGACCAAGGCGGACTTTGATGCTACAGTAGCTATCCACCCAACTGCTTCTGAAGAATTTGTGACCATGCGCTAGTTATCTAAAGAGACCTCAAGAGGTCTCTTTTTACATGCATAATCGGCTGTTACAAAATTGTTACCTCGTTATAAAAAATAGGTTGACATTTTCTTCTGAATTAGTATAATAGTTACTATAATTTTAAAAAGAGGTTAACAGTTTTGAAAAAAGCTCATATCTATGCTATCCCTGCTATCGGTGCTGCTCTCATCGCCGTATTAGCACAAATCAGTCTCCCTATCGGTCCTGTACCCTTCACTTTGCAAAATTTTGCAATCGGTCTGATTGCTACTGTTTTTAGACCTAGAGAAGCCTTCCTTTCTGTAGCTCTCTATCTCCTGCTGGGTGCCATTGGTTTACCTGTCTTTGCAGGGGGAGGAGCTGGGTTTCACGTTTTAGTCGGTCCAAGTTCAGGCTATCTTTGGTTTGACCTTGTCTATGCAGGACTTACCTCTTATCTCATCCATCAGAATAGTGGCTATATCCGCATTTTCCTAGCCAACCTCTTGGGTGATTCCCTCGTCTTTGTCGGAGGTATTCTCAGCCTCCACTTCCTTGCTGGTATGCCATTCGATAAGGCACTCGCTGTCGGTGTCCTTCCCTTTATCCTCCCTGATCTTGGTAAGATTATTGCCATTAGTTTCATTAGTCGTCCCCTACTCGAACGATTAAAAAGCCTTCCATATTTTTCAAGATAAAAGAATAGTCCAGAACAATTGTTCTGGACTATTTCCTTTCCAATTACTTCCTAAGAACTAACTGAAAATCAACTCTAATATAGAGATTATTTATTTTTACGGCTTACAAAGTACAATCCACCGGTCACTGCCATCAAAGCAAGTCCTGCAACTACTGTTGCGTTAGATGCTTTTTCACCAGTGTTAGGAAGTTGAGGTTTTTGTCCTGGTTTTCCTGGTTCATTTGGTTTGCCTGGTGTTGGTTTTTCTGGTGTGTGTGTATTTGTGATATTGAAGCCTTCTACTTCAGATGTATAACCATCAACTGGAACTTCTACTACAGAGTATTTGAATTCTGTACCTTTAGTATCTTTATAACGCTCAAGTTCTGTGAACTCATAAGTCCAACCAGTTGCTTCTGATACTGTAGCTACTTTACCAGTTTCTTTACCATCGGCAAGAAGTTTCACTGTGATAGATGCTGGACGGATACCGTCTTTGTTATCTTTATCTTTCCAGATTTTACGACCTTTTATAGAAGTTTTTTCTGGTGTGTATTCATTGGTAACTGTGTACTTACCATCTTTGTCCGTAGTAACTGTTGAGGTATATTCTTTCACAGCCACTTCTTTGACAGTGTACTTGATTTCTGTACCATTTTCATACTTAGGAAGTGCTTTTGATTCGAACTTCCAACCAGTTGCTTCTGATACTTCAATTTCTTGAACAACTTTGTCGCCGTTAAGAATTTGAACTTTCACTTTATCTGCACGTTTGCCACTGTGGTTGTTGTTATCTTTCCACACCTTAGTTCCTGAAAGAATTACTGTTTCTGGTGTGTAATTGTTTGTCACTACTTGACCAGTTACAGAGGCTTCATAGCCAGCTGGGACATCCACTTCATCGATAGAGTAAGTGATTTCTTTACCAGCTTCGTATTGTGGAAGATTTGTGAATGATGCTACCCAAGTGTTAGCGTCGGTCTTATCCTTAGCTGTCAAGGTCAATTTCTTCCCTTCAACGGCTACTGGTTTAGATCCATCTACAGATTTGTAAAGCTGAACCGTTACGGACTCAGGACGCTTGCCGTCTTGGTTGTTCGCGTCGTTCCATACTTTTGTTACTTTGTAGTCGATTTGTTTTGGTGCATATTTGTTTGTGATGGTAAAGTCTGTAATAGTTGATTCGTATTCGGCTACGGCTTCTTCTGTTACAGTGTATTTGATTTCTTTACCATCTTTATATTTTGCTAATTTCGTGAATTCGACAGTCCAAGTTCCGTCTGCAGCTGCTTGAACTTCTTTCGAATCAACTTTCTGACCATCTGCTAAAAGATTGATTGTAATCTTGGTTGGACGTTTACCGTCTTGGTTGTTCGCGTCATTCCAGTTCTTAGTTGCTTTTACATCAACTGTTTCTGGGTTATGAGTGTTTGTTACCACTTGTCCAGTTACAGAGGCTTCATAGCCAGCTGGCACATCAACTTCCTTGATGGAGTAAGTGATTTCTTTACCAGCTTCGAATTGTGGAAGTTTTGTAAATGATGCTACCCAAGTGTTAGCGTCTGTCTTATCCTTAGCTGTCAAGGTCAATTTCTTACCTTCAACGGCTACTGGTTTAGATCCATCTACAGATTTGAAAAGTTGAACGGTTACGGACTCAGGACGTTTGCCGTCTTGGTTGTTCGCATCGTTCCATACTTTTGTTACCTTGTAGTCGATTTCTTTTGGTGCATATTTGTTTGTGATGGTAAAGTCTGTAATAGTAGATTCGTATTCGGCTACAACTTCTTCTGTTACAGTGTATTTGATTTCTTTACCATCTTTATATTTTGCTAATTTCGTGAATTCGACAGTCCAAGTTCCGTCTGCAGCTGCTTGAACTTCTTTCGAATCAACTTTCTGACCATCTGCTAAAAGATTGATTGTAATCTTGGTTGGACGTTTACCGTCTTGGTTGTTCGCGTCATCCCAGTTCTTAGTTGCTTTTACATCAACTGTTTCTGGAGAATAGCTATTTGTGATTGTGAATCCTGATGTAGCGTCACCAGTAACTTCTGAAGTGTAACTAGGAACAGTTACTTCGACTACTGAGTAAACAATCGCTTTACCAACTTTGTTCACATCAAGATCTGTGAAGCTTCCTGACCAGTTGTTTTCTTTATTGAGTTCAAGGGTCTTACCTGTGTCTTGACCATCGGCAAGAAGTTTAACTGTGACTGATCCTGGACGTTTGCCGTCTTGGTTCTCGGCATCGTTCCATACTTTCTTCACTGGTACTTGAGTCTTGCCTGGTGTGTAGCTATTGGTAATGGTGTAGCCAGTTGTCGCATCTCCTGTTACCTTAGACTCATATTCTGCGACTGCGACTTCTTCAATAGTGTACTTAATCGCTTTACCAGCTTTGTTCACATCAAGATCTGTGAAGCTTCCTGACCAGTTGTTCTCTTTATTGAGTTCAAGGGTCTTACCTGTGTCTTGACCATCGGCAAGGAGTTTTACGGTGATAGACTCTGGACGTTTGCCATCTTGGTTATCGGCATCATTCCAAACTTTCTTCACTGGTACTTGAGTCTTACCTGGTGTGTAGCTATTAGTAATGGTGTAGCCAGTTGTCGCATCTCCTGTCACCTTAGACTCATATTCTGCGACTGCAACTTCTTCGATTGTATAGGCGATTGGCGTGCCACCTTTATCCGCATCCAGATCGGTGAAAGTTGCTTGCCAGTTGTTCTCTTTATTGAGTTCAAGGGTCTTACCTGTGTCTCGACCATCGGCAAGAAGTTTAACTGTGACTGATCCTGGACGTTTGCCATCTTGGTTGTTGGCATCATTCCAAACTTTCTTCACTGGAATCTGTGTTTTAGCTGGGGTGTAGACATTAGTGAAACTTGTGCTACCATCACTTGCATCACTGCTGTATTCAACCTTTGCATGCAATTCACCTTGACCATCATCGGTTACAGTTACTTTAGCTGTGACAGTCTTGGCATCGTAGGTGATACCATTCTCCGTTGTGCCAGCTTTTACTTCCTTAATAGTGTAAGTGTAAGTACCTGCTTCATCAAATGTCAACTCTGAAAACTTAACTTTTCCGTCAGCGCCATTCTTCGCTTTTTCAACGTTACCAACTTGGTCTGTCAAAGTAAATTCGAACATGTCAGCTTCGAGAATGCGATTGCTTAGTTTCTTATCTACTTCAAGAACAGCTTTGGCATTTTCAGCCTTATAGGTGTTTTCGAAAGTGCTATCGTTATTGTCATAGGTAACAGTTGCTTCAAGCGCTCCCTTACCGTTGTCAACAACTTTAATCGTTACTTCGATAGTCTTGTTAGAATAAGTGATTCCTTTATCAGTTGTCCCAGCATTCTTTTCAACGATGGTGTAATGATAAGTGTCAGCTTGATTGAATTCTAAATCTTCAAACTTAATGTTTCCAGTTGCATCATTTGTTGTTGTTTGAATTGGATCTGTACCATTTTTCTCAAACAAGGCAAATTCGAACTCCCCACCTTGAAGCTGAATTGGCTTATCAGTGTTCTTGTTGATGAATGATTTGGTTGCCGAAACAGGAACTTTCGCGTTAGCAGGCTTATAAGTATTGGTGAATGTCTGAATTCCAATATCAGTAGCTCTTGTCACTGCACCAGCAAGTGGTGGAACAAGATTAGCACCAGGTGCTGAAGATGAGAAATCAGCAGCTGGAAGTGCTACAGCAGTAATAGGATAATACATTACTGATGCAACCAGCTTACCTTTGCCATCATCTACAACACGTACTGTGACCGGTACTTTTCTACCATCATAAGTCACACCATTAATGGTTTGACCACCTTTTGTTTCAGTGATTGTGTAGTTATAGGTTCCTGCTTTATCAAATTCTAATTCTTTGAACTTAACGTTTCCGTCCTTGTCGTTCTTCTTAGTATCTTTAACCACACCATTTGAGTCAGTCAAAGTGAATTCAAACTCATTTTCTTGAAGCTTTGTTGGACGATCTTTCAGTTCTTTCTTAGCTTCAATAATAGCCTTAGTTGGTGAAGTGCTATACGTATTCGTAACAGTCAGAGCCGCTGTTTGTGCTGGAGTATAGCCGTCTATCGTATCTATAATGAGATTGCCATCTTCATCTACTTCCATCACACTATAAGTGTACTTCACACCGTGCTCATCTGTCGCAGGAAGGTCCGTCCATTCTACAGTTCCATTTGTTTTTGGAACTTCTTTTTCTTCAACACCAGCCACTTCTTCAATCGCTCCACCTTCTGGTGTAAGATAGAGTTTGAAGTAAAATGTTGGACGAACACGTTCCTGACCACCAACCCAGACTTTCTTAGCCGTCACGTTTGTCTTTGGAACTTCGTAAGTGTTGGTGACTTTGTTGTTTCCGTTATAGGATACAACATAGCTGTTGTCGCCTACTTTGACTTTCTCTCCTTCTTTCAGAGGAAGACCCGTCTGATCTTCAAGTTCTCGAACAGAATAAACTAGCTTGCTTCCATCAACATCACGTTCAGGAAGTTGATTTTTCCACTTATAAGTGTAGACACCGTTCGACACGGTTACTTCAGGGGTGTAGTTCCCAGTAACAGGTTTTGCATCTGAAACCGTTTGTCCTTCTTTGTGCACATACAAACCGAGTTTGACTTCTTTGTAGTCAGTTGCTTTTCCGTTTACCCAAGTCTTGGTTGCTTCAAAGTCAACTGTCACACGTTTGTTAGAGATATTGAGGGGAACACCTTTTCCACCTTTCATCTCAACTGTAAATTCTTGACTATTTACCTGATAGCCTGGTTTAGGAGTTTTTTCTTTAACGATATACTCACCATCATTGAGATGATCTGAAAGGGCAATCCCGTCCGCATCAGTTGTTACTTCCTGAACTTTAACCCTGTCACTTTTTCGTAGGATTTCAAAGACAACGCCTGCCAACTTAATATCTGCATCTGCTTCGTCGAATTTAGTGATTTTAATCTTACCAGCGATATCAGCAGCAACAGTCGCACCTACAGCCTTAACCGTTTTAAGAGTCTTACTATTCTCTGTCTTAGTATTGATATCACGTCCCCAATTTTTCCATCTCAGTTGAGGTTCATTATCAATTAAGTAGTAAGCCGAGTTTATTACCTCAGATGTATCTGCTGGTGAGGTTGTACGATAACTTAGATAGAAGCTCTTTGTGCCCATATTAGTTGGCATGAGCAATTCAAACCCACGTTTCCCATTGACAAAGGTCAACAAGGCCGTATTGTCTGAATCCTTTTTATATTCCTCAGGGTCCTGTGTGATTTTATAATCTTTGATTTTATGCTTTAGACCAGCTTTGTTTTTATTTGTTGTTTCATACTCAGCCTCAGATAGCGAAAAGGTCGACTCCAAATAGGTAGCAAATGCCCCCTTGCTGAGATTATCTGTAATCTTAACAGTGCGATTCCCCATATCTGTCTTAGAACGGTTAATCCGCATATCCCATCCAAGTGCAGGGAGTATCGTATGATTCCAACCAGATTTATAAAGCAACTCACCTTCAAGAGAGCTCTCAACGAAAGGTGATACCTTGAACGTTATCGTTGAAGTTTTTCCTTTTGGAATAACATAGGTAACTGTCTTCGTCTCTCCATTAAGAGACTCTTTAGCACTCGCAAAGAAAGTTCCGCGAACATGCTGCTTACCTTCAATTTTTTTATTAAAGGTAAACACTAGACGGTGATTGGCACTTTCTACCTTCACCTTCCCCATTATCTTATCATCTTCGCTAGTTGCTTCAGCATTAATCAAATCCAAGGTAGCATTTTCCAAACCCAAATTGCTTGGAGCATCCACTACGAAATAATCTCCTTCTTTTAGCTCGTCAGGTCTGATACCAGGAAATGAGAATTCGCCAGAAAACTTTAGTGTATATGATTTATCACTTTTACCAACATATGCAATGTTTTCATCACCACTATTAGCAACTGTGATATTCAACTTATCAAGGTGAACTTTATCTGTTACATCAGCCGCGTGTGCTTCTCCTGTCGGCAAAAACATCATCCAGAGTAAAAGAGGAAATACTAGAAAACCTAGTACTTTCTTTAGTTTATCCATAAAAATCCTTTCTATTTGATTAAATTAATTGAGAAGTATATCATGTCTTACCAGCAGGCAACACTCCTTTCAATTGCAATATTTATCACAAGAATATCTATGTGATAGCTGCGTTAGTTTTTCGATTTGGTTAGCGATACCATTCAAATAGTTATTTAATTTAACCTTCTATAGGATTTCTTACTCACTTATGGATGAAAACTTGCAAAATATCGCTCGTCTTCATTATACTATAACTTCTAGTATTATGTTAATTATATGTAAATATTTCATAAACTAAAAATTTACAGTTTGTCAACTTTTGACATAGAGATACATAATCATATTGATCTTTGTTTTCAGGGGGATTCTCTGAATTTCTAAACATTATAAATTTCAATGTATTTTATAAACTACAATCCATTCTAAATACAGTCTAGAATGGCCCATGGATGATAGATAGTTTTAAATTATATATATTATGCACACTTTAGCTCTTTATACATCATTTTATAGTTTTTTTACATTATTTTTTCTCTATCCCCCCTAGTTAAAAATCCAAGGATTTGTTATTTAATCCCTAAATTTTTATCAAAAACGCAATAACAATGACGAATAATTATTAAATTATTATTTAAGTATTTTTCACTGTAAAACTGGAAATCACATACGTATTAAGTTTATGCAGTTAAAATGATAAACTATTAATTTTTTATCTTATAATTTATCCCAGTTAACTTCTTCTAGCTATCATTGAAAATTCTATAATGAAGCTAGCCACCCAACTTTCCTAAAAATGAGCTGGTTCAACTAGTCAATATTGTCAAATGA
>CAJNCP010000009.1 GCA_905221295.1 bacterium | reverse complement strand
ACTATAGTCCGTACGGGATTCGAACCCGTGTTACCGCCGTGAAAAGGCGGTGTCTTAACCCCTTGACCAACGGACCTGAGCTTTTCGACTCTTTCTATTATACCTTCTTTTTCCCCTTTGTCAAGGACTTTTTTCAGTGAAGTTGATTTTTTCTTTTCTTCACTAACTTAACCACTGCTTCTGTCCGTGCAGTGTGGGGAAACATATCGACCGACTGGATATACTGGAGGTCATATACTTTTACTAGTTTAACCAAATCTCGTGCCAAGGTCGAAACATTGCAAGATACATAGACCATTTTGTCTGGAACATAGGTCAGAATGGTATCCAACAGCTTATCATCTAAACCTGTACGAGGAGGGTCAACTATCAATGCATCCGCTCGGTAGCCTTCTTTATACCAGCGTGGAATAATCTCTTCAGCTGTTCCCGCTTCGTAATGGGTATTGTCAAACCCCATTTTTTGAGCATTTCTCTTGGCATCTTCTATGGCTTCCGGAATAATATCCATTCCTCTGAGACTCTTGACCTTCTTTGCGAAGGCAAATCCAATCGTCCCAACACCGCAATAGGCATCAATCAGATGGTCTTTTTTGCTGACATCCAGAGCCTTAACTGCTTCACTATAGAGAATTTCTGTCTGCTCAGAATTAAGCTGATAGAAAGCTCGAGGGGAGAGAGAAAACTCATAGTCGAGTACTCCTTCTTGAATACTCTCTTGGCCCCAGATAATTTCCGTCTTTTCACCATAGATTTCACTTGTTTTCGCTGTATTTGTATTGACTGCAACTGTGACGACTTCTGGAAAATCTTTAACTAAGTCTTTTACTAGCTGGGTTAAATTAAGCTGACGATTTGTGACGATGATTATCTGGACTTGTCCTGTTTTTCTTGCTCGACGTACCATGATGGTGCGAACGCCGAGCGTTTTTCTCTCATCTGTAATTGGAATTTGGTGGTAAGTAAGAAGTTCAGCTAGGCGATTCGCTATTACTTGGGTTTCCTTATCTTGCACCAAACAGTCTTTCAACTCTACGAGATAATGAGAGTTTTGCGCATACAAACCTGCCTTGACCTGATTTTTAAATTTCCGAGTCTGGAATTGAAGCTTAGCACGGTAGTACTTGGGTTCCTGCATTCCGATAGTTGGACGGATTTCATAGTTTTCATATCCCGCAGGGGCAAATTTTTTCAGGGCTTGGTGGAGCAGATCCGTTTTGAACTCTAACTGTTTATCATAGTGGAGGTGCATGATTTGGCAACCACCACATTCATTATAAATCGTACAAGCCGGTACGACTCGAAATTTAGACTTCTTATTAACCTTTAGTAATTTGGCTTCAACAAAGTTACGTTTAATAGAAGTAATCTGACAATAGATATCTTCTCCTTTGAGGGCACCTGGCACAAAAACGAGGGTTTTCTGATAGAAACCGATTCCCTCACCATTGATGCCCATCCGCTTGATTTTTAAAGGTATTTTTTGTTTGACTTTCAGATTCATACCCCTATCTTATCACATTTTAGGGTATTCCGCTACCGCTTAAACTTTATATTTCATTAGTAGGTCAAAGCCTTGATACTACTGTTTTTATTAAAAATATTATTTCTTTAGATTTTCTTAAAAATCTCTAAAAGTTCTTAAAAAGTTCACAAAAAAAGCCCTCAAAAAGGGCCACTAAATTGACGAGTTCAGCAGGCAAGAAACTAGCACGATCAGAACGTGCTTTTTTTTATTTCTCTATACCTGGTACAAGTATAACATAAAAACTTGCTATTTTTCTCCTTTTCAGTAAGTTTTTCAAGCTCACCCCCACCCCCCTTAAAAAAACGTTAAATATTTGGACAGTTGCCCCCTCCCACCGGTTCCCAAAACCTTAAAAAGACTCGTTTTTTTTAACCGGGGGGTATCATCTCTTAATTCATAAATCTAAAAATACCCTTTACTATATAAAGATTTGTATAGATCATACCTTTTCTATATTAGACACTTTCGATAAACTATTGTGTTGTTGATATTTATATCTATTTAATCTTTCACTCTAACTCACCTGTATATTCCAGCTTAATTCTACTAGTTATATTTTATTTTAATAAATATCTGCACTTAAATACTTTCTTATGTTTATAAACTATTAATTCTAAACATAATATCCTAGTAATTGTAAATCTACTTTAATCTGTTTTCTTTGTTTAAAATCATTATGATTTAAGTTTGTAATTTCTGATTTATTAAATAGCTTCTTTTATTTTTATTAAAGGGGGTATTTTATTTGTATCTACTTTCTACACATTTTAATTTTTTTAAAAAAATAGCTAGACACATTATACATATACCTCTAATATGTCTTATGAATTCATTTTTTTACACATTCTATTGAATTCGCTTAGCAAGTTACTTCCTTACTCTATCAAGCGTTTTATTAGATACTGTAATATGAATTCATTGTTGCTTTAAAACAAGGAATTCATAAAAGAATAAAGAAAAAGATAGGCGCAAACCTATCTTAAATCCCTTTAACCCTTTCAGCCATATCTTGGAAATGTTCTTGATTTCGTGCAACTGGTATTGTCTGCCCATCCTTATAGATATAATCACCATGATTATAACCGTTACTAATCGCCTTTTTAGAATAAGAATTATTTTGTTCTTCTAGTATTGATTCGCTAACTACTTCATTTACTGTTTTTCTAATCTGTCTTTTAGCACTTAGTAGATAAACTTCAGCCAATCTTTCCGCATTCTTAGCAATGTTGGTCATCTGACTCGTCGACTGTTTCCCTGGTTGCTTTTTAATTGTTCGCCCTGCTGGATCTAGTAGCATTAACTTCTGGCCATATTGGAGATTTGTAACCTTTGGTTTCTGTTCCTCATCACGTTTTATTAGGTGCTGATTCTTCTTAATTACATTTTCCATAAAATCATAATGATAACGTTCTGGCAAATGTTGGACAACGCTCGCCACCATTGATTGAGAAATACCATTTACAAACATTTCCTTATCTACGAACCCGTACTCGATAGCTTTATTACATGAGAACCAAGTTTCATTTTTCATCAAATCACGGATTTCAGAAAGTGGTAAGCCTGTTTTATTCTGATAGGCTTTAGCAATACTATCATTAGCTTCTTCTAGTGATTTGATTTGTTTTTCATGTTCTTGAGTATTACCGAAAGTCCAACCCATTGCATTATGGATCATAAGCAATCCTGTGGGGCTCATTTCTACAGTATCTCCTGCCATTGCCACCATACTTGCAGCACTAGCACAAACACCTACGATTTTAACAGTAACGTGTCCTTTATGACTTTTTAACATGCTATAGATTTCGCTACCTGTAAAAACATCACCACCTCCAGAATTGATAATAACTTCTAAAGGTTTATCAGGGAATGGAATTTGAATATCTTTTAAGGCGGTATATTCTTTTTGTGCTTCTTGATACATTGGAATGCTATCGTTTGAGATGATAGCGCCTTTTATTTTAATTTGTTGCATTTGTTATTCCTTTCAAAATTCTTTTAAACAATCCGCTACCATCTTCAGACTTCATCAACTGCTCATAAGCAAGGTCTTTCTTCAAACCTTCAATATATTTTAATTCTTCTTGCTCTTTCATATCTTCATGATTTTGTGCAAGCCATTCGATTTGCGATTTAAAACCTTTATTTTCCCAATACTCTTGCAATTTCCACCCTCTCAAGTGACCAATTTCTTCAAAAACTAGCTCATTATGTCGTCCGTAAGATTGTTCTTCTCCTTTACCTTGGTAATATCGGTAATCGCGCTTAGCTAGTTCTAGATCTGGTTTGTATAGCATATCAGCAAATTCTAAACTATAACTCTCTTCTAAACATTCGTAGCACTTCTCGTACAAGTCAAAAGTTTCTGGGATAATAGCATCATCTACGAAGTTGCCTAGCTGTTCTTTTACTTGCTTCAATATGTCATGAACCTGGCTAAATTCTTGGGGTTGTTTGTCATATATTTTTTTATTTTTCTTTACCAGCTTATTCAAAGAAGTTACCACTTCATCATGTAACTTGCTTGCTTGTGTTTCCTTTTGACGACTGGTCAAAAACTTGTTTGAGAAAATTTGTCCCATACTTTCCTGTAATTCTGATCGCTTGTTACGATATTCCTCAATTCCTTCAATAATGCTTTCTGTGAATTCCAAAATCGCTTTTTTGTCTTTCTCTGGTAATAATTCAGCAATATCAGGAATCAAACCAAAGCGGTAATAATTTTCTTTCGCTCCAAACATCAGGTTAAAAATAGTCGTTTTATTCGTATTAATGAAAAATAAATTATAATCTTGTACCAGTCTAAAATAGATTTTTTTCGCTTCTTGTAAGTTCATATTTTCCTCTTTTCTAGAAAGCAAAAAAGGCAGAACAAAAAACGTATTTACGTCTTATGTCCTACCTCTTGTTTTCAAGTCAGTATTTAAAATTTTTGTTGTGTTTTGGTTTCTACCATGGTCACGACACCATCTGCAATTATCAACCGAATGTCACCATATTCTGGTAACTTTACACTCTTAATTATACCACGGTTTAGGAAATAAATCCAGCCTTTATGTAGTTCATTCATTAGATTTCCCCCTTAATCACAAAATAATAAAATAGTTTCATTCTCACATCAGCTCCTCCCATTTAAAAAAATATTATCAACCGTTGTAATACCCTAATAATCGTGCAAAGTTGTCTAGTATTAAATCTCTCCTTCTCAAAATTTGCTCCTGTTTAGAATACAAATATCCGGTCTCCCCACTTCTCATAATCTCGAAAATATCCAGCCACTCTTTTTTTGAGTGCCCCCACCGTAGTTCGAAAATCTTTCGATCATCTGGTACCAAATTATCTAATAACTTGTCAATACACTTTTGAAATTCTTCTAACCTTAACACAATGGGATCACTAGCAAACTCTACTGCTATATTTTCGGAGTGGTTTATATACGTGCCACTTTTACTCTTAATATCTTCAAATCTGCTCGCATTCATTCCCTTTAAAGTATATGTTTGTAATAAGTGATTCTTTCTTTTACTAATTAACGTGTCGATTTTTAAATACTTTTCTTGAAGTTCAAAATCAAAATAATCACGTCTGACAGTGTCTAGATTTTTCTTCATTCATTGAAACTCTCCCCTCACTGTATTTATAGTATATCGCTTATCTTTTATCGTGAAAGCCTTAAAAGTGTTCCCTTCTAAACCTTTCAAAATTCTACTTGAGTTTCTAGCATTGTAAACCGTTCTTAGTTCGCTACTATCTAGGTTCGTGTTGAAAATCGTAGTTTCTCGATTGTTGATAATATCAAACAAGAAATCCTGTTCCCAGTCGCTCTTAGGGGTTACCGTCCCATTTTTTGCCCCCAGGTCATCGATGATTAGAAAATCAACATCAACTAGCTTTTTAACTGCCTCATACTCTGTTAAGTTTGCATTTCTTCCATAAGCCCAACCTTCTTTTATCTGCTTGATAATCTCGGTTAAGCTGACAAATAAGACACTCTTAGGCTCGTTCTTCTCTCTGAAGTTCTCATTGATTTCTTTGGCCAGGGCAAGCGATAAATGACTTTTTCCTATTCCTGTGCTACCACTGATTAAAGTATTTCCCGTCATACCTGCAAGGTACTTCTGGGCTTGACCTTTTACAAACTCTAACATCTGACGCTCCTCTGTCGTCTTAACAAAGAAATTATCAAACGTTGCCCCCTTCAACTCGTTAGGAATCGTACTATCACGCATTAAGACATCATAAGTTTTAAAGTAAGCCTGTCTGTCCTCGAACTGTTTTAATAGGTCTTGCTCTTGTTGTTTAATATCCTCCTTCACACACTCCGGGCAAAATGCTTGTAGTTTTCTTTCTGAACCCCCTAATACCGGTACAGAAATTTCCCAATAATTGACCTGGTGAATATCGCAAACTTTATCCGATATCTTTCTGTTATTAAATTCTTTAAATTGTTCCTTCATCTTTGCAACTCCTAAAATGGTAGGTCTGGGAAATTATCTTCTGACTTCCCTTTTATGGTTTTAGGCTTTTGATTCAAATAACCGTCAAACTTAGATCCGAAAAGTGTTTCTGGTCTAAGATATTTAGAAAATTCAGGACTATCCTTCCATTCTGCCGTTTTAATATCTATCACCTGTTTAAAATCTTCCAGTGTATAACCTTCCTTGAATCGTGCTAGTAAAAGCCTTTTTGTCTTATCAACAAACTTATACCTCTTATTAGCTACTTGATTCAGATAAACAATAGGAATCCAAAGTTCTTTATGTTTTGTTTTCTCTAAATCTTTTATAGCTGTTTCTTCAAGCCAAGTAGGAAAAGTGTAGTCGGGATTTCCCGACAATATATTATCTAAATATAAATTATTACTCTTACTATTAACTTTATTCTCTTTCTCTATCTCTGTTGGACATGAGTTGGAAATAGTCTTTTTATTTTGGACATTATCCAATTTTGGTAAATCTTGACTATTTTTTCTTTGTTCTCGCTTGTATTTTGCCCAGTTTGTTTCACTCTCAACCATGGCTTTTGCTTGTGATAATGTAGCATGTCCATCATCGTCTATCTGAATCAGTCCGCATTTGGTAAAATATGCAACTGTCATATTTATATCATCCTCGGACACATCCAATTTTAAGGCTAGCTCCTGTACCAAATTATCAAAATACCCCTCATAGTACAAAATACAATCATCTTCTAAACTTTCCAACATAAGACGGATATAAATCACTGTCATAGTGTAGCCACCAGGCATATTTTTAAGTCGTTTAATAAAAAGATTATCAAAAAACTTCTTATCAACTTTTAACCAAAAATATATTTTAGTCTTTGCCATCATCTGCCCCCAGGAACTTTAAAACGTCTGACACTTTATAATACGCTTTTCTAGTATCTTCAATAGGCGGTATATACTGCGGTAGTCCTGCACATTCCCATTTTGTCAAGGTTTTATCTCCTATGTCCAGTTCTTCCTTTAGTTCCACCTTGCTGATTAAATCTAATCTTTTTTGAGGTACTTTCTCATGACTTTTTAAATACCGTTCCACTGCTTCCAAAATCTTAGACTTTAAATCTTCAATCATTTTTTCAAACATCTTAGTACCCCCATGGCTTAACCCCTGCAAGCTGAATATAACGCCCATAATCGGGGGTTAGACTCTCGCTAGGCGTTTCTATCGTCTGTTTGCTTTCTCGCTCAAATTGGGCGCTTTTTTTGCGGTCTCGGTGGTTTAAATAAAGCAGTAAGCCAATCAATACCATCATGAAGATAACCGCCTGTGTATTGGTTAAATCTAGTTCATTCATGTTATGCCCTCGCTTTATAGTTCTTGATATAGTTCACTTGGTCGCTTCGTCCCATCTTCAGGAAGTCGTACACCTCTTCGGTGCTTACTTTTCGATCTACAAAATCAGCAATAAACCAGAAGAGGTTTGGGCGTTTCTCCTTAATTTCAGCCATTTGTTTATCAAATTCTGCTTGTGTCATGTTGTCTAGGTCTAATGTCATTGCATTGCCTCCTCAAACTTCTCTATAAGATGATTTTTACTTACTTTCCGATTAGCATTTTTAGAATTAAAAAGAATATCTTTCAAGGTTATAGTAGCCTCTAAATACTCCTTTTCAGCATGTTCTATATACGCCTGTTGCTCTGCTTCGTTGTCAAAAAAGTGCTTGGCTTGGCGTTTAAAGAATGCTTGTCGCATAGCGTCCATTTCAAAAACACCAGGGTGGAAAAACATTCCTGTAGTGCTTTTAGAGACTGCCTCGATTTTATGATTTTCATTCAATTCAGGAAGTTCAATCCAAAGTAAGCGGTGTAAATTTTCTTTGATAGCTTTTAATTGTCCTGATAAGAGTCCTATTCTCAAAAAATCATTGTTTTCGTCTGCTTGGTGTAATTCCATACTAATTCTATCCAAGCTTTTAGCGATAATATCGTATGTTGTTTCTGTCATAGTCTGTTTTCCCTTTTTCCTATATTGGATTATTTCACCACTCCAAACTCTGGGCAGTTGCCCCAAGTTGGCGAACGATTGTAGTGGTGTTTCGTGGGTATTTGCCCACTTTTTTTAAAAACAAGGTCTTAGAATCACCCTGTCAGCGCTTGATTTCAAAACCTTTTCTAATTGCTTGCCTGCTCTTCGGTTTTTCTTTATGTATTTGATAGAATAGATATTTTTTGCTATAATCAGATCATAGAAAAAATTTCTATACACTGAATTGTGTCGCTTGCTCGCCTCGTCTAAAATTTGAGCAAGTGATTTTTTTATTTTCTTTTTGCATGATTTCTACCTGACTTGGGTTTATAAAGCAAGTCTTTACTTTCGATAAGATCCAGAATCCAGCTGAATCCCTGCTCCACCGTTTCAAGAAATGCGCCCAGGTCTTCACTTCCCAAGTCCTCGTAGTTCATACAAAGATATTCGGCTAGTTGTCTGTCTTTCTCAACTAGCTTTTTAAAATCCTTGAATTGCTTGGGAATTTGTAAACCCTTGGAATTTTCAATTATTTCAAAATCGTCGTCCATTAGTTCGCTCCTTTCTAATAATCTTCAGCAAGCCACTGCATAGCTTTTTGATAAATGCTAGGCTTTACTTCGCCACCGTCTCGGATTTTGCGATAGGTAACTTGTGTAACTCCGATTTCTTCGCCTGCTTGCTTTGCAGTCAATTTCTTGTCTGCCTGCTTTCGGCGAATCGCTTTTGCTTGTGTTGAGGTAATAAGCAAAGATTTCCCTCCTTTCTTTTGCTAACATTTTGTTAGCTTGGTTGTAGTATAGCGTATTTTTTGTTAGCTGTCAATAGTTAAATAACAAAAAGTGAATTTTTTGTTAGCTTTTTGTTATTTTGTGATATAATTTAAAATGAGGTAATATACATGAACAGACTAAAAGAATTAAGACAAAAAAAAGGCGACACACAAGAGGATGTTGCTAAAGCTATGGGCATGACCCGTAGAGGGTACCAAAAATGGGAAAACGAAGAAAGCCAAATCAAATCAGAAAAAGCCAAACAACTTGCTGACTACTTTGGGGTAAGTGTTGGTTATCTGTTGGGATATGAGATGAATTTAAAGGAAGCTCAGGAAAAACTAAAAGAATTTAATAGCACCCTCCCAACTTTAGAAGAATTTGATGAAGTCCTTTTCAAAAAACAAGAAAAACGCTTTAAAAGATTTGTTCAATTTGTATCAGATGAAGAGATGAAAATCAAGGATAGAAATCTAGTCCTAATATTTAACTTGCTAGTCTCTTCTGATGAAACTTTTGGAGTAAACCAGATATATCCCTTTCCATTAGATGAAAAAGATGAATATCATTTTACAAACCAAGAAAAAAACGAATAAGAAGCCCCATATCCGCCTTGTTTCTTATTCTGGTATTAATTTACCGCCCAACTGCTTAAAATCGAAAATAGAGGGATTCTCGTAGCTCCTCGCATGGTATAAACTCAAAATCTTTTCTAATTGCTTGCCTGCTGATGGAAAAGGAGTATCACCATGAAGATTACACAATACACAAAAAAAGACGGTTCTATAGTCTACCGCTCTAGTATTTATCTAGGCATCGATTCAATGACTGGTAAGAAAGTCAAGACTACCATATCAGCACGAACCAAGAAAGAACTCAAAAGCAAGGCCATTCAAACCAAGGTAGAGTTTGAAAAAAACGGCTCAACGATTATGAAAGCCGTTAACGTTACCACCTATCAGGAATTGACGGAACTCTGGTTAGAAAATTATTGCCATACAGTCAAACATAGCACCATTATAGGAGCAAAAAACAACATAAGAAAGTATCTCCTACCAGCCTTTGGAGACTACAAACTGGATAAACTGACGCCCCCTATTATTCAGCACCAGGTAAACCAATGGGCAATAGATTATAACCAACTAGGGAAAGGTTATCAGCAATACAACCAACTCCACGCCTTAAACAAGCGCATACTATCCTATGCGGTTTCTATACAAGTTATTTCTACAAATCCAGCTAGTGATATCATCGTCCCACGTCGCAAACCAAAAGAGGGGCAAAAACTAAAATATCTGGATGACGACAATTTGAAGAAATTCTTAGCTTATCTGGATCAGTTGCCAAACACTACAAAAGATTTCTATGATACCGTGTTATATAAGACACTTCTAGCGACTGGTTTGCGTATTCGTGAGTGTTTAGCTCTGGAGTGGTCTGATATTGACCTGCAGAACGGTAGCATTTCAGTTACAAAGACCTCAAACACCCTAAAAGAAATCACTAGCCCCAAAAGTAAAAGCAGCATTAGAGAAATTTCCCTAGATACCAAAACGGTACTTCTACTCAGGCTCTATAAAGCGAGACAAGGACAGATAGGTAGAGAAATAGGCGTGACCTATGAAAGAGTGTTCTCTGATAGCTTTGATAACTATAGAGAAGCTGGAGCGCTCAGATTCAGACTAGAAAAGCATTTAAAACTGGCTGGATGCCCTCGTTTGAGTTTCCACGCCTTCCGCCATACCCACGCTAGTATCTTGCTTAACGCTGGACTGCCTTACAAAGATATTCAAACACGGCTAGGTCATTCAAAAATCTCTATGACCATGGATATATATAGCCACCTATCCAAAGAGAATAAGAAAAAGGCGACTTCCTTTTATGAAAAAGCTATTGAGAAACTACAAAGTTCCTAAAAAGTTCTTAAATTTAAAAATCTAAGACTAGAAAATAGCTATTTCAAGAGATTTCAGCCCTCGCTCACATTTTAGGGTATAATAGAACTATGAAAATCACAAAACTTGAAAAGAAAAAACGTCTCTACTTGATGGAACTAGATGGACAGCAAACCTCTTATATCACGGAAGATACCATTGTCCGTTTTATGTTGTCTAAAGATAAGGTGATTAGCACGGAAGAATTGACTGAGATACAGGGCTTTGCTCAGTTTTCTTATGGTAAGAATCTCGCCCTCTACCATTTATCCTTCAAGGCTCGTACTGAGAAGGAAGTGCGAGAGTATCTGAAGAAGTATGATATTGAAGAAAAAATCATTAGTCAAGTTATCGCTAACCTTAAAGAAGATAACTGGATTAATGACCGTCAGTATGCTTATTCCATCATCAATGCCAATCAACTTTCTGGAGATAAAGGACCCTATTTACTAACTCAAAAACTGTCTCAAAAAGGAATTGCTAAATCAACTATTGAAGGTGTTTTAAAGGATTTTGATTTTTCAGAGGTTGCTCATCGTGTGGCGGAGAAACTACTTAAAAAATACACGGGAAAGCTTCCCGCTCGTGCCTTGCAGGATAAGATTATTCAAAGCTTGACGAACAAGGGCTTCTCCTATGCTGATGCTAAAAGTGCCTTTGATGACTTGGACAGTCAAGTCGACCAAGAAACGACTCAAGAACTCATTTTTAAAGAGTTAGACAAACAATATGCTAAGTATGCTCGAAAGTATGAAGGATACGAACTTAAACAGCGTTTAACCCAAGTTTTAGCTAGAAAAGGCTATGATTTTTCGGATATAGCCAGCGCTCTCAGAGAATATCTTTAATATTTTCGTGTAAAATTCAAAAAAATTAGACCGATTTATGATATAATAGTAAACGATAAACTTATAAATTGTAGAAAGTTGGTTAGTTATGAAACTTCCAAAAGAAGGCGACTTTATTACAATTCAAAGTTATAAGCATGATGGGAGTCTTCACCGTACTTGGCGGGACACCATGGTACTAAAAACAACAGAGAACGCCATTATCGGCGTCAACGACCACACACTTGTTACCGAAAGTGATGGTCGTCGTTGGGTGACTCGAGAACCTGCTATTGTTTACTTTCACAAAAAATATTGGTTTAATATCATTGCCATGATTCGCGATAATGGGGTTTCCTACTATTGCAATATGGCTAGCCCCTATTATCTTGATGAAGAAGCTTTAAAATACATTGATTACGATTTGGATGTCAAAGTCTTCACAGATGGGGAAAAACGTCTTTTGGACGTTGAGGAGTATGAGCGCCATAAACGCAAAATGAAGTATTCTGATGATTTAGACTATATTTTGAAAGAGCATGTTAAAATCCTTGTTGATTGGATCAACAATGGACGCGGTCCTTTCTCAGAGGCCTATGTCAACATTTGGTACAAACGCTACATAGAACTAAAGAATCGGTAAAGTTGTCAAGCTGGGGTGAAAGCCCTGGTTTTTTTATTTGAAAAACCCAGCTTTACAGCTGGATTGATTTCTATATATCTAATTTAGTAACAGTAAACTTGATGTGGGAATAGTCTTTTTCAACATCCTTATCTAGCAGGAAAGCCGTGGCATCCTTCTTAACCTGAACCAGGTCAATATTCTGGGCTTGAGCCGCATAGACGCATCCACAATAACATTGACGATAAATATCATACTCCTCGCACATCTCCACCGAACGCTTGTAGCCTTGATTTTTCTTGAAATCACTTGGTAGATAGTGGGTGGTATAAATCTTTTGCACATCAATTCCGATGCTGTTGATGGTTTGAGAATTCTTATGGGGACTGATGGTCAAGGCTGAACCAAAGTAGTCAAAGCCCAAATCCATAGCCACTTGCGCTGTTTTGTCCAGACGGTAATCAAAACAAACCTTGCAACGGTCGCCACCTTCGGGTTCTTCTTCCAGTCCTCTGACTAACTTCCGGTATTCATTAGGTTCATAGGGAGCTTCTAAATACTGGACCGTATTTCCTGTTCGCTCATTGAAGTCACTGACAAATTTTTTTGTAACGTAAGCCCGCTTGTGGTATTCTGCCTTGGGGTGGATATTGGAATTGGCAAAATAGATGGTCACATCAGCGTATTTGGTCAGGTACTCTAGGGTATAGGTACTACAAGGAGCACAACAAACATGCATGAGAATAGTTGGACGTTCCTCGTTCTTTTCCCAAACCTGAACCATTTTCTGCATAACACGGTCATAATTAATCTTCTGATTGGGATTCATCTTGCTCAGAATTTCTTCTACATCGATCATGTTCTTCTCCTTTTTCTAGTCTTATTTTATCATATAAGTTAGGAGAGCTCAAATCTATTTAGAAGAGAAAACCTTAAAAGGAGGGATGCATGTTCCCTCCTTTTGTATTTTTTATAAGTTGCTTTTACATCATCCCACCCATCATGCTTGGATCCATTGCTGGAGCTGGGGTTACTGGTTCTGGTTTATTGGCTACGACTGCTTCTGTTGTCAAAATCAAGCTGGCTACAGATGCTGCATTTTGTAGGGCAGAACGACTCACTTTAACTGGGTCAATGATTCCCTCTTCAATCATGTTGACCCACTCGCCAGTCGCTGCGTTGAATCCTGTACCAAGCTCAGCATTTTTCAAACGATCGATAACGATAGACCCTTCGAATCCTGCATTGTGGGCGATTTGACGAACAGGTTCTTCCAAGGCACGGAGAACAATATTGCGTCCTGTTGCTTCATCTCCTGTCAATTCCAAATCAGCTACGGCTGGAATGACATTGGCAAGAGCAGTTCCACCACCTGCAACGATTCCTTCTTCAACGGCTGCACGAGTAGCGTTAAGGGCATCTTCGATGCGGAGTTTCATTTCTTTCAACTCAGTTTCAGTTGCAGCTCCGACCTTGATGACTGCGACACCACCTGACAATTTAGCCAAGCGTTCTTGGAGTTTTTCACGGTCGAATTCAGAAGTTGTGGTTTCGATTTGTGACTTGATAACCGCAACACGGTGGGAAATGGCTTCAGGATTGCCAGCACCTTCTACGATAACAGTGCTATCTTTGTCCACAGTCACTCTAGCGGCTTGACCTAGAGCCTCAATCGTCGCGTCTTTCAACTCAAGACCAAGATCTTCTGTGATAACAGTTCCACCTGTCAAAATAGCGATGTCTTCAAGCATGGCTTTACGACGGTCACCGAAGCCAGGAGCTTTGACAGCTACGACATTGAAAGTTCCACGAATTTTGTTCAAGACAAGGGTTGGAAGAGCTTCGCCATCCACATCATCTGCAATAATCAAGAGCGGACGATTGCTTTGGAGAATGCTTTCTAGGAGTGGCAAGATTTCTTGGATATTTGAAATCTTCTTGTCGGTAATCAAGATGTATGGATTTTCGAGGTCAGCCACCATTTTTTCGCTATCTGTCACCATGTACTGTGATAGGTAACCGCGGTCAAACTGCATCCCTTCCACGACTTCAAGTTCCGTTTCCATACCACGCGACTCTTCGATGGTGATGACACCATCTTTGCCAACTTTTTCCATAGCTTCAGAGATGTATTCGCCAACTTTCTCAGAACGAGAAGATACGGCAGCAACCTGAGCAATGGCTTCTTTATTAGCAACTGGAATGGCATTGTTTTTCAAGGCTTCTACAGCTGCAGCAACCGCTGCTTCAATCCCACGACGAATGCCGATTGGATTAGCACCCGCAGTAACGTTTTTGATTCCTTCGCGGACGATAGCTTGAGTCAAGACTGTTGCAGTAGTTGTCCCGTCACCTGCAATATCATTGGTTTTTGAAGCTACTTCTGATACCAATTTGGCACCCATATTTTCAAAATGGTCTTCCAACTCAATTTCTTTAGCAATTGTTACACCATCATTGGTAATCAATGGTGAACCGAATGATTTTTCAAGAACAACATTACGGCCTTTAGGTCCCAAGGTTACTTTAACAGTGTCTGCTAGGATATCAACACCTCGGACCATAGCTGAACGAGCGTCTGATGAAAATTTAATATCTTTTGCCATACATATTTCCTCCTTCTATTCTTCAACGATTGCCAAGATGCTAGCTTCACCTACGATGATGTACTTTTCATCGCCATCTTTGACATCAATACCTGCATGAGCTTCAACTAAGACACGGTCTCCAGGCTTAACGCTTGGAGCAACCAAATCACCGTTCAAGGTGCGAACACCTTGTCCAGTAGCCACTACTGTAGCTGTTTTCGTTTCTTCTTGGGCTGATTTTGCGAGGACAAAGCCCCCAACAGTTTGTTCTTTTTCTTCGATTTTCAAGACCACACGGTCTCCTAATGGTTTCAACATCTGTTTTCCTCCATGATAAACTACATATTATTAGCACTCTTTATATCCGAGTGCTAATTCATAGTTCTATTGTATCACTTGGTCAGAAATAGTCAAGAAAAAAGTCTGACTTTAGCAAGATAAAAAGCCTGAGACCAACTCAGACTTTTCAATGTTTATACTCAAAGATTAAACTAGGAAGCTAGCCGCAGGTTGCTCAAAGCACTGCTTTGAGGTTGTAGATAAGACTGACGAAGTCAGTTACCTATACCAGCTGACGTGGTTTGAAGAGATTTTCGAAGAGTATTAAAATGGCAATTCTTCCTCTTCCAAAACCAAGTCTGCCAAATCCTGTCCTGCATTATTTTCACGCAAAGCACGTTGGGCGCGGCTTTCCAAAAGTTGGAATCCTGTGGCAAGGACTTCAGTCACATAGTTCATCTGACCATTTTTCTCGAAGCGACGAGTACGAAGTTCTCCATCCACAGAGATAAGACTGCCTTTAGTTGCGTAGCTTGCCAAGGTTTCAGCCAATTTTCCCCAAAGAACCAGATTGACAAAGTCAGCTTCACGTTCACCGTTTTGGTCTTTGTAACGACGATTCACAGCGATAGTTGCTCGCGCTACTGACTTGTCATTGTTGGTTTTGTGCAATTCTGGTGTAGACGTCAAGCGCCCGATCATAATAACTTTATTATACATATTTTCTTCCTCCTACTTATCTATTCGTAAGGAATCAAAAAAAGTTACAAAAATTTGTAACTTTTCGAGAAAATTTTTTATTTTTTATGAACCATGAAACCTGTCGCCTGTTGATTGGCCATAATAGTCATATCTGTAATCTGCACACGACGGGGTTGACTGGTCACATAGACAACAGTGTCTGCGATATCTTGTGCCTGCAAGGCTTCGATCCCCTGATAAACCGTCGCAGCCCGCTCTTTGTCACCATGAAAACGTACTGTAGAAAAATCTGTTTCGACAATCCCCGGTTGAATGGTTGTCACCTTGATGTCCGTTGCGATCGTATCAATTCGTAGTCCATCTGAAAAGGTTTTAACTGCTGCCTTGGTGGCTGAATAAACTGCTGCACCAGCGTAGGCGTAGATTCCTGCAGTTGAGCCCATATTGATGATATGACCTTGATTTGCTGCAACCATGGAAGGCAAGAAGAAACGAGTGACTGCCATCAAACCTTTGACATTGGTATCCAACATAGTCAGCATATCCAACTCTTCGTAGTCTTGATAGGGAGCTAAGCCAAGAGCCAGTCCGGCATTATTGACCAAGATATCAATCTGACCTATCGTTTCTAGAATATCGGAACAGACAGTCTTGACCATGGTCATATCCGTCACATCTAATGAAAAGGTCCAAACTGTTTGATTTGGAAAAGTTTCTGCAAACTCTGACTTGAGGGCCTCTAGTCTGTCTGTCCGTCGCCCTGTTAGAACGACATTCTCCCCCTGCTCCAGATAAGCACGCGCAATCGCTTCACCGATTCCTGAGGTCGCTCCTGTAATTACTACATTTTTTGGCATCTTATCTCCCTCTATCTGGTCTATCAAGCACTGACAATTTCCTAGGCAGTCCAGTGTTTGGCTGGGTCAAACGGAGTTCCGACAATATGATCTTCTGATAATTCAATAACCCCACGTTTTTGCGGAGCATTTGGCAGATGCAATTCACGAGGACTACACATCATGCCAAAACTCTTTTCGCCACGAAGTTCGCCTGGGAAAATAAGATTGCCTTTTGGCATCATCGCTCCAGGAAGAGCGACAATGGTTTTTAATCCCACACGCGCATTAGGTGCTCCCGCAACGATTTGCACTGTCTTATCACTTGCGACTGCAACTTGGCAGATATTGAGGTGGTCACTATCTGGATGAGCTACCATCTCGACAATTTCAGCAACAACAAACTTAGGTTCCTTGTCATTGACAATTTCTTCTGTAAAGCCTTCCGTCTGCAATTCTTGGTTCAAACGTTCTACTTGCTCATCTGATAAAAAGACTTGACCGCGCTCTGCAATTTCAAATAAACTTGAAACTTCGAAAATATTCCAAGCCACTGTTTCCCCATTATCTTTGAGAAAAACACGGGCTACCTTGCCTTTTCTCTCCACATCCAGTTTGGCATCTCCGCTATTTTTCACGATGACCATAAGGACATCACCGACATGTTCTTTGTTATATGTAAAAATCATTGTTTCTCTTTTCTCCTATTTCAGTCCTGCTAAAAAGTCGTTAATTTGTTGCTTGCTTTTACGGTCACGGTTGACAAAACGACCGATTTCCTTGTCCTTTTCTAGCACAACAAGGCTAGGAATGCCGTACACATCCCAGAGTTTGGCCAGATCCAGATACTGGTCTCGGTCCACTCGAATAAAGGTGAACTCTGGATTGGTCTCCTCAATCTCTGGCAAGGCTGGATAGATATAACGACAATCGCCACACCAGTCCGCCACAAAAAGGAAAACCTTCTTGCCATCTTGCTCGACAAAACCTGCTAGTTCTTCTATACTACTAGGAGTTATCATAAGACTTCCTCCTCATAGACCAGGTCTTCATTTTCATAGACAAAGGTATAGTGACGACCATCCTCGAAAATGACTCCTCCTACAAGTCGCTCTAGGCTACTTTCGTAGACTTGAACATAGAGAGTCGCAATCTCACCCATATCTGAGAAAAGTTCGCGCACGATAGCAGTCAACTCTTCTTGAGTCTTCATGAGTTTGTGGTTATCTGCTGCTTTTTTAGCCCCTAAAGCAAGGGCACTTAGACCAGCCACAGTCAAGCCAGTCATCCATAATTTCTTAGCTTTCATACCATTCATTGTAACACAAAAAGGGCTCTAGGACAAATGAGGAAGTAGCAGAAAAACAAGTAAAACTCCTCTTCCCTTAGTGAGGAAAGTGAACTTCTGATTCTTATTGCCAAGCGCCTGAGTTAGCAAGATTTTCCTGAATGGATTAAAAAACCTCTGAGATTGTTCTCAAAGGTTCGAATTTTGCTAATTACTGTTCTCAACTGCTGCGGTGACAAAGGCAGTGTAGAGTTCTTCTGGACGGTTTGGACGGCTGGAAAGTTCAGGGTGATACTGACACGCCACAAAGAATTTATTTTCAGGTATCTCCACAATTTCTACCAAACGATTGTCTGGAGAAACTCCTGAAAAGACAAAGCCTGCTGCCTCAAACTGTTCACGAAAGGCGTTGTTAAACTCATAACGGTGACGGTGACGGCGTTGCACCACTTCTTGATTGTGATAAGCAGCTGCTGCCTTAGAGCCACGTTTCAACTTAGATGGATAAAGTCCCAAACGAAGGGTTCCACCCATATCCTCAACATCAACCTGGTCACGCATAATATCAATGATAGGGTATTTTGTATCAGAATCAAGCTCTGCAGAATTGGCACCTTCAAGCCCTAAAACGTGACGAGCAAACTCGATACAAGTCAACTGCATTCCCAAGCAGACACCCAACATCGGAACATCATTCTCACGTGCATAGCGGATGGCTTGAATTTTCCCTTCCGTACCACGTTGGCCAAAACCTCCTGGTACGATGATTCCGTCCGCATCCGACAAGAGCTCTGCTACATTCTCTGCTGTCACATCATTGGCATTGATCCAATTAATCTTCACTTCTGCGTCGTTGGCATAACCAGAGTGTTTCAAGGCTTCAACCACTGAGATGTAGGCATCTTGCAACTCCACATACTTACCGACAAGGGAAATTTTAACTTGTTTTTTCAGGTTCATGACCTTGTCCACCATGGCTGACCACTCTGTCATATCCGCTACTGGTGCGTCTAATTTCAAATGGTCACATACAATTTGGTCCATACCTTGTGCCTGCAAGTTCAATGGAATTTGGTAAAGGTGTTCAACATCCAAAGACTCGATAACAGCTTCTGGAGCCACGTCACAAAACTGTGCTAGTTTGTTTTTAATGCCCTGACCAGCTGGTTTCTCGGTACGGATGACCAACATATTTGGCTGGATTCCCAAACCGCGCAATTCTTTTACAGAATGCTGAGTAGGCTTGGTCTTCATCTCACCAGCAGCCTTGAGGTAAGGAAGCAAGGTTGTATGGATGTACATGACGTTATCTGCACCCACATCTGCCTTCATCTGACGAAGGGCCTCTAGAAATGGCAAGGACTCGATATCCCCAACAGTTCCACCAACCTCTGTGATAATGACATCAGAGTCTGTCGTTACAGCAGCACGCTTGATTTTCTCTTTCAAAGCATCTGTGATATGAGGAATAACCTGAACAGTTGCACCAAGGTATTCTCCACGGCGCTCCTTACGAAGAACTTCACTGTAAATTTTACCAGTTGTTACGTTGGAATATTTGTTGAGATTGATATCGATGAAACGTTCATAGTGACCCAAGTCCAAATCGGTCTCAGCCCCATCATCTGTCACAAAGACTTCCCCGTGCTGGTAAGGACTCATGGTTCCCGGATCGATATTGATATAAGGGTCAAACTTCTGAATAGTCACTTTTAGACCACGATTTTTCAAGAGACGGCCTAGACTTGCTGCGACAATTCCTTTCCCAATAGACGACACCACACCACCAGTTACAAAAATATATTTCGTAGACATAGATTCCTCTTTCTAAAATGCTCAAGGCCTTGTTAACTACAAGGGGACATCGAAAACAAGACCCTTATGAATAACAACTCTTCAAGAAAACTTCCTGAAAAAACAAAAATAGCTCCCTAGTAACTAGGGAGCCCCGACCTCTAAAAGAGGTGCCCGAACAATATAATACCTTAAAGCAGAACATTTGTCAACCCGAATTGGTAAAACATGAAAAAAGGAGATTGTTTTCAGAAAACCAACTAAAGATCCGCATCCAAACGGATGACCTGCTCAAGGAACAAAAAAGGAGATCAGGCGATCTCCTCTGTGAAGTCTTTTACTCTTCTTCACTCGTTTCAGCGTCATCGTCAGAAAACTCATCGTCTTCTTCGTTGAGATCCACGTCTTCACCCAAGTCATCAGGGGCGATTTCGTTGATTTCTGCATCGTAAGCTTCCACTTCATTTTTCTCATCATCGGGATTTTCATCATCATATGAAAGAGCTGGATCAGCTTCGTATGCATCTTCGTCTTCTGGATCATCTGCATTGTAGTCAATGGCATCTGAATCGCCATCCATAAAGGCATTGACGCGTTTTTTCTTAGCTTTTGGTGCTACTTCATCGTCGTCACTTTCTTCAAGAGCGATAATCTCTTCGTCGATTTCGTCCACACCATACCATGAACGAAGACCCCATTTGTTGTCTCCAAGAGAGATGAAGCTACCGTCAAAGTTCAACTCTGTGTAGAACAAAGGCAAAGCTTCGCGGATATCGCTGTTTGATGTTCCAAGGTAGTTTTGAATTTCATTTACAAGATCGCTAAAATGCATCTCATGATCACGACCACGAAGTTCCAAGATAGCACGCGCTACCTCAATCATAGATAGTTCACTTTTTTCTTGCCCAGCAAATACTTCTAATTCCAAAGCGTTTCTCCTCATTTTTACTACTATCGCCAGAGCGAACAGACTCTGACCTCATTTTATCATGTACTCTTTATTGTACGATAATTTTGCGGAATAGTCAAAGGTTAAAATAGATTTATCTATGATTTATTAAGTAAAAATCAATTGATTTTAACACATGGTAAATTTAAGGCATATGCAATAAAAATAGCGGTATTTAGTTAAAAGCTAACGGGATTCATTTTAATTAGTGTTTTTTAAAATACGATTTCTCTCCTCGTCAATAATACTAATTGCTTCATCTATCTCATTTTGAGAAAATTCTGGTGATAGAATATTATTATCAATAGCATTGTGCATTATGTTAGCCTTAGTTTCCAGTTTCTTATAAATCTGTTGATCAATATAACCTGGATTACCACTATCATCTGGTTCACATCTGGTCTGTAGATAATAATATCTTGTATATTGGTTATCTTCTAATCCTAATCTATGGATCCTATCTCGAGATTGAAGCATAAAAGTTAGATTAAAATTGTATTCAAAATACAAAGCATCATGAACTTCTTTATGCAAAGATACAGATTCACCTAGCGTTTGAGGATTAGAAATCATAACCATAGTATTACCAAATCGAAAATCATCAATCAGATTCTGCCGATCAGATACATCTGTACCACCATACACTAAATTAGCTTTCACTCCAACTTGGTCTAACCTATTTTGTATCTTTTTCATAGTATCAACAAATATTGCCCAAACTATGACTTTTTTCCCCTCAGATATGAGCTCTTGAATTTTATCAATACCTTTCTCAAATTTAGGAGAAATCATACTTGAAAAATCATACTCATCATATCCTTTGGCTTCTCTGATTCCCGAGTCCGAAACAATTTGTAGTCTATTATTAAATATTTCTTCAGATATTTCAACAGTATCATCTTTATCATTATCGTCTGCAAACCACATATCTTTATATTCAATCCTTTTGTTAATTAATTCAGGATTTGTAGACGCTTGTATCAATCGAATCAATCTGGCTAAACTCGACGATTCATTATAGTATATAGACTGCGCTAATTGTTTCTGTTCTTCGCTAGGTTCAACAACCAAAAAATTATCTGGATCTGGTTTAGGTACTCCTAAGTCATCTTTGTTTAAGCGCCAGAAGAATGGAATTAAAGCTTTATTAATTTCTTCAATTTTCCTAACACTAGGATTTTTTAATTCATCTAAATTCCATCTAAAAAAGGAATTATACTCATTTGAATACAATAGATGGAGGAAATTATAGATATCTTGATAAGAATTAGGTATAGGTGTCCCAGTTAAAACAAACTTAAATCTTGAATCCTTAACTAGTTCTAAAGCAGCTTGAGCACGAACTCCAAAAGGATTTTTTATTCTATGAACTTCATCAAAGACAATCATTGTCTTAATTGACAACAATTCCTGCAACTTCTCTTTGTATTTTGTCAGCGATTCATAATTCACTAATACAAGATTTGATGTTTTCCAGTTCAAAGATAAATCGTAATCAAAATCTTTGGAACTTTGACAATCAATTACTTCTAACTGTTTCTTGTTTCCAAAAACTTGTTTAAATTCTTCTTTCCAACTGTTGAAGGCATTAATAGGACAAATAACCAATAAATTATCTACATGCTCACTTTCAACTTTCGAGGAATTCAAAAATGCAAAAACGGCCAAAATCATAGCAGTTTTACCAGAACCTGGCACAGAAAAATTCGCAGCTCTAGCCATCCTGTATTCGTAGAAGGCTGCCTCAAGTTGCAATTTTTTAAACGGCCGTGCAACCTCTGAACTAACAACAGAAACAAACTCTTCAAACTTTTCTTGTTCCCTATGAATTGTATATTGTTCAGGTGATTTTAAATAAATTCCCAACTTACGATATTGTTCAATCGAGTATTGATTTGACTTTAGGTATTCTTGTACTTCCTCTGATACTTCAACTATAATATTTTTTCTATCACATCTTTTCCTTGTTTCTTTAATAATGTAATTTATATCCATATAAGAAAATTCTGATTTGATAGTTGAATTATCATCTTCAAAATATTTATTGGACAAATCCGATCCAGGCTTTAGTTTTCTATCTGAGCTTGTAATCTGTATAGAAGAGTTATCTTGACGTACAATTATATTTCCACTTTTTAAATAAAAATAGATATTATTATCTGACTGATTTTCTTTAACTTTATTTATTGTGGAATATTGCTGATATTTTTTTATTTCATCATAAACAATTTTTGTAGCATCAATTGTCAGAATATCTTTCTCTTCATTTTTCCACAATCGGTCAAATCTATTTTTGTTAGCTAGTATTCGTGTTTGAACATTCGTACTTGAATCCCAAAAAACATCTACAGAAATACTTTCATAATTATATTCTAAACCATTTCTAGTTTCATTAACAGATCCGTTAAAAAAGACAGTTTCATCATCTGAATCAATAAGACCGAATTTATCATGAAAAATCCCTCGTCCTCTTGGAATAACTGCAAACTTTACCTCTGCATGGTTACTTGCAATCATAAATGCCAGATTACCTAACGATTCTTTTGTTTGATCATTTAGAATAGTTTGCCTTAACTGAGCAGGCAAATCTACTAAACTATTTTTAAGAGCATATCCTTCTTGAATTTTTTTAAAATCTTCTTCAGAGATATCAGTCGAAATGATAAATTGAGCAAATCCATTATTTCCAAATAATTTATCCAACCCCTTCGAATATAACCCCAGTCCCTCACTAGAAAAATAGGCTGAAACTCTTCTATAAATAGTAGCTTCAGATAATACCGGTTCATAGAATTCTTTAACTAAATTTTCACTTTGATATGTAGGTTGTATTAGATTTTTAAGTTTTAGAGAAAATACCATTCCTTTTCCCCTTTTCTCTATTTGGATAATTTAAATGCTAAATCTCTAATTTCTTGAAGAATTTCTTTTGCCTCAAAAAATTCTTCTTCATGCAGTTCTTTTAAATCTTCAGCAGATAAATCTTCTAATGTATCTCTGATTTCTTGCAATTTTACCAAGGATTGTCTGCGATTTGCTGTTATTTGGCCTTTGTTTGATAATCTGTTAGTTGTTTGTAATAATTTACTTGATACTTCTGCTATCTCAAGATTGTTATTTAGATTATTTTTTAAATCACTTGCCTTATCTATCGGATTAGACTCAAAAAAGTCAATAATATTATCTACATGCTCATCAGTAGCACTTATGAAATGTTCTTTCATTTCAGGATTGTCTAAAATATTATATTTGACATCTCGGATTTTTCTAGTAATATCTCTATCACCAACTTCAGACTTTGCAATCTGGACTGCTAAAATAGTTAGTACATTTTGAGTTATCGTCTCTTTATCTTTTTTTAATTTGTTAATTGTTCTTTCAATATCTTCCAGAGGTCCATCTAACTTCAATTCTCTAGCAAGATAAAATTTATCAATAGGATTTTCGTTGGGAGCGACTATGGATAAGAACTTGATAATTAGATCAGCAAGACGTAAGTCTTTGTTAATTCCCTTAGTATTACCAGCACCACTTGCTTTTTTATATTCTTCAGGAGTCATTAGTTTTTGAACTTCTATTGTGTTATAGACGTCAAAAATACGATCAATTGGGTCATAACTTACTCTTTCTTGACGACCAAGCTGCAAATCTAATTCTAACTCTTTTATTTTCTTTTCATCAATTTTATTACTGATATCAAATGAAAGTATAACAGCTTCGAAGTATTGTTGGATTTTTGTTTCTTTTTGTATTCTGCGAAGAGCTGTAAATCTACGATTCCCATCAATAACTCTTCCATCGGAAAGAATTACACCAGGCTCTTGTTGTCCTTTTTCAGAAATAGAAATTTGAGTATCCTTTAAAGCTTGCTTTTTAGATTCAAAAATAAATTTTTCAAATATTTCATTATATTTTGAATCTCCAATTTCTGGTGTTAATTTCCCATGATTTGATATGTACTGATGGTAAACTGTATTAATACGTCCGTTCTGATCATTATAATACAAATATTCTAAAGGAAATTTATATACTGGATAGTCTTTTGTTTTTCCTCCAATTGTCAAACGTTTTGTTAAAGTTGTTTTTTCAATAGATTTTTCTTCAATAAGTTTATTTAAATCTTGACTCATTTTGAATCTCCTTTTATTTATTTTCCATAAATTATAATAGGGACTAGGTAAATTGACATTAATTGGCTCAATGGAATCTTATCCTTAAGTTGGGTGAACTCTGTTCCAGAAACATCAACCTCAATGTCGCCGTTATCTGTATGGCTGCATATTAATTTACCAATATAATCGATGATATAATATGGATGTGAAACATCATCCAGAAAGAAACCATACTTCTTATTTTCTAAATTTAATTGTTTTATCGAGTATTTCCTAAGAATTTCGTTATCTTTCAATTCCTCTATTAAATCAGGTTTTAATTTACGAAGAAGTTTTTTAGCTTCCATTTGATTAGAACGGGAGATAATTATACTTTTGAATCCTTTACCAGTACCAGCATGCGCAATAACACCCCAATTCCCAACTTTTCCATTAACTTTATTAGTTAAGTCAACAGTCATATTTCCTGACTTAATAGGAAATTGTCTAAACAATGCTTTTTCACTTCGTTTGGGAGGATTATTAAAAACTTTAATCTTTTTATTATCCAAATATTTAAATTGACTTAAATCTTTATCAATAATCTTAGCAGGTAATAGTGGTGAGTTTATTAGTTCTAAAATTTTAACAGCTAAAGCAAAAGATAATTGAACGCAAACAGCATTTCCTATTTGTCTCCACTTTGTAGACTCATCACCGAAGAATTGATAGTCTAACGGATACCCCATAATACAAGCTGCTTCTCTGATAGTTGGCAATCGATACTCACCATCACCTTTTCTATTACAATTTGATTTATATAGAATAGCTTCTCTAGTACTAGCTGACTGTGTAGCCATAATTGTCCGACTTGGCTTGTTCATGTTTTCTGGGAATGACATCTTACCCATATAAGGATGTCTTTGCTTTAAATCCCGAGCTTTTTGCCATTGCACTTGATAGACACCTGTATCATAAAAATGGTCTTTAAAATCTTTAATACTTACTTTTTCCATTGGATAATTGGGATCTACTATAAAATCGCAAGATGAGTGAGCTAAGGGGTCTGGAAATTTTTTAAATAATTTATTTAGAGTTATTCTTTCTTGTTTCAATTTATTAGGGAAAGGGAAGTTTCCTGTTTTTGTTATTTCTCCACTAACAAAACGTCTTCTTGATTGAGCAGCACCATAGTCATCTGCATGTAATATACCACCATTATACTTGGATCTTATTGCAATAGATTTGGGATTTAAACTTTGAGATAGAGCCCATTCTGCTAAATCTAAGTCTTCAAATGTATATTCTTCTTGGACATAGTTTTGTGAATTTGGGACATTCTCCATTAACCATGCTTTTAACTTAGAATTCTTTTGAAATTTCTTTACGGCAATTACTTTATAAAAAGTTTTAATTAAATTAATACCTGAATCTTTATTAGCATTTCCACCCTGATTAGAAAGAGAAAACAACTGACATGGTGGGCTACCAATGATGATATCTGTATCAGGCAGCTTATTTATTTCTTCTATATTCTCAAAATCAAGTACACTTTTTACATTATCATTTAGTCCGTGATTAAAATTATGTGTGGTAATTGCAGGTTGCCAGTTATCGATTCCCATTATTACATCGTAACCTGCTCTTCGAAAACCTTCTGAAAAACCACCCGCTCCACAAAAAAAGTCTATTACAGTTAAACGGTTTATTTTCTTCATTCTTTAATTCTTCCTAAATTTAAAATCCTTTATTTTTATATTCATTATATCAAAAAACACGGTTTATCACCGTGTTTCTGTGTTATTCTATAAAGATAATATTTTCAGTTTAACTTTTAGAATATCGTTCTTTTTTAAATTATTTAAAATAATATTCAATTATTTTGACGAAAATACTTTTGTTCGTTTACATAATCTGTAAGATCCTGACAAAATAGTTCAAGAAGATTAATCATATCACTACACAAATCTTCAAAGTAAAGTCGATTATTTTCTTTCTTAAGAGTAATAATTTTATAATTTCCTGGGATCTTTTCTCTAATGTTTATCGCAGTTAGATCCTTCCTATTTCCATGAGCAATCATATTTCGATAAGTTATTATTGAATCAATAAGAATTGAATAGGATTTATATTTTGTTTTATCAAAATGAAATATTTCAAGAATTTCGGTAAAATTGTTGTAATTCAGATTTGACTTTGTATCGATCATATTTTCATTGCTGTTGAATTTGCTTTGTTGTTTAATTTTGATATGCAAGTCCGTAAGTGGTTTAATAACTGTGTTATCTTCCCTTTTTTCAGTAATTTTTTTGCGTAATTCATCAAGCTTCTGTCGAAAGGTTAGCATTTGTATCTCATCTGTCAATGATTCTATATTTTTATGATCAATTGTTAACAAGACATTATAACAGCATTCCTTAATTGTATATTCAAATGTAGCATAGACTGAAAATATCAATTTATATAATGCTCCATTATCCTTAAAGATTGGTAGTTCTTTTAGAATTTTACCCTCAGGAGAGTCGGATAATACTAAATTTAAAAAATTCTTTTCATTTTTAATACTATTAATTGAAACGTCTAAAATTTGGTCAAGAGACTCCCTAATATCATCCATTTAATTTCCCTGCTATTACCTCAACGCGTTTTCTAGAATTTTCCAGACCTCCAGTTCGGTATTGCTTATACTCATCACTATTTTTTATCTCATTAATCTTATCAAGAGTAATTGAGGAATCTCTATTACTTTCTTTTGAGAAATATTGCATAAAACCGTCATAGTTATACTGGACAAATCTTTTGGAAATAGTATTGTGTTTGCTAATACCACTGAAAATCTCACTACCAAACTGATTCTTAAGATACGAAATTAGACTTAAAAAGTTTTCCTTCTCAGTTTCATATTCAAAAGGAACCTTTTGCGATGAAACTTCCTCTAAATAAGCCGTAAGTTCATCATCTAAAAACCCCATTCTTACATCTGGATTATCATTAATAAATTTATTTTTAAACAAGAAAAATCTTAAAACGATTTCAGCTCTCTTCATTTGCTGCTTATCAGATTCTGTCATGTAATGTGTCAATTCAACAAAATCTTCAGAGTTAGCCAGTTCATTAATAAAGTTTATGAACTTCTCGTCAATCATGCGTATATTACTGTTTCTTAATTCTTGTTTAGATAGCAATGCTCCACCAGAATTTAATCTCTTAAACATATGGTATTTAATTTCTTTTGGATTTTCTTTTGTTAAGACTTCTACTCGAATAAACGTACGTTTTAATTGCCGTTTTTCCTCTATGCTTAACTCGTCAAATTCTTTACCATTCAAATCATCAATAATTTCACAACCTGATAATTGAAAACCTGGTTCAACTCGTTCAAAGTCTATCTCGCAGTCATCATCATCTGAATCAATAGCTGTTAATTCAGGAGAATCTAACGTTATGCCTCTGAAATTTAGATAAGATGAAATTCTTTGTAGTCCATCTACTAGAACATACCTCCCATCTTCTTGCTCATCTACATAAATAGGAGGTATGGGCATATCTAAAAGAAGGGACTCAATAAAGAGAGATTGCTGTGTTAATGACCATCTAAATAATCTTTGGAATTCTGGCTTAATAACTAATTCGCCATCATTATACATATCATAAAGTTCATTAAACGATATATCAAAATTTCTTCTGACAAGTTTATTTTGTGTCATAAAAAAGTCTCAACTTTCAATAAATATTTATAATATTGATTATACCATAAAAACACAGTTTTTACACTGTGTTTTATTAAATTTATATAATTGTTTATTTCACCAACTTCTTCATCTCATCAATACGCGCTACGGTCGCGTCGTATTTCGCTTGGTAGTCGGCTTGTTTGTCGCGTTCTTTTTGGACGACTTCTGGTTTGGCATTGGCTACGAAGCGTTCGTTAGAGAGTTTCTTGCCGACCATATCCAGTTCTTTTTGCCATTTAGCTAGTTCCTTATCGAGACGAGCCAGTTCTTCTTCGACATTGAGGAGGTCTGCCAGTGGCAAGTAGATTTCTGCTCCTGTGATGACGCTTGACATAGCAAGTTCAGGTGCAGGGATGGTTGATGCGATTTCCAAGTGTTCTGGATTTGTGAAGCGTTTGATGTAGTTGACATTGCTGTTAAAGAAGGCTTCCAAGTCGCTATCACTTGTCTTGACAAGGATAGTGATAGGCTTGCTTGGAGCTACATTTACTTCAGCACGCGCATTACGAACAGCACGGATCAAGTCTTTAAGGCTTTCCACACCAGTGTGGGCCGCAAGGTCTTCAAAGGCTGAGTTAACAGTTGGGTATTCCGCTGTGACGATAGAGCCTTCTGAGATTTGTCCAAAGATTTCCTCTGTCACGAATGGCATGATTGGGTGAAGGAGACGAAGGATCTTGTCCAAAGTGTATAGGAGAACAGAACGTGTGATGACTTTTTCATCTTCGTTATCGCTATAAAGGACTTCCTTGGTCAACTCAACGTACCAGTCTGCAAACTCATCCCAGATGAAGTTGTAGAGGATGTGTCCAGCTACCCCAAACTCAAACTTGTCAAAGTTTTCAGTGACCTTGCCGATCGTTTCATTGAGGTTATGGAGAATCCAGCGGTCAGTGACGTTTCCAGCTTCCTTGTTGGTAACTTTTTCGACATTGGCAGTTGCTTGCTCAAGGGTCAATCCTTCATTGTTCATGAGGATGTAGCGAGAGATGTTCCAGATTTTGTTAATGAAGTTCCATGAAGCATCCATTTTCTCGTAAGAGAAGCGAACGTCTTGCCCTGGTGCAGAACCGTTTGAAAGGAACCAACGAAGGCTATCTGTTCCGTACTTATCAATAACATCCATTGGATCAATCCCGTTACCGAGAGATTTCGACATCTTGCGTCCTTGCTCATCACGAATAAGGCCATGAATCAAGGCATTTTTGAATGGCGACTTGCCAGTAAATTCCAAACCTTGGAAAATCATCCGAGACACCCAGAACGGAATAATATCATAACCAGTCACCAAAGTTGATGTTGGATAATAACGTTTAAAGTCTTCTGAGTCGACATCAGGCCAGCCCATGGTTGAGAATGGCCAAAGGGCAGAACTGAACCAAGTATCCAAGACGTCTTCGTCCTGAGTCCATCCGTCACCTTCTGGTGCTTCTTCACCAACGTACATTTCACCCTCAGCATTGTACCAAGCAGGGATTTGGTGACCCCACCAGAGCTGACGTGAGATTACCCAGTCATGGACATTTTCCATCCATTGGAGGAAGGTATCGTTGAAACGAGGTGGGTAGAATTCTACCTTGTCCTCTGTGTCTTGGTTGGCAATGGCATTCTTAGCCAATTGGTCCATCTTGACGAACCATTGCGTAGACAAGCGTGGCTCAACCACAACACCTGTACGCTCTGAGTGACCAACACTGTGGACACGTTTTTCGATTTTGACAAGGGCGCCGATTTCTTCCAACTTAGCCACGACTGCCTTACGAGCTTCGAAACGATCCATGCCTGCAAATTCAAAGGCCAAGTCGTTCATGGTTCCGTCGTCGTTCATGACGTTCACTTGCGGAAGATTATGGCGTTGACCAACCAAGAAGTCGTTTGGATCGTGGGCAGGTGTGATTTTCACGACACCAGTACCAAACTCAGGATCTGCGTGCTCATCTCCCACGATTGGAATCAATTTATTAGCGATTGGAAGGATGACATTTTTACCAATCAAGTCCTTGTAGCGTGGGTCTTCTGGATTGACCGCAACCGCAACGTCCCCAAACATGGTCTCAGGACGAGTGGTCGCAACTTCAAGGGCGCGTGAGCCGTCTTCCAGCATGTAGTTCATGTGGTAGAAGGCACCTTCGACATCCTTGTGAATAACTTCGATATCAGAAAGGGCTGTGCGAGCTGCTGGGTCCCAGTTGATGATAAACTCACCACGGTAGATCCAACCTTTCTTGTATAGTTCGACAAAGACCTTGCGAACAGCTTTTGACAAGCCTTCGTCAAGGGTGAAACGCTCGCGAGAGTAGTCTACAGAGAGCCCCATCTTGCCCCATTGTTCCTTGATGGTAGTCGCATATTCGTCTTTCCATTCCCAGACTTTCTCTAGGAATTTTTCACGACCGAGGTCGTAACGGCTAATGCCCTCACCACGCAAGCGCTCCTCAACCTTAGCCTGAGTGGCAATCCCCGCATGGTCCATACCTGGAAGCCAAAGCGTATCAAAACCTTGCATGCGTTTTTGACGGATGATGATATCCTGTAAAGTCGTGTCCCAAGCGTGACCAAGGTGGAGTTTACCAGTTACGTTTGGTGGTGGAATCACGATTGAATAAGGCTTAGCCTTTTGATCGCCTGAAGGCTTGAAAACATCGGCATCAAGCCATTTTTGGTAACGACCAGCCTCAACCTCGGCTGGATTGTATTTCGGTGAAAGTTCTTTAGACATGTGTTTGTCCTTTCTAGTTAATTTCTAAGCTACTTTGATAAGCATCTAAAATGTCAATAGTATCTCTTATAATAGGGCTCTGTGTGGCTTTGTAAAGAGATTTATTCCCAATAATATAAAACTCTTCTTTAGCTCTAGTCGCTGCAACGTTTAAAATATTGGGTTCAGAGACAGCCCAGCGAGCAGCCCCCTCACTCATATTATCTGCTCCAAGCACAAAATATACAATCTTATTTTCTTTTCCTTGGAAAGTATGTACCGTCCCTACATTTATAGGTTTTCCATTTTCCCGCTTTGTGAAACCAATTTTATCTAGTTCTTTTGCTAGTTGAACCGATACATTTTTAAAAGGAGTAATAACATAAATATCATCAAATTCCTCATGTCTTTTCTGCAACACTTCTTTCAAATAATCAGCTTGCTCAGGAACAAATTTATCCTTAGCACCTCCACCAACGTCAAACCATTCTCCCAGACCTCGAGCTTCTTCCTTTCCTTGAACCATTAAATTATCATAAGAAATTTTATTGGAAATACTGAACATCGGATCACTAGAACGACGATGAACCCAGAGAGGAAGTCCTATCCATGTCCCATCTTGTTTTTTAAAACCATATCTACTAGCAGAATCCATCAATTCTTGCGTTGATGATACAAGATATTTAGAGGTTATTTTGTGGTGCTGTGCTAAAAATCCTAAAATATTTTTATCCATAGTCTGTACTGGTTGTATTTGAGAAGGATCTCCAACAGCCATAATACGTTTACTTCTAAAAATAGCCCCCACACTTGCTTGAGGTAATGCCTGACCAGCTTCATCAATAAATACATTACCGATACTATTTTCAGGCAAACACCGAAACATGGAATTAAAGCTTGCAAAAGTTGTACTAATAACTGGAACAGTGAAATTGACCCAATCCCACGCAGCTTTATATAAATCACTAGCATTATCTCTCATTGAATAATTTTGAGGCTTCTCCCAAATCCATAATGCTCTTTCAAAATGCTTTTTATTGTCATATATAAATTGCTTCCTAACTGCCAGTGCTTTAATAAACAAACGACTCTGCTCTTCTCGATAGTCATCATCAAACCAAAAATTTGATACTTGTAGTTCTTCATATGGAACAGAAAAATTCAACTTTTTAACAGGGTATGTAGCAAGTTCCGATTGTAATTTCAAAATTTTTTCCCGATGACGAATTAATTTATCTTCTTGTTTAGATTTCCATTCATTATACCTCTGTTGCCTTTGACTCAATTGATTTAATTCAAGTTCATGCATTTTTATCTCTTTTTGCAAACCGTGGCAATATTGACTTTCATCATGTACTTTCTTCAGTTCTGCTTTTAGACTTTCATTCGCTTGATTCAATCTCGTAAAATAAGTATCTAATTTCGATGGTGTGAAAAGTCTTTTTAACCATAAGAAACGTGGAGCTTGTAATTTTATCAACTCAACATCTTGTGCTGCTATCTGTTTGTTAACATTTAACATAGAAATAAGACACTCATGCTCAAACAGCTCAGATTCTATTTCCTTTTTACTATTTTCTAATTGAATATGTTTATCCCGTATTTTAGATAGTTCTGAACGTCTTTGGGCATCATCCTGATGAAACTCTATCTCAACCTGCTGGTAAGCATTTTTCAATTTTACATGCAATCGAATCTTATCTGCTATATCTTGCATCTTTTCTCTTTTATCAAATAGCTTCTGATATTGAATTTTAAACTCTTCGTATACTGATGGATTCGATTGAAATTTGTCCGAATTCAACTCTTGTCGTATTGCTTTTAAAACATTTTGCAGACGGTCTCTATTCTGTTTTTTTCCACCTTCTATCGACAACAATCCCCAATATTTTTTGTCGTTAGAAACATCTTCATCTTCTAACAATAAATCATTACTGATTTCAGCAAAATAATCAATTTTCTTTAATTCATCTAACCAATTTAATTTCTGATAAATTTCTTTTCTTTGGGGTAATTCATTAACAATATTTTTAACAGCACCATTATTAGAACTTGCAACTACGATTCCTTTTTCTGCAATTTCTTTTGGTAATTTTGCAATAAGATCAGATTTGTCATGACAAACTAGATTCCCTTTAAGCTTAGGAGCCGATAATTCACTAATAATTCTCGCCTGTTCCGTTACCAGATCTGCAAAAATATCTTTTAAAAGTGTCGTTTTACCAGTTCCCGGAGGACCATTGACACTTCTCACATCTTCATCCGCATTCGAAGCTAAATTTACAGCTACTTGTTGCATCATGGAAAGAGCATATTTAGGGTTACTAGGAAATCTTCCTAATGGATAATTTTTCGGTTCAAGTATAGTTTCTAAATCTTTGGGATTAAAATAGGATGATTCTTTATTGCCGTCCAGATTGACCCTTACAGAATCGGATCCTGATAAATAACGATTGAGATTTTCATTATAAATTGATTTTGCATATTTCAAATCCTTTAGAAAAAATGAATGTAAATTTATTTCGTCATCGAAATTCTTAACAAAATAATATCTGCAATCACTTGGTGAAATCTCATACTTTTTGAGAAGTTTACTAAAAACTTCATTGAACTCTCCATCAAGAAACGCCTGACCTAACTGTTCTCGAAGCTCATTTTCTGCTATTAAAAAATCTTTAGGCAATTCCCTATTTTTGAAAATTTGCCCACTCATGGTTAAAAAAAACTTATCAGCCAAGAACTTCAAATCTTTATCAAAGTATAGAGCAAAAGTAAATTTATAAGAAGTTCTTCCCAATTCTTCCTCCGTCGCTTTTAAATTGTATTTGCCTCTTAACACTTCAATAATTTTTCGAAAAGGGAAAATTCCACAATAAACAGCAATCCCTGAACTGGATTTTAATTTTTGACGTTTAAAAAAATCTTTTAATATTGATTGATAATCATCACCTTGAAAAATCTTATACTTAGAATCACTTTTTTCAATATTCCCTTCTGATAATTGTTCTACTGTAATCCAGGCATCTAATATTTGATTATGACTACTTCTCATCATGTCTCCCTTAAAGCATATAAAAACAAGAATATATCTTACTCATTAAAAACTCTCCCACTCACTCCTCAGCAAGCCATACCTCAGACTGTCACAGCGGTTTCCTTGAACATCCTTTCTGTCTCGAATGCGAGCTTCGAGGGTGAAGCCAAGTTTCTCTGCAACTCGTTGACTTTTAATATTGTGGCCAAAACAAGTCAGTTCAATCTTGTGCAGATTCAATTTTTTAAAAGCTAGGTTAATCAAAGTACACGCTGCTTCTGGAACATAACCTAGACCCCAATAGTCTGGATGTAAGATATAGCCAATCTCAAGAACATCATCTTCATGGCGATGGTTGAAATCAACAGAGCCGATGACCTTACCGGTTCCTTTAACGACAATTCCATAGCCCGCTGGGAGATTGTTCTTTTCATTACGCTCGGGAAGGATATGCTCTAGATAATAAATCTCATCTTCTAAGGTCTTGACGGGCGGAAAACCTGCTGGGTAGGAAACGTCTGGCCTACTGGCATAGTCAAAGATATCCATAACATCAACCACGGTACGGACTCGCAAGACCAGACGCTCGGTCTCTATTCGTTCTGGCAACTCTGCTCTTGTCATCCTTCTACCTCGCTTTCTACAAAAAATCGCCCCTGCCATCAACCTGACAGGGACGAATGTGTTTATCCGCGGTACCACCCAATTTCGGGCCAAGCCCGCATCTTTGTTTATTTCAATTTTTCATCATCAGCTACTAGTTTTGACACATTTGTGGACTTCTCAGCACCACCACTTTCTGTAAAATGTGGGATTCAAAACACCTCTGATGGCTTTATTGTAGCAAGTTTTTCTCGGAAATGCAAGGCTCAAGAAAGATTACTTGAAACTGATTCCGTGTTCTTTTAATTTCTTGATGGTAGCAGGGCCAATTCCTTTCAAGGCAAGGAGTTCTTTTTCCGTCCAGTTTTTAAAGTCAGCAGCCGACTTGATCCCTTCATCATAGAAAGTCTTAGCACGATCTACTGAGAGGCCACCCAAAGTCGCTGCGAAATCTTCTACAGAATTAGCTACTTTTTGAGCTTGTTCCTTGGTCGCTTCTACTGCCTGTTCCACTTTTTTAGAGACAACTTTTCCTGCTTCACTAGCAGACTTCTCTGCATGTTTCACAACTTTTTTTGTTTCTTCTACAACCTTGGTCACAGTACTTGAAAATGCACCTGAGCGACGAAGGCTATTTCGCAATTGTTTTTTACGTTGGAGTTTCTTTGACATGATAAAATCCTTTCAATAAAAAATCCCTGATCTGACAAGGATTTAATAAAGATATTCTATCAAGATTTCGATAAAAAATCAAGAAAGTATCACTATTTTAATAATTTCGCTCACCAAACAATTCTTCTGGCAAATCATGAAATCCCTTACCTGCCTTGAAGTTTTCAAACTTACCAAGCAAGAACTGGTAGGCATCCAAGCGACTCTCGTAGCGAATCATGGCATCTTTGGCACGCTCGTCTTGATCTTCCTCGTAGACCTTTTGACTTTCCTTGTGCGCCATGTCGTTGATCATAATCTGGGTATTGACCCAGACCTCAAATTCCTTCATAAATTCTTGTTCGTAACTCATTGATTCTCCTTATTCTAATCCACGGAAGTAGTCCGTATCAATCTCTCGGTAGGGCTGAATATCCTGAACATACTCCAACACTCCTTGAAATTCTCCGTTTTCATCGTGTACCGCAGCATAGGTGATGTGGACAAACTTGCCTCGCGACTCCGACTTGAACCACATTTCATACTTGTCCTTGACCCCTTCACGAAGACCTTTCATAACGGCCTTCACCTTGTCTAAGTACTTGGGCGGATGGCAGAGTTCTACATTGCGCCCGACTTGGGACGGCGTCCGTTTAAAAATCATCTCATCAGCCGGCGCATTGTCATTGTAGTACTGGAAAATATCGTCTTTATTGACAAAGGTGATCTCCATAGGGAGGTGATTGAGGATGAGGTTGGCCTGCTCGACAGAGAGATAGCCATTCCCAAAAGCCTGTTGACTATGGCGGTCCAGCACTGCTTCCTTTTCCTTAGGAGTAAAGGTAATGGTAAACTGACCTTCTGGCGTATCGATAACTTGCTGAACTTGGCCTTCAGCCGTGTCTAGCTGCACGGGCTCCTCTGCACTCTTTTCCTCAAGGAAACTCTGGCGTTCTGGCACCCATTTCTCAGACGGACGGATGATGGCGTAGCCATAGGCGTCACTCTCCTCCGCAATCTGAAGCCAGTCATCCTGGGTGAAAGACTCAAGGAGAATCATGAGGAGGATGGACTCTTCCTTGAAAATCATACTTTCAAACTCTGTCGCAAAAGCTTCAAAAGCTTCCTTTACACTACTAATCGACACTTCTGGTAGTGCCTTAGCCGTCGCTAGAGCTGTCTGAAAGAGTTCCCTGATCTGGTCGTCCACTCCCCACATGACTTTAGGAGGTGAATCGTGTCCATAGCGCTCCATGATAGGAAAGAAGAGCTCTTCCTTGCGCTGGTAGTGGATATCAAATTGCCCCAAAAGCCCCATTTGACGGACCAAACCCTTGCGCATCTCTGCCAGCATTTCCTCATCTTCCATAGACTCATAGGTATCCAACAGTCTCCGAATGCGAATCAAAGCTGCACGGAGAGCCAGATTTTCATCCTTGAAGACGCGAACTGGGTGGCCAGGGTGTTCAGTACCCTCCACTTCGACGCCCTTAACAGCATTTTTAAAAAGATTAGCATGGACATCGCAGAGTTCCATGACATCTTCAAAGGTGACACCTGAGTCTGAGTTCATCAGCTCGTGCTCCATGAGGGAAATCTCAATGGCTGAAACACCCGTAAAAGTCGCATCAAAACGCTCCTGAACTGACTCGGGAGAGGCGCCGTTGTGCAATTCTAACAAAATATCCCGTAGGATATGAATCCGTTCATCTGCCATTAGTCTAATCCAATCACTTCGTAGCCATTCGCTTCCAATGTGCGGACAATCTTGTCCATAGGAGTTCCTTCAAGCTTAGAACCCTGTTTGAGCGATACTTTGCGACCGACTGTATTGCGCATCAAGGGATTAGCAAGTGGTTTAAAACCGAGCTCCACTAGGATTTCCAAAACTTCTGGGTGCTTGTCTACCACTTCTGCAACGGGTATTGACACATCGATGATATTGTCCATGATGACCTCCATTGTATGTTCTAATACTCAATGAAAATCAAAGAGCAAACTAGGAAGCTAGCCGCAGGCTGTACTTAAGTACGGCAAGGTGAAGCTGACGTGGTTTGAAGAGATTTTCGAAGAGTATAAAATGATTTTACTGCTTATATTATACCATATGGGAAGAGATTAAAAAACTAGCAGTGGAATTCCTGCTAGTTTCTTTCATTTCAAGTTATTCCTTATCATCTGGTTTTGCGAGCCACTGGGCGACATCCATCAACTTGTCAGCAAGCAGTACTTTCCCGAAACCTACTAGAGCATTGTCGTCTTTTTTCATGTTCTTCAGGACTTTGACGCTTTGCATCACAAAAAAGTAATTCCCGTAAGTCTTGGTCAGAATTTTAATAAATCCCATATTACTCTCCTTCGATAATTTCGACCTCTTTTCGGATTGTATCAACGTCTCTTTGATATTGCACTTCATTGTAGTTGACTAGCTTGGACAATTCCTGTTGCAATCTTTCTCCCATCGGTTTCATGGTCGCAAAGGTTAAGCCCCCAGAAATGACTCCACCTAGGATAGGAATCACTTTCCCCATCCCTTTAGCTAGGCCTCCTTTTGTCAGATTGACTCCAAAAATTTTCAAAACTTTTTCTAAAATTGGATACCAAAGAGTTTTTGTCAAGGCTTTCTTGTTCACTACTTTTATGACTTGCTTGGCTACTGTCACACCACCTGATCGAAGTAGGGCACCTGCGCCATTTACTCCCAGCATCACACCGAGGTACAGTAGGAGTGTGTTTTTAGCTTCCTCGCTTAACTCATTGCGTGATGCCCAGAGATCATCAAATCCGTAAATATACCCTAGTTCTTGAGCTAATTTCAATGAAAAAGCATAAAACTGAGCTACGTCTGTTGGGATAGTGATCGCCATGACAATCCCTCCAGGTAGACCTGCCAACACCGAAGTTCCACTGGCTAACAGGACATTGTCCTTAATACAGGCCTTGGCCACTCGATCCAAGCTTTCTTGAGGCAACAAAGAAGTCGGTCCTTGTTCAATCAAAGTTGGAATATCCTTACGGTCTAATTCCTTTGAGAACTTTTCTACTAAAAATTTTTCTCGATCGACCTTGACTACGGGTAATTTTACCACTTGTTGCAACACTTGCATAGCTATATCTTGTTTAGCCATATGTCTCTCCGTTTTTCATTTATATCAAGCTTTATCATATCATACTATTTGAAATTTACAAATTTTTTAAACCGATTTTTATCAGATAGCAATTATCGTACTATGGCAACAAAAAAGAGGGTTTCCCCTCTTTCTTAGTTCTTATCCAGATTGCGTAGCATCTCGTCAATCTTGTTTCCATATTCGATGGACTCATCTTTGACGAAGGTTAAATCTGGTAAATTTCGCTTCTTTTAATCAATAACAATACTTGATTTTTATCATTATAAATCCATAATTTCTTTTTTCTTTAGATCAAACTCTTCCTGAGACAATATACCTGCATCTAAAAGTGATTTAAGTTTGGTTAGGGCTTCAATTTGTTCATCTAAAGAAAGAGTTGGTTTGGTCACCTTTTCATCTAGACCTTGTACCATATTCATGCCAAAAATCATTCCTGCACCATCTCCTAAACCATGTTGTTCTATTCCTGATGCAATCTTTTGTTGTGCTGCAATATTAGATGATTTTTGCGAAATTTCCTCATATGCTTTTAAATTCATCTTATTTGATGAAAATTGTTTAACAAGTTCCTTGGATTCAGGCGAAAATTCAATATTTGCAACAGCTACTTTAACAATCTCAAAACCAAAGCGTTCCTTCCAAGTACCTGCATATTGTTTATTACTTAATACTTGATCTGCAAGAACTCCAGTTTGTGAAGGCAATTGTGAAATACGATAGCTTGTTGATAAAGCATTTAAAGCCATTGTAAAGGATTGAAGAAATTCTGTTACTATTTGAGCTCTAGCCTGAGCACTATCAAAGGAATAATAGGTTACATTTGCTGGTAGAAAATTTTTAACAAACTGGGTAGCATCCGTAATTCTAATAGAAAAAGTTCCAAAAGCACGCACTTCTAAATCCGCACCATAAAACAAATCATTGTACATAACTGGTCCACGAGTACCAAACCTAATGTCACGAATTTCTCTCAAGTTGACAAAACAAATCTGTTTTTGTTGATCACTTTGTCCACCGAATCCAACACGATTCACGACATTATCAAACAATGATTTTTTAAAACCATCTCCATTAAAAATACTACTCTCACCATTTTGATATTCGTAACCACCCGGTTCTGTGATGATATCTTCTATCCCGGACTGACTAAAAATAAAAGCAGCTGTATTTTCAGGAACAAAGATTTTTGAGCCATTTGAAATGATACCTAGGGACCCTTTGTTATTGACTCCTCTACCATTATTACATTCTTGAAGAATACCTGGGCAAACAGCTGTGTGTTCGTCAAAGGCTTGAACTGTGATAATTTCTTTCCACTGGTCTGCAAAAGTTCCATTAATGGAATCCGTTACTGCTTTAATTATACCCATCTTTCATCTCCTACAAACTCTGTTCCATGTCACAAAAGCCACATTTCACTACCTGTTTTGTCATTCCCGATAAAGGAGCTCCACAAAAAGTACACTTGGTAGATAATTTTTCTGGTTCTGAGTCTTTAAAACCTAAGCCTGTTTTGAAAGCATCAAATGTATCTTTAATTGTTTCTGCTAAAACATCTGCTCCAAACAAACTGCTATCACCCAATTTTTCAAAATCATTCGTATCACCAGAAATCAATTTAATAATATTAGTTGCCCACTTGTCAGTATCTTTAGTATTAGAGAAGGAGAAAATAGCTTGACCACTATTATAGTAAATTTCTAAGCGTTTAGAACCATTATTTTTAGTTACAGAAACTTGTGGTTTACCTTCAAATATTTTTATTTGATTAATTGGTATGATGATTTGTCCTTTTCTTCCCCCAAATATACCTTTTTTTATGTGTATTAGATGTAAGTTTGTTAAAATTAGATCATCCGTATACAGACCATTTTTCCCAAAACTAACATCATCACTATTCATAATCATATATTCATGAGGTAATAATTGATAGTCCATCTTTAGCCCCACTCTTCCTACTATAGACTAGCTTTCCACTGTTCTACTTGTTGATGTAGATTATCACGATAATCTTTTAGAAATTGAATAATTTCCTCTTTTCCTTGAATTGGTGCTTTCTTTAATGGACCATATTGTTTTTTCTGTTCTTCTATTTCTTTTTTCGTGCTATCTTTTAATTCTTGGATAGAAGCACTATCTTCTAAAGCAGTACCTTTAAAGGCTTGGTCAGCTTCTGTGTAATAATTATCAACGATTTTCTGAAACATCGTTAAATAATCTTCATAGGTTTTAATAGATTCAATTGTTGTATCACTAACATCTTGAGGATTAAAATCATTTGAACTAAATTTCTCTTTGGCTTTAGAAAAGATACCCTTTTTCTCAGAACTGCTGGTTGACACATCCGCTTGTTCTGTGCTAGACGAAGTATCTGCATTTTTAGACATAGAGCTACAAGCTGCTAGAGTAGACATTGAAATGAAAATTAGCCCTAGATAGCAAAACTTTTTCATATTTTTCATTAATATAATCTCCTTTTAAATATAATCATTATATTTTATAATATCATATTTTATAATAAAACAAAAGAGTTTTAAGAAATATTCTAATCTTTCAAAGTTTACTTTTCTAATAACTACATATCAGCAGCTTGTATATTATATAGAACCAAAAAAGAGGGTCGTCCCTCTTTCTTAGTTCTTATCCAGATTGCGTAACATCTCGTCAATCTTGTTTCCATATTCGATGGACTCATCTTTGACGAAGGTTAAATCTGGGATTTTGTACAATTTCAAATTGCGACCAAGTTCACGTTTGATGGTACCAGTTGCTTTCTCAAGCCCGATTTGAGCTTTTTGATTATCCGAAGCAAGGTTACTCAAAATGGTGTAGTAAACCTTAGCAACAGACAAGTCACCTAGCATCTGAACATCTGTAATAGTCACACCTTGGACACGCGGATCACGGACTTTCTTTTGCAAAATCTCATTGACTTCACGCTTGATTTCCATGCCCACACGATCCGTACGGAAATGATTTGCCATGATATTCCTTTCTATACTTTGAACCAAAAGCTAGGCCAGCAGACCTAGCTATTTTTAAATTTATTGATTTTCAGTTCAAATTGAAACGAAGTGCAATTTGAACTCATTCGCTTCTTTCGCTGTGGTGAAAGTGATGGAACTGATTTATCAGTCCCATCACAGGGGATTTTTGAGACACTAGGCTCAAAAATAAGCAATGAAACCATCGGTTTGCTTGCGTCTCTCACCACCTAAGAAAGGAGCAAAAATCTTAACGTTTGATTTCTTCCATGACATAAGCCTCAATCACATCATCCATCTTGATATCATTGTAGCCCTCAATCATCAATCCACCTTCACGACCGTTTGTAACTTCTTTCACGTCGTCTTTGTAGTGTTTCAAGCTTGCGAGTTCACCGTCATAGATAACAACACCGTCACGGATGACACGGACTTTAGAATCACGGGTAACCTTACCGTTGATAACCATAAATCCACCGATAGTTCCCACTTTAGACACCTTAAAGGTTTCACGGATAAGAGCTTCACCGATGATTTTTTCTTCAAATTCAGGATCCAACATCCCTTTCATAGCTTCTTCCATCTCTTCGATAACCTTGTAGATAATGCTGTGGAGACGGATTTCGACATCGTCAGCATCTGCTTGTTGACGAGCTTGTGGTGTAGGGCGGACGTTGAAACCAACGATAAAGGCATTTGAAGCTTCCGCAAGAGTCACGTCAGATTCGTTGATAGCACCGACTGCCGAGTGGACAATGGTAACTTTGACACCTTCTACATCGATCTTTTGAAGTGAGGCAGAAAGGGCTTCAACTGAACCTTGTACGTCGGCCTTGATGATAACATTAACTGACTTAAGCTCACCAGCTTTAAGCGTATCAAAGAGGTTTTCAAGGCTGACACGTTGGGTAGCTTGACGTTGTTTCATGAGGGCACGTTTTGCACGCTCTTCACCGGCTGCACGCGCAGATTTTTCATCTTCGTAAACGGCAAAGTGGTCACCCGCCATTGGCGCTTCGTTCAAACCTGTGATAGAAACTGGTGTTGATGGGCCTGCAACCTTGACACGACGACCAAGGTCATTGGTCATGGCACGGACACGACCGAAGGTATTTCCGACAACGATTGGGTCTTGGACATTCAAAGTACCTTGTTGAACAAGAAGGGTTGCGACCGCACCTTTTCCTTTATCCAAGCGAGCCTCGATAACGGTACCGATCGCACGCACTGTTGGGTCTGCCTTGAGTTCTTGAATTTCAGCCACAAGAAGGACTGTTTCCAAGAGTTCATCGATGTTTTGATTGAATTTAGCTGAGATCTCAACAAATTCAGAATCTCCACCCCAAGCTGTTGACATAACACCATGCTCTGCCAATTCACCGATAACACGTTCTGGATTGGCACCTGGTTTATCAATCTTGTTGATAGCTACGATGATTGGAACGTTGGCCGCTTTTGAGTGGTTGATGGCTTCGATAGTCTGAGGCATAACCCCGTCGTCGGCTGCTACAACCAAGATGGTAATATCGGTAACAGATGCACCACGCGCACGCATAGATGTAAAGGCCGCGTGTCCTGGTGTATCAAGGAAGGTGATCTTCTTGCCATTTTCCACGATTTGGTAGGCACCGATATGCTGAGTGATACCACCTGCTTCACCTGTCGCAACACGAGAATTACGAAGGGTATCCAAGAGGGTTGTTTTACCATGGTCAACGTGTCCCATGATGGTTACAACTGGTGGACGCTCAACCAATTCATCTTCGTTAAGATAGCCATCTTCGACAAAGAAACGTTCGATGTCGGCATTATCCACTTCAACCTTTTGTTTGGCTTCGATACCGTAATCCACCATGAGGAGTTCAATTGTTTCTCCATCCAAGGATTGGTTTTGTGTGGCCATGACACCCATCATAAAGAGTTTCTTAACGATTTCTGCCGGTTCACGTTTGATACGTTTTGCGATTTCCGCAACAGTCATACCATCTGTATACTCAAATTCTGTTGGCAATTCATGGAACTTACGCTCTGTAACAGGTTTTGGAGTCTGGTTACGGTTGTTTTGCTTGTTCCCTTTTTTATTTTTCTTATTGTTATTCCAGTTACTATTTCTTTGATTTCTCACTTGATTCTGACTACTTCGATTCTTTTGTTGTTTTCTAGGACCATCTTCTTCGTGATCATAATCGTCACGTTCTTTGTCTGGTCGAGCTTGTTTTTTACGACGTGTATCCACTGGCGCTTCTTTCGCTACAGGAGCTACTGTTACGGCTGGCTGCGTTTGTTCAGCTAGTTTAGCAGCTTCTTCAAAGATTTCCTCTGGTTCCTTGCGTTTGTTAGCTTGAGCCAAGGCTTCTTTGGCAGCTTGCGATTGTTTGAAGCGCTCCTCGCTTGAGCGTGCGTACTCTGCATTTTGCTCTGCTTTTAGGGCTGCTGCACGGGCTTTAAAGTCAACACGTGGACCAGCTTGTTTTGGCTGGAAGTCTTGTTGCTGACGGCGATCATTGCCACGATTCCCTTGACCTTGTGGTTTTTTCCCTTGGTCGTTAAATCGGCGATTGTCGCGATTTCCTTGACCAGGTTTGCCACCATTACGGCCATCGTTTTTCTGACGGTTGCCGTTTTGTTGTTGGTCACGGTTGTTGCCCTTATTTTGTTTGCGTCGTTCTGCCTGCTCTTTGGCACGCGCCTCACGCTCCGCCTTGAAGTTTCGACTCTGTGGTCTTGCAGCCACCACTTTCTCTTCCTTAGGAGCTACAGGTGTAGCTGGTTTGCTTTCTTCCTTAGCGGCAGCTGGTTTAGCTGATACAGGCTTTTCTGCTTTCTTTTCTACACTTGCTTTTGGTGCTACAGGTTTTGCTTCTGCCTTAGGAGCAGGTGCAGGTTTAAAGCTAGCTGCGATTTGTTCAGCAGCAGCAGCTTCCACGCTCGATGAGTGGCTTTTCACATCCAAGCCCAACTCTTTTGCACGCGCTACAACTTCTTTACTTTCTTTTCCAAGTTCTTTTGCGATTTCGTACAATCTTTTCTTAGACAAATCATGTCCTCCTCTTCTATTCCATAAGAGACCTCATTTTCTTTGTAAATCCAGCATCTGTCACAGCCAAAACCTTTCTCGATTTTCCGACTGCTATGCTTAATTCCAGTGTTGAAAACACGGTTATAACTTCTACTTGATAATAGTCACTTTTATCTTGAATCTTCTTGGTCAGATTGGGACCAGCATCGTGGGCGAGAAAGACTAGCTTGGCTTTCTGGTCTTGGATAGCCTTGACCACCAATTCCTCACCTGATATGATCCGGCCTGCTCGTTGAGCAAGTCCCAAGAGATTACTTATCTTTTGCTTATTCAAGTCCTAACTCTCTTCTTTTCACTTTGTGATCCACATAGGCGATCAACTCGTCATAAAAGCTTTCTTCCACTTCCATGTTAAAGCTGCGGTTAAAGACTCTCTTCTTTTTGGCCTCTAGGGCTTCTGCATTGTCTAGCTTGATATAAGCGCCTCGGCCATTGGCCTTGCCTGTCGGATCGATAAAGACTTGCCCTTCTTTGTTCTTGACAATGCGGAGCAAATCACGCTTATCAATCACTTCATTGGATACAACAGACTTGCGCAAAGGGATTTTTCTTGTTTTCATCTTTCCCTCCTCTAGCAGCTTTTATTCTTCGATCAATTCATCCGCAGCTGCGTAATCCACTTGACCTGCTTCTTCCATAGCTTCAAACTCACTGGCAGACTTGATATCGATACGGTAACCTGTCAAATGAGCCGCCAAGCGAACGTTTTGTCCACGACGACCGATAGCAAGAGAAAGCTTGTTATCAGGCACAACGACCAAGGCACGTTTGCTGTCATTTTCATCAAAGATAACTTGGTCAACCTCTGCAGGTGCGATGGCATTGTAAATAAATTCAGCTGGATCTGCTACCCACTCGATAACGTCGATGTTTTCTTCGACAGGAATCATGCGGTCACTCTTGGCATCGTAACGAGCTGGGTGGAATTTGCTAGTGATTTTCTTGATATTGGCACCACCACGTCCAACGATTGTACCGATAGCGTCCACGTTAGGATTGTGGCTACGAACGGCAACTTTCGTACGGTCACCAGCTTCACGAGCCACGCTCATGATTTCGACAGTTCCATCATAGACTTCTGGAATTTCTTGCTCCATCAAGCGTTTGATCATTTCTGGATGGCTACGGCTAACAAAGACGTTTACACCACGAGGGTTATCTTCAACCTTGTAGACATAGACTTCGATACGATCGTGGGAAGCAAAGACTTCTCCAGGGATTTGGTCTTGTTTTGACAATTGGGCTTCGATGCTGCCAAGGTTGACGTAAATAAAGCGGTTGTCAAATCGTTCTACCGTACCAGACATGATTTCTTGTTCATGTTCCTTATAAGTATTGTAGGTGATGGCACGTGTTTGCTTGCGCATTTTTTCCATGATGGTTTGTTTAGCAGATTGGGCTGCTACACGACCAAACTCAGCAGGTGCTTCTTCAAACTTGATTTTGTCACCAAGCTCATAGGCTGAATTAATGGCAAGGGCATCTTTCAAGCTGATTTCCAAACGGCTATCAAATACTTCATCAACAACTTCACGGACAGTATAAACTGTAAAGTCACCTGTCTTTTCATTGAAGTCAATAGCTACGCTGTCAGATTGACCATAGCGTCTGCGATAAGCGGAACGAAGCGACTCTACTACTGCGTCGATGATGTCTTCTTTTTTGATTCCCTTGTCTTCTTCCAAAATGCGGAAGGCCTCTAGCATTTCTTTACTCATGTTCTTTTTACTTTTGAATCCTCAAAAGCTATCCTTTCTTTTCTATAGTTTTACTGCTAAACGTGCTTTTGATACTAAACTGTATGGAATTTGGACAGTTTTCTTACGTGTCTTGTCCATATACTCCATAGTCAACTCATCCTCTTCAAAGGATATCAAGGTTCCTTCAAAGACTTTTTGCTTATCAATGGCTTGGTATAGCCCGACATGGATGTATTTCCCAACAGCTCCAGCGACAGCATCCTTGGTTTTCAAAGGACGTTCCAAGCCTGGACTAGTGATTTCTAGGAAATATTGTTCTGGGAAGGGATCAGGCTTGATGGTATCTAGGACAGGACTGATGATTTCTGTCAAATCTGCCGTGTCGTTCAAGGTAATTCCTTCAGGTTTATCTACAAAAATACTGAGAATCATGTCACTGCCAATCTTTCCATACTCGATATCCACGAGCTCGAAAGGCGCTTGGATGACAGGTTCTACAACTTCTCTGACTAATTCTACGATTGTTGCGATTGCGTCCACCTCCTCATAAGCAAGAGGCGAAGATATTTCCCCGCCTCTCTTTCTCATATTCTTACTATCAGTATAGCACGTTTGTCAATTTATGTAAAGCATAAGCACTCAAACGGCTGGTTTTCAAGCTATTTCTTAAAATTCTGCCTCAACTCGGTAAATCACTTGACCTTTGCTGGAGAATTTTTGCTCATATTCCGTCATGACATTGCCTTCAAAACCACTGGCATGCAGGTCCAGCCAAACACCATTGAGCTTCATGCCATACTGAGAAAAGCTCACTAGACTGTACTCAAACAAGCCACGATTGTCTGTCTTGAAATGGATTTCCCCATTCTCAGGCAAGATGCGCTTGAAGGTATCCAGGAAACTCTTGTAAGTCAAACGACGTTTTTCATGGCGTTTTTTAGGCCAGGGATCTGAAAAGTTTAGGTAGAGACGATCAATCTCACCGTCTTCAAAGTAGTCGGTCAAATCCGAGCCATCTACCCACAGCAACTTGATATTGGGCACTCCAACTTCAAGCACCTTGTCCAAGGCATAACTCAATACCGACTTTTGAATGTCAATCCCGATGTAGTTGATGTCAGGATTTTGCTTGGCCATTCCTGATACGAAGGCCCCTTTTCCACTTCCAACTTCAACATGAATAGGATGATCATTTCCAAACAAGTCTCGCCATTTCCCTTTAGCTTCTAAGGGATTGAGGACTACATACTGGGGATTAGCCTCTAGTAATTCTGTCGCCCCTTTACGATTTCTAACTCTCATCTCTTCTTTCCATACTTGTCACGGAAGACGCGCAAGGCATAAATCTCCCGGTTTACATTATCTAAATCTTGATTTACAAAGTATTTGGCAATCTGGCTCAAGTAAGAATACTGACCATACCAATACAATTTTTCTAGAACTGTCTGATTGTACTTATAACCGTAATAAGTCAGCCAATCATGCCAATGCTGCTCTGGAATATAATGACACAGCATATGCGCCACATCAAACATGCGATCCGTTAGGCGAACCGAATCCCAATCCACTAGATAAACGAGTCCACTCTCTGTCTCAATCCAATTACTATGGCGAAGATCACCATGCACAATCGTTGCATGGTCTTCCCTAAACCCTGGAACCGTCCTGCGCAAATCATCAATCACCGAATTTAAGTACTGATGTCGTTTCAAAGCTTCGGGTGCTTCCTGCCTCCAAGACTGCAACAAGTCTACTGGCGTCTCCATGGCATATCCCAAACGGCTCAACTGTTTCATCAAGGGACGTGAGCGGTGAAGACGTGTCAAGATATTGATAATCTGCTTGCGGTTCATATCATGCGGTGTCAAGATTTTGCCCGTCAACCACTCTTGGGCACACATATCACGACCATCTGGCAAACGACGAGTCCATAGTAATTGAGGAGCGATTTGTTCTCTGGCTAGGCCAGGTAGGATTGGAGAGGTGTTCATTTTTACAAAGACGCGCTTCCCATCAGGGTAGCTTCCCATATAAGCCTTGCCACTCTTCCCAGGGATAGGGGTCAGCGTTAGCTCATTATCACCCAAGTCCATTTCTTTCCTCCGTATAAAGTTTCCTTACTATTCTACTAGTTTTTGGTCTATTCGTCAACCAATCTTTTTAGTTGGTAAGGCAAATAAAACAATTGTAGGAAGAGACCAGCCCCTACAAGAGCCAACAAGGCTATTTTTTCTTGAAAAACCACTGCTCCAACTAGCAATTCCAACAAAAGAACTGCACTTCCCACACCGAGCACAATCTGTTTCAATCCCTTCTCTTTCTCCCCTTTTTCTAATGGAAAGAGCTGGGTCAAGTATTGGTAATCAAAGGCGTGATAGAGGGCTAGCAATTGGAAGAGCAAGAGATAGTTAAACAGAACCACCACTGCCGTCGCAATCCAAGATTGCTCGATAAAGATCACAGCTAACAAGGATAGGAGCAAAAGACGCAAACTAAGGGCAAAGAGGTCTCCATTTCGCAGGTAAGAACGGAGATAGAGGTTTTGCCAAATCTTGCTCGGCACTTTCTGAACTGCTTTAAGGATGAAATCCAGATAAGCGCGACGTTTGACACTATTTGAAACGCCCTTGACCTGAGTAAAGAGAGCAAAGAAACGAAGCAAGATTTGCTTGCGCTTGCTTTCTTGGGCGATAACATAGTCCCAGTCAAGCCCGTTCTCTGTAAAAAATTTACTGGCTTTTTGGCGAAAGAGGAGATATTTCCCAGCTCCCAATAAAAGCACATAGATGAAAAAAGCTGGCAAGCCATAGCCCATGGCTAAAAATAAGGGCGCAAATAAAAGCAAGAAAAGGGTTTGGACAAAGAGCCAAAAGACCAGTGAGCGCACTGTCTGCCCTTTGAGGTGAGACTTAACCTCCTCTTCACTGACTAAGAGAAAGAGCTTGTCAGGTCCTTCCATATAGGTCGCGATTCCTCCCCAAGCCAAAAGTAAGACAGATACAATCCCCAAAAACAAGAGGATAGGCCAATGATTTTCAGGAAAATTTTGCAAAAGTTGACTGTACTGGTAAGCTAGAAAACCGATGAGAACTAGCAGGAACAAGACAAAGTGGTCATTGAGAACATAACGCAGATAACCGACACACTCCTTGCGAAAAGCCTGTTTTCGCTTTAAAAACAAGTATTTCATAGCTCCTCCTCTTTGGTCAGGGCCAAGTAAATGTCATTCAAACTCGCTTCAGGCATGGCAAAAGCATCCCTCAGTTGCTGGAGATTCCCCTGAGCCCGAACCTCTCCTTTATGGAGTATGACAAAGGCATCGCACATTCTCTCTGCCGAGTCCAGCACGTGGGTACTCATGAGGATAGACTTACCTTTTTGCTTTTCCACTTCCAAAAGCTGAATCAAGTCAGAAATAGCCAGCGGATCAAGACCAAGAAAAGGCTCATCAACGATGAAAAGACTCGGATCCACCACAAAAGCACAGATAATCATGACCTTCTGCTTCATTCCTTTGGAAAAATGCACAGGAAACCAATCTAATTTTTGATCCAAACGAAACATTTTTAACAAAGATCCTACTCGCTCAAAAGCTATATTTTGCTCAATACCATAAGCCATGGCAACCGTCTCGATATGCTCTCTGAGGGTCAATTCCTCATACAAGCTAGGCGTCTCTGGAATATAGCCAATCTGCTTGCGATAGTTGGTTGCATCTTCTCGCAGGGTGAGACCATTAATCTTGATTTCCCCACTGTAAGGTGTCAACAGACCAATAATCTCATTAATTGTCGTTGATTTCCCAGCACCATTGAGACCAATCAAACCAACCAACTGCCCACTTTCAACGGTAAAGGACACATCTTTCAAGACAGGAACGTGAACATAGCCTCCTGTCAGGTTTTTAATTTCTAACATATTTTCTCCGAATCTGGTATAATGTAGCTATATTATATCAAAATTCAATACAGTAGAGGTAGATTTTATGTCAGATTGCATTTTTTGTAAGATTATCGCAGGGGAGATTCCTGCTTCAAAAGTATACGAAGATGAGCAGATTCTTGCCTTTCTTGATATCTCTCAAGTAACGCCTGGACACACCTTAGTCGTGCCAAAAGAGCATTATCGCAATCTTTTGGAGATGAATGCTAGCAGCGCTAGCCAACTCTTTGCCCAAGTACCAACAGTGGCTCAAAAAGTCATGAAGGCTACCAAGGCTGCCGGTATGAATATCATTGCCAACTGTGAGGAAGTCGCTGGTCAAACGGTCTTCCATACCCACGTGCACCTCGTACCTCGCTACAGTGCAGAAGACGACCTCAAGATTGACTTTATTGCCCACGAACCAGACTTTGACAAACTTGCCCAAGTCGCTGAAACCATTAAAAACGCTTAAGGAGATGCCATGAAACTATCAAATCTACTGCTATTCGCAGGAGCTGCAGCTGGAAGTTATTTTTTCGTGAAAAATCGCCAAGCCATTCAGGATGAAGTGCTAGATACAACTGACCGCGTCGAAGCTATCAAGGATGATTTGGATATCATCCAAAACAGCCTCCAAATCATCGACCAACAAAAAGCCCTTATCAAGGAATACCAAAAAGATTTGACCTACAAGTTCAAAGTCTTGGAAAAAGATTTTCAGACTAGAATGGCGGTCCTCCAAGAAGAAAAACAAGAATAAGAACGCCTCCAACTTTCCTTAAATCCATTTTGGGTTACTAGATTCGAACAGAAAAGGGAGGGAATGAGAATGAAACAGTTTGTAAAAGTTCTAGCGAAGGTCATCGCGATCCCTTGCGGCTGCCTCTGCCTTCTTGTAGCCTTGGCATTTCTACTAGTGATGAATCTTTTCAAGGCTTCACCGAGTGACATCCGTGAGGGGAATGAAGCCTTAAAACAAATCTTTATCTCCCTTGACCTCCCTCCCGAGAAAGTCGAATCGGATGGACACTATCAATACGAGGGCGGAGGCTTAAATTTTTATGTTACTTTCTCAGATGAGGTTGTCAATAGCCACCCCGTCCTAAAAGAAAGTCCAAAACTCACCAAAAATCGACTCGAAGTCTATGTCCTCCAGACAGGAGATATTTCCTACTATAAAGTAGGAGACAACTTATTCAATCGTGGTTTAATACAATTTTTAGAGGAGGAGGGCGAGAAGTATTTCCAAGAAAAAGGAAAGAAATCAAATTCTTCTTACACAATTCTAGCTTGGAAGGATCAAGAAAGTCTAAAAAAGGGAATTACATTCTATGAAAAAGCTTTAACCTTGGTGGATATTCAGGATAACTCGGCGATCAACCACATTGATACCGTCACCGTTAAGCCTGGCAAAGAAGCGAAAATCAAGCAACTCATTCAGGACATGGATGCAGCTGGCTTGCTCATTCAAAAGTATAAATAGTAGACTAACTGGAAAATGATTTTCTGACGCTAATTTTTCCAAGACAACACAAAAAGAGCCAATCGGCTCTTTTTACTTTATTCTCCTTCAAAGGCATCTTTTATATGGTCAAAGAAACCTTTTTTCTTTGGATTGACTTTCAAGTCACCTGCGGCTGCGAATTCTTTAAGCGCTGCTTTTTGGCGATCGTTCAAGCCTGTCGGAGTTACGACATTAACGGTTACGTATTGGTCACCAACAGCACCACCACGAAGGCTCGGTGCTCCCTTACCACGTAGACGGAATTTCTTGCCAGTCTGAGTTCCTTCTGGGATGACCAATTCGACATCACCATGCACGGTTGGAATTTCCACAGTATCTCCAAGGGCTGCTTGGACAATATTAAGGTTCAACTTGTAGAAAATGGTTGTTCCTTCACGTTCAAATTTATCACTAGCTTCAACTGAAACCACCACGTACAAGTCACCATAAGGACCACCGTTAAAGCCTGCTTCACCTTGACCCGCTAGGCGGATTTGTTGGCCTGTTTCCACACCAGCAGGGATTTTTACATGGACGCTATGAGCTTGTTTTTCATGACCTGTTCCATGACAAGTTGTACATGGGTCTTTAATTTCTTTTCCGCGACCATGACAGACATCACAGGTTACTTGGCGGCGCATCATACCAAGCGGAGTCTGCGTATCGACATTAATGACACCAGCGCCATGACAGCGTCCACAAGTGACTGGACTTGTTCCTGGTTTAGCACCAGATCCATTACATGTACGACAGCTGGCTTCACGATTGTATTTAACTTCTTTTTCCGTTCCAAAGATAGCTTCTTCAAAAGTCAAATTCACACGATACTGGAGGTCATCCCCTTGACGAGGAGCGTTTGGATTGCGCGAAGCTCCGCCTCCGCCAAAGAAACTTGAGAAGATATCCTCAAAACCACCGAAGCCACCTGCTCCGTCAAAGCCACCAAAACCGCCAGCACCACCAAAGCCACCGTTGGCACCCGCAGCCCCATACTGGTCGTAGGCTGCACGTTTTTGGTCATCACTCAAAGTCTCATAGGCTTCTTGAACTTCCTTGTATTTTTCCTCAGCGCCAGGCTCCTTGTTGATATCTGGGTGGTATTTTTTCGAAAGCTTACGATAAGCCTTTTTGATCTCGTCTGCCGAAGCGTTTTTTGACACCCCCAGACGATCATAAAATTCAGTATTGTTCATACAAGATACTAAGAGCGAACAGAAAGCGACTGAAATTTAGGAAACCGACAAGAAATCCTGATTTCTTAGGAGGTTTATCTAATTTCCAAGCTTTCCGCTCGAGTTCAATTATGAACACCCTTATTCCTTTCTGTTAATATTGCGGAACGAAACCACGATTTAGGTCGGGTTCAGTTCCTTTCTTTTGTATTGATGAGACAAAACCCAAATAAATTGGGTTTAGTCCCTTTTTACCGAAAAACAGAGGCTGGGTTGCAACCTCTGTCTTCTCAGCTTGAGTAATTAACCATTTAAAAATGGAAATTAGAACATCATTTTTTTCTAATTTGACAAAGCTCTTTGACTACATTGTAACTAGAAACAGCAACCTCAATAGAATCTTCGTCGCTACAGTTCTCAAGTTTTATTTGTTTTGTGATAGGCCCATCATCACGCGTTTTTTCAATAACTCCTAGGAGAGAAGTGGGCGAAACTGTTTCTTTATGAAACTTCACTATGGAAACATCATATTTTTTATAACAATCTTGTTTTGCTGCTTCCATATTTTCATAAAGAAAATCTATAGATTTATCTTTCTTGCCATAAATCTCAATAAATTTATTTCCTCTTTTTTTATGATCTAAATAAAATACTGAAACTGTTGCTTTCTCTTTGTATGCAAAAATATCAATCTTTAATCCTTGATTCTCAAGTTGATCAATCATTTCACCAATTCGCATACGTTCCTCCTTCTTTTAAGCGATAGCTAAAATAAGCCACTAGACACCACTTACTTCGAGTTGCTATTATCACAATCTAAAACAATCCACTGGACTATTTTATTTCTCCGTAAACTCTCCGTCTACGACATCATCGCCTGCATTTCCTGTTGCTTGCGCGCCTTCTGCTCCTGCTTGAGCTTGTTGAGCAGCTGCGGCTTGTTCGTAGAGTTTAACAGCAAGGCCTTGAGCTTTTTCGTTCAAGACTTCAAGTTTTGCTTTCATTTCATCCAAGTTGTTGTCTTCTTGAGCTTTTTTAAGGTCATCAAGGGCAGCTTGGGCAGCATCACGTTCTGCATCGAAGCCTTTGCCTTCAGTTTCCTTGATGGTCTTTTCAGTCGCAAAGATAGCTTGGTCTACTTCGTTACGAAGATCTACTTCTTCCTTACGTTTCTTATCTGCTTCAGCATTTGCTTCTGCATCTTTCATCATGCGGTCGATTTCTTCGTCTGTCAAACCTGAGTTAGATTGGATAACAATTGTTTGTTCTTTTTGAGTTCCAAGATCTTTAGCCTTAACAGACACGATACCGTTCTTATCGATATCAAATGTTACTTCGATTTGTGGAATACCACGAGGTGCAGCTGGGATATCTGTCAATTGGAAACGTCCAAGAGTCTTGTTATCTGCTGCCATTGGGCGTTCACCTTGAAGAACATGGATATCAACGGCTGGTTGGTTGTCTGCTGCAGTTGAGAAGACTTGTGACTTAGATGTTGGAATAGTAGTGTTGCGATCGATAAGTTTTGTAAATACTCCACCCATTGTTTCGATACCAAGTGACAATGGCGTTACGTCAAGAAGGACAACGTCTTTAACATCACCAGTAATGACACCACCTTGGATGGCAGCACCCATGGCAACAACTTCGTCAGGGTTTACTGATTTGTTTGGTTCTTTACCAGTTTCAGCTTTTACAGCTTCTACAACGGCTGGAATACGAGTTGAACCACCAACAAGGATGACTTCATCGATTTCTGACAAGCTCAAACCTGCATCTGAAAGGGCTTGACGAACTGGAACTTTTGTACGTTCAACAAGATCACGAGTCAAATCGTCAAATTTCGCACGAGTCAAGGTCATTTCTAAGTGAAGAGGTCCAGATTCACCAGCAGTGATGAATGGCAAGCTGATTTGAGTTGAAGTTACACCAGAAAGGTCTTTCTTCGCTTTTTCAGCCGCATCTTTCAAACGTTGAAGAGCCATCTTGTCAGTAGACAAGTCAATACCATTTTCTTTCTTGAATTCTGCAATCATGTGATTGATGATTTTTTGGTCAAAGTCGTCACCACCGAGTTTGTTATCCCCTGCAGTCGCCAATACATCGAAGACACCGTCACCCAATTCAAGGATAGATACGTCAAATGTACCACCACCAAGGTCGAATACCAAGATTTTCTCTTCTTTGTCAGTCTTGTCCAAACCGTAAGCAAGGGCTGCTGCAGTTGGTTCGTTGACGATACGTTCTACTTCAAGACCAGCGATTTTACCAGCGTCCTTAGTTGCTTGACGTTGAGCGTCGTTAAAGTAAGCTGGAACTGTGATAACTGCTTTGGTTACTTTTTCACCAAGGTATTCTTCAGCGTAGCCTTTCAAGTATTGAAGAATCATAGCTGAGATTTCTTGTGGAGTATATTCTTTTCCGTTAGCAGAAACTTTTTCTGAAGTTCCCATCTTAGATTTGATAGAGATTACTGTATCTGGGTTTGTGACTGCTTGGCGTTTTGCAGCGTCACCAACGATGATTTCTCCGTTTTTGAATGACACTACAGATGGAGTTGTGCGGTTTCCTTCTGGGTTTGCGATGATTTTGCTTTCAGTTCCTTCAAGAACTGCAACTGCTGAGTTTGTTGTACCTAAGTCAATACCGATAATTTTAGACATGTGTTTTTCTCCTTAAATTTTAATTCGAATTTTGATTTTTTGATATTCCCCTTAAGTGGTGGGGACGTGAGCAACTCCCTACGGGATTTCATCACTTATTTTTGAGCCTATCGTCTCAAAAATCCCCTGTTTCAGTAGCAAAAGCTACTGAAACTTTCACCACGGCGGGAAATATCTTCCTTGCAAGCCTCCGGCTTGCTTTTTATCTTTCTTCATAGTTTAGTGTCGTTTCGGACAAGTTTTCTATTATGTATGTTGCAACCGTCAGAATTGCCTAATCGAACACGCCCTAAGCTCTGGGTAAAAAAGATAGATTTACTTGTGTTCATCGAACACTTCGTCAATCTCCTATTTTTACTATGAGCTTTTTACGGGCTTTGTATCTTAGTTATACACTACCACCATGGCTGGGCGTAGGATGCGGTCATGGAGTTTGTAGCCTTTTTGGAAGACTTGTGCGATGGTATCTGCTGGGTGTTCATCGTCTGCTGGGAGAGTTTGGATGGCCATATGATAGTTATGGTCAAATTCGCCGTCAGCTACAATTTCTTCGATTCCTTCTTCTTTCAAAGCGTGAATCAAGCTCTCTTGCACCATCTCCAATCCTTTTTTGACATCGTCTGTCAATCCTTCAACTGCAAGTGCACGTTCTAAGTTGTCAAGCGACGGTAAAATTGCTTTTGCCAGATCTTGGCTACGATAACGTTGCAAGTTTTGACGTTCTTCATTGGCACGGCGTTGAATATTCTGCATTTCTGCATAAGCGCGAAGGTATTTGTTTTCAAACTCATCCGCACGTTCATTTGCCAAGTCCAACTCAGACTTCTCAGGAGTTGTTTCTTCAGTTGTTTCCACAACTTCCTCTTCTTTCATTTCTTCATTTTTTTTATCTTGGGCCATTTTCGCCTCCTTTAATGATTTCAAAATTAATTTACTTCGTAATGATTACTGCTGAGGTAGCGGTAAAAATCTGTCAATCTCATGGTCAAAACACGATTGACCACATTGGCTTGGTTGACCAATTGCTGGTAATCCAGATTGACCGGACCAATAATCGCTAGAATTCCAAAACCTCGATAAGGAATGAGGAATTTACTGCTAATCACCGCCAAGTCAGCTAGACAGGATTCCTGACTGTCCGCAACACGGACATTTTGCATTTGATCTTCATGCAGACCCTCACGAATCTCCAAAGCCACCTTTTGTGGTTGGTCAAAGAACTGATAGGCTGCGAGATTGGCAAAATTCAAGAGATTGACTTTGCCCGACACTACAATGTTTTCGTTGAACATTTCTTTAAAAATGTGTTCAAAGAGATCCATGACATTGTCCGTTGTTGTAAAGTAACGCTGGATAATCTGTGGGATCTCCGTCCGAATCTTGTAGTGAATATCTAGAACGGTATGACCGAGGAAACGTTCCTGAATGATTGCCTTCAGTTTCAGCAAATCTTCCTGCAAGAAGTTCCTTGGAATCAGAAATTGACTGGTAACCGTTCGGGACTCGTCTAGGGTAAATACTGCCAAGGCTGTATGTTGTCCTAAAACAACGATATCAAAGGCTGTCAACCGTTGCCTGCTCGGCTCAACATCCAGAGCCACTACCGTACAGCCACTCAGGTCTGTAAGTAAATTGGCAGCCTCTTGCAGAATATCCTCCAGTTTGAAGAACTCCTGATCAAAGGCTTTGACAATCTCGTATACCTCATTTTCAGCCATTCTGTCAAAAGCAAGCGAATGTTTCACATAGTACTGAAACCCCGCGACACTTGGCATCCGACCACTTGAAGTATGAGCCTTCTCAAGCAAACCTTGCTTTTCTAGAGCCGCCATATCATTACGAATGGTAGCACTGCTAGAGTTAATAGACTCTTGTAGCGCCTTGGATCCGACAGGTTCGTGCGTTTTGGTAAAGATGTCAATAATCAGATTTAAAATATCCTGCTGACGCTCTGTAACCATCTCATCACTCCTCTCTGTCCGATCGATTAGCACTCTATGCACCCAAGTGCTAACTCATGATTCTATTATACACCCTTAAAAGAGAATGTCAAGACAAAAACTCAAAAAATTAGCACTCTTTTATAAAGAGTGCTAAAAATCAGTCTGAGGACCTAGAAAAAAAGGCTCTATAATATTTGTAGTGGGTAAATTCCCTATGGATATTATGGAGCCTATTTTGTTGTAGAAAAAAAGTCCCATAAGACCTATAATGAAAAGCGACCAAACCATCATTAGAAAGAATCATATGGAACCATTACATTT
>CAJNCP010000008.1 GCA_905221295.1 bacterium | reverse complement strand
TTTGCACCTTGTCTTCTGGTGTCTGGTCACCGGCACCGTGGTAACGAACAGTCAAGTTTACATCCTTGCTTTCTTGGCTATCAGTGGTACCATGCTTCAAGTGAACAACTACATTTTGATCGCGGCTACTATCAAGGTCAAACTTAGCTGGAAGCTGGTCTTTCGAAACCAATTCATAACCTTGAGCTAGATAAGCATTCACCATTAAATCATATTTTTCTCGGGCACTATCTGAAAGAGGAGTATCAGAGCCTCCGCTGGTAAGTACTTCCTTGTCTTTCAGCGTTTTTTGAGCAGTGTCGTCAATGATGGTATAGGTTACTTTTTGCTTATCTGCTTTATAGGTAACCGTTTCTTCAATATCTGCGCTATCTCCCGTAATCAGTTCAACGGCTGCTACAGTTGCCTTATCTGGTGTATAACCCTCAACCTTTGGAGAAACTACCTCTGGGAAGGTTCCGGTAGATGGTGTCCAAGAACCCTTATGGACAATATTATTAGTCACCAGATCCTTGGTGTTAATCCGCTCAAAGTCCAAAGTCTGAACCTTAGTAGCCGCTGCCTGCGTGTTATCTTCATAAACATACTTGATGGTCTCTGTGACTATCTTTGTTTCTTGAACTGCAGCTACCTTATGACGTAGATGAACTTCAAAGGTTTGAAGAATTTCGTTGTAAGTCACACCATTTGCTGGATAATTATCTGAAACAAGTTCATAATTTTGATCAGTATATTTCTTAATAGTGGTAGCTGTTTGATATGGATCAGTCTGACCATAAAGTCCATTCAAATCCTTAGTTTCAAGCGTTTCGCCTGTTGTGTCATCGATATAAATTACCTTTGCACTAGCTGCATTAGCTGTATAAACTACTGTCTTTTCGATATTTGGACTATCAGCAGTAATGTTGTCAACCGCTGGAACCTCCGCTAAATCTGGAGTATATCCTTTGATTGTTGGCGATGTTATAGCTGCAAAACTTGTTCCATTTTCCGCTGTCCAGTCCCCAGTTGTAATATTTGTAACAAGGTCAGTTGTTGCTGTTCTAGTGAATTTTAAGCTACTAGTATGGTCTGGAGCTGCTGTTGCACCATCATCATAGGTATAATGGATAGTTTCCTTAACAGTCTTTTCTTCTGCTACTGATGTCTTTTTGTGTTTCAAATGAACTTCAAAGATTTGATCTTGATCTGTATAAGTCACACCTTCTGCTGGATAATTATCTGAAACAAGTTCATAATTTTGATCAGTATATTTCTTAATAGTGGGAGCTGTTCGATAAGAATCGGTAGTATTATATGCACCGATCAGTTCTTTCGTTTCAAGAATCTTTCCTCCCTCAACGTCATCGTCAATGTATTTGACTTTGGCATGGGATTGTTTGACTGAGTACACATAATAAAAATTTTGATCCTCATTGATGAATGGAATCGGCTTGGCTTCTTTTAACTGTGAGCCATACGCATTGATTACTGTATCAGCTTTTACCAGAGTATAACCCGTAATTGTTTTTGGAGTGGCTTGATAATCAGGTGTTTGAGGGGCCATTGCTCCTGCTGGATAGCCATACTTAAAGTCTCGAGTTTCTAACTCCTTACCATTTGTATCAACATAGTGTACTGTAATCTTCTTCTGACCTACAGCACGCGCAACGGATGGAGTTGTTTTCGCAGAAAGCTTTTCCTCTTTTATCTTTTTTATAGTACCATTGTCATCAACACTATAACTAAAACTCTTAGACCCTTCACCTAGAGCATTTTTAATTGATGAATCCGCAAAAGTAATCCGAGTTGAATGACCTGTACCTTGAATAACGTTAGCATTTTTTAAAATACTACTAACTTTTCTGTTAACCTCTTCTGTTCTATTAATTTCTTGATACTTATCGCCCATTTGAGCATAGTCGTCAGTTGGCCAAATATCATGATAGGTAGTAGCGCCATTTCCTGTCATTTTTCCTAAATTGATAGCAACTGTGTAGGTCCCATCTCCATTATCAATAACAACCGAAGAGTTTTTACCAGCCTGTTTTAATGCAGTAACAATCTCTTCATCAGTTGAATTTGCTGGCAGTTCAACTAATTTATTATCTGGGTCTGAATTGATGCTAATAGAAGTTGAAGTATCTCCTTTAACAAGATATTTCCCATCCTCACTAATTGCTAAAGTAGAAGTATATCTTTTAAGGTCTGGTTTGATACTAACAATTTTTGACCCATTATCTGGTTTTATACGATGGATAGAAATGATATCACCATTTGGAATTCCTGTTTGTCCAGAGTTTGTACCATCGCTTGATAATAAATTATTATAATAATTTGCATCCCCAGTTGAAGTGCCTATTTTTATTGAATTTGCTCTATCGCTACTTGCACTATTATAAACAGCAAAAGGCGCCTGAGCTTTCTCAAATGTTCTTGGTGTTGGTTTAAAAGTAAACTTATTGCCATTTATTTCTAAAATAATATTTTCATAACTTGATTTTGCTGTAAATTTCCCAATAGTTGCTGCTTTTTGGGTAATTTCAACAATCTTTTGTCCTGAAAAGTTATTATTTAAAGTGATTACATAAGCCAGATTATTTGGGTTAGAATAATCAAATTTAATTGTTCCAACTCCATTTATTGGTTCTTCTGTTCCAGAACCAAGATTTGAATAATAGGCACCATACGCATTATTTGTTAATTTAACTGGTATGCGAATTTTTGAACCAGCATTTAACGTACCATCTTGAGTAAGCGTGAACTTCATATGAATTTGGTCAAAAGCTATTTCTTGATTTGACAAAACCTTTTCATCTCCAGAATTCATGCTTGTTCCATCTTTTGTCGTAACCGTTACTGAAAAATTCGATATTTGAGTTGGGTTTTGTTGCAAACTTCTGCGCGTACGTACCGGAGCAGTCGAACGAGGAGTAGCTGTTGTTTGCCCATCAGCAGACTTTTCAACTGGCTTAGACTCAACAGGTGCTGGATTTTCTTTTGCGACTGCCGTCGAGTTTGAAGGCGCTACGGATTTTTTGTCTGCTCCTTCCACTTCAGGGGCAGTTTTTGAAACTGACACTTTCTTTTCTGCTTGTTCAACAGTTGGTGCTGGACTAGCAGCTTTTTCTGTTTCCTTAACTTCTGTGGTTGAAGCTACTTTCTCTGGCTCCACCACTGCTGGTTGTTCACTATTATTTTCTGATTTCACATCAGTTGTCGAGCTAGTCTCTACTAGACTGCTCAGATTGTTGTTTTCATCTGCTTGGACAGTTGGTGTGCCAAGCGCTACTCCATATATCGCCAAGCTAGCAATTGCAATCGAAACAAGTCCAACATTTTTCTTTCTTAGAGAAAATTTTTCATGTCTTCCCTTGTAAATTTTAAAACTTTTCAATTTCTATATTCCTTTCTAAGTTTGGCATATGCTTATTTTATTAGAGATTGACTTTTACAACCTCTATGCATAGGAATCCTCTACTCTATAGTATACATTTTGACTCCAGATAATTCAACTGATACGGTTGAAATCCCTCTATCCAGTTTAATAAAAACCTTGTTCTATAAGGGATTTAAGTGAACGTTGCATTGCATATGTTATCTTATTAAATCTCCCTGTTCATTATATTTTTTCTATCTTCAAGATGATATTTAAGCAAAAACATCTTCTTTATGAAAAGAAGATGCTTGTCAATATTCTACTCTTAGGTCGTATAAATCGTCGATGCTGTTGCAATGGTGTGCCACTGGTTGGCTGTTGTGGCTGTAAAGTCCTTGTCTCCATAAAAATCGTTAAATGGAAGGATTTCGACTTCTAATTCTTCAATGCGGTCAATCTGACCTGCCAGATAAGCCTCGATGCGACTTTCTGCTCGCTTGATCCTTTGCAAGAGTCCACCCATACGGATATCGACCGTATCCAAACCAAAGACCTTGTTTTCTTTCAACCATTGGTGGCTAAAGAGTTTGTGGAAGGTTTCAATCTCACTTCTGAGTTTTGGTAATTCTTCTCTGGCGATTTGCTGCAAGCTGACTTTGTTACCGACTTTATAAGTTTCACGAATGCGTCGTCCAACATCAACCTTACTACTTAAAATAGCATTCAACTGAGCCTGAGTTTCAAAGAGATAAGCGTAGATGCCTGCTTTGTCTTTAATTTCTGACAGAATCTCAGCAGCTTGGGCAAAGTGGGGCTTGTCCTGTTCAGGTGTCATGTGTCGATCAAGAATCGGACAGAGAACATCCTGATAAAAGACATAGCGGTTGGGATTGATCCCGCTGAGATTGCCTGGTAGGTCTGGCAAAAGGTTGGCAAGGTCAATCTGCATGAAGTTCTCAACTGATAGACCTGTATTGGTCTTGAAGTGGGCAGACAAACGATCGAGGTCATTGCGGTAGCTGAGTTCTGCCCAGATTTGCAGACTTGGTAGAATAGAAAACTGGGCAGTTTCCCCACCATTGTCCCCCCAACCCGTCACGATGACTTCTTTAATCTGGTTAACACGACAGGCTTTATTGGCCTCGATAGCGATGAGACGGCTGAAATGGTTGTTGGGTGTGAAACCGATCCACTTCCAAGCACCACCTGCAAAGGCAATATCTTGGCTAATCTTGTGGTGGTTACGGAAATTGCGATTGTACTTTTCTTCGCTATCCTGATAATAATCCCAATAAACCAAAGTCACGCGGTCTTTGAGACGATCTAGGTAGACACGAGTTTCCTCTGGAATCTCCACGTCACGATCGTACTGGCCATCCGCTGACATGAGTTTAAAGAACATATCACTCCACATCTGGCAGTGGAAACCATACTTGTCTGCAATATCCAGCACGCGCTCCAAGTGTTGGCACATGAGAAGACTACGGTCCACAACACCGTTTAAGATGAGGTAGCGTCCCAAGCCAACCAAGTGGGCTTCGTCCATCCCGATATTGACCTTGCGAGTCTGCAGTTTAGATAGAGTGGCAAACATGCCATCAATCAGGTCATAAACCTTTTCTTCGCCAATAAGGAGAATGTCCTCTACATCACGGAGTTCCTGCACTTCCTTAACACCCCATTTGACGAAGGCTGATAAGTGGGCCAAGGTCTGGATACAAGGCACAAAGGTCATATCAAACTGCTGGGCATAGGCTTCGATTTCCTGCAACTCTTCAGCTGAATAAGCCCCACGGAAATAACCAAAATAAGGCTGCCCCTCAATCCGATAAGTGTCTTCCATATAAAGCTCAAATGTTGAGTAGCCCATGAGTGCCAAGACCTCAATCATCTGCTTGGCAGAAGCCACATTCAGCACCGCATTTCGCGAACAGTCTGCCATGTAGGCTAAATCTTCATAAGCAGCTTGTTCTTCAATCGCTACTTTGTCACCTTTTACTAGAGCTGTTGCTAATAAAGACAAGGCGCGATAGAGTTGGTGAGGTTTGCGATAAGTCAGTTGATAGTGGCCTCCCTCACCCTTGATAGAGATAGAGGCTTGGTCAGACTGAGCGACTGCTACCTCTACATCTGCTAGCGAAATATGCTTTTTAAGCAACTCTAATGCTTGCTCTTGTTTGGGACTAAGTCCTGTAAAAATTACCATTGATTTTCCTCCTGCAGCCAGTTGACAAGGGCACCATAGAGATTGGCATCTGCATGATAGGTGCAAGCTTGGATAACTGGTGCGACCGTGTATTCTTCGTAGGTCTCGACAAAGTTATCGACAGCCTTCTTGACACCTTGGATAAAATCAGGGTTCTGACTGATAGATCCTCCCAGACTAATGACATCCGGGTCAATGAGATACTGGATATTGAGCAGTCCTTGCGCCAGATTTCGGTTCATGCGCTCAATGGCTTCTTGGCAAAGGGCATTGCCTGCTGCAGCTTCTTGGTAAATCTTGCGACCATCCCAGTCAGTCTGACCAGATTTTTCAATTACGTAGCGAACCATGTTTCCTGTAGAGGCTAGTAGAGACCAGTTGTTGAGTTTTTCAGCTGGTTCAATGGTTGTCATATAGCCAAACTCACCACCTAAGCCGTGGCGACCACGGTGAAGTTTGCCATTGATTATCATAGCTCCGCCAATTCCTGTCCCAATCACGACACAGGCTGCATTTTCAATCTCTAGGTGAGCCAGCAGTTCACTAAGTCCAACACAGTTGGCATCATTTTCTAGATGGACGGGTAGCTTGTGATGGACAAGAGCTTCATACCAAGAAAAGCCATGGATGTATGGCACAGCACTAATCCCCTCAATCACACCTGTTTCTTGATTGACCGCGCCTGGAACGCTCATAGCAATGCCCTTATAATCTTTCTCCGACAGACGTTGGTCTAGCCATGCCAGTAAATCTTCTAGGGTTTCTGGTGTCGGTGTACTTGTCTTATCTAGTATTTTTCCATCAGGAGTCAGACTGGCAAACTTAATCCCAGTCCCTCCGATATCAATGGTTGCAATGGTCATTGTTCTTTACCGTAAAAAGGGGCGAAGCAGTAGTTAGTCCTTACTCTTTCGCCCCTCCTTTCTATCTCATAGTATTAGTTATCAAACACTTTAAAATTGTTAAATGTCTTCTTTTTTGATCAATTCTGTGCGAATTTCTTGTGGCGCTAAGAGTCCTGAATGAACGGGATATGGTCGCTCAAGCAAGTCCAAAATAGTTTGTTGGTGTTCTGATATACGCACATTTTCTTGACTCATATTGTAGTAACGAAGTACATATCCTTCTTCATTTTCAGCTACCTTAAAGGCTGTCGGGCAGACTTGTGGCAAGCTGAGCGCCGCATGACTCAAGAGGCTACCAGTCGCTGCCACACTTCCTTCTTGTTTAGCAACTTGAAGACTAGTGAATGGTGTTTGGAAGGCTTTGGCACGACGGAAGGCTGAGAAGCGTTCCCCTGCTTGGTGGCATTCGAGAGCAAACTCGACTTCAAACTCACGCAAGCACTGAGCCTCTGGTGTCGGGAAGTAACCCCAGTCACCTAGCTCACCTGAGGCACGAAGAATGGTCACAGCAATGGTATCGTCTCCAAGGATTTCATACTCGTGCAATCCTTTATTAGCCACTGTCACCCCTTTTTCATCATCATAAAGGCTGACGAAGGCTTGTTGGTGTTGAGGATTTTCAGGATTTTCCCAAGAAGCCGCTGGTTTATTTGGTCGTGTCACCACCTCATAGATGCTTTCAGAGTCATTGCTTGGACGAGTGTTATGAGTCTTAACCAAGAGACGGATCCGGTGGTCCTTGGCTGTGTTAGTAAAGCGAGTCTTGAAACGAATTTGTGGATTGTCAACAAAGACGGTCATCTCTGTTTCAAGAAGAATGCTTGTCAATTCTTCTGAGCGTCCAGCTTCACGCGTCATAAACTCGATAATGCCTCTTTGTTCCGCATCCAGCTTTTCATCTGCACTTACTGGAATTGTCAATTCATGCTTGAGCAAAATCTTGGCAAAACGAGCTGTATTTTCCAAGACCTCATAGCCCTTAAGCTCTGCATAGATAGGCTCTGTTCCTTTTGGTTGGAAATAGATGTACTCATTTCCGATGTCACCACGGTCTTCAAAGCGAATAACATCTTCATAAGCTTCATGAGTTGTCTTGTCGTAGACTGTGATAGTTTCATCCACACTGACCGTTACAAATGGCGTATCAATCACTCCGTTTTGGTAAATACCGTCACGGTGTTCTTGTTCTCCTTCGAGCAATTGGAAGGTTGTCCAAGAAAGTGGTGCTAGATGAACAGGTACTGTCACGCGCACTTGTCGAGCGATACGAGCCTGACGGAACTTGTCTTTTGGCAAATCATACTCAAAATTAGCTCCCAAATCTTCGATTTTCGCTTCTACAGCATGCCCTTCCAAGTCTTCGACACGGTAGCTTGGCAAGGTCAAGGCTGCCATCTTCTTATAGCCTTCTGTTGGGTGTAATTCCTTGAAATCACAAGTCGCCACATCAATCACGGTGCTGACCGTATCAACCTTGTCATGCAAACCTGTGTTAATGACGGTAAAGAGATGGTCGCTTTGCGCTTCCTGGGTTGCGATTTTACCCTTCCACTCGTTGAGAAGGTTTGTCTTAACGAAGTTTCCAACTTGGTTGATCTTGGCAAAACGTGTCTCCATCTCACGGTGAACCTCGTCCACACTACAGCCGCAGATACTGTCATGCGGAGCATTTTGTAGAAGAACTTTCCAAGCATAGGTCAACTGGTCCTTATGGTTGTGCCCACCAGTGATGACAGTTAATGGCTCCACTACTTGTTCTAGGAGGTTGCTATTTTCTTGGAAGGCTTGTTTAAGGTAAATGCGTGAAGAGGAAGTGTTGGCAAGTGTGTACCAGCCATCTGTTTCCTGACTTGTCAACTCACCTGTAACCGTTGATAACTGCTCTGGTAGGGCACTTTCTACTGCATGGACATAGTCGTCAAATGAACTATGAACAAAAGTCACATCTGGGAAGAGTTCATTGGCCACACGAATAGCTTCACTCAGATTGCGCTGTACAGGCTGGTGGTCACATCCGTTCATCATCAACCATTGGTTGGTTGAAGCGTAATCACGCACATCTGACAATTTTTGTTTCCAGAAGGCCAGGGCTTCATCCTTATCAACAGGGATTTCATTCCCATTACTATACCAGTTGGCAAAGAGGATACCGAGAACACGACTTCCGTCTGCACCCTGCCAGTACATTTCTGAAAACTGGGAAGTAAACTGCTCATCTTCGAGGACTTGGTTGTCAAATCCAATCGGCTTGACACCACGCCCAAAGGCTGCTACATGAATGCCTGATTTTTGAAGGATTTGAGGCGCTTGTCCCATATTTCCAAAGGTATCTGGGAAGTAACCAATCTGGGTTGATTTGCCCCATTTTGCACATTCTGCTTGACCAATCAAGGTATTGCGGACGTTGGCTTCACTTGAAATCAAGTAATCATCCTGCAAGATGTAAAAGGGACCAATTTTGAGCTTGCCTTCGTCAATGTAACCTTGGACTTTGTCGCGATTTTCAGGGCGAATTTCCAAGTAGTCATCAAGGACAATGGTTTGGCCGTCCAAGTGGAAACTCTTGAACTCAGGGTCATTTTCAAAGAGATCAAAAAGATTGTCAAATAACTCCACCAACTGCATCCGGTGGCTTTCAAAAGGCAAGTACCACTCACGGTCCCAGTGACTATGTGAGATAATATGTACGACAACATTTTCCATGAAGTAAAACCTCATTCTAACTTAAATTTTTATTTTTAACGCTTTAAATGTGAATTTGTGATTCTGACAAGAATCGGTTGAGCGAAAGCGTGCTCCTTAACGGATATCCAAGTAATCCAAGACCAACTCACAGAACATCATATTGGCCCATGAGAACCATTCGCGAGAGTAGAGCGTTGGATCATCTACGTGGAAGCTTTCGTGCATGACACCTGTGCCCCCATCGCAGGCAACCAGCTGATCGAGCAAGAATTTCTTCTCCGCCTTATCTCTTGTTGTCAAGCCTTGGATAGAAAGGGCAATCGGCCAGATATATCGATAGAAGGTATGGGAGCTTCCGAGACCACTAGCATATTCACCTTGGTAGAAATATGGATTTTCAGGGCTTAGAATGGTACGACGTGTGGCTTGGTAAACCTCATCATCAATCGCACAGTAACCAAGATATGGAGCAGCCAGTAGACTTGGTACGTTTGGATCATCCATGATGCTAGCATTTCCTAGACCATCCACTTCAAAGGCGTAAATCTTTTCGCCCTTGCTATTAGTGGTGTAAGCATAGTTTTCGATTCCTTCTTGGATCTCTACTTGGAGACGGTTAGCGTCTGCCATGATGTTTTGGCTATCAGCTAGGTCTAGTTCTGCAAAGATTTCTTGCACATAGCCCAATACGACTACGGCAAACATATTGGACGGAATCAAATAGCTATACTGACAGCAGTCATCACTTGGACGGAAGGCTGACCAGGTCATACCTGTCACTGCAAAGTCAGGTCCAAAACCATCATTTACCAAGGTATCTTCCTTGCGGTCTGTATCCCGAACAAAACGATAAGGAGAGTTCTTGTGGTCTTGTTCCACTGTCCAGAGGTGAAGAATTTCCTTGGTCGCTGCGACAAAAGTCTCATCAAACTGACTGGTCTCGCCAGTCTCTTGCCAAAGGAGATAGGCCAACTGTAAAGGATAGCAAAGCGAGTCCACCTCGTACTTGCGTTCCCAAATCCAGCCGTTAAGATCTGTGTGGTCGGTCTCATGGTGACCCTTCCAGTTCTCCTCAATGTTAAAGGAGTTGGCATAGGGATCCTTGAGGATCAAGGTCATCTGGCGCTTGACCAAACCTGCAATGGTCTGACGTAAGAGAGAATCTCTTTTAGCCACATGAAGGTAGGGTCTTAGTTGGGCCGTCGAATCCCGAAGCCACATGGCAGGAATATCCCCTGTCAATACAAAAGTTGAACCATCTTCTAGAATCTCGACCGTATTGTCCAAGGTGTCAGTATAGCAACGCTCGAAGACATCCACCCACTCCGGATGGTCCTTAGCCCGCTCTGCTACTTCGTCTAGCCATTTTCTAACAATTTCTTTCGAATAAATCATCGTGCAATTTCCTCTTTCAAACAAGTTTCATGTTCAGTATAAAAAAAATCACCCCTAAAAGATATACACAAACTAAAGTCGTTTTGAAACAAACTTATGAAAAAAAGTTGGGACTCTCCCCCAACTTTTCTATTCACTTTTCTTTTCTTCGAAAACCTTATAACCTTCGGTAGCCAGTTCTGCTTTTAGACCCTCTAAATCTTTTGATCCCCAGCTTGATACCTTAGATGCCGTATCAAGATCTAGATTGCCATCTTTCAAAAGGTAAGCTTGATAACCATAATATTTATAACGAGTTGCTTTTGATTCACCACTTGACCAAGTCACTTTATAGACTGTAATCAAAGAAATTTTTCCATTTGATTTTTTGTTCTCTTCTGGGATGACTTTCAAATAACTGCCTTGCGGCTCTAAAGTGTAGGTGCTAAAGGAGCTATTTTGATGTTCAGACTTACTATAGTCATCATTCTTTTTCAAAAGATCCGCAAAGTTCTTCACATCTTTTAGGTCCTTCAAACCTTCAACCGTCACCTCGACCTTGTTGTTGTCAACAACTTTTCCTTTTGATTTTAACTCATTGATATAAGTCACACTAACAGTAAGAGTAACTGTATCTCCATTTTTCAAGTTAGTCGGACGTTTGTTATCTTCAAAGTTGAAATAGCCATCTTTATTCGGATTTTCTGTAATGGACGCTATGCCATACCCATTAAATCCAGTAAATGTAACAGGAGTTTCTTTGAGCAAATCCGCTGTTGATACTTTCTCATACTCTTTTAAGTCAGCAACCTTAAATGTTTTCTTTTCTGCCTTGACTGCTGCACTTTGAGAATTCGTTGTGATTGTAAAGGTAACCTCATCACCATTTTTAAGTTCACTAGTCCGATCGAAATTAAATTGGACGCTCATAATCATCACTTCAGCTTTTTGTAACATGGTTGCTAGTCTCGGATCTCTATTCACTTCCGAATAAGCTACAGGATCTTTTTGAGCCAACGCTTTCGCTTGATTATTGTTAAATCCAGCCTTTCGATAAGACAATTCTTCAATTTTAGATGCGATTTCTTCGCTGTTATAAGTCAACTTCCCAGTTTCTTCATATCCCGAAAACTGGACCTTTACCTCGTCTATAATACTCTTTGGTTGTGAGTCATAAATGTTGTAGCCAACGAAAGCGACAATCGCAAGGGCAACAATAGCAAGAACAGCAATGATTTCCTTGCGCTTTGTTTGCAATAAGGTTTGAAGGCTGATTCCTTCTTGCTTCGGTTCTACCACTTGATCACCTTTCGATTCTTCCTCAATGTTAGGCTGATCTTCTTTGTGACCTTGCTCAATTATTTCTGTCAGTTCGGGAGTCTGCTCCGTCACCTTTTCTACCGATTCGTCATTGGCTGGATTCTTTTCAAATTCACTCATAATAATCTCCTTTCTTAGCCTTATTCTAACAGAAAAGAGTATGTTTGTAAATCTTATTTAGATATTTATGCACTTATTTTAACTTTTAGCTGTCTTCCTTTATTTTTGTGTTATACTGTATACAAAAACGTTTACAGAAAGTTAGTTTATGAAACCACTACTTGAAACCATCGATACCCGCTTTGGTACTGCTAGCAAGCATGTCTTCTCTCGGGGAAATACCCTACCATACACAGGCGTGCCTTTTGGGATGAATTATTTTGTGCCCCAGACCAGTGATCAGGAGGGAGCTTGGTTCTTCGATCCGCATCTGCCCATCTTTCAGGGGATTCGCTTAACCCACCAGCCCAGCCCTTGGATTGGGGACTACTCATGGCTCCTTCTGACACCTGTCACAGGTCAGCTTGGGGGAGACAGTCTCTTTCACCGCCAGTCTTCTTATGATATAGATAAAGCTTGCTTCCAGCCTCACTATTTGAAACTCTTTTCTCTGCGCTATCAGATTGAAACCCAGCTCACACCGACTTGCTATGGCGCTTCTATTCGCCTAGAGCAAAAGCAAGGTAAGGCTCTCTCCCTCTATCTTAATGCAGCAGATGATTTAACAATTGAGCAGGTAGATAAGCGGACTCTGGCCCTCAGACAAGAAGGCAAAACAGAGACCAATAAAAATCCACTGATACTCTTCACCGCCCTACAAATAAATACGGATATTCTTGCTGTCAACCAAGAAAACGGAGACTGGCGGATTGACTTCGCAGATAGCCATGCCGAGATTCAACTAGCGACTTCCTTTATTTCTCCTTCTCAAGCGCTATTTAATCTACCTCAAACGGACTTTGATAGCTGTAAAGCAAATGCCCAAGCAAACTGGGAAAATCTCCTCCACCGTTTTGATATCGTGGAGACAGGGGAAGCTGACCGAACCTTCTTTGACCACTGCCTCTACAGACTCTTCCTCTTCCCACAGACTTTTTATGAGATTGATGAATCAGGGCAAGCCATCCACATGGATCTGGCTACTGGTACTGTCAAGCCCGGTGTCCTCTTTAGCAACAATGGCTTCTGGGATACCTTTCGCACCACCTTCCCACTTTTTGCCCTTATCATACCGGAACACTATCGTCTCTTTTTAGAAGGCTTTCTCAATAGCTACCGCGATACTGGTTTCCTGCCAAAATGGCTGGCCCCAGATGAACGTGGCATGATGCCTGGTACCCTGCTAGATGGCATTATCGCAGATAGCGCCTGCAAGGACATGGCCCCCGACCTAGAAGAAGAACTCCTCCAGGCCATGCTTGAAACAGCCAGCAAGTCCGACCCTCTCGGCATCAATGGTCGCCACGGACTAGCCCAATACCAAGAACTTGGCTACCTCTCTACCGACCACTACGAAAGTGTCAGCCATACCCTAGACTATGCCTATAGTGATTTTTGCATCGCTAGCTGTGCCGAAAAGCTTGGTCAGAATGACATCGCGGAAACTTATAGAACTTCGTCACAAAATTACCGCCATCTATTTGACACTGCGACGGGCTACATGCGTGCGCGAGATAGCCAAGGCAACTTCCGCCCCGACTTCTCTCCTTATAGTTGGGGACGCGACTACGCCGAATGCTCTGCCATTCAAGCGACTTTAGGCATCCTCCACGACATCCCAGGCTTAATCCAACTTATGGGCGGAAAAGAAGCCTTCAGCAATTATCTATTGAAAGCCTGTCAGGATGCTCCACTCTTTGAGACGACTGGCTATGATTACGAGATTCACGAGATGAGCGAGATGGCTACCGCTCCTTTTGGGCAAATCGCCATTTCCAACCAGCCTAGCTTCCACATTCCTTATCTCTTCCGCTACAGCGACTACCCTGACTATACTGCTCTACTCATCAAAACCTTGCGTCAGAAAGCCTTTCACCCAAGCTGGGAAGCCTATCCTGGCGATGAGGACAATGGCAGCCTCTCGGCTTGGTACATCTGGTCAGCTCTCGGATTCTATCCAACCTGTCCAGGCAAACCCAGCTACGATCTCGGAATCCCTCTCTTTGACCATCTCCGTATCTACCTAGCTAAGGAAAATAAATGGCTGGATATCCATGCCGAGCTAAACTACAACCACTTCAACTTTGTCAAAGAATGCCGACTGGACAAGGTGCCAGTATCTAGCATACAACACCAAGACCTCTTGAAAGCTGAGCAACTGACCTTCACTCTCAGCTGGTTGCCAAGTCACTCATAACCAAAAGAACCTTTGCATCGCGCAAAGGTTCTTCTTTTATGAAACTTGGACCTGAAGCTGGTCAACCAGCTGCCCATCTACCGTCAGATTCAGATAAAAATCTAAGCTTTTATCTCCTGCAAAATACAAGGTTGGTAGCGTTAGCTTTTTTTCAGTCTCGCCAACTTGAAACGCAAGGACTTGAATCTCGTCCCGATAAGCGACACCATGCACACCCGTCCCTGGTTGAATCGAAATCTTAGCTTCCAAAGGACTATTAGATTCTCTTCGCTTCACTGTAAAGTGGACATTTTCTCCCTTGGTCACAGCTAGACTTTTTTCTGAGAACTCTAGTTGCTGAACAGCTTCTTTTTTCGACAAAGTAGGAGTTTTATAGAGAGAAATCTTAGTTAACAAAGGCAAATTCTGGGCCTCTGTAATGATGACACGAATCTTCTGCGCCTCAACGACTGATCCTCGTAAAAGACGTTTGTAGCCAACAGTATAGCCGGATCCAAACTCCTGCCAGGCACCATCCAACTCTATCTGAACATGGAAAGCAGCGATGCGTTGCCCCAACTTCAAATCTTCTCTTAACTCAATCACATCAAAAGTTTTAGGTGATCCTAAATCGAGCTCTAATTGGATTGGCAACTCTGCATCACTTGCCCAAGAACTAGCCTCCAGTCCATCTGTCAGATGATGACAAGCAAAGTATGGTGATAGAGCAGGGCCAGATACCTTGGCTCCCAGAGCTAAATCTTCCCTATAGAGTGTGTCACGATAGGCAGCAAATTCATAGAGACGCTGGATATCCTTTTCGCCAAAGAGGCCATCTTGGTTCGGTGGGATATTAAGCAAGAGTGGAGTTCCCCGCCCCACTGAGTGAAAGTAGATTTCGATCAATTCCTCAAGAGACTTGGGATCCTGATCCTCATGGTAAAACCAACCCGGCCGAAGGGAAACATCTGCCTCACCGATTGAAAACAGTGTACCTGAGGGATCACCGTGCTGTAAATAATCTAATGCAGCCTCGGTCCCCAACTGATCGGGCTTGACTTTTTGCCACAAGGGATCCCCTGCATAGCCTCGTTCATTCCCAATCCAGCGAATACTGGTCCCTTCAGTTGAGAAAATCAAACAATCGCCCTGCAAGTCACGAATGGTTTCAAACCAAGTCACAAACTCATAGTTGACCTTCTGGGCCCCTTCGCCTCGAGCACCATCCATCCACACCTCAGCGAACTTCCCGACATTCCCATAGGCAGGATTTGACAAAATTTCCTTCAATTGAGCCAGATAGTAGGCATTGTAGTCCGCTTCTCGGTCCATGTGATAGAGGGGACTGTGAGCATCCCAAGGAGACAAATACACTCCCAAATCCATGTCAAACTCAGTCGCAGCTTGGGAAACCTCAAGGAGCAAGTCCCCCTTTCCATCCCTCCAAGGGCTAGCCTTGACCGAATAATCTGTATGGGCTGTCGGGTAGAGCACAAAACCATCGTGGTGTTTGACCACCAAAATCAGCTTTTTAAAACCCGTTTCTTTGAGTACCCGAACCCATTCACGCGCATCCAACTTGGTCGGGTTAAAACGCTTGGGATCCTCTTGCCCACTTCCCCATTCTTGGTCATAAAAGGTATTGGGGCCAAAATGGATAAAGGCAGCTAGTTCATCCTCTAAATAATCCAGCTGGGCCTGACTTGGTAATGGTCCATGTGGTTTTATTTTCGTCATCATCTCGTATCTCTTTCTCTTGTTCATAAAGTTATCCACAGATTGTGGATAAGAAAACATGCCTAAAAACTAGTTTTTCTAGACTCTAGCTCTTTGACTTTGAACCTATCACCTTCAGCAAACTCTGCTCAAATCCCCACTGCACTAGGATTTCTACTAGAAAGCTGGCCAGTCACTAGTTGCCGGTACTATTATCAAGACCCCTCTAGGATATTAGCTGAACGTCCTGCTCTCCCCAGACTTATCCACAACTTGTGAATAAACCCTTCTTCCTAGTTGTTACCTCGTTGACTATAACAAAAAATCTAGGTACCGTCAATAAGACAAGGCTGTCTTCCTAAATACTCATAAAAGATTCTATAATTTGTACAATATACATTTTATGCCATTCAAAAGAAAGGCTTTCAGATAGATTTCATATAATTTACCATCATTCTTTCAATTACAACCTCAGCCGAATCCCTTATTAATTCTATGTATGAAAGTAATTTTTTCATCTCTAATCATAAAATTTTAAAAATTTTTCTATTTGTTTTATTGTATGTATATCCATTTTATCTTTGTTTTCTATCCCCTACTGCATATTAACATAAAACACTATAAAAACCATGTTTTGTCGAAATTTTCTCTATATTTTCGTCCTTGACAAACATTATTGTTTGTGTTATAACGAACATGTAAGCGGTATCAAAAAGGTATCGAAGCAAAATTTTAAAGGAGGAAACCACATGTCTTCACATCCAATTCAGGTATTCTCAGAAATTGGGAAACTGAAAAAAGTTATGTTGCATCGTCCGGGCAGAGAGTTGGAAAACTTAATGCCGGACCACCTCGAGAGGCTACTCTTTGATGACATCCCATTTTTAGCGGACGCCCAGAGTGAGCACGACGCTTTTGCTCAGGCACTTCGTGACGAAGGAGTCGAAGTCCTTTACCTAGAGCAACTGGCTGCTGAATCATTGACTACTCCAGAAATCCGAAATCAATTCATCGAGGAATATTTAGACGAAGCCAACATCCGTGGCCGCCAAACTAAGATTGCAATTCGCAAGCTCCTCCAAGACATAGAGGACAATCTCGAATTGATCGAAAAAACCATGGCTGGGGTTCAAAAAACAGAACTCCCTGAAATCCCTGAATCAGCAAAAGGATTGACCGACTTAGTTGAGTCAGATTATCCATTTGCTATCGACCCCATGCCCAACCTCTACTTCACTCGCGATCCATTTGCCACAATCGGGCATGCTGTATCACTCAACCATATGTATGCCGACACCCGCAATCGCGAGACCCTCTACGGTAAATACATCTTTAAATACCACCCAGTTTACGGTGGCCTTGATTTGATCTACAATCGCGAAGAAACGACACGCATCGAAGGAGGCGATGAACTTGTTCTCTCTAAAGATGTTCTAGCTGTAGGTATTTCTCAACGGACAGATGCTGCATCTATAGAAAAACTACTTGTTAACATCTTCAAGAAAAATGTTGGCTTCAAAAAAGTATTGGCCTTTGAATTCTCAAACAGCCGTAAGTTCATGCACTTGGATACTGTCTTTACTATGGTGGACTACGATAAATTTACTATCCACCCAGAAATCCAAGGCAACCTCCGAGTCTTCTCTGTGACCTATGAAAATGAAGAATTGCAAATCGTCGAAGAAAAAGGCGATCTAGCAGAACTCCTTGCCCAAAACCTCGGTGTTGAGAAGGTAACCCTCATCCCATGTGGGGACGGAAACATCGTTGCTGCTGCTCGTGAACAATGGAATGACGGTTCTAACACCCTTGCAATCGCACCAGGTGTGGTAGTCGTTTATGAACGAAATACCGTTACCAATAAGAAACTGGAAGAATACGGTCTTCGCCTCATTAAGATTCGCGGAAGGGAATTGGTACGTGGCCGTGGTGGACCTCGTTGCATGTCTATGCCGTTTGAACGCGAAGAAATTTGACTTCCTCATCCTTCTGATAGATAGACAGATTATACTTGGCCAAGTCCCTTAGGACGAAGTATTAGAAAGAGGTTATCATGACACATTCCCTATTTCAAGGACGTAGTTTTCTAGCAGAAAAAGATTTTAGCCGAGCAGAGCTCGAATACCTTATCGGTCTATCAGCCCACTTGAAAGACCTCAAAAAACGCAATATCGAACACCGCTATCTAGCAGGCAAAAACATTGCTCTCTTGTTTGAAAAGACTTCTACTAGAACCCGGGCCGCTTTTACAACAGCAGCCATTGACCTAGGTGCACATCCTGAATACCTAGGCGCCAACGATATCCAACTTGGCAAAAAAGAATCAACTGAAGATACCGCTAAAGTTCTCGGACGCATGTTTGACGGAATTGAATTTCGTGGTTTTAGCCAGGATATGGTAGAAGAACTGGCTCAGTATTCTGGCGTTCCTGTTTGGAACGGATTGACTGACAAATGGCACCCAACTCAAATGTTGGCCGACTACCTCACAGTACAAGAAAACTTTGGTCATCTAGAAGGATTGACCTTGGTCTACTGTGGAGATGGTCGCAACAACGTTGCCAATAGTCTCCTTGTGACGGGAGCGATTCTCGGAGTCAATGTACATGTCTTCTCTCCAAAAGAACTCTTCCCTGACCGATCGGTCGTAGAATTGGCAAAAGGATATGCAAAAGAAAGCGGTGCCCACATCCTGATTACAGAAGATGCTGATGAAGCTGTCAAAGGAGCTGACGTCCTCTACACTGACGTTTGGGTATCTATGGGTGAAGAAGACAAATTTGCTGAGCGGGTTGCCCTACTCAAACCTTACCAAGTCAATATGGAGTTGGTGAAGAAAGCTGGAAACGACAAGTTAATTTTCCTTCACTGCTTGCCAGCCTTCCATGATACCAATACCATTTACGGTAAACAAGTAGCTGAAAAATTTGGCGTAGAAGAAATGGAAGTAACGGACGAAGTCTTCCGCAGTCAATACGCACGACACTTTGATCAAGCAGAAAATCGGATGCATACCATCAAAGCTGTCATGGCAGCGACTCTTGGAAATCTCTATATTCCCAAGGTCTAATATATGTAGTAACCAAGCACCTTAGGGACTCTGGCTAGTAAGCATTACAATCCATATTTCTAGAAACAAGAAGTTCGTTTAATCAATTGCCACCTCTAAACAAACCTTCCTATCATCCTTTTATCACTAGTCTAGTCCCTTTGGTGGTTTAAACCATTCCTATCCATTTTTGAACTCCCTTCGTCCAGATTGCCTCAATGCATCTACCTCTCACCTCATCAGAATAGTGCTTGCTCCAAGTATTCAACCTTGGTCTTGCTTTCAATCTTTTCTTTGAGGTCTGATAGGTTTGTATCTTAGTGAAAGGAGAGATCATGTCTCATCGGAAAATCGTCGTCGCCTTAGGCGGAAATGCCATCCTCTCCACTGATCCCTCTGCCCAGGCTCAGGAAGCTGCTCTGGTAGAAACAGCTCGTTATCTGGTCAAACTGATTCAAAACGGGGATGAACTCATCATCACCCATGGCAACGGTCCTCAGGTTGGAAATCTCCTGCTCCAACACTTGAAGGCTGATTCTGAAAAAAATCCTGCCTTTCCACTGGATTCTCTAGTCGCTATGACCGAGGGCAGTATCGGTTTTTGGCTCCAAAACGCCTTGGAAAATGCCCTAGTAGACGCTAACATCGAAAAGAGCGTCGCCTCTGTAGTCACTCAAGTCATCGTCGACAAGGACGACCCGGCATTCGCTGATCCAAGCAAACCAATCGGTCCTTTCTATAGCGAAGAAGAAGCAAAAGCAGAAAGTGAAAAGACAGGTGCTACCTTTAAGGAAGATGCTGGTCGGGGATGGCGTAAGGTAGTCGCCTCACCTAAACCAATTGGCATCAAAGAAATCAACAGTATCCGTGCTTTACTCAATGACGGACAAATCGTCATCGCTGCTGGCGGTGGAGGCATTCCTGTTATTGAAAATGAAAACGGTTACTTGGACGGAGTTGAAGCCGTTATAGACAAAGACTTTGCTTCTCAACTGCTGGCAGAATTGGTTGAGGCAGATGTTTTTATCGTGCTCACTGGCGTAGACTACGTCTACATCAACTACAATAAACCAAATCAAGAAAGGCTGGAACGCGTTACCGTTAGTCAACTTCAAGAATACATCAAACAAGGACAATTTGCTCCAGGTAGCATGCTACCCAAGGTCGAAGCTGCCATTGACTTTGTCACCCACCACCCTGCTGGTAAGGCTGTTATCACCTCACTCAGCAATCTCGGTGCCCTGATTGAATCCGAAAGTGGAACAATTATTGTGAAAGACTAGTCGATTTTTAAACAAGCTTGATTAGGAGTACACAGGCAGACCAACATCATTCGTTTTATACTTTGTGACATAGTTTAGGAGGAAAAACAAATGAGTGAAAATACAAAAAAAAGGTTCCAAATGCCGTCATCTTACACTGTTTTGATCATTATCATTGCTATTATGGCAATCTTGACTTGGATCATCCCGGCAGGTAAGTATGATACAGACGAAGCAGGTAACCTCATTGCAGGTACCTATCAAACCGTTACCTCTAATCCCCAAGGGATTTACGATGTTTTAATGGCTCCGATTCGGGCTATGCTCGGTCACGAACCTACAAAAGCCGCTATTGACGTTGCCTTCTTTATCCTCATGGTTGGGGGATTCCTTGGCGTTGTCAATGCAACTGGCACACTAGATGTTGGTATCGCCTCTATTGTTAAGAAATACAAGGGACGCGAAAAAATGCTAATCCTCATCCTCATGCCCCTCTTTGCACTAGGAGGAACAACTTATGGTATGGGTGAAGAAACCATGGCATTTTACCCACTCCTCGTCCCTGTGATGATGGCTGTTGGTTTCGATAGCATTACTGCTGTTGCCATTATCCTACTCGGTTCTCAAGTTGGCTGTCTCGCCTCTACACTCAATCCATTCGCAACTGTTATCGCTTCTGATACGGCAGGTGTATCATCTATGGACGGTGTCATTCTCCGGATTATTTTCTGGATTGTGATGACGGGTATGAGTACCTACTTCGTTTACCGCTATGCAGAAAAAATTCAAAAAGATCCTACAAAATCACTCGTTTATTCTCAAAGAGAAGAAGACCTCAAACATTTCAAAGTCACTGACAATGATGATGCTCCATCTGTCTTGAGCAAGAAACAAAAACATGTACTTGCCTTGTTCATCTTGACCTTTATCATCATGATCGCCAGCTTTATCCCTTGGGTAGACTTGCATATCACCTTGTTTGAAGATATGAAGAACTGGTTGATCGGTCTTCCTGTTGTCGGTGGAGTGATCGGTTCATCTGCTCAACCTTTTGGTAGTTGGTACTTCCCTGAAGGAGCTATGCTCTTTGCCGTCATGGGGATCCTCATCGGTATCGTATACGGCCTCAAGGAAAGTAAAATCATCTCTACCTTTATGAATGGTGCAGCAGATCTTCTCACAGTAGCCTTGATTTGTGCGGTAGCCCGTGGTATCCAAGTTATCATGAATGACGGTATGATTACTGCGACAATCCTTCACTGGGGCGAAGTCGGCCTTCAAGGTCTCTCACCTCAAGTCTTTATCGTCTTGACCTACCTCTTCTACCTCCCTATGTCCTTCCTTATCCCATCTTCATCAGGTTTAGCTAGTGCTACAATGGGTATCATGGCACCACTCGGTGAGTTTGTCAATGTCAAGGCAAGCCTCATCATCACTGCCTACCAATCTGCATCTGGTGTACTTAACCTCATCACTCCTACTTCTGGTATTGTGATGGGAGCTCTCGCACTCGGTCGTATCAGCTTAGGAACTTGGTGGAAATTTGTTGCGAAACTCATTATCACCATCGTGATTGTGAGCATGCTTCTGCTGATCCTAGGCACCTTCCTGCCATTCCTATAAAATAGTGCGAGGTAAAACGAATGACCGTCTACATCACTGATTCTATTAAACAAAGCTTTGTAAAGAGCCTACAAACCTTGATTTCTTATCCATCTGTCCTTCACGAAGGGGAGAAGGGAACACCTTTTGGACAAGCTATTCAAGACGTCCTAGAAAAGACGCTGGAAATCTGCCGTGAGCTTGGCTTTCGAACCTATATTGATCCCAAGGGCTATTATGGCTATGCTGAGGTTGGTGAGGGAGAGCTCCTTGCCATCCTCTGCCACTTGGATGTTGTACCCGCAGGAGATTTGTCAGATTGGCAGACGCCACCATTTGAAGCAAGCATTAAAGAAGGAATCCTCTACGGAAGAGGGGCACAGGACGATAAAGGTCCTTCACTGGCAGCTCTATACGCAGTGAAAAGCTTGCTTGACCAAGGCATCCAATTTAAGAAGCGCGTGCGTTTTATCTTTGGTACAGATGAAGAAACCCTTTGGAGATGTATGGCACGCTACAATGCCCTCGAAGAAACAGCCAGTATGGGATTCGCCCCTGATTCGTCATTTCCTTTGACATACGCTGAAAAGGGGCTCCTTCAAGTCAAGCTTCATGGCCCCGGCTCTGATCAACTCAAGATCGATATCGGAGGTGCCTTTAATGTCGTACCAGACAAGGCAAGTTACCAAGGTCCTCTTTATGAAGCGGTTTGTAGAGGTTTAACAGAAGCTGGTTATGATTACCAAACTGCAGACCAAACAGTGACTGTTATCGGTTTGCCCAAACATGCCAAAGACGCTAGTCAGGGTATAAACGCCGTCATTCGACTAGCCAGTGTACTCGCAAACCTTCACTCACATCCTACTCTCCATTTTCTAACCGACAAAGCCGGGCAGGACGGCAAAGGGCTGAAAATATTTGGGGAGGTCACTGATGAACCGTCCGGTTCCCTTTCCTTTAATGTTGCGGGCTTGACTATCAATCCCAATCGCTCCGAGATTCGGATCGATATACGCATACCTGTGCTAGCAGATAAGGAGAAACTGGTGGCACAGCTCACTCAGTGCGCCAAAGACTACCAACTTGACTACCAAGAATTTGACTATCTAGCACCCCTCTATGTCGCAAGAGATAGCCAACTTGTTACTACCCTTATGCAAGTCTACCAAGAAAAAACCGGAGATAAAACTCCTCCTCTCTCATCAGGTGGTGCTACCTTTGCCCGCACCATGCCAAACTGTGTAGCCTTTGGCGCTCTTTTTCCAGGAGCACAACAAACTGAACATCAGGCAAATGAAGCAGCTGTCCTAGACGATCTTTATCGCGCTATGGACATCTACGCAGAGGCGGTTTACCGTCTCGCAACCTAACCAGATAAAGGTTTCTACCAAAAAATCCCGCAGATTTGCGGGATTTTTCTCTTGCATCAATGCGCCAACATTTCTTGGGCGATTTCTTGACCAGATAGGTTATCTGGATAGTAGGTTGGCCAGTTATCCATCTCCTCAAAGAGAGCTTCTTGACTGGTGCCCCCAAAGAAGATATGGAAATGTTCTGCCTTGACTGGGGCGATATTGTGGTCGCTAAACTGAACATACTTGAACTGTCCAGCATTCGCATCGGTCGCTTCAAAGAAGAAGCGCACGCCACGGTTGCCTTTCTTATAAGTCAAGATTTTCTTGCCGACATACTTGTAGGTGAATTTCTTGCTTTGGCCACCTTGAACAAATTCCATAGTGTTATCCGTAATGTTGATCTTAGTCACATCTGTCTGATAGCCTTTTCTATAGTAAGCCTTATACTCATCCTTGGTCATCTTACCAGTCAACTTAGCCTTGTAGTCAAAGACTTGATCAAAGGTTCCATCCTCAAGGAAAGGATAGACAGACTGCCAGTTGCCAGCATAGTCACTCAAGGTGCGGTCCTTGACATCTGCATCCTCAAAGTAACCATTGTGAACTGTCTTGGTATTTTCTTCCTTCTCTGGCTCAATTTCCGGTCCTTCTTGATCTGTTGTCTGCTTGAGAGCCTTGAGGTTTTTCTCCATGATAGAGATATAGTCCTCACCAGCCTTGGTTGCTTCTTCGGTCAGACTTTCCAGCGGATTGAGCACATCTAGTTTGACACCCGTTTCTTTGGAAAGGGTATTGGCAAGGGCTTGGGAGGCATTTTCTTCAAAGTAGATATAAGAAATCTTGTTTTTCTTGATATACTCTGTCAACTCTGCCAAACGTGCTGCTGATGGCTCTGCATCTGGTGAGAGACCTGAGATTGATACTTGCTTGAGACCGTAGTCCAAGGCAAGGTAGTTAAAGGCAGCGTGCTGGGTCACAAAGCTCTTTTGCTTCGCTTGAGATAAGCCATCTGTATAAGCCTTATCCAATGCTTGCAATTTTTCAATGTAGGCAGCTGCATTCTTCTCAAAAGTCTCTTTTTTATCAGGATAATCTGCTGACAAGCTGTCACGGATATGCTCTACCAGTTTGATGGCGCGTGCTGGTGAAAGCCAAACGTGGGGATCGTAGTCGTGATGGTGACCCTCACCGCCATGATCATGCCCTTCCTCTTCTTCCTCACCACCTGGCAAGAGGAGCATATCACCTGTTGCCTTGATGGTTTTCACCTTTTTCTTATCCAAGGATTCTAGCAATTTTGGAACCCAAGTTTCCATGTTTTCATTTTCATAGACAAAGGTATCTGCGTCTTGGATTTTGGCAACTGCCTTGGCAGACGGTTCATATTCGTGAGGTTCTGTACCAGCACCGATTAGAAGTTCTACATTTGCGGTATCTCCCGCGACTTGCTTGGTAAATTCGTAGACAGGGTAAAAGGTTGTCACGATATTGAGTTTCCCATCTGCCTGTTTTTGATTGGAACAAGCCACTAAAAACAGGGCACATAGACTAGCCAGTAGTAAGCTTAGTTTTTTCATTTCATTCTCCTATTTGATATAACGCTTGAGTAGACTGACTGATAAAAAGACAACTACAAAGATAATGGTGATACTTGCACTAGCAGGAGTCTCCGCATAATAGGAGATGTAAAGCCCCGCTACCATTCCCAAAAAGCCAATCGCACTAGCCAGTAACATAACAGATTTAAAGTTTTTACCCAGACGAAGGGCAATACTAGCTGGCAAGACCATAATAGTCGACACCAGAAGAGCTCCTGCAGCTGGAATCATAAGAGCAATAGCCACCCCTGTCACCATGTTAAAAAGAATAGACATGGTACGAACTGGCAAGCCATCCACAAAGGCCGTATCCTCATCAAAAGTCAGTATATACATTGGGCGCAAGAACAAGAAAGTCAAGAGTAAAACGACCGCAGCAATGGCAAAGAGGAATATCACCTGCTCCTGGCTAATGGTCACAATAGACCCAAAGAGATATTGGTCCAAACTCATGGAGCTCGAACTTTTACCCTTACTCATCACGATAAGAGACACTGCAAGTCCTGTTGACATGAGGATAGCTGTCCCGATTTCCATAAAGTTCTTATAGACTGTCCGGAGATACTCTAGAAAGACCGCTGCGATCAAGACGATAGCAATGGTTGAAATAGTTGGAGAAATCCCCAAAACCAGACCAAAGGCTACCCCTGATAGAGAAACGTGACTGAGTGTATCACTCATCAAACTCTGACGACGTAAGATAAGGAAGGTCCCAAGGACTGGAGAAAAGAGACTCATGGCAATGACAGCCAAGAAGGCTCGCTGCATGAAGTCATAAGATAACAAACTAAGCATGTTCCACCTCCTGGTCGCTTTCGTGAACGTTGAAACAACGCCATGGCGAGTCTTGATTGCGCACTAGATGGATATTGCGATCCGCATAGTCCTTGACCTCCTCAGGGTCATGGGTAATCATCAAAACAGCCTTGCCATGATGGTGGGCACTGTGGTGCATGAGTTCGTAAAATTCATTTTTGCTTCCAGCATCCATCCCTGTCGTCGGCTCATCCAAGACAAAGATATCTGGATCAGAAGCAAACATCCGAGCAATCACTGCTCGTTGCTTTTGCCCCCCCGAGAGGGAGCCAATTCGTTTGTCACGGTGTTCCCACATACCAACTGAGTCTAGACTGGCCTTGATATGCTCCTCATCATGGGCGTTCAAGCGACGGAACCAACCCTTTCGAGGATAGCGACCCGACTTGACAAATTCATAAACTGTACTGGGAAAACCAGCATTAAAACTGGCAATCTGCTGGGGAAGATAAGCGATCCTAAGCTTTTTCCCATGAGTATTTGTCTTTGAGATGGTTACCTTGCCAAATCTTGGTTGCAAGATGCCTAGGCTCGCCTTGATAAGCGTTGTCTTGGCAGCTCCATTTTCACCAGTCAGGGTGACAAACTCCCCACTATCAACACTGTAGTTGATGTGTTCGAGGACAGGTTCCTTGTCATAATAGAAAGACAAGTCCTCTACTGTAATATACCGCATTATTTGATTTCTCCTACTAAAGCAGTTAAAAACCGCTGAATCACTTCTTGTTCATTTGGAGTAAACTGACTTGCTACTTGTTCATAGGCTAAGAGCGTATGTTCGTGATGATGGTGGTGTTCCTCTGCCACCGGTCGAGCCAGCTCTGTCAGTTGGTAAAAAATCACACGCGCATCCTTTGGATCTCTGGATGTCTCTAACATACCCTCTTTGACCAAAGACTTGATAGCCTTGGTCACTGCTGCCTGACTGACATTGAGGCGACGGGCCAACTCCGAGTTGGTTAGGGATTCTTCTGACAAGAGCATGAGGATGTGTTCCTGAGTATTGGTCAAGGCAACGTCACTGGTGCAATGCCCGATTAGAATTTCATGCTGGTTCTCAGATCTCAAGATCACCTCGTTTAAAAAGTTATCGATTTCCTGTGCAAGCTGTCTCATGTGTTACTCCTTCCCTAGCTATCTTTTTCGTAAAAAATAGAGATAGCCACCGATTCTTTACTGGTTAATTATATCATAAACCAAAAAAGAGTCAAGGGAAAAAGGCGTAAAAACGTTTCCCTAGACTCTTCTAGATATGAAATTTAACCTATTTTTGTTTTGGTTTTCGGCTCGATAAGATACCTGCCAAACCAGCTACCATTCCCATCAAGAGCAAGAAGATGGACTGTTCGCTTCCTGTATTTGGGAGGGCCTTTTCTGAGACAACTGCCTTCTTGCTAAATTGACTTGCCACCTCATAAGTCAATGGCACATTTGTAGTCGCATCATTAGCAGCCGCATTCGTTTGAGGCGTTTCTACTGGTAGACTAAAGTTTTTAGAATCCACAGAAATCGTCCGTGAGTTCGGATTAATCTTTTCATACTGGGTCAAATCAGCGGTTTTCAGATACTCTTCAAAGGCAGCATCCATAGACGGACCTTCTTCACGCGCGCCACCTAACATAGTGTAGCCATCACCACCTGCAGCTAAGAAATCATTGGTTGCAAGATAGTATGTTTTTGCGAGGTCCAGTAGTTCATAACGACCAGTTGCACGGTTTTTAACCTGAATGGCCAAGACACGTTTGCCTGATGGTAGGTTAGTATCATAGTAGACCTTCACACCTGAAACTTGTAAGAAGCCTCCACTTGGTTCTAACAATGGTTGCCCGTTCTCATCCAAGACCTTCTTGCCATCCTTATCAACCTGCAAGATAGATCCGAGTGATTTTTCAAACATATCCAAAACTTGTTGCCCCGTCACTTGGATTTGTGAGATGGTATTTCCAAATGGAAGAACGGCAATGACATTTCCTTTAGTGATAGGTTTGCCTTTTGCAATAGTTTCACGCAAGCCACCACCATTTGTCACAGCGATGTCAGTCGGATGGCTAAATCCTGTTTGACCATACTGATAGAGGGAGTCCGCTACGACGTTTCCGAGGTTAGTTTCACGAACCCGAACATTTTCACGATCACCGTTTAGTTCTACAGGGCTGTTTGAGACAATCTCAACTGCATTTTCAGCATCGTATTTTTGTTTAATGTCTTTGACTAGTTTTTCAACTGTTGGATTGGCTGGTAATTTTTTAGCATCAGCAGCCGGAATCTGAGTTGGATTGCCCAAAAGCTGACGTGATTTGTAGGTGATTTTTCCTACATTATGAAGGTAACTCCCTGTTTGGTTATAGGTAACATTGTCTCCATAGGTCGTTGATTCTACTGTATGAGAGTGACCGTCGATTACTGTTACGCGTTTCCCTTTCAAACGAGGATTTTTAGACAAGGCTTCTGCCAAAGTTGAACCACGCCATTCGACTGGGGTTGTGGTATCCACACCCAAGTGAGCCAGCACAACATAGTGTTTGTAGTCCTTACCTTCTGCACGAGCCTTAGCTTGAACTTCTTCGATGACCTTATTGACTTCAGAGATTGGATCTGTAAAAGTTACCCCTTTGACATTTTTAGGGTGAGTTTTGGTAGCTGTTTCAGGTGTTGTTACACCGATTACAACAAACTCATCACCTTCCACAGTCTTATCTTTATCCACGATTGTAGAAGCTTCAAAGAGACGGGCTCCATTGACGTAGGTATTTGAGCTAAGTAATGGGAATTTCAAGATTTCCTTGTATTTCTTAGCTTCGTCTAAACCAAAGTCAAACTCATGATTTCCTACTGCCATGGCATCATACTGCATCTTATTAAGAATTTCAGCGCGTGCTTCACCCTTTGTAGAGTTGGAAATCGGTAAACCTTGAAAAGCGTCTCCCGCATCAACAACCAGAGTATTTTGATTTGATTTCGCGCGTTCCTGCTCAATGACAGTCGCTAACTTGGCATCTCCAATTACTCCCTTTTCCTCTACAATACGACCATGGACATCATTGGTGTGTAAGATAACGGTGTCCTTTTCTTCGCTTTTAGTAGATTCAGCAGGAGCTGACGGAGCTTCTGCAGGTGCAACCGCTTCTGAAGTTGCCGAAGTTTCCGGTACTGCAGGGCTCTCAACAGGAGCTGGAGTCGCCACGACAGCTGAACTTTCTGCAGGAGTTGTTGCTTCTTCAGCATAGACTTGTCCAGCTAAGAAGGCTGGAGCTAACAGGGCTGTCGATAAGACAGGTAACAAAGAACGTTTGTTCATTTTAAAATCCCTTTCTTTTCTTTTTCTCTTTTATATTATACGCTATTTCTAAAAATTTTGAAACTTTTGACCCATTTGTATCTTAAATATTCGCCATTTAAACAAAAAAGCTTGGGTTCAAATCCCAAACTTTTAGCTCATTTTATTGGAAATCTTTGATGTTCCCATCATAGGTCGCCCAGTCCTTACTAAAGAAACGGTCATTCATCTTGTAGTCTGGGGCTGGTTTTGGATCCGTCAAGAAGGGATTCACAACCTTATCAAAAGCCAACCAGCCCAACCAACCTAAGTGGATAGTATCCTTGATAAAGTAAGGTTCTCCTCCTTTTTTAGAAAAGTCAGCAATGTTGGTAAAGCCTTGACTTTCTAACTGGTAACGAATTTTTTCCACTGCATGTTGATACATTTCTTCACTGAGTTCTGTGTATTCCATCCATTTCTTGTTGACGGGCTGGATAACAAAGAGCACATTGACTTTTGATTTGGCAAATTGATTGAGAACCAGCTGCAAATCATTGTATTCAGACGACTTTAGGAAGTTATAATTTTTTTGATACCCTTCCCATTTTTTTAAGTCTTTTTTGACCTCATACGTGTAGAAATGATTCTCCATCCCCATATCGTTATTGGTCGTATTCGCCTCTGCATCCTTACGGGCAATTTCTTCTAAAGCGTCATAGGAAAACTGATCAGGAAGATCTTTTAAATAGTTTTCTACATGTTCTTTGTATTTGAGTTTCCCCCGAATGGAAAATTGACCAAAAAGAGAGGACTGCTTTTCATTGAATCGTGCAAAGAGGTTGATGATAAGTCGATCAGCATCTGACAAGTCCTCTCCTTTTGAAAGCTTTTGAAGGATGCCTTTCAATGCCACACTCGGGTTCTGCTTCAACAAACGCGTCGCAGCATGCTTAGCCGAAATGTCCCCAGATTGATTTTCCAAAAAAGCTGTCAACTGGTCGCTATTAAAGAATCTCTGAAACGCTGCTGGCTCATAATCCGTCTCTGTAAACCACTGAGGAGAGATGACAAACACCGCCTGCTTTTCCTCGATTTCTGGCAGAATCTGCTGCAAACCGAAATATTGATTAAGCGAGGCCGCTCCTGCCTGACCCATAAAGTAAGGACGATAGGGACGATTGTATTTTTCTGCTAAAACAGCTGGATGGACACTATCAAATCGAATCCATTCACTTGACCCTAAAAAAGGAACAAAACGCATATTGGGATCCGTTAGCGCCCTCACTTTTTGACTTCTCTCTTTAAAACTTTCTCTACTGATGGAAGCTGCAGAGTACTTCTCCTCCGTCAGATTATGGCTTGTTGTACTTGGATAAAAAAAGATGAGTAGAAAAACCAAAAATCCAGCGATGAAGATAGGCCCGAAGATCAGCCACAAGCGTTTAAGCATTCTTTAACTCCGCAATACCTTCTACGATTTTATTAGCTGTATTCCAGTCATCACGACCGAACTCCGTCACTGGAACACGAATGTCAAAACGATTTTCAATCTCAACAATCAATTCAACCGTTCCCATACTATCCAAGACACCGGCGTCAAAAAGATCTTCATCCATCATGTCAGAAACATCTTCCATAAACAACTCATCAATAATTTCAATAACTTCTGATTTGATATCCATTTTTATATCCTTTTATTTTTTAAACCACAAATCATTCAAAAATCCAGAAAAGATTAAGAATGAAACCATCACGACATGGAAGGTGACAACCATGCCAAGCAACTGAATCCAGCGATTCTCAGGTAAGGAAGCCTTCCCAGCTTTTTTCCGTTCTTTATTGAGCGCTTTTTTCTTACGAACCCAAGCGTCATTGATAACCAGCCCAATCCCATGAAAAAGTCCATAGACGATGTAGTACCAGGTCACTCCATGCCAGAATCCCATAATCAGCATATTGAGAATATAGGCTACACTTGAGGTCACATTGCGATTTTTAAAGACCTTCTTTCTGGTCAACACCATCACCATCCGCATAAAGACAAAGTCACGGAACCAGAAAGACAGACTCATGTGCCAGCGATTCCAAAATTCCTTTAAATCCCTTGATAAAAAGGGCTTGTTAAAGTTGATGGGACTATGAATCCCCATCAAATTGGAGATGGCTAAGGCAAACATAGAGTAGCCCGCAAAGTCAAAGAACAATTCTAGACCAAAGGTATACATCACCGCCAGAGCATAATGATTAAAGAAACCACCTGTCTGCAAGGCCAAATTTTTCAGCGGAGGCAATAATGTCTCTCCTAAAATGTGAGCCAAGATAAACTTGTAGAGGAAGCCAAGCATGATATATTTGACAGCCTCTTCTAGCATATCCATCAGCTCATCCCGCTCAGGAATGGTCTCATAATTTTCATTGAAGCGTTTGAAACGATCAATGGGACCACTTGAGAAAGTCGGCATAAAAAGAAGAAAACGCAAGAATTGCCAAATCGTTAAATCCTTGATGACACCGTCTCTCAATTCAACGATAACCCCTACCGCACGAAAGGTCAAGTAAGAAATCCCTAAAAATCCAAACAAAGATTGAGGGCCATGAATAGCAGGAGATACTTTCACAAAGACGATAGGCAATAGGGATAAAAAGCTAACTAGATAAAATATCCATTTACTATCCCGTTGTTTCCTGTACCTTTTGTAGAATGATACAAGAAGTACTTGCCAGATAACATAAAGGATAAGAGCGCTTATTTGATTCGTCTTTCCACCGACCAACATGGTGACGATAAAGAAGAGACTAACCAGCACCTCGTACAAGGCAAAACGTTTCTTGAAAAAAAGACCGATAAAGATAGGCAAAGTCGCAGCAATTACGTATAAAAAGTACTGAAGATCACCATAAGGTTCCAAATGAGGTAGCTGTTTATAAAGCTCCATCATCTACTGTTTACCTCGTTAATCAAGCCCTTGATATCAATTTTACCATTAGGCGTTAGCGGCAAACTATCTCGATAGAGAAACTTAGACGGCATCATATAAGACATCATGATATCTGCTAGGTCTTCTTTGATAGCCTTGGTAATATCGATATCACGTTCAAACTGTTCACGAACACCGTCCCTTAGGATGACATAGGCCAGTAGATTTTGTACCTTGTGGTCCTTGTTATAACGTGGGACAGCAACAGCCGACTCGATATAGCGAGACTTGTTGAGGTTTTGAGAGACATCTTCAAGCTCAATGCGATAACCATTAAACTTAATCTGGAAATCCATGCGTCCACCATAGAGAAGCAAGCCCTCATCTGTCATGGTTCCTACATCCCCTGTGTGGTAAGCTGGAAGACCTTCGAATTCAAAGAAAGCTTCTGCCGTTTTTTCAGGATTATTCATATAGCCTTTTGAAACAGCGGGTCCTGAGACGATGATTTCTCCCTGTTCACCATTTGGAACTTTCTTACCTTCCTCATCAATGATAAAGGTTGGAGAATCAGCCTTGGTATAGCCGATTGGCAGGCGTTTGAGAGTCGCCAACATCTCATCAGTGACGGCAACTGCTGACAAAGCCACTGTCGCTTCTGTTGGACCGTAGGCATTGATAATACGAGCATTTGGGAATCGCTCGCGCAGTTTTTGAGCTGTTTTGACCGTCAATTCTTCACCATCAAAGTAGAAATGCGTGATTCCTGGCATTTTCTCACTGTTAAAGTCCTCTGATAACATGGCCATATCTGCAAAGGACGGTGTTGAGGTCCAGATAGCAATGGGCAAGGAAAAAATCGTCGCAAAGAGTTTTTTGAAGTTCTGAGTAATGGCAGATGGAAGAGCGAAAAGCGTGCCACCAAGTGCCAAGGTCGGTGCCCAGTACATGACAGATAGGTCAAAAGAATAAGGGGGCTGAGCCAGCATTTGTGGACGACTTGGTGTCGCAAATTCCTTATCTGTAATCATCCAGTTGGTAAAGCTGAGGAGATTGTCATGGGAAATCTGCACTCCCTTTGGCTTACCAGTCGTACCAGAAGTAAAGATGATGTAGTAGTTGTCATCTCCCTTGACTGGATGCGTCATCTCATAGCTATCCCCTTGAGCAAAAGCTTCATGAACTTGCTCCAAATTCAGCATCGGTGTGCTAGTTTGCTCTAATGGAAAATCCGAGATGGCAATAATCAAGCTCGGTTCTGCTACTTCTACGATAGCAGCTACCCGTTCTAAGGCTGAATGGCTATCGATGGGAATATAGGCATGACCTGACTTAGTTAGCGCTACAAAGGTAGCCAACATCTCATACTCCTGACCACCAAAAACGACGACTGGAGATTTCTCAGGCAAGCCAAGTCGATCAATAGCTGCTGCTAAACTATCTGAATCAGCCTTCAGATTACCATAAGTGTGCTCTTGACCTAAAACATTGTAGACAGGATATGTTGGCTGTGTTTGAGCAAAGTGCTCAATCGTTTCAATCATATCTTTTATCGGTTTATTAGACACAGTTCATTTCTCCTTTAAAACTAGAACTCATTATAAATAAAGGTGCCTTGGCTCTGACCAAGGTAACTAAAAAAATAAAGCAAACCAAGTAAGATTACAAAATATAGGACGGTCTGTCCCAAAAACATATACAATTTTCTGTGTTTTCCCATAGTTAGTGTGTTCAATTTTCTATGATTTTTCAAAAAAGCTATGCAACTATGCATTTACTGTCTTATCTTCCTAACATTTTACCATTTTATCAACCTTTTTTTCAACTGTTTACCGTCACTTAACAGTTCGGTTTAGGTTATTTTAAGATAAGTTAAAATATTAATAAAAATTGTTATCAACAATTCCATTTCCTCAAAATCCTAACACCTATTATCACACATTAAACGATTAAAAAATGACAGCAAACACACGGCTCCCCCTTTGAGCATTTTTATGCTAAAATAGTAGCTATGGATAAAATTATTAAAACTATATCAGAAAGCGGAGCCTTTCGTGCTTTTGTCCTTGACAGCACAGAAACCGTCCGCACTGCTCAAGAAAAACATCAAACTCAAGCCAGTTCAACTGTCGCACTTGGTCGTACCCTTATCGCTAGCCAAATTCTCGCAGCCAATGAAAAAGGAAATACCAAGCTAACGATTAAAGTTCTTGGAACCAGCTCTCTCGGCGCCATCATCACCGTCGCAGATACCAAGGGCAACGTCAAAGGCTACGTTCAAAATCCAGGTGTTAACATCAAAAAAACTGCAACTGGTGAAGTCCTTGTCGGACCTTTTGTCGGCAATGGTCAATTTCTCGTTATCACAGACTATGGCACTGGAAATCCTTACAACTCCATGACTCCTCTCATCTCTGGGGAAATCGGTGAAGACTTGGCCTACTACCTGACAGAAAGCCAACAAACTCCTTCAGCAGTCGGCCTCAATGTTCTTTTAGACAAAGACGACAAGGTCGAAGTTGCCGGTGGTTTTCTTCTCCAAGTATTGCCAGGGGCCAAGGAAGAAGAGATTGCTCGCTTTGAGAAACGCATCCAAGAAATGCCAGCTATCTCAACACTTCTGGAAAGCGAAGACCATATCGAAGCTCTCCTCAAGGCTATCTACGGTGACGAATCCTACAAACGCCTATCTGAAGAAGAAATCCGTTTCCAATGTGACTGCAGCAAAGATCGCTTTTTGGACGCTCTTGCCAGCCTTCCAACTTCAGACCTTGAGGAAATGAAAGAGGAAGACCACGGGGCAGAAATTACTTGTCAATTCTGCCAAACTACTTATAACTTTGATGAAAACGACCTGGAGGAACTCATCCGTGACAAATCTTAATACACCTTTTATGATTGGCAATGTTGAGATTCCCAATCGTACCGTTTTAGCACCCATGGCAGGAGTTACCAACTCAGCCTTTCGTACTATCGCAAAAGAGCTTGGTGCAGGACTTGTTGTCATGGAAATGGTTTCTGACAAAGGAATCCAATACAATAACGAAAAAACCCTGCACATGCTTCATATCGATGAAGGCGAAAATCCAGTTTCTATCCAACTTTTTGGTAGTGATGAAGACAGCCTCGCTCGCGCAGCAGAATTCATCCAAGAAAACACCAAGACAGATATCGTTGATATCAACATGGGCTGTCCCGTTAATAAAATCGTAAAGAACGAAGCTGGGGCGATGTGGCTCAAGGACCCAGACAAGATCTACTCTATCATCAACAAGGTCCAATCTGTCCTTGATATCCCCCTCACTGTCAAAATGCGTACTGGCTGGTCTGATCCATCCCTAGCCGTGGAGAATGCCCTCGCTGCTGAGGCTGCAGGTGTCTCTGCTCTCGCTATGCACGGTCGTACCCGCGAACAAATGTACACAGGTCACGCAGACCTCGAGACCCTTCACAAGGTTGCTCAAGCTTTGACCAAGATTCCATTCATCGCCAACGGTGACATCCGCACTGTCCAAGAAGCCAAACAGCGTATCGAAGAAGTCGGTGCAGATGCCGTTATGATTGGACGTGCCGCCATGGGAAATCCTTACCTCTTCAACCAAATCAATCACTACTTTGAAACAGGAGAAATTCTCCCTGACTTGACTTTTGAAGACAAGATGAAAATCGCCTACGAGCACTTGAAACGCTTGATTAACCTCAAAGGGGAAAACGTAGCCGTTCGTGAATTCCGTGGCCTCGCTCCTCACTACCTCCGGGGAACATCTGGCGCTGCCAAACTTCGTGGAGCCATTTCACAAGCTAGCACCCTAGCAGAGATTGAAGCCCTCTTGCAATTAGACAAAGCATAATACACAAAAAAACCGTAACTCGCTTGAGTTTACGATTTTTTAGATTCTAGGAAAACCTAGATACTATTATTGAATCAAGGCAACGCTTGAAACTTTACCATCCGCACCTGTTGTAATTTGGATGATTTTTCCTCCACCGATTTTGGCATTATACTTGCCATCATCAAGTGTGTAAGAGTAGCCTCTGATAGAATAGTTTTCTTTCTTTCCATCTGCAGTTTCTACTGTAAATTGGCCTCCTGATGAAACCGTAATAGTTTCGCCATTTGCTCCCTTCCAGTTGCCTGCAGCTGCTGAGAAGTCACCATCGACCATGGTTAAAACACCCTTGTAGCGTTTGTTGTGTTCTGCTTGCTTGTCTTGAAGTTTGCGGTCAGTTGTTGGATCATAGCCCGACTGGTTAGACTGGGCTTGAGAGTCTTGCTGAGTTGAAGGTGCCTGAGATGGGGCTTGTTGACTAGGAGCTGCTTGTTCTTGTCTTGATTCAGGTGCTGGTTTCGCTTGTGACTGATCTGCCGTTGTAGAAGACTGACCAGAAGATGCCTGAGCCTTTTCAGATGAAGCTGAGCTTGAAGATTTTTGTGTCTTGCTTTCTTTGCTAGAAGAAGCTGCTTTAGAGCTTGATGATTGACTTGTCTTTGCAGAGCTGCTGGTTTGAGTGGTTTCGTTTTTATTTCCACAAGCTCCTAGTAGCAAGGTAGAAGCCAATATAGTCGCTGCCATCAATTTGATATAGGTTTTCTTTTTCATTTTTCTACTCCTTTGTAACATTTTTGAAATGTTAAGAAATCTTTTTGTAATATAATTGTAACATTGGACCTTGAATCTGTCAACTATTTAAAGAAACTATTTTAAAAAATTTCTCTCTACTATTTCTATTCGTAATCGAAACGAAAAAATAGAAAATTTCTTAGATTAGAGTCCTATTTTTTGCATCGCTCTTGTGTAATCGCTTGCATTGCATTAGATAAAGGAATATAATGACATTGAAATAGAATACAGGAGGTGCACTATTATGCTAAATAAGTATTACAAGTATCTTCCTTGGTTGATTTTGGGAGCTATTGGCTCTTATCAATCAGCCACTTACTATGCGCGAACTGCATTTGATGTCTTCTATCTGACTACAATCTTTTTGATTGTTTATATCGCTTTGTTATTTTTGCACGAGAACTATCTCAAGTATCGATACAAAGACTTCTTTACTCACATATTGAGTAATCCTAAGAACGATAGCCATTCATAAAAATGATGATAAATAAAGAGGTCGGGAACTTTGTCCCGGCCTCACTTTTTATTTCAATCGATAGGTTTTTCTTGGTTTCTTTTTGGGTACTCGTTTGAGTCCGACTTCTTCTACATATTCTCCGTATTTTACGAGAAAGTTATTGCTGACGATGGGCCGACCAGGATTGATGAGATTGACCAGTTCGGTTCCTTCATAGACAGTAAACTCCTCCTCCAGCAGATAAAGGAAGGTCGGATTCCAGTCAAGTCGCCCTTGGATTCGTTTAATAGACTCTTGAATAATAGCATAATGGTCAAAGGCGAAGTCTCTCTCCTCCAGCTCGACTCCCTCTAGGAAACATTTCCCCGTCTGAAAATCGACATCTACGAAAACGACATCCTTGGCATCGTCACCTGCCTGAACGAGGTCTAAGGCACGACTAGGTAGGTACACTAAGTGGGCAATGGTCACTGTCCAGCCCCGTGGATCACGACCGGGGGTCGATACCGTCATCAATTGCTCGATTTTCTCCAAAGGTAGATCGAGATTGACTTCTTCTCTCACCTCGCGCTGACAGGCATGTGCAGCATCTTCTCCCTTGTCCATAAAGCCTCCAACTAAGGCTAAACAGTTCTGATAAGGGTGAGCCTTGCGACGGATTAGCAAGAGTTTGATTTTTCCTTCGACAAAGCAGTAGGCCACCATATCCACTGTCACACTTGGTTTTTCATATTGAGGGAGTTCCTGCTTGTAGTACCAGTCTAAAAACTCCTCCTGACTGGCATGGATTTCATAATATTCTTTTTCCGTCATCCCGGCTGGAATCTTTATGTCTGCCATCTTATGCCTCCTTTCGAACTGCCTTAGTCCATTGGTACCAACCCACTAGACTATTGAGTGTGTAAACCCAGTACATCCCTTGGATGTGAATATTTTCGCCCCACCAGAGATAAATACTAAAGAGATTGGTTGCAATCCAGAAAATCCATTGCTCACGGTAGAGACGTGTCATCAAGAGCTGACCAACACCATTGGTCGCATCGGTAACACTATCACGGAAAGGGCGAGCGCTATTGATACTTTGGTAAGCCAAGCCCATACCAATCCAGATAATGGTAGTCAAGGCCAAGTACTTGAGCCAGTCAAGAACAGATAATTTCTTAGCTTCAAAGTGGGATTCTTCTGGTTTTCCTTGGTCATTGATACGGTTGGACAGCCAAGCATAGAGACCAATCGGCTGCATGACAAAGAAGTAAACAGTCGTCAAAACTTCTCCATAAAAAGTCGCATTCATGGCCAAGATCAAATAGATAGCCGAGTTAATAGCCCCAAAGAGATAATTGCTTGCACGCCCTTCTGCTACCAAGATAACACAGACAATCCCAGTCCAGGATGCAAACAAGCTCAGCCAGTCATGACTTTCCGTATTTTGAGTGAATTCCAAGATTAAAGGAACACTTGACAAGGCGATAAGATACAACCACTGGAAAAGGCTACGGCCGACAAAGAGATCTTTCCAGATCAGGCGCATGATCCCTGCAAAACCAATCTTACGGGCTTCGGCATGGACATTTTTAAAGTTTTCGATAAATTGTGTGATTTTTTCAGTTAGTTTTTTCATATTTTTCTCCTAATCTGCTTGGTAAATAGCATCAATAGCCACTTTGGCTGCTTCATAATTGCCTAGATAATCCTCCGCTAGATAAACTAGTGGAATGGTGGTTAAGTATCGCTCCCTCATCTGGTCCAAATGCTGGGAAAAACTGTAGCGAATGTGGTCTTCTGCCATGGTCATATCTCTAAACCCGTCATTAACATAGGAACCCACAGGCTGCACAAAGAGAATCAAGTCCCATTTTTCCTTAGCCAAGATAGAGGCAAAGAGATTGTCAAAGGTTTCCCCTGATAAGTCTCCTTTGTCCTCAGTCTCCATGTAATAGTCATAGTAACCCTTGGTTACCAAGGAGTTGGTATCAGCTATCACCAGGCCTCGATTGGCATTGCTATCGATTAGTTTTGAGGTCTGGTCATACTGTCCCAGCAGGAGATAATAGTAATCCTTTGGAGTCAATTCATCGTCGCGGACGTTGTTTTTGATCTGGTACTCACGCGCGTATTCCAGACTGACGGGCGCATCGTAATACCTTGCCAAATCCTTGGCCAGAGTGGTCTTCCCATTGCTGGCACTTCCCATAATCAACACTTTCTTTGTAAACTGACGACGGAAGGGTTGAGCGATGTATTTCCAATATTTGCTTGGATTTTCTCGAATCATAGTCGATGAGATACCAAACTTTCTTTCTTGCAAGACAGTGCCAAATCCACGTTTAGCTAGTTCTTGCTGGTATTCTTCTTCTCCCACAAAAAAAGTCAGTTCTTGCTGGGTTTCATCATAGGAAATCTCCGCTAACATCTGGTCCAACCACTCCTGCCAACCCATAGGGTAACGGGGAAGATTGGTCTCATCCAGCTTACAGACAGAGGTCAATTCGTCATCACGAAAAGCCTCTCGGATATAGCGAAATCGTTTTTGAAGACTTAAACCTACCTGATCACCTCGGTCTCCCTCGTAGCCTGAAACGACTACCCAGACCTGATCACACTGACGCTTCGCTCGCTGGATCAGATCGATATGCCCCTGATGGAGAGGGGCAAAGGTCCCAAATACCACTGCTGTTTTCTTTTTCATACTCGTTTGCCTTTTTATAATTTTTAATATTTTTATTTTCTATGTTTTTATTATATACTATATTTTTATTTTGTCAATAGTTTTTTATCATTTTATATAAAAAGGTTCCAAAAAAAGAATCAGGACTTCTCCTGACTCTCCATTTTTAAGCAATATCAAATTTTAATTGACCAACTTTGACACCAATCTTGAGGGTCTTGCCTGCAACTAATTCTCCCTTGAGAAGAAGTTCTGCCAACTTGTCCTCCACTTCTGTTTGCAGGGTTCTGCGAAGTGGGCGAGCTCCCATTTCCGGATCATATCCTTGGCTTGCTAGTAACTTCAACGCTGAAGCTTGCAGTTTCAAGTTGATGCCTTTCTCTGCTAGGCTAGCAATCAATGGTTTCACCATAATCTTGACAATTTCCTGCATGTGGTCGCTATCCAAGCTATGGAAGACCACCTTTTCATCAATACGGTTGATAAACTCTGGTCGATAAGCTTTTTTCAACTCTTCAAAGATTCGTTTTTCCATATTTTCCTGGTCAAAACGAATGTCCTTGGCCCCAAAGCCGACCGTCTTGTCATCACGAAGAGCCGTCGCACCAAGGTTTGACGTCATGATGATAATGGTATTTGAAAAGTCCACCTTGCGTCCCTTGCTATCTGTCAAGACACCGTCGTCCAGAACCTGCAAGAGAACATTAAAGATATCTGGGTGGGCCTTCTCTACCTCGTCAAAGAGGAGTACGGAGTATGGTTTGTTGCGAACCTTCTCGGTTAACTCCCCACCTTCTTCGTAGCCCACATACCCCGGAGGAGCTCCATTGAGACGGCTGGCTGCGAATTTCTCCATATACTCACTCATATCAAAACGGATAAGGGCTGATTCGTCATCAAAGAGAACTTCTGCCAGAGCCTTTGCCAATTCGGTCTTACCGACTCCTGTCGGCCCTAGGAACATAAAGGAACCAATCGGACGCTTGTGACTACGAATCCCTGACTGATTGCGGCGAATCGCACGACTAATGCTTGAAACAGCTTGATCTTGACCGATGACACGTTTGTGTAATTCAGCTTCCAAGTTCAGATATTTCTTGGCATCAGTCTGAGTTAGTTTTTGGACTGGAATCCCTGACAAGCGACTCAAGGTAGTCAAAATTTCAGATTCTGTTACCAAATCTTTATAGACAGGGACTTCCTGCTCCTTTGCGATTAGCTGGGCAGCTTGTTTCCACTTGCCATCCATCAGGGCCTTGTCAGCTGGAGTCAAGTCGGATTCGTCTGCTTTCACATGCTTGGATTTGTTTTGCACTGTTGCTGCCGCCTCATCTAAGAGGTCGATGGCAGAGTCTGGCAAGTGACGACTGGTCAAGTAACGATGCGCCATCTTAACTGCTGTTTCGACAGCTTCATCTGTGATTTGCACACGGTGGTGTTTCTCATAGGTAGCCTTCAAACCTTGCAAAATAGTCATGCTGTCAGCTAGACTTGGCTCTTCAATCGTCACTTTGGCAAAACGACGAGAAAGAGCTGCGTCTTTTTCGATGTGTTTTTGGTATTCTTCCTGAGTGGTGGCCCCAACCGTTCTCAAAGTTCCACGAGCTAAGGCTGGCTTCAAGATATTGGCCGCATCTAGAGTCGAATCAATACCGCTACCAGAACCCATGATGGTGTGGAGTTCATCGATAAAGAGGATTACTTTGCCATCTTCCTCGATGTCCTTGATGATATTGTTCATACGCTCTTCAAAATCTCCACGGAAACGTGTTCCTGCAACGACATTCATCAAATCAAGCTCTAGAACGCGCATCTTAGCCATTTCAGCTGGTACATCCCCACTAGCAATACGCTGGGCAAGCCCAAGTGCTAAAGCTGTTTTCCCGACACCAGCATCTCCAACCAAGACCGGATTGTTCTTGGTTTTACGGCTCAAGATTTGAATCATACGTGAGATTTCCTTGTCTCGACCGATAACTGGCTCTAACTTGCCAGAACGCGCTTGCTCCGTCAGGTCATGCGTGTAGTCCTCTAGACCACCACTTTGAGCTTGAGGCATGCCCATCATATTGGCCATGGAATTTTGCTTGTCAGTTACTGTGCGATGGCGTTGACGCAAAGCCTTGAGGTCTTCACGAGTCCAGCCAGCACGCTCTTCTAGATTACGACGAAGAGCAGCAATTCTGACCTGATCTTTCTGGTCTTCATAAGAAAAGCCTGCTCTCTCCAAGATGCGAGTTGCCAAGGCATTGCCGTCATGCAAGATCGCATAGAGGACATGTTCTGTCCCTAGCACCTTTGCGTGGACCACTGAGGCTACATACTCTGCTTCTGCAAAGAGAACTTCTAAACGATGGGAAAAGGGCAATTCCGTAAAGGTTTCGTCTTGGCTATAGTCCGTTTCAGTCAGTTCCAACGCAACCTCTTCTAAACGATCCATTTCATATGGATAATCATTTAAAGTTGCACCTGCCACACTGTAACTGTGATTGGACATGGCAATCAATAAATGCCAAGACTCTAGATACCGAGCTCCAAAATGGCCCGCAACCATGTAGGCACTTTCGATACATTCATTCAATGCTTTTGAATAGTTCATCTTACTTCTCTTTTCTATCTACCTCTTGTAATAGCTGTCGGAGCATATTGGCACGGGCAACTGAGGATTCTTCCCCTAGGACACGATCCGTTGCCACAGATACCAGTAAGGTCATCTCCTGCTTGGTCATCAAATCCTGCTCCACCAAAAGCTGGAGAATATCCTCATAAATCTCCTGACTAACTCGCTCACCAATCGAGTAAAGCAAATCGCGGAGCATCTCATGATGATTGGAAAACTCAATCCGGCCTATGCGAATGTAGCCTCCGCCACCACGCTTGCTCTCAACCAAGTAACCTCTGCTTTCTGTAAAGCGGGTCTTGATTACATAGTTGATCTGACTTGGCACAACCTGAAAGGTATCTGCCAACTGGCTCCGCTGCAATTCCACGATACCAGATTGGTCTAAAATCGCCTTGATATAGGCTTCGATATGATCTGATGTATTTTTAAATCTCATAGTAAATCAAACTCCTTCTTTGAACCTTGACTATCTTTGACTATTATACCGAAATTTTTGATTTTTTTAAAGGAAAAGGGAGCAAGTAAAGAATAATCTTCACCAACTCCCTATTTTTCTACTTATTTAAGCCTAATTCTGCTAATATTTGCCGTTTGTAGGCAATCTTTTGGACTTCCTTGTCCTCGTCTTCAGACCAATCTAGTTTAATTTCTGAAACAATTTGCCCAGGGCGGTTTTTCAAGATATAGATGCGGTCGCTAAGATTGAGGGCCTCTTCGATACTATGCGTTATGATGAGGGTCGTCAGTTGCAACTGCTTGTGAATCTCAAGGTACCAAGCGTGGAGTTCCATCTTGGTCATCTCATCCAAAGCACTAAAGGCCTCATCCAAAAGAAAGAGCTTGTGCCCAAAAAGATAGGTCCGGAGCAAGGCTACACGCTGGCGCATCCCTCCGCTGAGTTCGTGAGGATACTTGTCCCGTACAGCTGTCAACTGGAAGGTCACAAGGATTTCATCTGCTCGGGCAATAGCCTCTGCCTTATCCACCTTTTGAATCAAGAGTGGCAGAATGATATTGCCAAGCACCGTCTTGTGTTCCAAGAGTAAATCCTTTTGCAACATATAACTCACGCGCCCCTTGGGATTCTCCTCTCCATCAAGGACAATTCTTCCCGACTGGACTTCTAAAATTCCTGCAATCAGGTTAAAGAGGGTGGTCTTTCCTACACCACTGGGACCTAGGATAGAGACTACTTCACCTGAAGTCACCTGCAGGTTAATGTCCTCTAAAATCCTATCATCGTCGTAGGCATAGCTTACATGTTCTAGTCTAATTTCTGTCATTATTTTACAAATTCATTAGTGAAGCCTTTGTCTGTCAAGTCTTCTTTAAGGATACCATTTTCTTTGTCCCATTTGTAGAAGGCATTCCAGCGTTCTGCGTCAAATTGTCCCCATTTTTCCTTGTCGCTTGCGTATTCTTTTGACAAGTATTTTTGAGATTCGATAACAAAGTCACGTTTTTCCTTGAGTTCAGGTGCATTCTTGATGAGGATATCTGCAGCTTCTTCTGGATGCTCCATGGCATATTGGTAGCCTTTTTTGATAGCTTGGATGACTTTACGAGCTTCTTCTTTGTTGTCTTTGAGATAGTCGTTGTTAGCGATGATTACTGGTGAGTAGTAGTCAAACTCCTTGACATAGTCTTTCAAGTACATAAAGTTAGCGTCTACACCTTGAGATTTAGCAAGGATACCGTCCCACCCATAGTAGATCCAAGCAGTATCAAAGACGCCATTGGCAATCGGTGTGATTGAGTTTGAGTCGTTGTTTGGTACTTTTTCGACCTTCTCAAAGTCTCCACCTTGTGATTCTACCAAGGTTTTCAACATAGCAAGCTCAGTCGGGTCATTCCAAGTTCCGTATTTCTTGCCAACCAAGTCTTTTGGACTGCTGACATTGTCCGATTTACGTGAGATGATTCCTGATGTATTGTGCTCAACGATAGCGGCAACGGCAGTGATTCCTGCCCCTTTTTCCAATTTCTTAGCCATGTAGTCTTGGAAATAGATAGCAAATGGCGCCTTGCCATTGATCACCAAGTCAGACGAGCTTTCTTCTGGTGGCAATTTCAAGTCAACATCTACTCCAGCTTCCTTGAAATAGCCTTTCTCCTTGGCTACATAAAGTCCAGTGTGGTTGGTATTTGGCGTCCAGTCTAGGATAAAGTCAATCTTCTTGACTTCTGCTTCTTTGTTGTCCTTAGAAGCAGTTCCTTGCCCACAAGCCACAAGCACGACAGCTACAAGAGCTGTTACAAGCGTTAAAAACACTTTCCATGTTTTCTTCATTTTCATTTCCTCTTTTCTTTTTCAAAAACGCTCTATTTTAAGCACGTTTCCATTTAATAACATATTTTTCACTGATATCGACCAGCTTCATACCTAGAAGACTGATAATCGACACCAGAATAATAATAGCAAACATGGTATCATACTGAAACAGTTTCTTGGACTGAATCATGTAGACACCTAGTCCTTCAAAGCCTCCCAACCACTCAGATACCACTGTTGTGATAAAGGCGTAGGAGACACTGACCCTCAGACCTGCATAAAAGTAGGGCAGGCTGACCGGGATTTTAAAGTGCCACAGGATTTGCCAAGGGTTTGCTTGCATCAAACTAAACAAGGTCAGCATATCCTTGTCACAATGCCTAAATCCATCTAAAATACTGACGATGATAGGGAAAGTTGTTGTCAAGATAATCAAGACAATCTTGGGCAAAATCCCATAACCTAGCCACAAGACCAAGATAGGCGCTATGGCAATAGTCGGAATGGTCTGGATAACCACCATCATAGGATAGATAAGATCATTGAGCCAAGAGAGACTATCCATGAGCACAGCCATGAGACAGGCAATCAAGACACCCAGAATTAGACCTAGTAAAGCCACTCTCAAGGTCGCCCAACTATGGTGCCAGAGAAATTCTCTGTCACGAACAAAGGACTGGAGAATCTCAAGAGGAGTTGGCAGGATAAACTTGGGTAAAAGTTTGAATATTCCCGCTAACTGCCAGACCGACAAGACTCCGAGAAATCCCAAAAGACTAATCTGTCGTCTCATCATACTTTTCAAGTTTCTCATCGATGCTTAAAATCTCTCCTACATTTATTTTGACATTGGCAAAGACATTATCTGCTTCCTGCCCTGCCACTTCTAGCGCTTCTTTGAGAATACGCATAAGCTCATCAAACTCCCCTTCCAAGACCGTTTCAAAGGGTGTCACCACCATGGTCACGGACTGAGCTTGCAGATAAGCAATCACTTGATCGATAATAGCAATTCGATTAATCCCCTGTGATAGGGGCAAGACTTGCAAGGCAATGCTTGCTTTCATAAAAAACCTCCTCTTCTCAGGTTTCCTTTTTACAAAAAGAAAAACCTTTACCATATATACGGAAAAGGTGCAGAATTCGACTAAGTATCCTTCCCTACGCTGGCATTACCCAAATCAGGTGCGGTCGAAGTTTAACACTTCCTCTCAGACTGTACACAGACTCCCGTATATTATATGGACATATAGTAACGCAAATGCAAGGAAAAGTCAAGGAAACTGCTTACAGAAAATCATGAAAAAGAGTTTGAAGGCAAATGCTTCAAACTCTATCATAGCTTTCTTATTTAGCCTCGTACCAAGTTGCCCCTTCATTTTCATCCGCGATAAGGGGAACACTGAGTTGGATGGCTTCTTCCATGGTTTGTTTCACTAAAACTTTGACGGCCGCTAGTTCTGATTTCGGAACCTCAAGGACGATTTCATCGTGCACTTGCAACAGCATCTTGGTCTGATAACCACCTTCAACTAGAGCCTTATCTAGCTGAATCATAGCAATCTTAAGAATATCTGCTGCTGAGCCCTGGATAGGAGAGTTAATGGCTGTACGCTCTGCAAAACCACGAATGTTGAAGTTGCGCGAATTAATATCTGGCAACTCACGACGACGCTTGAAGAGGGTCTCTACATAGCCCTTATCACGCGCCTCACGCACCACCTCATCCATGTAGTTTTTAATACCTGGGAAGCGTTCAAAGTAAGTGTCAATGTAGGCTTTTGCTTCCTTACGGCTGATGCCTAGATTATTAGACAAGCCAAAATCTGAAATTCCGTAAACCACTCCGAAGTTAACCGCCTTAGCATTACGACGGTCGTTTGGAGTCACATCCTCAGGGCGTTCAATTCCAAAGACCCGCATGGCCGTCGAGGTATGGATATCTGCTCCCTCTTGAAAGGCCTTAATCAAGTGCTCATCTTTAGAGATATGTGCCAAAACGCGCAATTCAATCTGCGAATAGTCCGAGCTGAGCAACACACTATCCTCCCACTCAGGTACAAAGGCCTTACGAATGAGACGGCCTTGTTCCAAACGAACAGGGATATTTTGCAAGTTTGGATCCACACTAGACAAACGCCCAGTCTGAGTCAAATCTTGCACATAGCGCGTATGGATCTTGCCATCATCCAAAATCCAGTCTTGCAAACCAATCACATAGGTAGACTGAATCTTAGCAATCTGACGGTAGTCTAGAATTTTCTTAACAATTGGGGCAATAGGAGCCAGACGCTCTAGCACATCCACGGCCGTCGAGTAACCTGTCTTGGTTTTCTTGGTGTATTCTAGAGGAAGACCAAGCTTTTCAAAGAGCAGTACCCCCAACTGCTTGGGCGAGTTGATATTAAACTCCTCACCAGCCAGCTCATAAATCTCTTGAGTCAGTTTTTCAATGACGACCTCATTTTCAGCCTGCATCTCAAGCAGGGTTTCTTTTTTGACCTTGATCCCAGCGATTTCCATCTTGGCAAGGACAAAAGCCAGAGGTTGCTCCATGTCATAGAGAAGGTCTAACTGTCCATGTTCACTGAGTTTTTCAAGTAAAACAGGCTCTGTCTCAACCAATACTGCAACCTTGCGAGCCAAATGTTCCAAGAATTTCTCTCTCTCAGGAATTGCCTTCTTGACACCCTTACCATAGAAAGTCTCATCATCAACCAAGTATGTTTGACCGTAGAGATTCGCAATGGTTGAGATTTCATTGTTCTCAACTGTTGAGAGTAAGTATTTTGCCAAGCGACTGTCAAAAGCAGGGGCCTGCAGGTTCAAGCCCAAGCGATTTAAAAGAACCTTCGCTTTCTTAAAGTCATACACTTTTAGAGGTGTTTTTTCTAGAAAATCCTTGAAAATCGGCTCCTGCAAGAGCTCAAGTTTATCTGTAGTGTAAAGTTTATCCCCACAGGACCAGGCCAAACCAACCAAGTCATCTGTATGGTAATTCTCCCCAAAGAGCTCAAAGTGGAAGATAGAGTCGGCACTCAGCATGTCTTGACTGACGTGGTCAACGATGGCGAAATCCAAACTTTCAGGCACATCTGTCGATGAAATATTTAAAGCTTGTTTGAGCTGTTTGAAGCCCATCTCATCGTAGAATTTCCCAAGATTTTCCACATCTGGGCCATTATAGACCAAATCATCTAGTCCAATCTCAATTGGTGCCTGAGTTTCAATGGTCGCCAAGGTTTTAGACAAAAAGGCTTGTTCCTTGTCATTGATGAGATTTTCCTTCATCTTAGAAGCCTTCATCCCATTGATATTTTCATAAATACCCTCGAGCGAACCATGTTCCAGCAAGAGTTTGATTCCCGTCTTTTCACCAATCTTAGTAACACCAGGGATATTATCAGACTTATCCCCCATAAGAGCCTTAAGATCAATGAACTGAGCTGGTGTGAGGCCCATCTTTTCCATGAGGTAATCTGGTGTAAAGGCCTCAAACTCAGCCACACCTTTCTTGGAAATCTCAACCACCGTATGCTCATCCGTCAACTGGATCAAATCCTTATCTCCGCTAACGATTGTCACATCAAAAGAATCCTTCTCAGCCAAACGGCCTAGAGTCCCGATGATATCATCGGCTTCATACTGGGCCAACTCATAATGGCGAATCCCAAGGTGGTCTAACAACTCACGAATGAAGGGAAATTGCTCACGAAACTCATCTGGAGTTTTAGCACGGCCACCCTTGTAGTCTGCATACATCTCTGTTCTAAAAGTCGTCTTACCAGCATCAAAAGCTACCAAAACATGGCTGGGTTCAACTCGCTCCAAAATATGATTCAACATGAGTTGAAAGCCATAGATTGCATTGGTATGAAGGCCATTAGCATTTTTAAAACGATCCAACTGCTGATAGAGCGCAAAAAAAGCTCGAAAGGCAACTGAAGATCCATCAATTAATAATAATTTTTTCTTGTCCATACACCCATTATAAAGGAAAGCAAGGAAAAATACCATCGGAAAGAATAGGCAAATGGTCGTGAAGTCCTCTTTTTTATATTCTTTCTAGATTCTAGCTCCGTTACTATCTACTCGATAGCCTTCCACAGTAGTATTCACTGCTAAAGCCCCTGAAGCATTGGCGTAGTAATGCTTTCCTCCTACTTGGAACCACTGGCTAGACTTCATAGCCCCTGAACTCTCCAAATAATACCAGCTTCCGTTTTCCTTGAGCCATCCTGTCTGCATCTCCCCCGATGCCTTTAGGTAGTACCAATGCGAGCCATCCTTTACCCAACCTGTTGACATGGTTCCATTTTCTTTGAAGTGATACCAACTGCCATTTATTTTCTTCCAACCAGTTGCGAGTTTCCCGTTCTCACGGTAATTCCAAATATCGTTTTGCTTCTTCCAACCATTCTCCACCGATTCTGTTTTCGTATGCTGGACGTATCTTCTCGTTCCACTATAGGATAGGTAGCTGAACCACTTATAACCTTCCTTTTCTACGATTTGATCGTAGCTAACATTTTCACCAGGATAGTAGTAGTCAATAACTTGTGCTGTACTTGACGGCTGGTTTCGAATGGCAGATTTTTGAGTAAATGTGTGAGTCCCACTAGACGCCAACCCTGACCTAATAGGATTTCCAGTTCTACCACCATTCCCTACCAAGTCCTTAAAATGAATAAACCCTGTCATGGTGCTAGCTTTAACTATTCGACGGTTATACCTCTCTCGAACTCCATAGTTATACTCTTCAATCTCAATCGTATCCCCTAATACATTAGATACCCAGGCCACATGCCCATAGTACCCTTCTGTAGACCAGGCAATAGCTCCAACTTCTGGCTTCGTGTCAACACGGTAGCCTTCTCGCCTTGCCCGATGTCCCCATTCATTCGCATTTCCGTAGGCAGGTGGGATTTCAAAGCCATTTACACTACTCAAACGAAAGGCCGCAAAAGATGTACATTGGCGAGAATACATCCGCCACTGGTCAATTTCCATACTACCATTTTTATAGTGAAGCGGATAGTCATCTCCACGCGCTACACTGTCAGCCTGAACCGATTCACCACTAAACAAAAGGGTACTCGTAACGAACAAAGTAGCCAGCCCTACACCCAACTGAGTATATCTACTCTTCTTAACTCCTGATTTTAAAAACGTCATCCATTCTCCTTTACAAAGTTTTCTAAGAGGTTACCCTCCTTTATACTATTCGGGAGAAAAAGAAAAAAGTGAGCTCAGCTCACTTCGTTTTATTCTTTGTCTAGATAATGAATCAAATTCTTCTCTGTCAAGATATCTGAGTAGGTGAAGGATTCAACATAGACATTGGCCTGTTTGTCCCCCTCAACATCCCCAAATTCAACGATAAATAGGGACGGATAAACCTCAATTAGCTTACCCAATCTATTTTTTTGGCGCTTACGGCCATTCTCTAAAGTCATTTCAACGACTTGTCCCTCATGCGCCTTGATCTCTTCTTTGATTTTTTTCATCTTGGCTACATCTGTAAATGCATCTGACATCTTATGCCTCCCTCTTTGAAATACTTGAAAATTTATTGTATTCTTTTTGGAAAATCAATTCCACCGTTCCACGAGCCCCACTACGGTTTTTCTCGATGATAACCTCAACCTTGTTATTTGGAATTTCTTCCTCTTCTTCACCCGCACGATCATAGTAGTCGTCACGGTATAGAAAGGCTACGATATCCGCATCCTGCTCGATAGAACCCGATTCACGAATATCAGACAAGACTGGTCTCTTATCCTGACGCTGTTCCACTCCACGAGATAACTGACTGAGAGCAATGACTGGAACTTTCAATTCCTTAGCAAGAATTTTCAACTGACGAGAAATTTCAGAAACTTCTTGTTGGCGGTTCTCACGACCAGTCCCTGTGATAAGCTGCAGATAGTCGATCAAAATCAAGCCTAGATTGCCTGTTTCTTGAGCCAGTTTCCGTGAGCGCGAACGAATTTCCGTGATCCGAATCCCTGGTGTATCGTCGATATAGATACTCGCGTTGGCTAGGTTCCCTTGGGCAATGGTATATTTTTGCCATTCCTCATCGGTCAATTGACCCGTACGGATAGAATGGGACTCCACCAAACCTTCGGCCGCCAACATACGGTCTACTAGACTTTCCGCACCCATTTCCAGCGAAAAGATAGCAACCGTCTTATCCAACTTAGTACCAATGTTCTGCGCAATGTTCAAAGCAAAGGCTGTTTTACCGACTGCAGGACGAGCTGCTATAATAATCAGTTCCTCCTCATGGAGACCTGTCGTCATATGATCCAAATCACGGTAGCCCGTTGCAATACCTGTGATATCCGTTGTTTGTTGTGACCGAACTTCTAGGTTCCCAAAGTTGATATTTAGAATATCACGGATGTTCTTGAAACCACTACGATTGGCATTTTCGCTAACATCAATGAGTCCCTTTTCAGCTTGAGCAATGATTTCATCTACAGGCTTAGAAGCCTCATAGGCTTGGTTGACAGACTCTGTCAACTTGGAAATCAAGCGACGTAGCATAGCCTTTTCTGCAACAATTTTAGCATAATACTCCGCGTTGGCTGAAGTTGGTACAGAGTTGACAATTTCAACAAGATAGGACAAGCCACCAATATTTTGGAGATCCCCTTGGCTATCCAAAATCGTCCGAACCGTTGTCGCATCAATCGCTTCTCCACGATCCGACAAGTCTACCATCGCTTGGAAGATCAACCGATGAGCATACTTAAAGAAGTCTCGAGAATCAATATATTCTCGGACAAAAACGAGCTTGCTCTCATCTATAAAAATAGCCCCCAGAACAGATTGTTCGGCCAAAATATCCTGAGGTTGAACTCGCAGTTCCTCTACTTCTGCCATCCGACTTTCCTTCCTTTTACAATCTTGTCAAGATGTTGTAAACTTAACCTTCTTTTACATGAAGATTGATGACGCTTGTAACATCTTGGTAGATTTTTACTGGTACATCAATCAAACCTACTGCTCGAATTGGTGCTTTTACTTGAATGTGACGTTTGTCAATATTGATTCCGAATTGCTTTTGCAATTCTTCTGCAATTTTCTTGTTGGTGATGGAGCCAAATGTACGGCCATCTGGTCCAACTTTTTCAACAAACTCTACGACAGTCTCTTCTGCTTCAAGCTTGGCTTTGATGGCTTTTGCTTCAGCAATCATTTCAGCATGAGCCTTTTCTTCTGATTTTTGTTTTCCACGCAGCTCTCCCACTGCTTGAGCAGTCGCTTCCTTGGCCAAATTCTTTTTAATCAGGAAGTTTTGGGCGTAGCCAGTCGGCACTTCCTTGATTTCGCCTTTTTTCCCTTTTCCTTTGACATCTGCTAAAAAGATTACTTTCATTCTTCTTTCTCCTTTTCTTTTAATTCATCTAAAATAAGTTGAGTCAATTTTTCTCCAACTTCTGATAGACTCATATCCTTAATCTGTGCAGCAGCTAGGTTAAAGTGACCACCACCGCCCAGTTCTTCCATAATCCGTTGCACATTGATTTTACTACGGCTTCGAGCCGAGATAGAGATGAATCCTTGTGTATTTTTTGCCAGAACGAAACTAGCCTCAATGCCAGACATGGCCAACATAGCATCGGCAGCCTTACTGATAACAACTGTGTCATAAGTGGTTGTGTCCTTAGCTTGGGCGATCAAGATATCTGAACCCAACTTACGACCTTGTAAAATGAGTTCATTTACCTCACGGTATTCTTCAAAATCTGTCGCAGCAATCTCCTGGATCGCGATGCTGTCGCTTCCACGTGTTCGAAGGTAGCTAGCCACATCAAAAGTTCGACTCGTTACTCGAGATGTAAAATTCTTGGTATCCAGCATCATACCAGCCATCAAAACACTGGCCTGCATACGACTTAAACGATTTTTCTTAGAATTTTGGAACTGAATCAATTCTGTTACCAACTCACTCGCACTACTTGCTCCACTTTCGATATAGGTGATTACTGCATTCTCTGGAAAATCCTGATCACGTCTATGATGGTCAATGACAATGGTTTGAGTGAACAGTTCGTAAAAATTTTTCGATAAAGTCAAAGCCGTCTTGGAATGATCCACTAAAATCAACAAAGAGCGCTTGGTGACCAATCTCATCGCATCAGCCAGAGGCAAGAGCTTAGTGACACCCTCTTTTTCCAAAAAGTTGACCGCACGCTCGATATCTGGTGACATTTGATCTGCATCGTAGACCGCATAGCTATTTTCAGTGATATTGCTCGCAAACAGCTGCATACCGACCGCAGACCCCAAGGCATCCATATCCAGATTCTTGTGCCCGACTACAAAGACTTGGTCTACACTTCGAATCTTATCAGAAATGGCTGTCATCATTGCTCTAGTACGTGTTCTTGTTCTCTTAACAGAGGCTGCGGAACCACCACCAAAGTAGACTGGGTTCTTGGTTTCATCATTTTCCTTGACAACTACTTGGTCCCCACCACGAACCTCAGCTAGGTTTAAGTTCCTTAGAGCAACTTTCCCTATCTCATCATGATTTCCATCACCATAAGAAAAGCCCATGCTCAAGGTCAATGGCAGCTGTCTCTGTTTTGCCTCCTCACGAAAGGCATCAATCACAGAGAATTTATCATTCATCAAGCCTTCAAGAACCGTGTAATCAGTAAATAAATAAAAGCGGTCCATCCCCACACGCCGAGAAAACATAGCGTATTTACTAGCAAATTCTGAAACAAAATTTGCCACAAAACTATTGATATGACTGATATCCGAGTCGGAGGTTGCATCTTCTAAATCATCGTAGTTGTCTACCGAGATAACCCCAATCACTGGTCGACTAGTTACCAATTCGACAGTTGCTTCGTATTCCCCTGAAACGTCAAAGAAGTACAGGACACCTGAAGCCTTGTCCATATGAACGGCATAGCGTGTTTCGCCTAAGGTAGCATACGAACCAGGATTCCCAACAGAAGCTTTGATAATGGTTTGAATCAAGTCAACATCAATTTCGCCTTCTTCAGTCGTCAAAATCAACTCAGCATAAGGATTAAACCATTCGACTTCACCACTGGATAAATCTAACTTCAGAACACCAACTGGCATTTGATCGAGCAGCGTGTTCAAGCTATCTTCCGCTTGATGGTTTACGTATTGGATTTGTTCAATTTCGCTCTTTTCATACTGTTTTTTTTGCCAGATGAATAAAAGCAGATAAAGAAGTACAAATAAAAACAAGGCACTGATTGTTACAACATTATTTTGTGAAAAAATAATCAGCATTGTTAAGGTTCCGAAAGTTGCAATCCCTAGTAGAACCGCAGAAATCGGAGTTAAATTATTTTTTTTCATTCTAAACCTCTTGCGCATTATTATATCACAAATGCCCTTAAAAAGCGACCTTTAAAAAGTGGTAACCCTCCTTTTCCTTATTGATTTTTTTATGGTTTTAATGCAAAAAGGAGAATAAGCTCATTATCCTCCTGCACTAAGATTACTACCATCTAACGTTCAACGATGAGGGCTGTTCCCATCCCTCCCCCGATACAGAGAGTTGCTAAACCAGTTTTGGCATCACGTTTCATCATCTCATGTACCAGAGTCACTAAGATACGGCAGCCTGAAGCTCCAATCGGGTGACCAAGAGCAATCGCGCCACCATTGACATTGACAATATCTGTGTTAAAGCCAAGTGTTTTACCAACCGCACAAGCCTGAGCAGCAAAGGCTTCATTTGACTCGATCAAGTCAAGATCATCAACTGTCAAATTACCTTTTTCAAGAGCTTTACGGGTCGCATAAATAGGTCCACATCCCATAATCTTAGGATCCAAACCTGCACTTGCATACGAACGAATGCGCGCAATGACTGGAAGTCCTAATTCTTCAGCTTTTTCAGCACTCATGACCAAGACAGCCGCCGCTCCGTCATTGATACCTGAGGCATTCCCCGCTGTAACAGAACCGTCTTTTTTGAAAACAGGACGTAGCTTAGACAGACTCTCCAAGCTAGCATCTTTTCTAGGAAATTCATCTGTATCAAAGACGATAGGATCGCCTTTACGTTGAGGAATGACCACCGGAACAATCTCTTCCTTAAAGCGTCCAGATTCTATAGCCGCCACTGCTCGTTTTTGTGATTCCAAAGCAAGCGCATCTTGATCATCCCGGCTAATACCATATTCTTCTGCCACATTTTCAGCTGTAATCCCCATATGGTATTCATTAAAGGCATCAGACAAACCGTCCTTAATCATGGTATCTACCACTTTTGAATCTCCCATACGGCCACCCCAACGGAAACTTGGCAAAACGTATGGCGCCTGACTCATGTTTTCTGCACCACCAGCTACAATAATATCTGCATCGCCACATCGAATCGCTTGAGCAGCCAACTGCACTGCCTTCAAACCGGAACCACAAACCTTATTGATGGTATAGGCTGGTGTAGATTCCGGAAGTCCCGCATGAATGCTCATTTGGCGAGCCACATTTTGCCCTAAACCAGCGCCTAGGACATTCCCCATAATCACTTCGTCTACTAGCTCTGGTTTAACATTGGCTTTTTCCAAAGCACTCTTAATAACCAAAGCTCCCAAATCAACAGCAGAAATATCCTTTAAACTCCCACCAAAGGAACCTAAAGGAGTTCGTACTGCTGAAACAATAACTACGTCTTTCATGACTACCTCCATCAGTGTCTAGGAAATAAAAATTTTTCTTAAGTCTATAAACCAAACATTCCTGAAATAAACATTACAAAATCGTTATCAAAGAACTATTTTAAAATGCAAAAGTGGTTTACACCAGTGTAAACCACTTTGATAAAAATCCTTTTCTTATGATTCTTTTACTTCGAGCAAACCAACTTCACCATCTTCACGACGATACAAAACATTTGTTGTTTGATCTTCTACGTCTACATAGATAAAGAAATCATGTCCCAACAAGTCCATTTGAAGAAGAGCTTCTTCCAAATCCATTGGTTTTAAATCAATTTGTTTTGAACGAACGACTTTTGGTTGCACAACATTTGCATCCTCAACTAGAGCATCTGTAAAGAGTTGACTTGTCGCAACTTTATTTTTATTCTTACGTTCGATTTTAGTTTTATTTTTACGAATCTGACGTTCAATTTTATCTGTTACAAGATCGATAGAACCATACATATCTTGAGAAATATCTTCAGCACGAAGAGTAATAGATCCAAGTGGAATTGTTACTTCAACCTTTGCTGTTTTTTCACGGTAAACTTTCAAGTTCACACGTGCATCCAACTCTTGTTCAGGTTGAAAATATTTTTCGATCTTTTCGAGTTTAGAAACTACATAATTGCGAATTGCTTCTGTTACTTCTAGGTTTTCACCACGGATACTATATTTAATCATATAAGTACCTTCTTTCTAAACATTTTTATTTTTCTAACTATATTATAACGCTTTCATTTTCATTTTGCAAATTTTTTCCTTATCTTACAAGAGAAAAAGTTTTGACTTCCAAAACACCTACCTCTTCAAAAAGTCGCTTCACACGATTGATAGTCGCTCCTGTCGTATAGATGTCATCAATAACCAAAATCTTCTTAGGAAGAGGGGCTTCCGTTTTAATATAAAAGGGAATTTCAGTAGCTAATCGTTCTGAGCGATTCTTAGAAGAACTAGCCTTCTCTTCTCTTTTCCCTAGTAAGTCTTGAAAGGAAAATCCTGCCGCCTCAACCAAACCTTCAACCTGATTAAATCCCCTCTCAAGCAATCTTTCAGGACTTAGAGGAATTAGCACAAATTCATAGTCTCCATACTTTTTCAACTCATCTGCAAGTACAGGAGTAAAAACCTTTCTAAGCAGAAAATCCCCATCAAACTTATATCGACTGAAAAAGTCTTTCATAGCTTGATTATAGGTGAAGATTGCTTTATGATCAACTTGAATCCCATCTTCACACCAAAGTTCACAATCTTGACACATGATTGACAACCCTCTTTTCATGCAGCTCGGACAATGATCCTCACCAATCTTCTCAAAAGTAGAATCACAAGCTGAGCAAAGATAGTTGTGCTCATTCTTAAACAGTAAGAGGTGACTAAATGTCAAGTCACTCTTTGTTGACTGGCCACATAATAAACAGTTCATAAGCCCGCCTCCTTGTTCATCTGCTTGATTTCCTTGATTGCCTTTTTGATGGAAGTATTTAATCCATCATGAAAGAAGAGCAACTCACCAGTTGGTCTGTCCATACTACGCCCAACTCGCCCTCCAATCTGAATCAAGCTAGACTTTGTAAAGAGACGATGATTAGCTTCTATAACGAAAACATCCACACAAGGGAAGGTAACTCCACGCTCTAAAATTGTCGTACTGATAAGTATCGTCAACTCTCCATCTCGAAAAGCTTGCACCTGCTCTAATCGATTTTCTGTGACAGAGGAAACAAAGCCTATATTTTCATTTGGAAACTGTTCCTGCAATATTTCTTTTAGTTTCTCGCCTTTTTTAATTTCTGATGCAAAGATTAACAATGGATAACTTGTTCCTCTCTGCTTCTCAATAGAGCTCTTTAACTTGGGTGACAACTGACTCTTATCTAAATAACGATTAAAATCCGATAACCAAACTGGCTTTGGAATAATCAATGGATTTCCATGAAATCGTCTTGGCAAGCTCAATCGTTTTAATTCTCCTGTGCGAACCTTCTTATCTAACTCATCTGTAGAAGTCGCTGTAAGGAATATCTTTAACCCCTCCTCCTTTACACATTGGTTTACAGCGTAGTAAAGTATAGGGTTGTCAACATAAGGAAAGGCATCTACTTCATCTACTATCAGCAAATCAAAAGCATGATGAAATTTTAACAACTGGTGAGTCGTTGCAACAACTAGTGGAGTTCGAAAATAGGGCTCTGATTCGCCATGAAGCAGTGCTATCTCACAAGCAAAGTCATTCTGCAGTCGCTTATACAATTCCAAACATACATCAATTCGAGGACTGGCCAAACACACTGCACCACCATTATTTATTACCTTGACCACAACTTGATAAATCATCTCCGTCTTTCCAGCTCCTGTTACAGCATGAACCAAGGTTGGCTCTTGCTTGTCCACCGCTTGAAGCAGTCCCTGTGACACTTTTTCTTGAAAAGGTGTTAACTGACCACGCCATTTGAGAACATTTTGCTTAGGAAAATCCTCCTGCGGAAAATAGTATAAAGCTTGATCACTCCTGACTCTCTTCATCAATAAACACTCCCTACAATAGTAAGCACCTATAGGCAAATGCCATTCTTCTAGAATACTACTATTACAACGTTGACAAAACAGTTTCCCTTTCTCTTTTCTCATTGCTGGAATTTTCTCAGCCATCTGACGTTCTTCTTTTGTTAATTCTTTCTCAGTAAACAAGCGACCGAGATAGTTTGGATTTACTTTCATACTTCTTTATTCGTAAAAATATAGCGCTTTAGGTAATTTTTTAGTACAATTAAATCATGGAATTTAGAACAATTAAAGAGGACGGCCAAGTCCAAGAAGAAATCAAAAAGTCCCGCTTTATCTGTCACGCAAAGCGTGTCTATAGTGAAGAAGAAGCTCGTGACTTTATCACTGCTATCAAAAAAGAACACTACAAAGCCACCCATAACTGCTCTGCTTTTATTGTAGGGGAACGCAGTGAGATCAAGCGTACGAGTGATGATGGCGAGCCTAGTGGTACTGCTGGAGTCCCTATACTTGGCATCTTAGAAAATCATAATCTTACGAATGTCTGCGTAGTAGTTACTCGCTACTTTGGGGGGATTAAGTTAGGCGCTGGAGGTTTGATTCGTGCTTACGCAGGAAGTGTAGCCTTGGCTGTCAAAGAAATAGGCATTATTGAAATCAAAGAGCAAGCTGGCATAGCCATTCAGATGTCTTACGCTCAGTATCAAGAATATAGCAATTTTCTTAGAGAACATAAACTCACGGAAATCGCGACAAACTTTACAGATCAAATCGATACCATAATTTATGTTGATAAAGAAGAGAAAGAAAATATCAAGTCTGCTCTTGTAGAGTTTTTTAATGGAAAGGTTACTTTAACGGATCAAGGTTTACGAGAAGTTGAAGTTCCTGTAAACTTAGTGTAAACAAAGGAGAAATACATGGCGTTTGGGAAATTTATTCAAGGACTTGCTGGTAACTTCAGCGAGCAAAACAAAGAAGCTCTTATCAAAGAATATGGTCAATACCTACTAGAGAATGAAGAAATCCAAAGTGGATATAAGCTCATTCGCGACGCAATCATCTTTACAAATATTCGTATCCTCTTTACAGATAAGCAAGGCGCTACTGGTCGCAAGATGTCTGTTAAGTCACTCTTTTTGATGAACATTGTCAACGTTGAAATGGAAACTGCGGGAGCAGGTATAGACGATAGTGAGATTACGATCACTTATTTAGAGAATGTCTTTCTAAAAGCACATAATGAGCATTTTAGTTACCACAAATTTGAATTTCCTAAGAAAACGGATATTCTTCCCCTTTACACCTATTTACTAGAACTTGCTTATCACAATCGATTGAAAATTAATGGCTTAAACCTTTGATATAAAAAAATCCTATCACTTCGATAGGATTTCTATATTTTACAAATAGCCTAGAGCACGTTATACTAGTATCATCTTATACAAAGAGGTACATCTATGACTATTTATAACAATATCACTGAACTAATCGGACAAACACCAATTGTTAAACTCAACAATATCGTTCCAGAGGATGCTGCAGACGTCTATGTTAAACTTGAAGCTTTTAATCCTGGATCTTCAGTCAAAGACCGTATTGCCCTTAGCATGATTGAAAAGGCTGAGCAGGATGGCATTCTAAAACCCGGTGCTACTATTGTTGAAGCAACAAGTGGAAATACTGGAATCGGTCTTTCATGGGTTGGTGCTGCTAAAGGATATAAAGTTGTTATCGTCATGCCAGAAACGATGAGTGTGGAACGACGTAAGATTATCCAAGCCTATGGTGCTGAACTCGTCCTTACACCTGGTAGCGAAGGTATGAAAGGTGCGATTGCCAAGGCTCAGGAAATCGCTGCTGAACGTGACGGCTTCCTTCCACTCCAATTTAATAACCCAGCTAATCCAGAAGTGCACGAAAGAACAACAGGAGCTGAAATTCTAGCTGCTTTCGGTTCTGATGGACTAGATGCCTTTGTAGGTGGTGTTGGTACCGGTGGAACGATCTCAGGTGTTTCTCATGCACTAAAAGCTGTCAATTCAAACATTCAAGTTTTTGCGGTTGAAGCTGATGAGTCTGCTATCTTGTCTGGTGAAAAACCTGGACCTCACAAAATTCAAGGCATCTCAGCTGGATTTATTCCTGATACACTTGATACAAAGGCCTATGATGGTATCGTCCGCGTAACGTCAGATGATGCTCTAGCACTCGGCCGTGAGATTGGCGGAAAAGAAGGCTTCCTTGTTGGGATTTCTTCCGCTGCAGCGATTTATGGTGCAATTGAAGTTGCTAAGAAATTAGGTACAGGTAAGAAAGTCCTTGCTTTAGCACCAGATAACGGCGAACGTTATCTGTCTACAGCACTCTATGAATTTGAAGTGTAGTCTCCTAAATGCACTTAGCCCTTATTTGTAACTACACCCAAAAGGTTAGACAGAAAAATCTAACTTTTTGGGTGTTTTATTATGAAATTGAGTTATGGGGATAAAGCTCCAATCAATGAACGAATGACAAAGAGGGGGAGCTAGTTGAAACCGAACGTAAACGTAAGAAAATTTGAGAAAAATGACAGTTCTAGAACATTTTCAAGCAAAAAATGAATACTAGAGAGTGGAGAATGTAATTTTAAAAAAGTTGAAAAAAATCCGATTGAAGGAGGGAAAGAAGAAAGACAAAAATTGTTCTAAAATTAAGTTTTGAGTTTCATTTTGATATTCTTCTAAAGATTATCAAACGTGCTCATTCGACATATTGCTACCAGTTAAAGGAGCTTGTTAAGAGCAATAAAAATAAAGAGAACAAAACTGAAATACAAGCTATTTATACTGAGCATAAAGGAAATTACGACTACCGTAGAGCTACTCACGAATTAAGGAATCGCGCTTTTATAGTGAACAATGAAAACCAACAAAACCATCATTAGAAAGACTCTTATGGAACAGTTAAATTTTATCACAAACTTACTGGGGATTAAAGACCCTAATATCACTATTTTTGATGTGCTAGATGCTGGAGCACATAAAGAAATCATCGCTAAGCTGGAGGCTACTAACAACCTCATTAAAGTAAGTTATCAAGCGCAACGCTTTTGGCTTCCGAAACTTTAAAACTAGAACTCTCGTCGCTTTAAATATCAAAAAGGAGAGGACTAATTTAGTCCTCTCCAGGGTATGAGTTTTCAGCAACCCACTACAGTTGACAAAGAGCCTATGAAGTCAACATTCCTAGGTATAAGCGAGAAATAAACTTTATGATTATTCCTCCTCTTTGCGTTTATTGAAACCAAGGAGTGACATTGCTGAAACCATCATCGCTAAACCAAGAACAGTTGCTTCACCATGGCCATTTTCACCTGTTTCAGGCAAATTAGTTCGAGGTGTAGTTGGAACTACAGGCGGTGTCTGTGGTTTCTCAGGCGGTGTCTGTGGTTTCTCAGGCGGTGTCTGTGGTTTCTCAGGTGTTACCACAGTTACCGTGTTAGAGTCGCGTTCAACATTATTGATGATTTCTGTGAAGGTATTCTCTACTGTACCATAGTCAAGCTGTTTCACTTGCATGTAACC
>CAJNCP010000007.1 GCA_905221295.1 bacterium | reverse complement strand
CGAACACAGTAGTTAAGCCCTAGAACGCCGGAAGTAGTTGGGGGTTGCCCCCTGTGAGATATGGAAGTCGCTTAGCTTTTATCCGCCATAGCTCAGTTGGTAGTAGCGCATGACTGTTAATCATGATGTCGTAGGTTCGAGTCCTACTGGCGGAGTCAAATTAAAAGAACACCGGTCGGTGTTCTTTTTTCTTATGTGACTATTAGTCCATTTCTCACCTAACGGAGTGAGATAAATAAACTACCTGCTATGAGAGAGTGTGTTGTTTGTTATACAAAGAAAAATCCAAATGCTATACAATAAAGGTCTTCAAGCTAATTTTAGAGTAAAAGGAGAAACCATGGTACAAAAGGCTCATAGTTATCAAAAACAAAGTGGCACTGTAAGTATCACATTAAGTTTAGCTCTAAGTATTGACGAAAAGTCATCGTCTGTAGGTACTGGCTGATAATTTGACCTTATATTTCCTAGTGCAAACTATTCCTTAGACGAGTGGTTATGATCTTATAAATGAAGGAAACTTCTCAAAATTCAAAACTTAATTTTTGGTTCTATAAATGCTTTAATATTTTATTTTTAGTTCGTTTAGCTTTAAATTCTACTCTTATAGGATTTGAAGCTTTTTTAGTTCTTATTTCTGTTAGACTAGTATTAATAATAAGAAAGGGATATTTTATATGCTTCAAAAATTTTATAATCGAGCATTTGGCTTTTTGAAAGTAATTGAACAAGATTATGCTTCTTTAGGTCAGAGTTGTGCTGAATGGGAATCACTTCATCTTCGTTTTTTACTTTATTACCTAATAAGATTTAGAATTAAAAGCGATAAAGAGTTTTGTCTATATCATTTCCAGACGGCCTATCGTCTGTATCTAGATAAATTCTTGCTAGAGGGTGCTATCCTAAACTAGTAAGGGTCATATATATCATTTTTCACGAACAATAATGAGCATTTAATTTGTGAATTTAAGGATTTTATTTAAAATATAAGGTTTTGATTTTTATAATTTACAGAAATTCCAAATCTTTTCTAGTGTTTCTTCTTGATAAAATAGTGTTTTTTTCTTATAATAAATTGTAAGATATAATTGCAGGTGAAATTCCTGCCATGTATATGAGAAAGGACGAGCCACACGGCTCAGACAAAGTTTTATTATGACTTCAGTTGTTGTTGTAGGTACCCAGTGGGGTGATGAAGGTAAAGGGAAAATTACAGATTTTCTTTCAGCTAATGCAGAAGTGATTGCTCGTTATCAAGGTGGTGACAATGCTGGTCACACAATTGTGATTGATGGCAAAAAATTTAAGTTGCACTTGATTCCGTCTGGGATTTTCTTCCCTGAAAAGATCTCTGTCATCGGGAATGGGATGGTTGTAAATCCTAAATCTCTGGTAAAAGAGTTGACTTATCTTCATGAAGAAGGTGTGACAACAGATAATTTGCGCATTTCGGACCGTGCGCATGTCATTTTGCCATATCACATTGAATTAGACCGTTTGCAAGAAGAAGCTAAGGGCGACAATAAAATCGGGACTACTATCAAGGGTATTGGTCCAGCCTATATGGATAAAGCTGCTCGTGTCGGGATTCGTATTGCAGATCTTTTGGATAAGGATATTTTCCGTGAACGCTTGGAACGCAATCTTGCGGAGAAGAATCGTCTGTTTGAAAAATTGTATGACAGTACTCCTATTTCAATTGATGATATTTTTGAAGAGTACTATGAGTATGGCCAACAAATTAAGCAGTATGTAACAGATACGTCCGTTATCTTGAACGATGCGCTTGATAATGGAAAACGTGTGCTTTTTGAAGGTGCGCAAGGTGTTATGTTGGATATTGACCAAGGTACTTATCCATTTGTTACTTCGTCAAACCCTGTCGCTGGTGGTGTGACAATTGGGTCTGGTGTTGGCCCAAGTAAGATTGACAAGGTTGTAGGTGTGTGTAAAGCTTATACGAGTCGTGTAGGTGATGGACCTTTCCCAACTGAGTTGTTTGATGAAGTGGGAGATCGCATTCGTGAAGTAGGTCATGAATATGGTACAACAACTGGTCGTCCACGTCGTGTGGGTTGGTTTGACTCAGTTGTGATGCGCCATAGTCGCCGTGTATCTGGTATTACTAATCTTTCATTGAACTCTATTGATGTTTTGAGTGGTTTGGATACAGTAAAAATCTGTGTGGCCTATGATCTTGATGGTCAACGTATTGACTACTATCCAGCTAGTCTTGAACAGTTGAAACGTTGCAAGCCTATCTATGAGGAATTGCCAGGTTGGTCAGAAGACATCACTGGAGTCCGTAATTTAGAAGATCTTCCTGAAAATGCGCGTAACTATGTTCGTCGTGTAAGTGAGTTGGTTGGTGTTCGCATCTCAACATTCTCAGTAGGTCCTGGTCGTGAACAAACTAATATTTTAGAAAGTGTTTGGTCATAAGAAATTTTTAAGATTAGTTTAAGAGAAGTCGGGTATACTATAGACAGTTACAAGAAGACCTCCTAACTTGTTGTAACAAATATCCTAAACTTTTCTTTTTCATAATAATCTCCCTATTAAGTCACCCCATTGGGTGGCTTTTTTAGTTCATAAGTCCTATACAGGCTTCTACTTGACTTTTTAAGATAAAGAAAAAAACAGTGGGACAGAAATCTGTAGACCAAGTCTTAATTTGATAGACCTAGAACTTTATGGTTTCAACAATTCGGTAGATTGGTTAAGGTTGTGGATATAGAAAGGAAGTTTTGTTCAAAGGAGCTTTTGAATTTTAAAATACCAACAAACAGTTTAATCTGCTAATAAATTATAGGTGTACAACTAAGCAAAAATGAGGTTGGGATTTTTGATCCCAGCCTCTTCAGTGAACTATTTTCTTTAGAATTTATAAGTTAGATAAAATTAAATTTTTTGTAAATTAGCTTATTTGATAACTTGGTTTCCTGATTTGTCATTTTGAATTTGGTTCATTTCGTGCATAAAAACATCAGCTTTCAGTTTATCTGTGATGATACTGACACTTATTAGCTTATTTAGATTTTTCTCATATCCTTCTAAAAAAATAGGATTTCTAATTTTCATGGTTAACTTTGCACAATTAAAGGGACGCTTTTTAATGGTTATTTGTTCGATATCTTGAAGTTTAAATTGATAATGTAATACGCTGAGGCCTCTGCTACTATAGGTATAATACTGAATAGTATTGTTTTTATGAACTTCTAATTTTACTCCATTTATGAAGAGATAATACCCCATAAACCATAGAAAAAGTGGAACATAAATCAGTACAATTGCTATAATAATCTTGTCTGTAAAATCAGTATTATAAGCTATCAGATGCTTTAGAATCCAGAGAATCATAACAGATAAAGATATCATGAATGGTCCCCCTGCTCTATTAAATTGATTTTTATATGGAAACATTAAGGTAAATTTTGGTTTATCCAGTAATAACTCTAATTTCATCATTTACTCTTTCATATTGTTTATTGTATAAATTTCAGTATATTCATCTCTTGAACTTTCTATGTCAGTTATCTCCATTATTTTAAGTTCATGATTTCTGATTTTCTATCAATTTTGTTAATATTATACTCTTTTTAAAACATTATTTCTACAGTCCAGCGATTTGATACTATCTAAAGTTAGTCAGTGTAAATATTATAGAGCTCTTTTTTTGTCTAGGAAAACATGCTATAATGATAGAATTGATAAGCAGGAAAAGAGAGAAACTATGGATTATACAGTTGAAGAAAAAGAAGCTTTTATGAGAGAGGCTTTGAGAGAGGCAGAAATTGCTCTGGAACACGATGAAATTCCAATTGGTTGTGTAATTGTCAAGGATGGAGAGATTATTGGTAGGGGGCATAATGCGCGCGAGGAGTTGCAACGGGCAGTGATGCATGCGGAAATCATGGCCATAGAGAATGCGAACGCGATTGAAGAAAGTTGGCGTTTGCTGGATTGTACGCTTTTTGTGACCATTGAGCCTTGTGTGATGTGTAGTGGGGCGATTGGGCTTGCACGTATTCCAAACGTAGTCTACGGGGCTAAAAACCAGAAATTTGGTGCTGCTGGGAGTTTGTACGATATTTTGACAGATGAGCGTCTTAATCACCGTGTAGAGGTCGAAACGGGAATTTTGGAAGATGAATGTGTAGCTATTATGCAAGACTTTTTCCGAAATCGACGGAAAAAATAATTTCTCTTTAAAAACAGAGGGGAATGTGGTATAATAAATAGTGGAGCAACAGTTCTGCGTGAAGCGGGTCAGGGGAGGAATCCAGCAGCCCTAAGCGATGTGAATTGTGTGCTCTTTTTTCGTGCTTTTTTCGAATAAATAAGATAAAATAGCCTAGAATAAATGATAATAGAAAAGAGAAAAATATGAAAATTCGTGGTTTTGAATTGGTTTCGAGTTTTACAGATGAAAATTTGTTGCCTAAGCGAGAGACAGCGCATGCAGCTGGCTATGATTTAAAGGTTGCCGTGCGTACGGTGATCGCGCCAGGAGAGATTGTCTTAGTTCCGACAGGAGTTAAGGCTTATATGCAACCAACTGAGGTCCTCTACCTTTATGATCGCTCTTCAAACCCTCGCAAGAAGGGTTTAGTCTTAATCAACTCGGTTGGTGTTATTGATGGGGATTATTATGGCAATCCCGGGAATGAGGGACATATCTTTGCTCAGATGAAAAATATTACGGACCAGGAAGTGGTTCTCGAAGTTGGGGAACGTGTGGTTCAGGCTGTCTTTGCGCCTTTCTTAATTGCAGACGGAGATGAGGCAGACGGGGTTCGGACAGGTGGATTTGGATCAACAGGGCACTAAGATGAAGATTATCTTTATACGTCATGGAGAGCCAGACTACCGTGAGTTAGAGGAGTGTTCCTACGCTGGCTTTGGATTAGATTTGGCTCCTTTGTCTGAGAAAGGAAGGCGACAAGCTCAGGAACTTTGGCAAAATCCTTTGCTTGGCTCAGCTGATATACTGGTGTCTTCTGCAGTGACGCGAGCATTAGAAACGGCTTCTTATCTTACTTGTGCTACTGGCCTTCCTTTGAGAGTAGAACCCTTATTGCATGAATGGCAGGTCTATGAAACAGGTATAGAGAACTTTGAAAAAGCACGTACTCTGTTTTTAGAAAACAATGGGGAGTTGCTTCCTAATAGTCCTATTCAGTATGAGACAGCTGAAGAGATGAAGGCGCGTTTTTTGGAAACTATGATAAAGTACCGAGACTACCAGACAGTGCTAGTTGTCGCTCATCGAATGCTCATGCGCCAATTTGTACCAGACGAGAAGATTGATTTTTGCCAAGTAATTGAGTGTGAGGTAGAAATTTAGAAAGAGGTTTATCATCGCAAAAAAAAAAGCGACATTTGTGTGTCAAAATTGTGAATATAATTCACCTAAGTATCTAGGACGCTGTCCAAACTGTGGAGCTTGGTCTTCTTTTGTAGAAGAGATCGAGGTTGTCGAGGTCAAAAATGCGCGTGTGTCTTTGACAGGTGAAAAAACCAAGCCTATGAAACTGGCTGAAGTAACGTCTATCAATGTCAATAGAACCAAGACCGAGATGGAGGAATTTAACCGTGTACTTGGAGGCGGAGTGGTACCAGGGAGTCTCGTACTTATTGGGGGAGATCCTGGAATCGGGAAATCAACGCTTCTTTTACAAGTTTCAACCCAGTTGTCTCAAGTGGGTACGGTTCTCTACGTCAGTGGTGAGGAGTCTGCCCAGCAAATCAAGCTACGAGCAGAGCGATTGGGGGATATTGATAGTGAGTTTTATCTCTACGCCGAGACCAATATGCAGAGTGTTCGAGCTGAGGTAGAGCGCATCCAACCAGATTTTCTCATCATTGACTCTATACAAACTATTATGTCTCCTGAGATTTCAGGGGTGCAAGGGTCTGTGTCTCAGGTGCGTGAGGTGACCGCTGAGCTCATGCAGCTGGCCAAGACTAATAACATTGCCATCTTTATCGTAGGGCATGTGACCAAGGAAGGTACTCTGGCTGGTCCTCGTATGTTGGAGCATATGGTAGATACGGTACTTTACTTTGAAGGGGAACGCCACCATACCTTCCGTATCTTGAGAGCAGTCAAAAACCGTTTTGGGTCCACTAATGAGATTGGCATCTTTGAGATGCAGTCAGGTGGCTTGGTTGAGGTGCTCAATCCGAGTCAAGTTTTCCTAGAAGAGCGTTTGGATGGGGCCACTGGTTCATCAATCGTGGTAACTATGGAAGGGACGCGTCCAATTTTGGCGGAGGTTCAAGCCTTGGTGACACCGACCATGTTTGGAAATGCCAAGCGTACGACGACAGGGCTTGACTTCAATCGTGCCAGTTTGATTATGGCTGTTTTGGAAAAACGTGCAGGGCTTCTCTTGCAAAATCAGGATGCCTATCTCAAATCTGCTGGTGGTGTCAAATTGGATGAGCCTGCCATTGACTTAGCCGTTGCAGTGGCTATTGCCTCTAGTTACAAGGACAAGCCTACCAATCCTCAGGAATGTTTTGTGGGTGAACTGGGCTTGACCGGAGAAATTCGGCGCGTGAATCGTATCGAACAACGCATCAATGAAGCGGCAAAACTGGGCTTTACCAAGATTTATGTACCCAAGAATTCCTTGACAGGAATCACTCCACCCAAGGAAATTGAAGTCATTGGTGTGACAACGATTCAGGAAGTTTTGAAAATGGTCTTTGCTTAATCTGTGACAAATCTTCTTAAAAATGATAAGATAGGAGAAATATTTGATTATCAAATTTTTAAGGGGGAAATCGTGTCGTATTTTGAACAGTTTATGCAAGCCAATCAGGCTTATGTTGCCCTACATGGGCAGTTAAATCTGCCACTTAAACCCAAAACCAGAGTAGCTATCGTGACCTGTATGGACTCACGTCTACACGTTGCGCAAGCTCTAGGTTTGGCCCTTGGGGATGCTCATATCTTGCGGAATGCGGGTGGTCGCGTAACTGAGGACATGATTCGTTCACTGGTGATTTCCCAGCAACAAATGGGGACAAGAGAGATTGTGGTGTTGCACCATACAGACTGTGGAGCTCAAACCTTTCAAAATGAAAGTTTTCATGAACATTTGAAACTCGAGCTCGGAGTTGATGTGTCTGATCAAGACTTTTTACCATTTCAGGATGTTGAAGAGAGCGTGAGAGATGATATGCAATTGCTTCGAGAATCTCCACTGATTCCTGATGATGTGGTTATTTCAGGTGCGGTTTACGATGTGGATACAGGGAGTATGAGAGAAGTATACTAACTTCATCTCGCAGAATTCTAATCCTAGCATAAGATCGCTACTTCAAATGTAGCGATTTTAATTTTAATATAACTAATATAAAATAGTAAAAAACAAGGGTATAAATGTTTGCTCTTGTTTTATTTTTGATTGAAAAATAAAGGAAAAAGCGCTACAATGGTAGATGGAAAATGTTGTGTGAAAAACAAGTGATACATAAATACCGGAGGAAATCATGTCTTTTTCTGATTTAAAGCTGTTTGCCCTTTCTTCAAATAGAGAATTGGCAGAGCGTGTGGCGCAAGAGATTGGGATTGAGTTGGGGAAATCGACTGTTCGCCAATTTTCAGATGGGGAGATTCAGGTCAACATCGAAGAATCAATCCGTGGAAAACACGTCTTTATCCTACAATCAACGAGCTCACCTGTAAATGACAATCTGCTCGAAATTTTGATCATGGTAGATGCCTTGAAGCGGGCTAGTGCAGAATCTGTCAACGTTGTTATGCCTTACTATGGCTATGCACGTCAGGATAGAAAAGCGCGCGCGCGTGAGCCAATCACTGCAAAACTCGTTGCAAATATGCTTGAAGTGGCTGGGGTGGATCGTTTGTTGACGATTGATTTGCACGCTGCGCAGATTCAGGGATTCTTTGATATTCCTGTAGATCACTTGATGGGTGCTCCATTGATTGCGGACTATTTTGAACGTCGTGGCATGGTTGGCTCTGACTACGTGGTTGTCAGCCCAGACCATGGTGGGGTGACTCGTGCTCGTAAATTGGCAGAGTTTTTGAAAACTCCGATTGCGATTATTGACAAACGCCGTAGTGTAGACAAGATGAATACCAGTGAAGTGATGAACATCATCGGTAAGGTCGAAGGCAAGACTTGTATCTTGATTGACGATATGATTGATACCGCTGGAACAATCTGCCATGCGGCGGATGCACTTGCTGAAGCAGGCGCAGTTGCGGTCTATGCAAGCTGTACACACCCAGTTCTTTCGGGGCCAGCTATGGACAATATCCAAAAATCAGCTATTAAGAAATTGGTTGTTTTGGATACTATCTACCTACCAGAAGAGCGTTTGATTGATAAGATTGAGCAAATTTCGATTGCTCATCTTCTAGGCGATGCTATTATTCGTATCCACGAAAAACGTCCTCTTTCTCCATTATTTAGTATCGAGAAAAAAATCTAAACTTTCACTTGAAATAGATCGTTCTCCTAGCAGGTTTCTTTTCTTGCTAGGAGATTTTTTGTAGTCAAAATCTGCAAGCCTTTTCAAAATATGCTATACTGATGAAAAAGGAGGATTTCTATGAGCCAAGAATTTATCAATCCAAGTGATGGTGTGGTACGTCAGTATCTTGCAACCAGTAAAACGTTAGCAGTAGTAGGCTTGTCCGATTGTGAAGAAACAACTAGCAACCGAGTGACTAAGGAAATGCAGGCTCGGGGCTATAAAATCATTCCAGTCAATCCCAAGGCTGCAGGTGGCGAAATCTTGGGAGAAAAGGCCTATGCAAACCTAGCTGAGATTCCTTTTCCTGTCGATATTGTCAATGTTTACCGACGTAGCGAGTTTTTACCAGATGTGGCGCGTGATTTTCTCAAGGCTGATGCCAAGGTTTTTTGGGCACAACTAGGTCTAGAAAGTCTAGAAGCAGAAGAAATCTTGCGTGCTGGAGGATGCGACGACATCGTGATGAATCGCTGTATCAAGAGAGAACACACACGCTTAATTCTTGAACAATAAAAGGTAGCCATGGGCTACCTTTTGTCTTAGAAAATACCAATCAATGCCTGCATGCCCAGACTGGTAAGGATGATGGCAATCCAGCAAAAGCCTCCAAGAAGAATGGACTTGCCGCTGGATTTGATCAATCCAATGAGATTGGTTTTGAGACCGATGGCGCTCATGGCCATGACGATAAGGAATTTGGAGAGTTGCTTAAGAGGGGTAAAGATACTACCGGACACACCGAGAGAGGTAAGGAGAGTTGTTAAGAGAGAAGCCAAGATAAAGTAAAGGATAAAAAGTGGGAAGACTTTTTTTAGTTGAAAACCTTGGCTATTTTTTTGCTCTCGACTTTGCCAGTAGGAGAGAAAGAGCGTGATAGGAATAATGGCAAGGGTGCGTGTGAGTTTAACAATAGTTGCAGACTCAAGGGTATTGGTCTGATAAAGACTGTCCCAGGCGCTAGCTGTGGCTGTTACAGAGGAAGTATCGTTGACCGCAGTACCCGCAAAGAGGGCGAAGCCTTCATTTGATAGGTGAAGCCAGGTTCCTAGAGTTGGAAAGATAAGGGCAGCTAAGACATTGAAGAAAAAGATAACGGAAATGGCTTGGGCTACTTCCTTTTCCTTGGCATGGATAACGGGTGCTGTCGCAGCAATGGCAGAACCTCCACAGATCGAAGAACCCACTCCAATCAAAGTAGCCAATTTAGTATCCAAAGCAAAAAAGCGCTGGAAGAGGTAGGCTACAATCAAGGAAATCGAAATGGTGGAGAGGATAACAGGGAGCGAAGATTGCCCAACCGTGAATACTTGCGAGATATTGAGTCCAAAACCGAGCAAGATAACGGCATATTGAAGCAATTTTTTTGAACTAAAGGTCAAGCCAGTATCCAGTTGTTTATAGGTTGATAGAAAAGGATGAAGGAGCATCCCTATAAAGATAGCAAAGACAGGTGCTCCTACGACAGGAAAGAATCCTCCTAGGTACCAGGATACGATAGAAATGACAAGGCAGGCCAAGATTCCTGCCGCATTTTTTGATAAAAATGACATATAAACCTCCGAAAATAAGCACTTTTTATTATAAGCTTATCCATCAGAAAAGTAAAATAGAAAACAGAAAGGATTAACTCAAAATGGAATTTTGCGGTCAGGGAGCTTTTGTAGTATAATAGTACTATGTTCTGTAAGTAAGGGGGTATCTATGGACTTAACCAAGCGCTTTAATAAACAATTAGATAAGATTCAAGTGTCCTTGATTCGTCAGTTTGATCAGGCCATTTCAGAGATCCCTGGAGTTCTGCGTTTGACCTTGGGAGAGCCTGACTTTACGACGCCAGATCATGTCAAGGAGGCAGCCAAGCGAGCGATTGACCAGAACCAGTCCTACTATACAGGGATGAGCGGTTTACTGACCTTGCGCCAGGCAGCTAGTGATTTTGTAAAAGAAAAATACCAGTTGGACTACAATCCTGAAAATGAAATCTTGGTTACTATCGGAGCGACAGAGGCCTTATCTGCTACTTTGACAGCTATCTTAGAAGAAGGAGACAAGGTTCTCTTGCCAGCTCCTGCCTATTCAGGCTATGAGCCGATTGTTAACCTAGTTGGGGCAGAGATTGTCGAGATTGATACAACTGAAAATGGCTTTGTCTTGACTCCTGAAATGTTGGAAAAGGCAATTTTGGAGCAAGGTGACAAGCTCAAAGCGGTTATTCTTAATTATCCAGCTAATCCGACAGGGATTACCTATAATCGGGAGCAGTTGGAAGATTTAGCTGCTGTTTTGCGTAAATACGATATTTTTGTGGTCTGTGATGAGGTCTATTCAGAATTGACCTATACAGGGGAAAATCATGTATCATTGGGAACTATGCTGAGAAATCAAGCTATTATCATCAATGGCTTATCTAAGTCCCATGCCATGACTGGTTGGCGTTTAGGTTTTATCTTAGCACCAGCAAACTTCACAGCTCAACTCATCAAGAGTCACCAATATTTGGTTACTGCTGCAAATACCATGGCCCAACATGCTGCAGTAGAAGCCTTGACGGCTGGTAAAAACGATGCAGAGCCTATGAAGAAGGAATACATCCAGCGTCGAGATTACATTATTGAGAAGATGACAGCTCTTGGCTTTGAAATTATCAAACCAGACGGTGCCTTCTATATCTTTGCTAAGATTCCAGCAGGTTACAATCAAGACTCCTTTGCTTTTCTGAAGGATTTTGCCCAGAAGAAGGCTGTTGCCTTTATTCCAGGTGCTGCCTTTGGTCGCTACGGAGAAGGCTATATCCGCATTTCTTATGCAGCCAGCATGGAAACGATCAGAGAGGCTATGAAACGACTTGAGGAGTACATGAGAGAAGCATGATCCAGTCTATCACGAGTCAAGGCCTTGTGCTTTACAATCGCAACTTTCGAGAGGATGACAAGCTCGTCAAGATCTTTACCGAGCAGGCTGGCAAGCGCATGTTTTTCGTCAAACACGCTGGTCAATCCAAATTAGCTCCGGTTATTCAGCCCTTGGTACTAGCTCGTTTTCTCTTGCGAATCAATGATGACGGCCTTAGCTACATCGAGGACTATCATGAGGTGATGACCTTTCCCAAAATCAATAGCGACCTCTTTGTCATGGCTTATGCGACTTATGTTGCGGCTCTTGCAGATGCTAGTTTGCAGGATAATCAGCAGGATGCTCCCTTGTTTGCCTTCTTGAGAAAGACTCTAGAGTTGATGGAAGAAGGTTTAGATTATCAGGTTTTGACCAATATTTTTGAAATTCAAATCTTGACCCGATTTGGAATTGGGCTCAATTTTAATGAGTGTGTCTTTTGTCACCGCGTAGGTCAGGCCTTTGACTTTTCTTTCAAATATGGAGCCTGCCTCTGTCCAGATCATTATCATGAGGACGAGAAACGTTGTCATCTGAATCCCAACATCCCTTATCTGCTCAATCAATTTCAGGCTATTGATTTTGAGACCTTGGAGACCATTTCACTCAAGCCTGAAATCAAACAAGACTTGCGCAAGTTTATGGACCAACTCTACGAAGAGTACGTCGGAATTCACCTGAAATCAAAAAAATTTATTGATTCCCTAGCCGACTGGGGACAATTACTAAAAGAGGAAGACAAATGAAAAAAATCGCAGTAGATGCTATGGGGGGCGATTACGCACCTCAAGCCATCGTTGAGGGTGTCAATCAAGCCCTAGCTGACTTTTCGGATATTGAGATTCAACTTTACGGAGATGAAAGCAAAATCAAGCAATATCTAACAGCTACAGAGCGCGTTAGCATCATCCATACGGATGAGAAAATTGATTCCGACGATGAGCCGACAAAAGCTATCCGTAAGAAGAAAAATGCCAGCATGATATTGGCGGCTAAGGCAGTCAAAGAGGGAGAGGCAGATGCTGTCCTCTCAGCTGGAAATACAGGTGCCTTGTTGGCTGCAGGATTCTTCATCGTGGGTCGCATCAAGAATATTGACCGTCCTGGACTTATGTCAACATTGCCAACTATAGATGGAAAAGGGTTTGATATGCTGGATCTCGGTGCCAATGCAGAAAACACTGCCCAGCACCTCCACCAATACGCTGTTCTAGGCTCCTTCTATGCCAAGAATGTTCGTGGGATTGCAAAACCACGTGTTGGTTTGCTTAACAACGGGACAGAAAGCAGCAAGGGAGACCCGCTTCGTAAGGAAACTTACGAATTGCTAGTAGCTGATGAAAGTTTGAACTTTATCGGAAACGTAGAAGCGCGTGATCTGATGAATGGCGTTGCGGATGTTGTCGTAACAGATGGTTTCACGGGAAACGCAGTGCTCAAATCTATCGAAGGGACAGCTATGGGAATCATGGGCTTGCTCAAGACAGCTATTACAGGTGGGGGTCTTCGAGCTAAACTAGGTGCTCTACTTCTTAAGGATAGTCTTAGGGGGTTGAAGACACAGCTCAACTATTCAGATGTTGGAGGAGCAGTCTTGTTTGGCGTCAAGGCGCCAGTTGTAAAAACTCATGGCTCAAGTGATGCCAATGCTGTGTACAGTACGATTCGTCAGATTCGTACTATGCTAGAAACAGACGTAGTTGCTCAAACTGCGCGTGAATTTTCAGGAGAATAAAAAAGATGACAGAAAAAGAAATTTTTGACCGTATTGTAACCATTATCCAAGAGCGACAGGGAGAGGACTTTGTCGTGACAGAAACCTTGAGTTTGAAAGACGACCTTGATGCAGACTCAGTGGACTTGATGGAGTTTGTCTTGACGCTAGAAGATGAATTTGGTATCGAGATCAGCGATGAGGAAATTGACCATCTTCAAAGTGTAACAGATGTAATCGAAACCATTAAAGGTAAAATATAGCCAAAAGCAACATGCAAGTCATGTTGTTTTTTTGTTTGCAGAAAAAAGAAAAACGTTAAAATTTTTAGTAGAAATTGCGAATAAAGAGATGAGAAAGAAAAAAGGAGGAACGTTCATGTACATGCCAATCTTGTATCCATGGTACATCAAGTGGTTTTTAAAATAAAAATGAAACAGTTGTTCATTTTCGAATTGTTTTTCGAATAGATAGGTAAGAAGAAAAGGAAGGAGACTACGCGATGTATTTACCAATCTTATTGCCATGGTTTATCAAATGGTATTTAAAATAAATGAAATTTATCTGTTCATTTTAAATCACTTCTCGAATAGATAAGTGAGAAGAACAGGAAGGAAAAAAGATTTCAGTAATTTATCCAATCTGGTTTTTAAAATGGTTTAAGAGCTAGAAGTCGTAAACTAAAAAATAGAAATAAAAGAGAAAAAAGATGACAAATTTTGACAAAATGGAACAGAACTTTGTAGCTCTTACAGAAGAAGAGTTGATGGATGTGGATGGGGGGCTTGCACCAATTATTATTGGTGGTGTAGTTATTAGTTGGAAATTAATTGGAGGTGTGGCTGCGCTTGCTACAACTTCAGCAGGTGTAGGAGTAGCTGCGGGCTATTATGCTAATAGACCATAATTTTGGAGATATATATGAAATTCGTTAAAATGATACTAAAGGTTTGGCCTGAACTTATGGTATTACTTAGTTCAATATCTTATACAATCATCAGGTTAGTAGCTGATGTAAATAAGATATCCTTACCTACTTGGTTTGATGATTTTAATATACCGACAATTTCATTGTTTTTAATGGTGTTCATTTTATTATATAGAAGTAAAGGAGAAGAGAATGGATAAATTTCAAGTAATTGATGAGAAAGATTTGCAAGCAATCGAAGGAGGAATTGAGCCTATTTCGATTATATTTGGTCTAAGTGCTATTGCATTCAGCGCATTTGGAGCTGGTTACAAATTTGGTTCAGATTTGGCTCGTCGCGGTCGTTAGGTAATGAACAATCGCAACCTTAATCTCAATACATTGTTACCTAAACTAGCCACTATACTTTCTTTGTTAGGAATAGGTCTTAATCTTACGCTTCATCTAATTCGTACGGGTTCTCTAGTATCTTTTGATTGGCAATGGAGTTTAATAGGTTTGATTGCTGCAGGCTATTTTGGTATTTTTTGTAAGGATTTGAAGAAAAATAATCAAAACTATAAATGATAAATCTGAATGGAAAGGACTTTGTGCATGTAAATGGCGGAGTTTTCTGCCTTTCTTATCAGGTAAATAGGAGTCTACCATGAAAAAATTCTTATTAGGATTTGTTGAGGGGTATTTTATCGTATCGCTCATTATCTATATTGCAACGTATTTGATTTTGAAAAATCCGATCAATACCTTGTTTTATCCAGAAACCTATCCGATTCTGCTGGGGTTATTTTATGTAGGATATAAGGTTAATAAAAAGCAAGTAGAGTGAGAGATTAAGAATGACTTATTATTCTGCGCTAAAAATGGGTAAGGTAAGATTTAAGAATGCATCACATTGGAGTTTAAAAAAATCGTAATTTAGAACGGTGTTATCTATTCTGACTAGGAATAGATCATACCAGAGGTGGCTTAGAAATAGTAGGGACATTAGAAATTGTAGTAATAAATAGGATGTCGTAAATGTTGCTATCAATGATTTATTTGTTCCAAGCTTGCCCAGGGTGACAGTAAAAAGTCAATTTCCTTTTATACCATATTTTTAGTAGGTAGGACACTTGTTCTGCCTATTTTCTTTGGTAAAAGTGCTGTTCAGGTGAGGATATTGTTTTTTCAGAAATAATTCCCTTATTTCTTCCTTGTTTGGTTAAAATAATCTTACAAAGTTTTTAAGAGATTATTAGAAAAAAGGAGATGGATATGAAATTTGGGAAAAGGCACTATCGTCCCCAAGTGGATCAGATGGATTGTGGCGTGGCTTCCTTGGCCATGGTATTTGGTTACTACGGTAGTTATTACTCCTTGGCTCATCTACGAGAGTTAGCCAAGACGACCATGGATGGGACGACTGCTTTGGGTCTTGTAAAGGTGGCAGAGGAAATTGGTTTTGAGACGCGGGCTATCAAGGCGGATATGACGCTCTTTGATCTGCCAGATTTGACCTTTCCTTTTGTGGCTCATGTGCTCAAGGAAGGGAAATTTCTCCACTATTATGTGGTGACAGGTCAGGATAAGAAGGCAATCCATATCGCTGATCCAGATCCCAGTGTTAAGCTGACCAAGATTTCCCGTGAGCGATTTGCGCAAGAATGGACAGGGGTCAGTCTCTTTATGGCGCCATCTCCAGACTATAAACCTCATAAGGAGAAAAAACAGGGGCTCTTATCCTTCTTGCCCATCTTACTCAAGCAGCGTGGCTTAATTACCAATATCGTCCTAGCGACACTCTTGGTGACCCTGATTAACATTGTAGGTTCTTATTATCTGCAGTCTATCATTGATAGTTACGTACCAGACCAGATGCGTTCGACGCTGGGAATTATTTCTATTGGTTTGGTCATCGTCTATATTCTCCAGCAGATTTTGTCCTATGCGCAGGAATATCTTTTACTTGTTCTGGGGCAACGGTTGTCCATCGATGTGATTTTGTCCTACATCAAGCATGTTTTTCACCTGCCGATGTCCTTTTTTGCGACACGCAGGACAGGAGAGATTGTATCTCGTTTTACAGATGCCAACAGTATCATTGATGCGCTAGCTTCGACCATTCTGTCTATCTTTTTGGATGTGTCGACGATTTTGATTATCTCGCTCGTGCTATTTTCACAGAACATCACGCTCTTTTTCATCAGTCTGCTTGCACTTCCCATTTATACCGTGATTATCTTTGCCTTTATGAAGCCTTTTGAAAAGATGAATCGTGATACTATGGAAGCCAATGCGGTCCTGTCTTCTTCTATCATCGAGGACATCAACGGTATTGAGACCATTAAGTCGTTGACCAGTGAGAGTTCGCGCTATCAAAAGATTGATAAGGAATTTGTAACTTATTTGAAAAAATCTTTTACCTATAGTCGGGCAGAAAGCCAGCAAAAGGCTCTGAAAAAAGTTGCCCAGCTCCTGCTCAATGTTGCCGTTCTCTGGATGGGAGCTGTTCTGGTCATGGATGGCAAGATGAGTTTGGGGCAATTGATTACCTATAATACTTTGCTTATTTACTTTACCAATCCTTTGGAAAATATCATCAACCTCCAAACCAAACTTCAGACAGCGCAGGTTGCCAATAATCGCTTAAATGAGGTTTATCTAGTAGCTTCGGAGTTTGAGGAGAAGAAAACAGTCGAAGATTTGAGCATGATGAAAGGGGATATGACCTTTAAACAAGTCCACTATAAGTATGGCTATGGTCGTGACGTCTTGTCGGATATCAATTTGACGATTCCGCAAGGTTCTAAGGTGGCTTTTGTGGGGATTTCGGGGTCAGGAAAGACCACATTGGCCAAGATGATGGTTAATTTCTACAATCCAAGTCAGGGAGAGATTAGTCTGGGTGGTGTCAATCTCAATCAGATTGATAAAAAAGCCTTGCGCCAGTACATCAACTATCTGCCTCAACAGCCCTATGTCTTTAACGGAACGATTTTGGAGAATCTTCTCCTTGGAGCCAAAGAAGGAACGACACAGGAGGATGTTCTGCGAGCAGTCGAGTTAGCTGAGATTCGGGAAGATATTGAGCGGATGCCATTGAATTACCAGACAGAGTTGACTTCGGACGGAGCTGGTATTTCTGGGGGGCAACGACAACGAATCGCTTTGGCGCGTGCTCTTTTAACGGATGCGCCTGTTCTGATATTGGACGAGGCGACCAGCAGTCTGGATATTTTGACGGAGAAGCGAATTGTCGATAATCTCATGGCTTTAGACAAGACCCTGATTTTCATCGCCCACCGCTTGACCATTGCTGAGCGGACAGAGAAGGTTGTTGTCTTGGATCAGGGCAAGATTGTCGAAGAAGGCAACCATGCAGACTTGCTTGCCCGAGGTGAATTTTACGCCCATTTGGTCAATAGCTAGAAAGAGGAGAAGATGAAACCAGAATTTTTAGAAAGTGCGGAGTTTTACCATCGTCGTTACCATAATTTTTCCAGTCGCGTGATTTTACCTATGTCGCTTCTGCTCGTGTTTCTGCTAGGATTTGCAGTCTTTGCAGAGAAGGAGATTAGTTTGTCTACCAGAGCCACTGTCGAACCTAGTCGGATCATTGCCAACATCCAGTCGACTAGCAATCAACGGATTGTGGCAAATTATCTGGAAGAGAACAAGTTGGTCAAGCAGGGGGATCTACTCGTTCAGTACCAGCAAGGGGCGGAAGCTGTTCAAGCTGAAGCATACGCCAATCAGTTGGAGATGTTAAAGGATCAAAAAAAGCAGTTGGTTTATTTGCAATCCAGTTTGAAAGAGGGAAGTGATCAATTTCCAGAGGCGGATAAGTTTGGATACCAGGAGATGTTTCGAGACTATCTCAGCCAAGCTAGTAGTCTGAGGAGTAATGTTTCTCAGCAAAATGCCAGCATCTCCTCGCAGAATGCGGCAGCAAGTCAGAGCCAGGCAGAGATTGGCAATCTTATCAGCCAAACACAGGATAAAATTCGAGATTACAAAACAGCTAAGTCGGCGATTGAAACAGGAGCTCAACTGGATAGTCAGAATCCAGCCTACTCTTTTTATCAGACCTATAAAAACCAAGGTGAAGAAGATCCGCAAGCTAAATCGCAAGTTATTGCACAGGTGGATGCACAAATTGCTCAGCTAGAGTCTAGTTTAGCTACTTATCGTGTGCAGTATGCGGGTTCTGGAGCTCAACAGGCCCACGCAACGGGACTGGATAGTCAGCTGGAATCGCTCAAGTCTCAGCACTTAGTCAAAGTTGGCCAGGAATTAACTCTTCTAGATCAGAAAATTTTGGAGGCGGAATCGGGTAAGAAGGTACAGGGAGGTCTCCTCGATAAGGGGAAGATTACAGCAAGTGAGGATGGGGTGCTTCACCTCAATCCTGAGACTAGTGAATCTACGATGGTCGCAGAAGGAACCCTGCTAGCCCAACTCTACCCATCCTTGGAAAAAGAAGGGAAAACCAAACTCACAGCTTATCTCAGTTCAAAAGATGTTGCTAGAGTCAAGATTGGGGACTCTGTTCGTTATACTACGACTAATGATGCCAAGAATCAAATTTTCCTGGATTCCACGATTACAAGTATTGATGCGACAGCTACAAAGACTGAACAAGGAAATTTCTTTAAAATTGAGGCGGAGACCCATCTGACTTCTGAGCAGGCTGCAACACTTCGCTATGGTTTAGAAGGTCGTCTACAGATGATTACAGGGAAGAAAAGCTATCTCCGTTATTTTTGGGATCAATTTTTGAATAAAGGGTAATATTCGTGTTTTTCAGAGGATAAATGATTTTAAAACTGTAAGAAGAGTTCATCTTGCAGTTTTTCTTTACGCTTAAAACGAGAAAACGTTATTTATTCGTAAAAACCTTGAATTTTTTATACTTTTGTGGTAGAATGTGCTCAAGTAAAACGAAAGGCGAACTTTAAAATGTCAAAACAACTGATCTATTCGGGAAAAGCCAAGAATATCTATACAACTGAGGATGAAAATCTCATTATTTCAACTTACAAGGACCAGGCGACTGCTTTTAACGGTGTCAAGAAGGAGCAGATTGCGGGCAAGGGAGTGTTAAATAATCAGATTTCATCTTTTATTTTTGAGAAATTAAATGCGGCTGGTGTAGCGACTCACTTTGTGGAGAAGCTTTCGGACACGGAACAGCTCAATAAAAAAGTTGAGATTATTCCTTTGGAAGTTGTGCTCCGCAACTACACGGCTGGTTCCTTTTCAAAACGTTTTGGCGTAGAAGAAGGTATCGCATTTGAGACTCCAATTGTCGAATTTTACTATAAAAATGATGATTTGGATGATCCCTTTATCAATGACGAGCATGTGAAATTCCTTAAAATTGCGGATGACCAGCAGATTGCCTACTTGAAGGAAGAAACCCGTCGTATCAATGAGCTCTTGAAGGCTTGGTTTGCTGAGATTGGTCTTAAATTGATTGACTTTAAGCTAGAGTTCGGTTTTGACAAGGATGGTGAGATTATCTTGGCAGACGAGTTTTCACCCGATAACTGCCGTTTGTGGGATGCAGATGGCAACCACATGGACAAGGATGTTTTCCGTCGTGGCTTGGGTGAATTGACAGATGTTTACGAGATTGTCTGGGAAAAGTTGCAGGAATTGAAATAATCTGTTTGCAAGACTCTCAAGGTCGTTGGGAACATTGCAAGAGCTGAAATAAAGGAATAAGAATTGATGGATAAACGTATTTTTGTTGAGAAAAAGGCTGATTTTCAGGTCAAGTCAGAGAGTTTGGTAAGAGAACTCCAGCATAACTTGGGACTTTCAACTTTGAAAAGTATTCGCATTGTGCAAGTTTATGATGTCTTTGATTTGGCAGAGGACTTGTTTGCACCTGCGGAAAAACACATCTTCTCTGAGCAGGTGACAGATCATGTCTTGGACGAAGCGGCCGTGCAGGCGGATCTTGCCAATTATGCATTCTTTGCCATTGAAAGCCTGCCAGGACAGTTTGACCAGCGTGCAGCTTCTTCACAGGAAGCCTTGCTTTTGCTGGGAAGTTCGAGTGACGTGACGGTCAACACAGCTCAACTTTACTTGGTTAATAAAGATATTGATGCGACTGAGTTAGAAGCGGTCAAGAACTACCTGCTCAACCCAGTTGATTCTCGTTTCAAGGACATCACGACAGGGATTGCCAAGCAGGAATTTTCAGAGTCAGACAAGACTATTCCAAAATTGACTTTCTTTGAAAACTATACGGCAGAAGACTTTGCTCGCTACAAGGCCGAGCAAGGGATGGCCATGGAAGTGGATGATTTGCTCTTTATCCAAGACTACTTCAAGTCAATCGGGCGCGTGCCAACTGAGACGGAGCTCAAGGTTTTGGACACTTACTGGTCTGACCACTGCCGTCACACGACTTTTGAGACCGAGTTGAAACAGATCGACTTTTCAGCTTCTAAATTTCAAAAACAATTGCAAGTGACTTATGACAAGTATATTGCCATGCGTGAGGAACTAGGTCGGTCTGAAAAGCCACAAACCTTGATGGATATGGCGACTATTTTTGGTCGTTATGAGCGTGCTAATGGTCGTTTGGACGATATGGAAGTGTCTGACGAAATCAATGCATGCTCGGTTGAAATCGAAGTGGACGTTGATGGTGTCAAGGAACCTTGGCTCCTCATGTTTAAAAACGAAACCCACAATCACCCAACGGAGATTGAGCCATTTGGTGGTGCTGCTACCTGTATCGGTGGGGCTATTCGTGACCCGTTGTCAGGCCGTTCCTACGTTTATCAAGCCATGCGTATCTCAGGTGCGGGTGATATTACAGCGCCAATTTCAGAAACTCGTGCTGGAAAATTGCCACAACAAGTCATTTCGAAGACAGCGGCTCATGGTTATTCTTCTTACGGGAATCAGATTGGACTTGCGACGACCTACGTTCGTGAGTACTTCCACCCAGGCTTTGTAGCTAAACGCATGGAGCTAGGTGCCGTTGTCGGTGCTGCTCCTAAGGAAAATGTTGTTCGTGAAAAACCGGAAGCTGGTGACGTGATTATCTTGCTCGGTGGTAAGACTGGACGTGACGGTGTCGGCGGTGCGACAGGGTCTTCTAAGGTTCAAACAGTTGAGTCTGTAGAGACTGCTGGTGCTGAGGTTCAAAAAGGGAATGCCATCGAAGAGCGCAAGATTCAACGTCTGTTCCGTAATGGAGATGTCACTCGTCTCATCAAGAAATCCAATGACTTTGGAGCAGGTGGTGTCTGTGTGGCTATCGGTGAATTGGCAGATGGTCTTGAAATCGACCTCAACAAGGTTCCTCTTAAATACCAAGGTTTGAATGGTACAGAAATTGCCATCTCTGAATCACAAGAACGGATGGCGGTTGTGGTTCGTCCTAAGGATGTGGATACCTTCGTTGCCGAATGTAACAAAGAAAATATTGATGCTGTTGTGGTTGCGACAGTCACTGAAAAACCAAATCTTGTCATGCACTGGAATGGTGACACCATCGTCGACTTGGAACGCCGTTTCCTTGATACAAACGGTGTGCGCGTAGTCGTTGATGCCAAGGTTGTGGACAAGGATGTCAAACTCCCAGAAGAACGCACAACAAGTACTAACACACTTGAAGCAGATACTCTTGCGGTTCTATCTGACCTCAACCATGCGAGTCAAAAAGGCTTGCAAACCATCTTTGACTGTTCTGTTGGTCGTTCTACAGTCAATCACCCACTTGGCGGTCGCTACCAACTCACACCAACTGAGGCTTCTGTGCAGAAATTGCCAGTTCAACACGGTGTAACTCACACTGCGTCAGTCATGGCTCAAGGATTCAACCCTTATGTAGCAGAATGGTCTCCATATCACGGTGCTGCCTATGCAGTAGTCGAAGCGACTGCTCGTTTGGTGGCTGCTGGTGCCAACTGGTCTAAGGCTCGCTTCTCTTACCAAGAGTACTTTGAGCGCATGGACAAACAAGCTGAGCGCTTTGGTCAGCCAGTAGCAGCTCTCCTAGGCTCTATCGAAGCACAAATCCAACTTGGCTTGCCATCTATCGGTGGGAAGGACTCTATGTCTGGTACCTTTGAAGAATTGACAGTACCACCAACCTTGGTTGCTTTTGGGGTGACGACAGCAGATAGCCGCAAGGTGCTCTCTCCTGAGTTCAAGGCTGCTGGTGAAAACATCTACTACATCCCAGGCCAAGCCCTCTCTGCAGAGATTGATTTTGAACTTATTAAGTCTAATTTTGCTCAGTTTGAAGCCATTCAAAAGGTTCACAAGGTGACGGCAGCTTCAGCTGTTAAATACGGCGGTGTGCTTGAAAGTTTGGCTCTTGCTACCTTTGGGAACCATATCGGTGCAGAGGTAATCTTGCCTGAACTTGAAACGGCATTAACAGCTCAGCTAGGCGGATTTGTCTTCACCTCTCCTGAAGAAATTGCTGGAGTAGAGAAGATTGGGCAAACAAGCGCAGACTTTACACTGACTGTCAACGGTGTGAAGCTAGATGGACAGAAACTTGACAGTGCTTTCCAAGGAAAACTGGAAGAAGTTTATCCAACAGAATTTGCTCAAGCTAAAGAACTGGAAGAAGTTCCAGCTGTCGCTTCTAACGCAGTCATCAAAGCCAAGGAAACTATTGAAAACCCTGTGGTTTACATCCCAGTCTTCCCCGGAACCAACTCAGAATATGACTCAGCAAAGGCCTTCGAAAAAGAAGGGGCTGAGGTCAACTTGGTGCCATTTGTGACCTTGAATGAAGAAGCCATTGTCAAGTCAGTTGAAACCATGGTTGACAATATCGACAAGGCTAACATTCTCTTCTTTGCAGGTGGCTTCTCGGCTGCGGATGAGCCAGATGGGTCAGCTAAGTTTATCGTCAATATCCTGCTCAATGAAAAAGTACGTGCAGCAATTGATAGCTTTATTGCTCGTGGTGGCTTGATTATCGGTATCTGTAATGGATTCCAAGCCTTGGTCAAATCAGGTCTTCTTCCATACGGGAACTTCGAGGATGCCAGCAGTACTAGCCCAACCCTCTTCTACAATGATGCCAACCAGCACGTGGCCAAGATGGTGGAAACTCGAATTGCCAATACCAACTCACCATGGTTGGCTGGAGTGCAAGTGAGCGATATCCATGCTATCCCTGTTTCGCACGGTGAAGGGAAATTTGTCGTGACGGCTGAGGAATTTGCAGAGCTCCGTGACAATGGTCAAATCTTTAGTCAATACGTTGACTTTGAAGGCAAACCAAGCATGGATTCTAAGTACAATCCAAATGGTTCTGTCCATGCTATCGAAGGAATTACTAGCAAGAACGGCCAAATTATCGGTAAGATGGGCCACTCAGAACGTTATGAAGACGGTCTTTTCCAAAACATTCCAGGAAATAAAGACCAGCACCTGTTCGCGTCGGCTGTGCGTTATTTCACAGGGAAATAAAAGGTATAAAAAATGACATACGAAGTAAAATCTCTTAATGAAGAATGTGGTGTTTTCGGTATTTGGGGACATCCAGATGCTGCTAAAATGACCTATTTTGGGCTCCACAGTCTTCAGCACCGTGGTCAGGAGGGGGCAGGGATCCTCTCCAATGATCAGGGAAAATTGAAGCGCCATCGTGACATGGGGCTTCTATCAGAAGTTTTCAAAAATCCTACCAAATTGGACAAACTGACGGGGACTAGCGCGATTGGACATGTGCGCTATGCGACCGCAGGAGAAGCTTCTGTTGATAACATCCAGCCCTTCCTCTTCCGCTTTCATGATATGCAGTTTGGACTTGCTCATAACGGAAATCTGACCAATGCAGAATCGCTCAAGAAAGAATTGGAACAAAGAGGTGCTATTTTCAGTTCAACTTCCGATTCAGAAATCTTGGCTCACCTCATTCGTCGGAGTCACAATCCAAGTCTTATGGGCAAAATCAAGGAGGCGCTCAGCCTTGTCAAAGGTGGCTTTGCTTATATCTTGCTGTTCGAGGACAAGTTGATTGCGGCCCTTGATCCTAATGGCTTCCGTCCGCTTTCTATCGGAAAAATGGCAAACGGAGCGGTGGTTGTTTCCTCTGAAACCTGTGCCTTTGAAGTCATCGGTGCTGAGTGGATTCGCGATGTAAAACCAGGAGAGATTGTAATCGTGGATGACAATGGCATCCAGTACGATAGTTATACGAATGATACCCAGCTCGCGATCTGCTCTATGGAGTACATCTACTTTGCTCGCCCTGATTCTAATATCCACGGTATCAATGTCCATACAGCTCGTAAACGTATGGGGGCTCAATTGGCGCGTGAATTCAAGCATGAAGCAGATATCGTGGTTGGTGTGCCTAATTCCTCGCTCAGCGCAGCCATGGGCTTTGCGGAAGAATCAGGTCTGCCAAATGAAATGGGGTTGATCAAAAACCAATACACGCAACGTACCTTTATTCAACCGACTCAAGAATTGCGGGAGCAAGGGGTGCGGATGAAACTGTCTGCTGTTTCGGGTGTTGTCAAAGGCAAACGTGTGGTCATGATTGATGATTCCATTGTTCGTGGGACGACCTCTCGCCGTATCGTTCAGCTTTTGAAAGAAGCAGGTGCGTCTGAAGTTCATGTTGCTATTGGCAGTCCAGCGCTAGCTTATCCATGTTTTTACGGGATTGATATCCAGACGCGTCAGGAGCTGATTGCGGCTAATCATACAGTTGAAGAAACTCGCCAAATCATTGGTGCGGATAGCCTGACCTATCTTTCAATTGATGGCTTGATTAATTCTATCGGGATTGAAACAGATGCGCCGAACGGTGGTCTCTGTGTCGCTTACTTTGACGGTGACTACCCAACTCCTCTCTACGACTATGAAGAAGACTATCGTAGAAGTTTGGAAGAAAAGACCAGTTTTTACAAATAGGCGGATGAAGGCTCTCCATTAAAGGAAAGGAAGAGGAGAAAAGATGACAAATAAAAATGCGTACGCCCAGTCAGGTGTCGATGTTGAAGCGGGTTATGAAGTTGTTGAGCGGATCAAAAAGCACGTGGCTCGCACGGAGCGTGCGGGTGTCATGGGAGCTCTAGGTGGTTTCGGTGGCATGTTTGACCTCTCAAAAACAGGTGTCAAAGAACCGGTCTTGATTTCAGGGACTGACGGTGTCGGAACCAAGCTCATGTTGGCTATCAAGTATGATAAGCATGATACGATTGGGCAGGACTGTGTAGCCATGTGTGTCAATGATATCATCGCTGCAGGTGCGGAGCCCCTCTATTTCCTCGACTACGTCGCGACAGGGAAGAATGAACCAGCTAAACTAGAACAAGTGGTTGCTGGTGTGGCAGAAGGTTGTGTGCAGGCTGGTGCTGCCCTCATCGGTGGTGAAACGGCTGAAATGCCTGGTATGTATGGCGAAGATGACTATGACTTGGCTGGTTTTGCGGTCGGTGTGGCAGAAAAATCTCAAATCATTGATGGTTCAAAGGTAGCAGAAGGTGATGTTCTTCTCGGACTTGCCTCAAGTGGTATCCACTCCAATGGTTACTCTCTTGTCCGTCGTGTCTTTGCGGACTACACAGGTGAGGAAGTCTTGCCAGAATTGGAAGGTAAGAAACTCAAGGAAGTCCTTCTTGAGCCGACTCGTATCTACGTTAAAGCTGTTCTACCGCTCATCAAGGAAGAGTTGGTCAACGGTATTGCCCATATCACTGGTGGTGGATTTATCGAGAATGTCCCTCGTATGTTTGCGGATGACCTGGCTGCTGAGATTGAGGAAAGCAAAGTTCCAGTCCTCCCGATTTTCAAAGCCCTTGAAAAATACGGTGAAATCAAGCATGAGGAAATGTTTGAAATCTTCAATATGGGTGTGGGACTCATGTTGGCAGTTAGCCCTGAAAATGTAGGTCGCGTCAAGGAATTGTTGGATGAACCAGTCTATGAAATTGGTCGCATCGTCAAGAAAGAAAACGAAAGTGTCATCATCAAATGAAAAAAATAGCGGTTTTTGCCTCTGGTAATGGCTCAAATTTTCAGGTGATTGCCGAAGAATTTCCGGTGGAATTTGTCTTTTCAGACCATCGTGACGCCTATGTGCTGGAGCGGGCAGAAAAGCTCGGTGTCCTGTCCTATGCTTTTGAACTCAAGGAGTTTGAGAACAAGGCGGACTACGAAGCAGCCCTTGTCGAACTTTTGGAAGAACACCAGATTGACTTGGTTTGCCTCGCCGGCTACATGAAAATCGTTGGGCCAACTTTATTAGCAGCTTATGAAGGTCGAATTATCAACATTCATCCTGCCTACCTTCCAGAATTTCCAGGAGCTCATGGAATTGAGGACGCTTGGAATGCTGGCGTTACTGAGAGTGGCGTGACCATTCACTGGGTGGACTCGGGTGTGGATACAGGAAAGGTTATCAAGCAAGTACGCGTACCACGACTAGCTGATGATACCATTGATAGCTTTGAAGCTCGTATTCATGAGGCTGAGTATAAGTTGTATCCAGAGGTTATTAGAGAATTGTTGGATAAGTAAATGAAAGGAAATAACATGACTAAACGCGCCTTAATCAGCGTCTCAGACAAAGCGGGCATTGTTGAATTTGCCCAAGAACTCAAAAAACTTGGTTGGGCTATCATCTCAACAGGTGGAACTAAGGTTGCCCTTGACAATGCTGGGGTGGATACCATTGCAATCGATGACGTGACAGGTTTTCCAGAGATGATGGACGGTCGTGTTAAGACCCTCCATCCAAATATCCATGGTGGGCTCCTCGCTCGTCGTGATCTCGATAGCCACCTTGAGGCGGCTAAGGACAATCAGATCGAGCTCATTGACCTTGTAGTGGTCAACCTCTATCCTTTCAAGGAAACGATTCTCAAACCAGATGTGACCTACGCTGACGCAGTTGAAAACATCGATATTGGTGGGCCATCCATGCTTCGTTCAGCGGCTAAAAACCACGCTAGCGTAACGGTTGTGGTAGACCCTGCTGACTATGCAGTGGTTTTGGACGAGTTGTCAGCCAATGATGAAACGACTTACGAAACTCGTCAACGTTTGGCAGCCAAGGTTTTCCGTCACACAGCGGCTTATGATGCTTTGATTGCAGAATATTTCACAGCTCAAGTGGGTGAAGCAAAACCAGAAAAGCTCACTTTGACCTATGACCTCAAACAAGCTATGCGCTATGGGGAAAATCCTCAACAAGATGCCGATTTCTATCAAAAAGCCTTGCCAACGGATTACTCCATTGCATCAGCGAAACAACTGAACGGTAAAGAGTTGTCATTCAACAATATCCGTGATGCGGATGCAGCGATCCGCATCATCCGTGATTTTAAAGAACGCCCAACGGTTGTGGCTCTCAAACACATGAACCCATGTGGAATCGGTCAAGCTGATGACATCGAGACTGCTTGGGATTATGCTTATGAATCTGACCCAGTGTCTATCTTTGGTGGAATTGTCGTCCTAAACCGTGAGGTGGATGCTGCGACAGCTGAGAAGATGCACGGTGTCTTCCTCGAGATCATCATCGCACCGAGCTATACGGATGAAGCGCTAGCCATTTTGACCAACAAAAAGAAAAACTTGCGTATTCTTGCTTTGCCATTTGACGCTCAAGAGGCTAGTGAAGTGGAGGCAGAATACACAGGTGTGGTTGGTGGTCTCCTTGTTCAAAATCAAGACGTGGTCAAGGAAAGCCCAGCTGACTGGCAAGTGGTGACCAAGCGCCAGCCAACCGAGATAGAAGCGACTGCACTTGAGTTCGCTTGGAAGGCTATCAAGTACGTCAAATCAAATGGAATCATCGTGACCAATGACCACATGACACTTGGCGTTGGGCCAGGTCAAACCAACCGAGTGGCTTCTGTTCGCATCGCTATTGACCAAGCTAAAGATCGTCTTGACGGCGCTGTGCTTGCTTCGGATGCCTTCTTCCCATTTGCGGATAACGTGGAAGAAATCGCTAAAGCAGGTATCAAAACCATCATCCAACCAGGTGGATCTGTCCGTGACCAAGAATCTATCGAAGCAGCGGATAAATACGGCATGACCATGGTCTTCACAGGAGTGAGACATTTTAGACATTAAAAAACGAAAGGAAAGAAAACAGTTTCTTTCCTTTTTTGGCTTAAAACACTAAGTGAAACAAGATTAAAACGAACGTTTGTGGTATAATGTTAGTAAATAATTCGCAAAAGAGGTTGAGAGATGAAGCTGTTAGTTGTCGGTTCGGGTGGTCGTGAACATGCGATTGCTAAGAAGTTACTTGAATCAAAAGATGTTGAAAAAGTCTTTGTGGCTCCTGGAAATGACGGAATGACCCTGGATGGGCTGGAATTGGTAAATATTTCTATTTCCGAACATTCTAAGTTAATTGAGTTTGCAAAGGCCAACGATATTGCTTGGACCTTTATCGGTCCAGATGATGCCCTTGCAGCTGGGATTGTGGATGATTTTAACCAAGCTGGGCTTAAGGCCTTTGGCCCGACTAGAGCTGCAGCGGAGCTGGAGTGGTCCAAGGATTTTGCCAAGGAAATCATGGTCAAATACGGAGTTCCGACAGCAGCCTATGGTACATTTTCAGATTTCGAGGAGGCCAAGGCCTATATCGAAGAAAAAGGTGCCCCAATCGTAGTCAAGGCGGATGGATTGGCGCTCGGGAAAGGTGTCGTCGTTGCCGAGACAGTCGAGCAAGCAGTAGAAGCCGCTCATGAGATGCTCTTAGACAATAAATTCGGTGATTCAGGTGCGCGTGTGGTTATCGAGGAATTCCTTGACGGAGAAGAGTTCTCCCTCTTTGCCTTTGTCAATGGGGACAAGTTCTACATCATGCCAACGGCTCAGGATCACAAACGTGCTTACGATGGTGACAAGGGGCCTAACACGGGTGGTATGGGTGCCTATGCGCCAGTTCCTCACTTGCCAGAGAGCGTGGTTGCCACAGCGGTTGACACCATTGTCAAGCCAGTTCTAGAAGGGATGATTAAAGAAGGTCGACCTTATCTAGGTGTCCTTTACGCAGGTCTTATCTTGACAGCAGACGGACCGAAAGTTATCGAGTTTAACGCTCGATTTGGAGATCCCGAAACTCAGATTATCTTGCCTCGTTTGACATCTGATTTTGCACAAAATATCACAGATATCCTGGATGGTAGAGAGCCCAACATCACGTGGACGGACAAGGGTGTGACTCTGGGTGTGGTTGTCGCATCAAACGGCTACCCGCTAGACTATGAAAAAGGTGTCAAGTTGCCAGCCAAGACTGAGGGCGACATCATCACTTACTATGCAGGGGCTAAGTTTGCGGAAAATAGCAGAGCACTGCTATCCAACGGCGGACGAGTTTATATGCTCGTCACCACAGCTTATACCGTTAAAGAAGCCCAAGAAACCATCTACCAAGAACTCTCCCAACAAAACACAGAAGGCCTCTTTTACCGAAACGACATTGGTAGTAAGGCGAATAAATAAATTTTAAAAGCGACGAAGTCGCTAAATACGATAATGGTCGCCGTGGTGAAAAGACCAGAACAGAAACTGTTCTGGTCGGGGAAACTTTGAGACCTTAGGCTCAAAGTTTAGGAATGAAACCGAAGGTTTGCTTCTGTCCCTCACAACCTAAGGTGATTGTTGAAAGGAAGAAAAAGGAGAAGAAATGAAACCAGTAATTTCCATCATCATGGGCTCAAAATCCGACTGGACAACCATGCAAAAAACCGCCGAAGTCCTAGACCGTTTCGGTGTAGCCTACGAAAAGAAGGTTGTCTCTGCCCACCGTACACCAGACCTCATGTTCAGACATGCTGAAGAAGCTCGTAGCCGTGGCATCAAGATCATTATCGCAGGTGCTGGTGGCGCAGCCCATTTGCCAGGTATGGTCGCAGCGAAAACAACCCTTCCTGTCATCGGGGTACCGGTCAAGTCGCGCGCTCTTAGTGGCGTGGATTCGCTCTACTCTATCGTACAGATGCCGGGTGGCGTGCCTGTTGCGACGATGGCTATCGGTGAAGCTGGTGCGACTAACGCGGCCCTCTTTGCCCTCCGTCTTCTTTCAGTAGAGGACCAGGCTATCGCGACAGCTTTAGCAGATTTCGCAGAAGAACAAGGAAAAATCGCTGAGGAGTCTACAAATGAGCTCATCTAAAACAATCGGAATTATCGGTGGTGGCCAGCTTGGTCAGATGATGGCTATTTCTGCTATTTACATGGGCCACAAGGTTATCGCGCTAGATCCTGTGGCGGATTGTCCAGCTTCTCGTGTGGCGGAAATCATCGTGGCGCCTTATAATGACGTGGATGCTCTGCGTCAGTTGGCGGAACGTTGCGATGTTCTGACTTATGAGTTTGAGAATGTCGATGCTGACGGTTTGGATGCTGTCATTAAGGATGGACAGCTCCCTCAAGGGACCGACCTGCTCCGCATTTCCCAAAATCGCATCTTTGAAAAGGATTTTCTCGCAAACAAGGCACAAGTCACTGTGGCACCTTACAAGGTTGTGACTTCAAGTCAAGATTTGACAGATATTGACCTGTCGAAAAACTATGTCCTCAAGACTGCGACGGGTGGCTACGATGGGCATGGGCAAAAGGTCATTCGCTCGGAAGCAGACTTGGAGGAAGCCCGTGCACTAGCAGACTCAGCAGACTGTGTCTTGGAAGAATTCGTCAACTTTGATCTTGAAATTTCTGTCATCGTGTCAGGAAATGGCAAGGACGTGACGGTTTTCCCGGTTCAGGAAAATATCCATCGCAACAATATCCTGTCTAAGACCATCGTGCCAGCCCGTATTTCAGAATGCCTAGCAGAAAAAGCCAAAGCTATGGCAGTGCGAATTGCAGAACAGCTCAAGCTATATGGAACTCTTTGCGTGGAAATGTTTGCGACGGCTGATAATATCATCGTCAACGAGATTGCCCCACGTCCACATAATTCAGGCCACTACTCGATTGAAGCCTGTGACTTCTCGCAGTTTGATACCCATATTCTCGGTGTTCTGGGAGCACCATTGCCAGCTATCCACCTGCATGCCCCAGCCGTCATGCTCAATGTCCTCGGCCAGCACGTCGAGGCTGCAGAAACATATGTCACAGAAAATCCAAGCGCCCACCTCCACATGTATGGTAAAATAGAAGCAAAGCACAACCGCAAAATGGGACATGTGACTTTGTTTAGTGATGTGCCGGATAGTGTGGATGAGTTTTAGACAGGAGGAAAGTTTGAAAATTGTAGAACAATTAGTACAGAAATTTAAATTATTACCTAAAAAAATAAAACAATTTTTTAAAAGTAGAACAATTGACGCTGAACACCTCATTGGTATTTGCTATTTGATGTTATATATGCTTCCTTTTCTTGTAAATGGAATGATATTTATAGTATTGGGGGCAATTTTAAAAAAAATACCATTTTTAAGCTTTTTAACCCCTATCATTATTTGCTTTATAAACGGTATTTTTCTATTTTACTTCAGTAAAAGAATTATCGCATATATTAAACAAAAGAGGTTTTTACTCAGTTTAATATTACTTTATATTGTATTGTCATTTTTTACAGCATTTATTTTTTGGATAGGAACAATATTTTTAAATATTACCGCTATGCTTTTCATGAAAATTCCTAATAGTCTGAGTGAAAATGAGCTATATGCTTTAATTGTTAAGTATAGTCATGGTTACAAAACTATGATAGATAATTTTGAAGGTTATTCAAGAGGAGCTATTCCATTTATTCAAATTTTAGGGTTCTCATATTTTCTAAATTTATTTATTCCGCTAAGATATCAGAGCGTTGACATACCAGTATATAAAAAAATTTTCCGCATTTTAATAAAAGTAATTTATCTGATATTACCAATAATATTCTTTTTTATTTTTTCAAAAGTAGATAAAGATTCATACACAATCGTTGCACCTATAGGATTACTGATTATTTGGTTTTCTAAACCTGAAAATATAATTAGTATATTAAACAATAGTATCATTATTAGTGATGAAGATGTCAAACCGGAAGTAATCAACAGGATTAAAATTTTAAAATTATTTTTAACATTAATTGAGATATCATGGGGGATTAGCGTTTATTTTTTTGCTAATTATAGTGCAGTTGAAAGATTATTTATTACTTTAGGTATACTTTTTATTGGTCTTGTTTTACTAATTATTTGGCAAAAGTATATAAAAGCTCATCAAACTCAATGGATAGAAAATACATTGAAGAAAGAATCGGCTCAGAAAATTCTTGATAACATTCAAACAGACAAAACAAAAGGAGAACACAAACAATGATCAACCGTTACTCTCGCCCTGAGATGGCGAACATTTGGAGTGAAGAAAATAAATACCGTGCTTGGCTTGAGGTGGAAATCTTGGCGGACGAGGCATGGGCTGAGTTGGGGGAAATCCCTAAGGAAGATGTGGCTTTGATTCGCAAAAAAGCGGATTTTGACATCGACCGTATCTTGGAGATTGAGCAGGAGACTCGCCACGATGTGGTGGCTTTCACGCGTGCGGTTTCTGAGACTCTTGGTGAAGAGCGCAAGTGGGTCCACTATGGATTGACTTCTACTGACGTGGTGGATACTGCCTACGGTTACCTTTATAAGCAGGCCAACGACATCATTCGTCGTGACCTTGAAAACTTCACCAACATCATTGCTGACAAGGCTAAGGAACACAAGTTCACTATCATGATGGGTCGTACCCACGGTGTGCACGCTGAGCCGACAACTTTTGGTCTTAAATTAGCGACTTGGTATAGCGAAATGAAGCGCAACATCGAGCGTTTCGAGCATGCAGCTGCTGGTGTGGAAGCTGGTAAAATTTCTGGTGCGGTTGGGAACTTTGCCAACATCCCACCATTTGTAGAGCAATATGTCTGCGACAAACTGGGTATCCGTGCTCAAGAAATCTCTACACAGGTCCTTCCTCGTGACCTTCACGCTGAGTACTTTGCAGTTCTTGCTAGCATCGCGACTTCAATCGAACGTATGGCAACTGAGATCCGTGGTCTGCAAAAATCTGAGCAACGTGAAGTGGAAGAATTCTTTGCCAAGGGGCAAAAGGGATCTTCAGCAATGCCTCACAAACGCAACCCTATCGGTTCTGAGAACATGACAGGTTTGGCACGTGTTATCCGTGGTCACATGGTGACAGCTTATGAGAACGTTGCTCTCTGGCACGAACGCGACATTTCTCACTCATCAGCTGAGCGTATCATCACACCAGATACAACCATTTTGATCGACTACATGCTCAACCGTTTTGGAAATATCGTCAAGAACTTGACGGTCTTCCCAGAAAACATGATCCGTAACATGAACTCAACTTTTGGTCTTATCTTTAGCCAACGTGCGATGTTGACCTTGATTGAAAAAGGTATGACCCGTGAACAAGCGTATGATCTAGTGCAACCAAAAACAGCTTACTCTTGGGACAACCAAGTAGACTTTAAACCACTTTTGGAAGCAGATCCAGAAGTGACTTCACGCCTGACCCAAGAAGAAATCGATGAAATCTTCAACCCAACTTACTACACCAAACGGGTGGATGAGATCTTTGAACGTATCGGTTTGGGCGACTAATCATAAAATAAAAAAGCGAGATTCAATCTCGCTTTTTCGTATCCTTTTAGAAGAAACTTAGTCTTCTTTTCTCTTAGTCAGTCCGTAGGCTGCTAGAGTCGCCATGAGTCCTGCTGCGACCAAGGCTGCAGAGTCTTGACTTCCTGTTGCAGGGAGTTGTTTTTCATCTGCTTTGGCAGTAGTTGGTGCAGTTTGCTCAGCTTTCTCAACGGCAGTGCCGACTTCAACAACTTGAGTGATCGCTTCCTGTGTTACCACGCTATTGACAAGCGTTCTTTCTTCTTTTCCATCAGCACTAGTGTTCACAGAGTAGAAGGCAGTACGGTGGCCGTTAGCTCCTTTAGTAACAACTTGCGTTTGTCCTTTTGGTAATTGAGGATTTTCACGTGTCACAGTAGTGAATGGAATTTCTTCCTCTTGGATATCCAGTCTCGGTTTTGTTTCTGCGGCTGGAGCAAGACCGTGTTCGTCTCCTACATGGGTTACAAGGGTTCCGACTTCAATAACTTGGGTCACTGCTTCTTGAGTCACAAGGCTATCTACAAGAGTTTTCACTTCCTTACCGTCAGCACTAGTGCTCACAGAGTAGTAATGACTGCGACGGCCGTTAGTGCCTTTAGTAACGACTTGAGTCTTCCCTTTGAGCAAGAGTGGATTTTCACGTGTCACAGTAGTGAACGGAATCTCTTCTTCTTGGATATCTAGTCTCGGTTTCGCTTCTGCGGCTGGAGCAAGACCACTTTCATCCCCTTTGTGGGTAATAGGGGCACCGATTTCAACCACTTGGGTCACAGGTTCTTTGGTTACTTGGCTATCTAGAACGGTTTCTGTTTGTTTACCATTTTCAGTAAGGACAGAGATGTAATGAGTGCGTTCACCATCTACACCTGGTGTGACAATCTTTTCTTGCTTAGCTGGGAGGTTCGGATTTTCCTTCTTGATAACTTCAAATGGAATCTTTTCTGCTCTTGTGATGAGTTCCGGTTTGGTTTCAACGTTGGCAGCTAGTTCGTTTTCATCGAGGCTTCCTGAGTGGGTTGCCGCTGGTTTAAGGCCTAGGCGGGCTACCTTGAGTTTGGCTACGAGAGCGTCTAACTCGGCTTGTTTGTTACGGTTGAGGTTGTAGTTGAGAGCTTCTTTAGCTGCATTTAGGGCATCCAAGCTTTCCTTGCTGTATCCATCCAAGTTTGCAGGGATTTGAGCAAGTTCCTCACGGAGTGCGTTGTAGTTAGCGCGGAAGTAGTCTTTATTGTGGTCTGCAAAGGCAGTCATGAGTTCAAAGATTTCTTCTTCCTTGTACTCAGCACTTGGTCTATCTGCCCAGATAGCAAGCATACTACCAATAGTAGGAAGGTCAACTTCAGGGTATTTAGTTGATGCTAGTTGATTAAATGGAGTTTTCTCGGTATTTTCGAGAGCTTTTTTGAGGAAGCCACCACCATCTTCTGGTTTTTGACCGAGAATGTAGTACCAGTCTCCGTTGGTATTAAGGAATTTATAGCCTTTACTTGCAAGGTACTGTGGAGATGCAAGGTTGTAGCCCCACCATCCTTTAGACCAGTAAGAGATGATGACATCCTTGTCAAACTCAACATCATCCTTGTCCTCGTAGTAGAAACCATCGTTGAAGGCCATTGGTTGAAGGCCTCTTTCTTTAGCCATAGCAGCAAGAGTGTTGGCATATTCAGCAAACTTGCCATAGAGTCCATACCATTTGAGGTAGTACCAGCCTTGAGCGTTGGTAGCGTCATTAGCGTATTCGTCTGTACCGTAGTTAAAGATCTTAGTCTTGCCCGCAAAGAAGTCCATGTACTTGCCGATAAGGGCTTTGACAAAGTTCATGGCTTCTTCGTTTTCAAGGTCCATGGTTGTTTTGGAGACTTTATCAAAATTAGCTTGAGGGTTTGCGATACCTAATTTTTCCATAGCGACAAGCATGGCATCCATGTGACCTGGGCTGTTGATCGCTGGGATGAGTCCAATCCCTTTTGATTTTCCGTACTCGATCAATTCAGTGATTTCAGCCTGGCTAAGAGTGGTTCCGTTTGGATCATCGTAGTAAGCTTTTGTTCCTTCAATGATGGCATTTTTGACATCGTCACTTGCATAGGTTTTGCCGTTAGCAGTGATAGTCATGTCATCAAGTAGGAAGCGAAGTCCGTCATTTCCTAGGAGGAGATGCACATCAGAATATCCAAGTTCGCTAGCTTTATCAATGATACGTTTGAGTTGCTCAGCTGAGAAGTACTTACGTCCAGCGTCGATTGAGATCACCTTGTTCTTGGCAAGTTTTTCAACTTCGCGTTTCGCGTCTTCTTCTTTTTGAGCTTCTGGTGTGAAGGTCAAGTTGCTGACAGCTTCTTGGAGTTTCGCGATTGCCTGGTCAATCGTGTCCTGTTGGGCACGACTGAGGTTGCTATCGAGTGAGCGAATAGCTTTTTCAGCTTCTTTTACAGCTGCGACACTTTCCGCAGTATAGCGGTTAAGGTCTGTTGGGACTTCTTTCAGAGCTTGCTCAGCAGACTCATAGTCGGCAGCAAAGTACTCAGCATTTGCATTTGCGAAGCTACGCATGAGTTTGAAGAGACGTGATGGTGAATAGCGTGCAGATGGGGTATCCGCCCAAGCAGCTACCATACCCCCGATGAACGGGATAGTAGCCCCATCAGATTTTGGTACAGAAGTGATTGGAGTGTTCTTGATACCATTGAGTCCTTGGTCGAGGTTGTACCAGCCTTGACCATCGGCATTTCGTCCGAGAACATAGTACCAAGCATCGTTGGTGTTAAGGATTTGGTGGCCTTTTTCAACTAGAAGTTTAGAAGAAGCGACGTCGTAACCGCCCCATCCACCAGTCCACATAGAAACGATGATATCTTTGTCAAAAGTACCAAAGCTTGTATCGCTATTGTAGTAGATTCCATCGTTGAAGGCCATTGGTTTGAGGCCGTGAGATTTAACGATTCGAGCAAGGTCGTTTGCGTAGGCGATGAATTTGTCATAGCCCTTATCTGGGAAGCCATCTTCTGGATACCACTTGTAGGCTTGAAGAACGCTCCAGCCTTTGGCATCTGTAGCATCATTGGCGTACTCGTCTAGTCCGATATTGAAAATATCAGTTTTTCCAGCAAAGTATGCTGCATACTTGTCGATCAGGGCTTTGGTAAACTCAACAGCTTCTTTGTTATCCAGGTCAACGGTACGAGCAGATTCCTTACCAAAGTAGTTGAAGTTCGGTTTTTGGATACCTAGTTCTTTCATGGCATGCAAAATCGCATCCATGTGCCCAGGGCTATTAACGGTTGGGATTAGTCCGATACCTTTATCTTTGGCATAGTTAATCAAGTCCGTCATCTGGCTCTCTGTCAAGTGGTTGCCGTTTGGATCCTTGTAGTAGGCATCTGTTCCATTTTCGAGTGCACGTTTGACATCATCACTTGCATAGGTTTTGCCATTGGCTTTGATTGTCATGTCATCCAGCATGAAACGCATGCCATCGTTTCCAACTAGTAAATGAAGATCAGTATAGCCGTAGTGTTTGGCCTTATCGATGATTTCTTTGAGTTGTTCAGGCGAGAAGTACTTGCGTCCGGCATCAATTGAGATCATTTTTCTTTTAGCCAGTTTTTCATTTACCTGAGGTGCTCGTTCAGTGTTAGGAGTAGATACTGCAGGTGTGGTTGCTTCATTTTTCTTTTCTGAAGGAGAGTTTTCTGCAGGAACTTCAGTTGGAGCAGGACTTTCTTTCTCAGTAGTCGGAGTAGGACTAGCATTTTCTGTCACAGCTGGTGCAGTTGTTTCTTCCGTTTTTGGAGTAACTGTATGAGGAGCCTCCGTGTCTTCTTTGACATCCTCTTTTACAGGTTCTTCAGCCTTTTCTTCCAGTTTTTCTGGGGCCTTGGACTCTCCAACCTCATCGGGTGTTTGAGGACTCTCCTGGACAGTTTGAACTGTTTCCTCAGCTGTTGGAGCCGGAGTAATCCCGTCGGCAGCTACGACTTGTGCGCTAAAAGCAAATCCTATAAGTACAGAAGCCGCTCCAACCGCGTATTTACGAATGGAGAAGCGCTGTTTCTTTTCTAGTTTCATGACAAAACCTCCTTGTTGTTATCGTGTATGATAGCGTTTACATAAAACCAATTTTATTTTATTATCTAAGGGGTAAAATGTCAAGAGGGTTTATATAAGAACTATAATAAATGGAGGAAAACATAAGATTTAGGAGAAAATTGCCAATAAAAGATAAAGATAAAAGGAAAAATGAAGCAAGTATTTAACTTGTTTTTAGTAAAAACGCTACTAATTAAATAAGAACCTTTCATAGCATTTTCATAGCTTCTTTCTCGTGCTATAATTAAATACAGAAAAAGCCTGAGCTGGGCTCAGGCTTTTTCTTAATGACCTCGGTTACATGAGATGAATTTGATTTTGTAGTAGTCTGCTCGCTTATAAGTTTCACTATAGGCAAGGACTTGGCCAGTGGCCTCAAGTTTTGTAGTCTTGGTTTGGAAGACAGTTGGGAATTGTGTATCGATTCCAAGTACAGAAGCAGCATGCTCTGGTGTTGGGAATGCGATTTCGTTGATTTCCTCAAAATGCTCATCACTCATGTGAATGCGGTAATCCAATTTGAAACGTGTATAGATAGAGCTATAATAATCAAGATTTGGATAGTTGGCATTAATGTATTGCTCAGGGATATAAGATGTGTGGTAGATGTATGTCACATCGTTTGTCTGACGAATACGTTCAATCTTATAGTAGAATTGATCTCCACGTAGTCCAAGTTTATCTAAATATTCGAGTTTGTTTCCGCGCTCGATAGAAAGGACAGTAACTTTATCGTCTTTTGTTTCAAAGATTTCAACATCTGAAAACTCAACGAGTTTGTGCTTACGTGCACGTGAAACGAAAGTTCCTTTACCTTGTTGACGGACAATATAGCCGTCTTTTGCAAGGTCATTCAAAGCACGAACAACGGTGATCGAACTAACATCGTACATCGCAATCAATTCTGCTTCTGTATAAAATTTATCTCCACTCGCAAATTGACCAGAGATGATTTTGTTTTTTAATTCATCTTTAATATATTGGTATTTTGGAATAGCCATAATTTCACCTCGATTCTCTTTCTCTACCCTTGATTTTACCACAAATATAGAGAAAATAGTAGTATTTAGATAAAAAAATAGAATAACAGACTAAAAATGTTATTCTATGTATGAGAAGTAGCTCATTTTAACGACTTGCTAAAATTTACTAGAGAATTCATTTTCATGTGGTATTTGCAGAAAGTTAGTAAAAGAGAAGTAAAAAAATAGAAAAATTTTAAAGAATTTTCTAAAACCTATTGACAAATGCAAAAGATTTGATTATATTTAATATTATAATAAATGAAAGCGCAAACTTAATTAGTCAGAGGTAGTAACATGACAAGATTTAAAATTGAGGACGATTTCTATTTAGATGGAAAACCGTTCAAGATTTTGTCCGGCGCCATTCATTATTTTAGAATTCCAGCGGAGGATTGGTATCATTCGCTCTACAACTTAAAAGCGCTTGGCTTTAATACAGTCGAGACTTATGTAGCATGGAATTTACACGAACCTGTTGAAGGGGAGTTTAATTTTGAAGGTGCTATGGATTTGGAGAGATTCCTCCAAATCGCACAGGATTTGGGTCTCTACGCCATTGTGCGTCCGTCTCCATTTATCTGTGCTGAGTGGGAGTTCGGTGGTTTACCAGCTTGGCTCTTAACTAAGAACATGCGAATCCGCTCATCCGATCCGGCTTATGTTGAGGCAGTTGCTCGCTATTATGACCAATTATTACCAAGGCTTGTGCCTCGCTTGTTGGAAAATGGCGGAAACATTCTCATGATGCAAGTCGAAAATGAATATGGATCTTATGGAGAAGATAAGTCTTATCTGAGAGCGATTCGAAAATTGATGGAAGATCGTGGAATTGATTGTCCACTCTTTACTTCAGACGGTCCTTGGAGGGCTACTCTGAAAGCTGGAACCTTGATTGAAGATGATCTCTTTGTGACAGGAAACTTCGGCTCTAAGGCTCCTTACAACTTTTCACAGATGCAGGAATTCTTTGATGAGCATGGCAAGAAATGGCCTCTCATGTGTATGGAATTCTGGGATGGCTGGTTTAATCGTTGGAAAGAACCCATCATCACTCGTGATCCAAAAGAGTTGGCAGAAGCTGTTCGAGAGGTATTGGAGCAAGGCTCTATCAACCTTTACATGTTCCATGGTGGGACAAACTTTGGTTTCATGAATGGTTGCTCAGCTCGGGGAACTCTGGATTTACCACAAGTCACATCATACGACTATGATGCCCTTCTCGATGAAGAAGGAAATCCAACTGCTAAATACCTAGCAGTCAAGAAGATGATGGCAACACACTTCCCAGAGTATCCACAGTTGGAACCACTTTACAAGGAAAGCATGGAAATGGAATCCATTCCACTAGTCGAAAAAGTTTCCTTGTTTGAAACTCTGGATAGCCTGGCAAGTCCAACTGAAAGCCTCTATCCAAAAGCGATGGAAGAACTTGGTCAAAGTTATGGCTACCTTCTTTATCGTACCGAAGCAAGTTGGGATGCAGAAGAGGAACGTCTCCGTATCATCGATGGACGTGATCGAGCTCAACTCTTTGTAGATGGTCAATGGATTGCTACTCAATACCAGACAGAGATTGGTGAAGATATCTACTGTCAAGGCAACCGAGAAGGCTTTTCAGAGATTGACATCTTGATTGAAAATATGGGGCGTGTCAACTACGGTCATAAGTTCTTGGCAGATACGCAACGTAAAGGAATTCGTACAGGTGTCTGCAAGGATCTACATTTCTTACTGAATTGGAAACAATATCCACTACCACTGGATAATCCTGAGAAGATTGATTTTTCAAAAGGATGGACAGAAGGACAGCCAGCCTTTTACGCTTTCGACTTTACTGTTGAAGAGCCGAAGGATACCTACTTAGACTTGTCTGAGTTTGGTAAGGGAGTTGCCTTTGTCAACGGGCGTCACTTAGGACGTTTCTGGAACGTCGGCCCGACCCTCTCACTTTATATCCCTCATAGTTATCTCAAGGAAGGTGCTAACCGCATCATCATCTTTGAAACTGAGGGTGAATATAAAGAAGAGATTCACTTAACTCGTAAACCTACACTAAAACACATAAAGGGGGAAAACTTATGACAATTGTAGGATGCCGTATCGATGGACGTTTGATCCACGGTCAAGTAGCCAATCTTTGGGCTGGAAAACTAAATGTTTCACGCATTATGGTTGTAGACGACGAAGTTGTTAACAACGATATTGAAAAGAGTGGTTTGAAACTTGCGACACCACCAGGTGTGAAACTCAGTATCTTGCCAGTTGAGAAAGCAGCAGCAAATATCCTTGCTGGTAAATACGATAGCCAACGTCTCTTTATCGTTGCACGTAAACCAGACCGTTTCCTTGGTTTGGTCGAAGCAGGTGTTCCGCTTGAAACACTCAACGTCGGCAATATGTCTCAAACACCAGAAACTCGCTCTATCACACGTTCTATCAACGTGGTAGACAAGGATGTGGAAGATTTCCACAAACTAGCAGAAAAAGGTGTGAAACTCACTGCTCAAATGGTTCCAAATGATCCAGTTTCAGACTTTTTGAGCTTGTTAAAATAGGAAAAAATTTTTAGGAGGTCATTGTTATGATACAATGGTGGCAAATTTTACTTCTCACTTTGTACTCAGCTTATCAAATCTGTGATGAGTTGACAATCGTTTCATCTGCAGGTTCCCCTGTATTCGCTGGTTTCATTACTGGTTTGATCATGGGAGATGTGACAACTGGTTTGTTTATCGGTGGTAGCTTGCAGTTGTTCGTTCTCGGGGTTGGTACCTTCGGTGGTGCTTCTCGTATCGACGCAACTTCTGGTGCGGTTCTTGCAACAGCATTCTCTATCTCTCAAGGTATTGATACAGATCTTGCGATCACAACAATCGCTGTACCAGTAGCAGCACTTTTGACATACTTCGACGTTCTTGGACGTATGACTACTACTTTCTTTGCACACCGTATTGATGCTGCAATCGAACGCTTTGACTACAAAGGTATCGAACGCAACTACCTACTTGGTGCGCTTCCATGGGCTCTTTCTCGTGCCCTTCCAGTATTCTTCGCTCTTGCTTTTGGTGGTGCTTTCGTACAATCAGTAGTAGACCTTGTTAAAGAATACCAATGGGTTGCAGACGGTTTGACACTTGCAGGTCGTATGCTTCCAGGTCTTGGATTTGCAATCTTGCTTCGTTACCTTCCAGTTAAACGTAACCTTCACTACCTTGCAATGGGATTCGGTTTGACAGCTATGTTGACTGTTCTTTACTCATATGTAACAGGTCTTGGTGGAGCTGTTGCGGGTATCCTTGGTACTCTTCCTGCTGATGTTGCTGAAAAGATTGGCTTTGCTAACAACTTCAAAGGTTTGTCTATGATCGGTATCTCTATCGTAGGTATCTTCCTTGCAGTTGTTCACTTTAAGAACAGCCAAAAAGTAGCTGTAGCAGCACCTTCTACACCATCAGAAAGTGGGGAAATCGAAGATGACGAATTCTAATTACAAACTTACAAAAGAAGATTTTAATCAAATCAACAAACGTAGCTTGTTTACTTTCCAATTAGGTTGGAACTACGAACGTATGCAAGCTTCTGGTTACCTTTACATGATCTTGCCTCAATTGCGTAAAATGTATGGGGATGGAACTCCTGAATTGAAAGAAATGATGAAAGTTCATACTCAATTCTTCAATACTTCACCATTCTTCCACACTATTATCGCTGGTTTTGACCTTGCCATGGAAGAAAAAGATGGTGTGGGTTCAAAAGATGCCGTTAACGGTATCAAGACAGGTTTGATGGGACCATTCGCTCCTCTTGGAGATACTATCTTTGGTTCACTTGTACCTGCTATCATGGGATCTATCGCAGCAACTATGGCTATCGCTGGCCAACCATGGGGTATCTTCCTTTGGATCGCAGTTGCAGTTGCATATGACATCTTCCGTTGGAAACAATTGGAATTTGCCTACAAAGAAGGGGTTAACCTTATCAACAATATGCAAAGTACCTTGACAGCTTTGATTGACGCTGCATCTGTACTTGGTGTCTTCATGATGGGTGCTCTTGTAGCAACAATGATCAACTTTGACATTTCTTACAAATTGCCAATCGGTGAAAAGATGATTGACTTCCAAGACATCTTGAACTCAATCTTCCCACGCTTGCTTCCAGCAATCTTTACTGCCTTTATCTTCTGGTTGCTTGGTAAGAAAGGTATGAACTCTACTAAAGCAATCGGTATCATTATCGTTCTTGCAGTAGGTCTTTCATTCATCGGTAAATTCTTGCTTGGAATGGGCGCATAATTTATGAGTAAATCATTAATTTTGGTGAGTCATGGTCGTTTCTGTGAAGAACTTAAAGGTAGCACAGAAATGATCATGGGTCCACAGGACAACATTCATGCGGTGGCTCTTCTTCCAGAAGATGGTCCAGAAGAATTTACTGCAAAATTTGAAGCTGCTATCGAAGGATTGGATGATTTCCTAGTCTTTGCGGACCTTCTCGGTGGTACACCATGTAACGTGGTAAGCCGTTTGATCATGGAAGGTCGCGACATTGAACTTTACGCAGGGATGAATCTTCCAATGGTGATTGAATTTATCAATGCCAGCCTTACAGGTGCAGATGCGGATTATAAGAGCCGTGCTGCAGAAAGCATTGTAAAAGTCAATGATCTGTTAGCGGGCTTCGATGATGACGAAGATGAATAAGACTCTTCGAAAATCAAATTCAAACCGCGTCAGCGTCGCCTTGCCGTATATATGTTACTGACTTCGTCAATCTTATCCGGCAACCTCAAAGCAGTGCTTTGAGCAACCTGCGGCTAGCTTCCTAGTTTGCTCTTTGATTTTCATTGAGTATACGATGTGACAACGTGAAAATCGTTAGAACAGCTTGTATAGAATATACATGGGAATGGGAATCAATCCATTCCCATATTTTCAATAGGAATGAAACAACAATAGATTAGAGGAACTCTATGCTAAATTACACAAAAGAAGAATTACTTGAACTGGGTGCAGAAATCACGACTCGTGAGATTTACCAACAGCCTGATGTATGGAAAGAGGCTTTTGAAGCCTATCAAGCGAAACGGGAAGAAATTGCAGCCTTTCTACAAGGGATTGCGGATAAACATGACTATATTAAGGTCATCTTGACGGGTGCTGGTACTTCTGCTTATGTGGGAGATACCTTGGTACTATACTTTAAGGAAGTCTATGACGAACGCAAATGGAATTTCAATGCTATTGCGACAACAGATATCGTTGCCAATCCAGAAACTTATTTGAAAAAAGATGTGGCGACTGTCCTTGTGTCTTTTGCTCGTAGTGGGAACTCACCTGAAAGTGTGGCGACGGTTGATTTGGCTAAAGCCTTGGTTGACGACCTTTACCAAGTGACTATTACTTGTGCAGCAGATGGTAAATTGGCTCTTCAGGCTCATGGCGATGACCGCAATCTCTTGCTCTTGCAACCAGCCGCTTCTAATGACGCTGGATTTGCCATGACTTCTAGCTTTACATCTATGATGTTGACAGCTCTCTTGGTCTTTGACCCTACAGAATTTGCTGTGAAAGCTGAACGTTTTGAAGTGGTGACTAGCCTTGCGCGTAAGGTTCTAGACAATGCAGCAGATGTTAAAGAGCTGGTAGACCTCGACTTTAACCGTGTTATCTACCTGGGCGCTGGTCCTTTCTTTGGACTTGCTCATGAAGCTCAGCTCAAGATTTTGGAACTGACTGCTGGTCAAGTGGCGACCATGTATGAAAGCCCCGTTGGCTTCCGTCACGGTCCAAAATCATTGATCAACGAAGATACCGTTGTTTTGGTCTTTGGTACAACGACAGACTACACTCGCAAGTACGATTTGGACTTGGTTCGTGAAGTTGCTGGTGATCAGATTGCTCGTCGTGTTGTGCTTTTGAGTGATCAAGCCTTTGGTCTTGAAAATGTCAAAGAAGTAGCCCTTGGTTGTGGCGGTGTCTTGAACGATATTTACCGTGTCTTCCCTTACATCGTTTATGCCCAACTCTTTGCCCTTTTGACTTCGCTCAAGGTAGAAAATAAACCAGATACGCCGTCTCCTACAGGTACCGTAAACCGTGTGGTACAAGGTGTGATCATTCATGACTATCAAAAATAAGGAAGTGTCTATGAGTAAATTACAATTAAGTCCCAATAAAGTAGCTTGCTTACAAAAACTCTCTGACGAGAACGGCATTATCTCAGCTCTTGCCTTTGACCAACGTGGTGCTTTGAAACGCCTCATGGCTCAATACCAAACAGAAGAGCCAACAGTGGCTCAAATGGAAGAACTCAAAGTCTTGGTAGCAGATGAATTGACTAAATACGCATCCTCTATGCTTCTCGACCCTGAGTATGGACTTCCAGCTACAAAAGCGCTTGCTCCAAATGCTGGTCTTCTCCTTGCTTATGAGAAAACTGGCTACGACACAACTAGCACCAAACGCTTGCCTGACTGCTTGGATGTTTGGTCTGCCAAACGCATCAAGGAACAAGGTGCAGATGCGGTGAAATTCTTGCTTTACTACGATGTAGACAGCTCTGACGAACTCAACCAACAAAAACAAGCCTACATCGAACGCATTGGTTCAGAGTGTGTGGCGGAAGACATTCCATTCTTCCTTGAAATCTTGGCTTACGATGAAAAAATCGCTGACGCAGGTTCTGCTGAATACGCTAAAGTAAAACCACACAAGGTTATCGGTGCTATGAAGGTCTTCTCAGACCCACGCTTCAACATCGATGTCTTGAAAGTAGAAGTTCCAGTCAACGTCAAATACGTTGAAGGCTTTGGCGATGGTGAAATCGTGCATACACGCGAAGCAGCAGCAGCCTTCTTTAAAGAACAAGATGAAGCAACAAATCTTCCATATATCTACTTGAGTGCGGGTGTATCAGCTAAACTCTTCCAAGAAACCCTTGTCTTTGCCCACGAATCAGGCGCAAACTTCAACGGTGTTCTTTGCGGCCGTGCAACTTGGGCTGGATCAGTTGAAGCCTACATCAAAGACGGTGAAGCAGCAGCTCGTGAATGGCTTCGTACAACTGGTTTTGAGAACATTGACGAACTTAACAAGGTTCTCCAAACAACAGCAACTTCATGGACTGAACGTGTAGAAGCATAAAACAAGTATAGAAGAATCCCCTTTTGTTAAGAAGCTACTTAAGGTTTTCTGACAAAGGATTCTGAAAATAGAAACTACAACCATAGATGGTAAATACACTTTCTATGGTTTGTTTACTTAAGAGAAATGAATCAAAGGAGAGAAGAATGAAAGCATACACAGAGCGTGTATTTGGAAATCATGAGGGCAAGGATGTCTTGGCCTATCGCTTTGAGACTGATGGTGGTTACCAGCTTGAAGTTATGACTTATGGTGCGACCATTTTGCGCTATGTCACACCTGATAAGGCTGGAAATTTTGCCAATGTTATCTTGGGTTTTGATGATTTTGATAGCTATGTAGGCAATAGTCCCAAGCATGGAGCAAGTGTAGGTCCTGTAGCGGGCCGTATTGCAGGTGCCACATTTGAGCTCAATGGTCAGACCTATAATCTTGAAGTCAACAACGCTAGCAACTGCAACCACAGTGGTTCAACAGGTTGGGATTCGAGCTTGTTTGAATTGGTCGAGGTGAGCGACCATGGCTTGACCCTCTACACAGAGCGTACAGATGGGACGGGAGGATTCCCTGGTAATCTCAAAATCTGGATCAGCTATCACTTGGAAGAAACTGGTGCCTACGAAATTAGCTACAAGGTAACGACAGATCAGGATACGCTGGTCAATCCAACCAACCACAGCTACTTCAACTTGTCGGGTGATTTCACGCAGACAGTTGACCGCCATATCTTCCAGCTAAATACGGAGGGCATTTACCCAATCGCTCCAGATGGTGTTCCGGCTAAGACTCCAGATGCTAATCGTGATGTAGTGAAACACATCTACAATGGTGCTTTGCTCAAGGACATCTTTGCAGAGGACGATGAGCAAATCCAGTTGGTATCTGGTTTGGATCACCCATTTGCTCTTCCTGCAGGTCATGACAATGCTGGTTTCCTTTATGACCAAAACTCAGGTCGTTTCCTGCTTTTCAAGACAGAGGCCCCTTGCTTTGTGGTCTACACAGCAAACTTTGTGGATGAGAGTGTCATCATAGGAGGCCAACCAATGGTACAGCACAATGGGATTGCCCTTGAAGCGCAAGCTTTACCAGATGCCATTCACAGTGATCTCAAAAACCAAGTCATTCTCAAAGCAGGTCAAACCTTTACCAGCAAAACTCGCTACGAGCTTGTTGTTAAATAAAAAGAAGAGCTGGAATCCAGCTCTCAGAAAGTAGACAAACATCATTTTTGGTGTTTGTTTTTTTGTTCAAGATGTAGTGTATGGTGTGCACAAATAGTCCAAGTTGGTAGGTGGGTGATGACGGCTTCCTATAACTCAATGATATGGGGCTCGTAACCAATCGCTTCTAAAAAACGAAGCAAATCTACGGTAGCCAAAAAGAGGGTTTTCTCGTTGGTATTGGGGTGGAAACTCATCCGTTTTTCCGACATGATTTCTTTGTCGAAATAAACTTGAATGTCCTTTTCCGCATTATTGAGCAAACCAAAAGGCGAAACAACTCCTGCGGGCAAACTCATTTTTTCAAACAAGCTCTCAGGCGAGGCCATCCGAACTCTATTAGCTCCTATTAGTTCTTTCAAGAGGTCCATATCCAGCCGCTTTTGATCATCCATGATTAGCAGATAGTAGGCTGTTTTCTTTTTGTTTGTGAGAAACATGGTCTTGGTACGGACACCTTCGATTCCCTCGATAAAACTATCTGCCTGCTCCGTCGTTAAGGCTGGCTCGTGCTCCACGATATCAAAGGGAATATCTAGTCCATTTAGCACCTCTACAACTTTTTCGTATGCTTCCATCTTCTAGCCTCCTTTATCAATTTGATAGCCCCCAAAAGTGGGTTATTTTCGTTTGATTAGGTACTGAACAGCCTTTTCCAAGCGTTCCTTTTGAGCCTCAGGGTCGTCTAGCGGTTGGTTGATGCAAGCAGTGAGATTTTCGGTAATCATCATCTCAATCACGCGCTCGACACTGGAGCGCACTGCTGTCAACTGAGTAATGATATCTGCGCAGTCACGATTTTCATCGATCATCTTTTGAATCCCGCGCAACTGGCCCTCTGAACGTTTCAGGCGTGTTATATACTTTGAGTTTGTCATTGATTTATCCTTGGTCACTTTTTCTTCATTATATCTCGAATAAGGTTCTTTGTCAAAATTCTCATCCTATCTGTCTTTGTAGGAGACAACCTTTTCTTTGTACTGGATAGAAAAGATTGCTGAACAGGAAAAAGGAGAACAAAGGCTGTTCTCCTTGAAGCACGATCGGGAAATCAAGTATCCGATTAGTTATGCCTTATATCTTGGACAAAAAGGCTAGGATCACTATCCCATAGACTAGGACTAGAGCCAGTCCAAATCCGATACCGAACCACTTATAAAACTTGTCCATCCCGCTATAGCGTTCGACATAGGCCCTGGTCGGCTTATCTGGATCATACCAAACCGTTAACTCCGAATGAAGGGGGAAATGGGTCTGCATCAAGCTATCAAAGGAAACAAAGGAGTTGCTGTAGCGAGTGATCGATGGCGCCAGCATTTCTTCTCTTGTATAATCATTTGAAACTTTAGTAGGACCCCACGGAGTCGTGACCGTTTTGATCATAAAATACTGCAAGGTTTTCTTATAAGTAAGCCCATCCACCGTGTATTCGACGATAGGTGGATAACCCTCACGAAAACGACTATAGCCGACAACCGTTCCCTGTACAGATGACTGGGCAAGGCGGACAACTTCTGATCTCGGAGATAGAGGTAGAGAAAGGTAGAGAAAGGTCCCACATACAAATACAAAAGATAGCAGAGTGACGACTGTCCCAACTATCAAACCAATCACTTCTTTAGTCATATGAACTCCTCCTGTTGTTCTATAGAGTGAAATCTCAAAGAAGGAACTCGTTCAGAATCGGTATCGAATCCCTCGAATCTACTCCTCGGATTTTTCTTTTGACTCTTGTTCTTTCAAATCTTTCACCGATTTCGATACGATATCTCTCACCTGTTCGTCAGTAAGTCCTGGAATCTGATAATAAGAATTATTGGACTCGCTTTTTGACGGCCGTGTTTCTGAACTTTCGGTTTTAGAACCTTGTTCAGTCGAAGACGAGGATTTCGACTCTGAGGAACTGGATTCTTTCATCTCAAAGGAGCTGGATGACTCAGACTCAGAAGGCTTGGACGTTTCAGCCACTTTAGAATCAACCTTAGGCGGCTTGTTTACTTGGACGTTCGGCTGTTTCACAGGTTTATAGAATAGCCCAAAAGACAGCAGCAAGGCTATCAAGATCCCAATGCCAGCCAAGGTTCTTTTATTAGCTTCAGCCGAGGGAACCTTTACTCCCTTTGTACTGAGTATTTTCCATTCTGGATGCTCTTTTTCTATGGCTTTTTTCTGTCTCCTAAGAGGACCAAGTAGAAAATGATTAAAAGGCACAATCGTTACCATAGCCACCGTTACAAGCGGGACATAATTGGAATGACTTGATACCAGTAGAACATCGAGTATAGCGAGAAGAATGAAGAGGAAACGCCCCACAAACTTACGAACTTGATGCTCTTTTTTGATCTGCAAATATCTCTCTTGTGACATTATGTGGATTACCTCACCTCTTTAACAAATAAGCAAGCACTACAACGGCGTAGACCATGATTAACAATATAGCACTACCGACGCCTAATAATTTATAAAGTTTGTTGATTCCACAGTATCGTTCCACATAAGCCCTGTTTGGTTTTTCAGGATCATACCATACCGTCATCTTCGAATAGACTGGGAAATGCGTTCGCATTAAGTTATTAAACGATATAAAAGAATTACGATAAAAGGTTAGGGAATTTGCCAACATATCCTCTCTTGTAAAGTTATCAGATGTACTTATAGGCCCCCATGGAAGCGAAACCGTTCTGATTATAAAATATCGTAATGGCTTGCTATAAGTAGTTCCGTTAACCGTATATTCAACAATCGGAGGATTCCCAGCCTGAAAATTACTATAGCCCACAACCGTTCCCTTAACAGACGATTTGGCAAGGTGTACCATCTTTTTATCCCGAAAATAAAGGTAGAGATATGTACCAGATAAAAAGATCAAGGATAAAAGAATGACGATGGTAGCAAATAAAAATAAAATGGTTTCTGTTGTCACATTCAACTCCTATCTTATTCTACGCTCTTCACATCGGACATTGAAAGTGTCATCTTAGATGGATCTGACATCGAATCAACAAGCTCCAATTGTTCTGAATTAAGTGGTAACAAAATTAATGTAGTTGTGTAAGAAGGTAACTCACCACTATCCTTGATAGTATAGCTAATCTTTTGATTATCAAAAATGGTCTTGCCATCATAGGACCAGCTCAGTGAAAACTCCAAATCTTTTTTGATATCTACATCAGTTTTATTGACGAGCATTAGTGCTGCCCTACCATCTGAAACTGCTCCTGTAAAGTAGATAGCCATACTTCCCTTACTTCCAATTTCTGGATGTTCTTTGGTCAATTTTTTACCAAGTTCAATTAAATCTGACGTTTGGCCTTCATATTGTGGTGCTACTACAAATTTCAATTCTTTCTCTTTATTTACAACTGTCTCGCGTGTACTTTTCTCTGTTACCCCTGCTTCCTTTCCATTAGAGCAAGCTCCAAGAACCAATAACAAAATGATAACAAATAACTTCTTCATTTTTTCCTCCCCATTTAAAATTCAATGTCAACTATCAATATCTACAGTAATATAAGAAAAATGCTTTTGTCCCATTATTCTTCCTCCGTGCTGGATTTATAATATTGTAAGAACTCTTCTTCGCTTTGAACCAAATGTTCCTGTCCATCTTTCGAACTAGCTGCTGGAATAGTGATATCCTTGAAGATATTGGTACCTTCTGGAAGAACTAGCTTTAAGAAAGAGATTTTAAAACGAACATCTTCTTTTCCAAGGAAATATAATTCCGATAATAACCCTTTACTCAACATATCAAATTCCTTTGGATACTTGCTTGCCAAGGACGGATATTGGGAGTTTTCTACTGGTTTTTTAAAACTAAAAAGAGATAAGACAAAGGCAAACTTTTCGTTTGAAAATTTATGATTCGAAATAAGAATATCTTCTAATTTTGGTTTGTATGATCCTTTCTCATCGTTATAAAGATCTTTGGAAGTTTTACCAGATGGAGTAGCTGCTATTATCTTTCCTTCCTCTATATCAATAAGCCCAGTTTCAGTTTTTGATTCTGGCTGTTGGCCAATAGCCATACTAATTGGTAAGTAAGTTTTCCCCTGTTCCGTATACAAGAAATAATTAACTCTGCGAACCCTTCTTGGAATATAATCCTTATTATATTCCCTCACCATCTGAAATACATCATAGGTTTTTTGTTTGATTGTCCCATCTTTCGTATCATAGACGTCTAACAACCAGTACTCTCCCTGCTCTGGAATATTACTTTTCAAATATGGCACCGCATCCTCTTCTAGAATCCAATACTTATACGTGGCTGATTTTAACTTATAACTTTGTTGGATGATATAGCGTTCTCCATTAACTCTCGTCATTCTTTCTACATTGACACGCGAATCATATTTCTTAGCCTCTTCCGCATCTTTTAACTCCGACTCATTATCCCACTCAATCGCTACTGCCTTGTTATCATCCATAAATTCATAACTTACAATTTTAGCTCTTGGACTCCACATGACAAACTGAGTAAGTTCATGCCTACGATATATCTGATAAGCAAAGTATAGTCCTATGATAGTGAATGCAAGAAGTAGGACTTGAACTAATTTTGATTTCATTATTTTTTTCATTATCTTCCCTCATCAGTGATTTATATAATATCAAAACGCTTTATAGGACTAGTATCCACAACTGCCATATTTAAAAACTCAACATACTTTTCTTTCATCTTATCCTCCTAGCACGAGCTATGCTACTACTAGCTATGATATCTAATTTCATTTTATTTCTCCTCTATAAATAAAGTTATTCGTGCTTTTCTTTTTCCAACCGGTGAATACTCGTGCATACTCAAACCAATAGAAGGGAATACATCCAATACTTACTGCCACAAGACTAGTAACAACATATACCGCCGGCAACATAAACAAACGTGCTATAACTACTACAATTGCTGCTGAACAAATAACAATAACAGAAGGGATATGTAACATTGTCTTCCTGAACTCTCCAGATGGTAATGTCTTAGCTTTAGGGACAATTAATAACTGGTAAACAAAGGTTAGTAGCTGAAAAATAAGGCTTAGGCTAATCAATACCATGAAGACAGACCAGTAGTCATCTCCCAAAAATAGAGATCCCCAGAAAAGAAATTCAATGTGAAAAATTAACACAGACGTAGCCGGAAATATTTGCAATAATTTTGATTTGGAAAACTTTTGAAATAGCAAGAACATGAATAACAAAGCCGATAGATGATAAATGACAATGTGAAAGATATTCATACTTACATCATGTATCTCACCTTCTATAAAAATAGACACTATAAATATCAGCAAAGCAAACATAACTTCAATTGCAAATGACTTTAAAAAATCAGAGTTTTTTATAGGTCTAGTATCCACAACTGCCATATTCAAAAACTCAACATACTTTTCTTTCATCTTATCCTCCTAGCATGAATTATGCTACTACTAGCCATTCTCACTAATTTCATTTTATTGTGCCTCTATAAATAAAGTTATTGGTGCTTTTCTTTCTCCAACCTGTGAATACTCGTGCATACTCAAGCCAATAGAAGGGAAGGCAGGCTATGCTCCCTGCGACGAGGGAAGAAACTATATATATTCCTGACAACATAAATAAACGTGCTATAACTACTACAATTGCTGAAATCAATAGGCAAATGACAGAAGGAAGAAATAAAAGATTCTTCCTATACTCACCCTGTGGTAATTTCTTAGCTTTAGGGACAATTAACAACTGATAAACTAAGGTGAGTAGTTGGAAAATAAGGCTTAGGCCAATCAATACCATGAAGACAGACCAGTAGTTCTTCCCCAAAAATAGAGATCCCCAGAAGAGAAACTCAACATGAGAAATCAAAATAGAACTAGCTGGAAGCAATTGCAAGAATTTTGATTTGGAAAATTTTTGGAATAGCAAGAACATGGACAATAAAGCTACTGCATGATAAATAGTAATGTAAAAGATAATCATACTCACATCATGCATCTCACCTTTTATAAAAATAGATACTATAAATATTAGTAAAGTAAAAACAATCTCCATTGCAAAAGCTCTTATATAATCAAAATGCTTTATAGGACTAGTATCCACAACTGCCATATTTAAAAACTCAACATACTTTTCTTTCATCTTATCCTCCACTTATTTCTCTTCCCTTGGCCTATATAAATGATTTTTCTCATCTTACATTTCTCCCTCTTTCCCTCGGCTACCGTCCTGTAATGTCTCCATCAGCTCTTTGAACAGTCGTTTGCGTGTTTTCATCCGAAAATCATAGACCATATATGTAAGAATACCAATCCCTAACATGTACATAATTAAAAATTGAAAATCAGAAACAGCCAGATAACGATAGGCTGAAAAAATCGTTATTAAAACAAAAATGTAGCCAACTACTGTCAACGCCCTAGATTTTCTCCTAAGTGTTTTGATATTGGCTTTTGTCAGCCGGACTTTTCTAAATCTATCTGTCTTCATGTTGCGTCGGGTAGATGCAAGGAGAATGGTCCCGAAAACCAAAAACAGAGACATCAGGATAAAGAAAATCAGATTGAAAGGGGAGGAGACATCTCCAAAGGTTTGGTTGAGCAACTTTGACAGTCGTTGCAAGGAATAGATTGCAATAGGGGCTGCAATGGCTGAATAATTCATGCCTTGTTTTGCACTGTAGAATACTTGATTCCCCAAATCATAATAGATAAAATAGTCCTCCAGAGGGCCCATACTGATTAAATTTTTTACACTTGTGTCCATCTTATTTCCCCTCTCCTAAACTCAATACGGATACTCAAACAGAGTTCTACTTTCTCTTAAAAGCATCGTGACGACGATTGCCAGTATTCTAGCCGATTTTCGGCGTTTGCCTTCCTAGAGAAAGAAAAGTTTATTAGTATTATAGCATGAACCCCCAGAAAAGGGAAAATATCCCTGACCAATGCCTTTGCCAGAGCCAAGAAAGCTTTCGTCATTTCATAAAAAAGCGGACAAGTCCGCATTATAAAAACAGAATGCGAGCTTGTCCGCCTTTTCCTATGTCTCTAAAATAAATGACGTGTTTTCCTCGTCTCATCGTGCCAAGCGAATGCGAGTCACAATCCCATCTGGGTCTACAAGATCCAGTTCACTCGAATTTAACCACTTGATCCGAGCTTCTAGCTCTTGTGCTTGCTGAACGATGTTCAAGAGTTCTTCCTTGCTTTCGACCTCAAGGACATAATAGGCCAAGCCTGGCAAGCCTTGCTCACGCGGAGCCAGCCCTTTTCCAGCCCATTCGTTGACAGCCAGGTGGTGATGGTACTGACCAGCCGCTATCCAACTGGCACTAGGAATGCTAAATTTATCTTCTAGTCCTAACACCTTTTGATAAAACTGGCTCGCCGCGTGGCTATCCTTCACCGATAGATGGATATGCCCCATTCTCGTCCCTTCAGCTAGGATAAAGGGATCCACCTTTTCTCCTAACTCATAGATGTCCTGTGCCGCAAGGGCTTCGGTCACACCGATAATGCGACCATCTTCTCGAATATCCCATAAAGACACTGGCTTATCACGGTAGAGTTCAATGCCATTTCCTTCCAAATCCTCTAGATAAATAGCCTCACTGTATCCATGATCTGCACCTCCAACCAGAGGAATCCGCAAGTCACTTAGGTGTTTCAAAACATCTGCCAAGGCTTTTCGTGTTGGCAACAAAATCGCCAAATGGTAGAGCCCATAATGTTCCCTTACTTCGCCAGACTTTTCTGCCTGAATCAAGTGAACCAAGGCTTTTCGACCAAGTCCCAAAATCGCTTCTGTCTCTGTTTGGGATAAAATCTCCAAGCCAATAATCTGGTGATAAAAAGCCGTTTGACTCGTCAAATCCTTGACATTTAAAACCGCCTCCGCTAGGTAAATGTGGCTTTGGTATGCGTAAGTCATAGGGGTGTCTCCTTATTGTTGTAACTCTATATATTACATCAATTATACACTATTGAGATAAAATGTCAATGAAGACAACTCAAAAGAGCTGGGAACTATCTCTTTATAACCCGAAGATTTTAAAGAATTTTATATTCTTGATTACAAAGAAAAAGATAGAAGAAAATGCTCTCAAAAAGGACTTTTCTTCTATCTAACTAACTAACGCTTGAAATCAGCGTTTTTTTTATGTATTGATTCGTATTTAACTCTTACTTAACTTCTGTAAACACGACGTGCTTGCGAAGTTTTGGTGAGTATTTCTTCAATTGAAGACGGTCTGGAGTGTTACGTTTGTTTTTAGAAGTAAGGTACAAGCGTTCACCAGATTCTTTGTGTTCAAGTGTGATATTTACGCGCATGGTATCTCCCTTCTATTATTCAGCTGATGCAGCTTTAGCGATTTTACGTCCTTTGTAGTATCCTTTAAGTGATACACGGTGAGAACGTGAGTAATCTCCAGTAGTTTCGTCAAAGTTTACAGATGGAGCTGTTACTTTGTAGTGTGTACGACGTTTGTTTTTCTTCGCTTTTGAAGTGCGACGTGCAGGTACTGCCATTTTGATTTCTCCTTTAGGTATTTAAATTCGATTCAATCTAGTGATTTTCATCAACCATACTAGGATAACACATTTTTTTTGTAAAGTAAAGTTACTTGACAAAAAAAGATGAAAAAATTAGAAGTCATTCAATCAAATTAATCGAAATTTTCTGAAAATTCAAGAATTTTCTTCTGTTCATTGCCTTTAAAATGTGCTATAATAGTAAAAACTGAAACGGGAGGGATAAGATGACTGAATTAGATAAACGTCACCGCAGTAGCATTTATGACAGCATGGTTAAATCGCCAAACCGTGCCATGCTGCGTGCGACTGGTATGACAGATAAGGACTTTGAAACACCGATTGTGGGAGTGATTTCGACTTGGGCGGAAAATACACCATGTAACATCCACTTGCATGATTTCGGAAAATTGGCTAAAGAGGGTATCAAATCGGCAGGTGCTTGGCCTGTTCAGTTTGGTACCATTACCGTAGCGGACGGGATTGCCATGGGAACGCCTGGTATGCGTTTCTCTCTAACATCTCGTGATATCATTGCGGACTCTATCGAGGCGGCGATGGGTGGTCACAACGTCGATGCCTTCGTCGCTATCGGTGGCTGTGATAAGAACATGCCTGGTTCTATGATTGCCATTGCTAATATGGATATCCCAGCTATTTTCGCCTATGGTGGCACTATTGCACCCGGAAATCTTGATGGCAAAGACATTGACTTGGTATCTGTTTTTGAGGGTATCGGAAAATGGAACCACGGTGACATGACAGCTGAGGACGTGAAGCGTCTTGAATGTAATGCCTGCCCGGGCCCTGGTGGTTGTGGTGGTATGTATACAGCTAATACCATGGCGACAGCTATCGAAGTTCTCGGTATGAGTTTGCCAGGATCTTCATCTCACCCAGCTGAATCAGCTGACAAGAAAGAAGATATCGAAGCAGCAGGACGAGCTGTTGTCAAGATGCTGGAGCTTGGTCTCAAACCATCAGATATCTTGACTCGTGAAGCCTTTGAAGATGCCATCACTGTAACGATGGCTCTCGGTGGTTCTACAAATGCCACTCTTCACTTGCTTGCCATTGCCCATGCGGCTAATGTTGACTTGTCACTTGAGGACTTCAATACGATCCAAGAACGTGTGCCTCACTTGGCTGACTTGAAACCATCTGGTCAGTATGTCTTCCAAGACCTCTACGAAGTCGGTGGTGTCCCTGCGGTTATGAAATACCTCTTGGCAAATGGTTTCCTTCATGGCGACCGTATCACATGTACTGGTAAGACAGTCGCTGAAAACTTGGCTGACTTTGCAGACCTTACACCAGGCCAAAAAGTCATTATGCCACTTGAAAATCCAAAACGTGCAGACGGTCCGCTTATCATCTTGAACGGGAACCTTGCCCCTGACGGTGCGGTTGCCAAGGTATCAGGTGTTAAAGTGCGTCGTCACGTTGGACCTGCTAAGGTCTTTGACTCAGAAGAAGATGCGATTCAGGCCGTTCTGACAGATGAAATCGTTGATGGTGATGTTGTCGTTGTTCGTTTCGTGGGACCTAAGGGTGGTCCTGGTATGCCTGAGATGCTATCACTTTCATCCATGATCGTTGGTAAAGGTCAAGGAGACAAGGTTGCCCTCTTGACAGACGGACGCTTCTCTGGTGGTACTTATGGTCTTGTTGTCGGACATATTGCTCCTGAAGCTCAGGATGGTGGACCGATTGCTTACCTTCGTACAGGTGATATCGTTACGGTTGACCAAGATACCAAAGAAATTTCTATGGCCGTATCCGAAGAAGAACTTGAAAAACGCAAGGCAGAAACAACCTTGCCACCACTTTACAGCCGTGGTGTTCTCGGTAAATATGCCCACATCGTATCATCCGCTTCACGCGGAGCCGTGACAGACTTCTGGAATATGGACAAGTCAGGTAAAAAATAAACTCAAAAAGCAAGCCGTTTTCGGCTTGCTTCTTTTCATCTTCAAAAGTAATTTACCTGCTTAACGAGGTGGCAGTCCAAGGGCAATACGGCCGTAGCGACTGATTCGTGTGATCTTCCAGGCAGGCGACCAGGTAACTTCAACCTTGACATCTTCGATACCCTCGATTTGTTTCAGACCTGCGACGATTTCGATAGGCAAGCTTTCGGCACAATCGCAGGCAGTATCAGTGAAAGTCATGACAATCTTGCAGAGACCCGTTTCATCTAGATTGATTTCATAAATCAACCCTAGATTGTAAACATCCAATTCCACATCTGTATCAAAAACCTTCTCTAGTTTTTCGATAATTTGGTCTTGTAAGGCCAAAGCGCGGTCATTGATTTTGATATCGTCTCTCATAACAGTCCCTCCACGTGATAAATATCCTCTATTTTCTCATAATTCTGACAATTTGGCAAGTTTTTGATGAATTTTCTGAAAAGACTATCTTGCGATTTTCTACTCTCACTGTTTTAATCCCTTTATTTATGGTAAAATAAGACTATTAAGTTTAAAGAGGATTCCCTATGAAATTACAAAAACCAAAAGGAACGCAGGATATTTTACCTGCTGAGTCTGCCAAGTGGCAGTATGTTGAGGGCTTTGCCCGTGAAATTTTCAAGCGCTATAACTACGCAGAAGTGCGCACGCCTATTTTTGAGCATTACGAGGTCATCAGCCGCTCTGTTGGAGATACAACGGATATCGTAACCAAGGAAATGTATGACTTTTATGACAAGGGTGACCGCCATATTACTCTCCGTCCAGAAGGAACTGCGCCCGTTGTCCGCTCTTATGTGGAAAATAAACTCTTCGCACCAGAAGTGCAAAAGCCAAGTAAGTTCTACTACATGGGCCCTATGTTCCGTTATGAGCGTCCACAGGCAGGTCGTTTGCGTCAGTTCCACCAGATTGGTGTTGAGTGTTTTGGCTCTAGCAATCCAGCTACGGATGTGGAAACCATCGCTATGGCAGCTCATTTCTTGAAAGAAATCGGAATTCAAGGTGTCAAATTGCATCTCAACACTCTTGGAAATCCTGAGAGCCGTGCTGCTTACCGTCAAGCCTTGATTGACTATTTGACACCGCTCAAGGAGACCTTGTCTAAGGATAGCCAGCGTCGTTTGGAGGAAAATCCTCTCCGTGTCTTGGACTCTAAGGAAAAAGAAGACAAGGTGGCAGTGGAGAATGCGCCGTCTATCTTGGACTTCCTTGATGAAGAAAGCCAAGCTCATTTTGATGCCGTGCGTCAGATGTTACAAAAACTGAAAGTGAACTACATTATCGATACCAATATGGTGCGTGGTTTGGACTACTACAACCACACGATTTTTGAATTCATTACTGAGATTGAGGGCAATGACTTAACAGTCTGTGCAGGTGGTCGCTACGATGGCTTGGTTGCTTACTTTGGTGGTCCTGAGACCGCTGGATTTGGTTTTGGACTTGGTGTAGAGCGCCTGCTTCTCATCCTTGAAAAGCAAGGTGTGGCCCTTCCTATAGAGAACGCTCTAGATGTCTATATCGCAGTCTTGGGAGAATGCGCAAATGTCAAGGCTTTGGAATTGGTACAAGCCCTTCGCCAACAAGGATTCAAAGCAGAACGTGATTACCTCAACCGTAAGCTCAAAGCTCAGTTCAAATCAGCCGATGCCTTTGCGGCTAAGACCCTCATCACCCTAGGAGAGAGCGAAGTCGAAAGCGGACAAGTGACGGTCAAAAACAACCAAACACGAGAAGAAGTGCAAGTGTCGCTTGATGCTATCAGCCAAAACTTCTCAGAAATCTTTGAAAAATTGGGCTTTTAATGACAGATAAACTGGTCAGGATCTTACTCCTGACCTTTTTCTTTTGCAAAATGACAAAAATCATAAACTTTTTGACAAATATTGTTGTCAAAAAGAAAAAGATGTGTTACAATGTAAGCAAGTTAAGAGTAAAGGAGAAAGGAATGCTTAAAAATCGTTTAAAAGAGCTGCGGGCTCGCGATGGTCTCAATCAAACCGAACTAGCCAAGCTAGCAGGGGTTTCCCGACAGACCATCAGTTTGCTAGAGAGGGATGAATACACTCCGTCCATTGTAATCGCCCTGAAGATTTCACAGATATTCAATGAACCAGTCGAGTCGGTATTTCGTATAGAGGAGGATGAGTGATGAACAAGTATAAAGTGATTTATTATATGAGTGTTTTTGCCTTTATTGTGAATGCTTTCGCTATGATTGGAACATTATTCGGTTGGTTTTATTTTGTTGAAAGTAAGTATTTGTTTTGGATTAATTTAGTCCTCTTGTCCATTCTCAATTGGTTAAAGAAGAAGGAGAAAAATGATGAACAAGTATAAAGTGATTTATTATGTAGTTGCCATGGCTCTATTAGTCAGTGTGTTTCTACTGATTGGGATGGACCTAGGCTGGTTTAAACCGTATCAAAGTGACCAATTTATTTGGGCCTACTTTGCTCTCATCCCAGTAGTTGAATGGATTGAAAAGAAATCCAAAAATCTAGCAAGTGAAAAAGGAGAATGAATATGAAAAGGTTTTTAGCAGATTTTCAAGTCGATACTGAACATAAAGAACTTGCAGGTGTTTGTGCAGGTTTAGGAAATTATTTTAATATCAAGACTAACGTTATCCGCTTAGTGGCAATTTTGTTGTTTCTTTCTTCGACAGAGTTTGGTATTTTAACAGTCATCTTATATTCCTATTTGGCCGGTTGGCTTGGCAAAGAGCCTTTGGGGGCTAGTGAGACAAAAGCAAGAAACCAAGCTATTCTCTTGTTTGCTGTTTGTTTGATTTTGGTGTCACTTGGAACAGAAGGCTTGACAGCTATTTTTGAATCAGGTAAAGTGTTTGGTCAGTGGTTAGTTGGATTGGTTTAGTTTAGAAAGAGTATGAATATGAAAAAGAAACGTGGATTGTTATTTTTAATGGCTGTTATCTTGGGAGGCTTCTTGGGCATGTTTGCAGGGATGTTTAAGGCCTATACCGAAAACTACGGAACCATTTTAGATGTCAAAACCGTGACTCCATGGATATCATCTATTTGTTTACTGTTAGGTTTCATTAGTATGTTTTTGACTTTCGATTTCTTAAAGAAAAGCAGAAAATTTCACTCCTTGTATCAAGAGGAAATGGATGATGATCTGAATGAAACCTATTATGTACAAATGTATCGTAATCTCGAGTTTGGAACTATTGCTTTTAATAGTGCAGGCGTAGCGATTTTTTTGGCTCTTTTCATCTCAGGTAGTGAAGTAATTGTACTAAATATCAGCTATATAACCTTATCTCTTTCTTTTTTGGCATTAGTGATGATTTTCAGTGCTCAAAAATATCTCTATAAGACCATTGCGATCGTTCGTCAGTTTGATTTGGAATTCTTCTCTACACCAAAAGATGTCTTGGACTATATAAACTCCTACGATGAAGGGGAGCGTCAGGCTAATTTGGAACAAAGTTTTCGAATTTTATTCCAATTAAATCAGTATGTCTTGCCAGGTCTCTATTTTTTGATTGCTATCTTTTCTTTATTGACAGGAGAGATTCAGTTACTAGCCTTCTTGCTTGTAGGAGCGATCCATATTTATATCAATGTGATGCAATTACCTATGGTAAAACGTTATTTCAAATAAAGGAGTTCCTATGATTCGTGTTGAAAATGTAAGCAAAAGTTTTGGAAGCAAGAAAGCTCTGCATCAGATTTCTTTTGAGATTCAAGAGGGTGAAATCTTTGGTTTCCTAGGGCCTTCAGGCTCAGGTAAAACAACTATGATCAATGTTCTGACGGGTCAGTTGGCTGCAGATCAGGGGGAGACAGTTCTCCTAGGGAAGTCCTCCCGAAATTTGACTTCAAATGATTTGGAACAAATCGGGATTGTTAGTGATACCAGTGGTTTTTATGAAAAGATGAGCCTCTATAAAAATCTGCTCATTTATGCAAAATTATATGGTCTTAAAGCTTCTAGAGTAGATACAGTACTTGATCAAGTTGGGTTATCAGATGCCAAAAACATTATCGCAGAAAAACTATCCACAGGTATGAAACAACGGATGTTCTTGGCTCGTGCTCTTCTAAATGCTCCCAAAATCCTCTTTCTGGATGAACCAACAAGTGGTCTTGATCCTACCACCTCAAAATCGATTCATGCTCTCTTACAGGAACTGAAGCAGGCTGGGACAACGATCTTCTTAACAACCCACGATATGAATGAAGCAACCTTACTTTGTGATCGCCTCTCTCTTTTAAATAAGGGTAATTTAATAGAGTATGGTAGCCCACAAGAGATTATCCAGAAATACCATGTGGACAAAAAGGCTCGTTTACGCTATCAAGATGGACGCGAACGAGTGCTCTCTTTTGAAGAATTGCCTCATCTGGATACGAGAGATCTGATAGCTGTTCATTCTTGTGAACCGACTTTAGAAGAAATCTTTATTAGATTGACAGGAGAAAAGTTAGATGTTTAGAAAATTAAATGCCCTACTATGGTTAAGATTACAAGTTCTTATTAGTAATTCAACGTTACTAGCGACATTATTGATGCCCTTTGGACTGACTGTTCTATATAATGAGTTCTTAAACAAGAGTGGAGAATTGAGTATGTCTCTCCTTTCTATGAGTTTGACGATGGTCTTGAGTATGGGAAGTGGTTATATGGTATCGATTATGATGGCAGAAGATAAGGAAAAGCGCAATCTTAAATCACTCATTCTAAGTGGTGTGACAGCAACGGAGTATACTCTGAGCATGATGGCTCTTCCTCTTCTAGTGGTGCTTCTTTCGATGGTTGTTCTACCTTTGTATCTTAAAGTTGATTTAACAAACTACTTTCTTACCTATGGTCTCTATCTGCTTCTGGCAACTATCAGCATTATCTTTCTTAACATTCTTATCGGTGCAGTATCAGATACTCAGTCTAAGGCGCAAGTGTATAGTATTTTTCCTATGCTAACCTTCTCTTTCTTGCCCACTCTTGCTGTTCAAAATGAAACTGCGCAAAAATTGTTGGACTATTCTTTCATTGGTCCATTGGTAAGTCTGTTAAAAGCAGGTGGTGGAGAGTTATCTTTGAGAAGTCTTGGTCTTTTGCTAGCATGGGTCCTTTTACTAGGATTAGCTAGTCTCTTCGTATTGAAAAATAGTTATAAAGGAAAATAGGAGATCTTTATGAAATTACTTAAAAATCTTGGCTGGTTTCTGCTAGCTGTTCTATCCTTTTTCTTTGGTTATGGTCTGGTTCAGAGTATGGCGTTGTCAGCTCTTGAACTAGGGGCTTCAATCTATGGAGTCTTGCCACTTTATATCGCCCTGTCAGGGGCCTATGTTTATGGAGTTTACAAGTGGTATCAGACAGAAAAGGTTAGCATCCAGACAACTGCTTTTAATCGTTATATCTGTTTGCCTACCCTGGTTTTGCTAGTGGCGATTACAGCTCAGTTCTATTTGCCAGATGATCCGTCGGCTAATCAACAGACTGTATCACAATTGACACTAGCTCAGCCTGCATTTGGTTTCTTTATGGTAGTGGTCTTTGCTCCTCTGACGGAAGAACTCATTTTTAGAGGGATGCTGGCGCGCTATCTCTTTCCTAAGCAGAACAACAGCAAACAGACAGCTCTGTTTCTCCTCGTATCAAGTGTGCTTTTTGCCTTGATTCATTTTCCAGGGACTTTGCAACAGTTTTTAGTTTATGCCAGTCTGGGATTGAGTTTGGGTCTGGCTTATGTGAGCCGAAAAGGTCTTCTTTATAGCATTTCTCTCCACGCTTTGAATAATTTAATCGGCTTTTTGATGATACTCATGCTATAATAGAGTCAGGAGGTCACATGAAACGAGTAATTTTATTAGCAGTGATACAGGCGGTCGTTCTCTTCTTTATCATCGGGGCACTTGCCTATGCCTTTAAAGGTGATTTCTTTTACAACTATCTAGCAGTTGTCTTTGCGCCTATTGCAGGTGTCTTGCGTTTTGCTTCGGCTTATGCGACGGAGATTGTTCTACCTAAAAAGGCAGCTGAGATTGCTGAAAAGCGTAAAAAAGGTTAAGAATCATAATCAGAGAATCCGATGACGTTTTCATCGGATTTTTTGTCTGTTCGTTTTGATTTCTAAAGACAATCAAACTTTTCTGCTGATTTTCATGAAGAGCCTGCGCTTTTATGGTAAAATAGTAACAGAATAAAAGAGGAGAGAAAACATGAAACGTAGTATGTATGCTGGTCGTGTTCGTGAGGAACATATCGGACAAGAAATTACCTTGAAAGGATGGGTTGGGCGTCGTCGTGACCTTGGTGGTTTGATTTTTATCGACCTTCGTGACCGTGAAGGGATTATGCAGTTGGTTATCAACCCTGAAAAAGTTTCAGCAGAAGTTATGGCAACAGCTGAAAGCCTTCGTAGCGAGTTTGTCATTGAGGTGACTGGACAAGTCGCTGCGCGTGAGCAAGCTAATGATAAGTTGCCAACGGGTGCGGTTGAGTTGAACGTGACAGCTCTGACAGTGCTGAATACAGCCAAAACAACGCCTTTTGAGATTAAAGATGGGATTGAGGCCAATGACGATACACGTTTGCGTTACCGTTACCTTGACCTTCGTCGTCCAGAAATGCTAGAAAACCTTAAGCTTCGTGCCAAGGTGACCCACTCTATCCGTAACTACTTGGATGAGTTGGAGTTTATCGATGTGGAGACGCCATTCCTTTCTAAATCAACGCCAGAAGGGGCGCGTGACTATTTGGTGCCATCTCGTGTCAATAAAGGGCATTTCTACGCTCTTCCTCAAAGTCCACAAATCACTAAGCAGCTCTTGATGAATGCTGGGTTTGACCGTTACTACCAAATCGTTAAATGTTTCCGTGACGAGGACTTGCGTGGTGACCGTCAGCCTGAGTTCACCCAGGTCGACTTGGAAACATCCTTCCTTACGGAGCAAGAAATCCAAGATATCACAGAAGGCTTGATTGCGCGCGTGATGAAGGAAACAAAAGGGATTGAAGTAACCCTTCCCTTCCCACGTATGAAGTACGATGAAGCTATGGCCCTTTATGGTTCTGACAAACCAGATACACGTTTTGACATGTTGCTTCAAGACTTAACAGAAGTTGTCAAAGGTGTCGACTTCAAAGTCTTTTCAGAAGCACCAGTAGTTAAAGCTATTGTGGTCAAAGGAGCTTCGGATAACTATTCTCGTAAAGACATCGACAAGATGACAGAAGTAGCCAAGCAGTACGGTGCCAAAGGACTTGCTTGGGTCAAGGTTGTTGATGGAGAATTGAACGGACCAGTTGCTAAGTTTTTGACTGGCATTCAAGCAGAGTTGACAAATGCCCTTGGTTTAGAAGACAAGGATTTGGTTCTCTTTGTGGCTGATACACTTGAAGTGGCGAATGCAACCCTTGGTGCCCTTCGTGGTCGTATTGCTAAAGAGCTCGGCTTGATTGACAGCGACAAATTCAACTTCCTTTGGGTTGTTGACTGGCCGATGTTTGAATGGTCAGAAGAAGAAGGTCGTTACATGAGCGCCCACCATCCATTCACCCTTCCACAGGCAGATACAGCTCACGAATTAGAAGGTGATTTAGCTAAAGTTCGTGCTATTGCCTATGACATCGTCTTGAATGGTTATGAGCTTGGCGGTGGTAGCCTTCGTATCAACCAAAAAGAACTCCAAGAACGCATGTTCAAGGCTCTCGGTTTCTCAGCTGAGGAAGCCAATGACCAGTTTGGTTTCCTATTGGAAGCTATGGACTATGGATTCCCACCACACGGTGGATTGGCTCTCGGACTTGACCGCTTTGTAATGCTCTTAGCAGGCGAAGAAAACATTCGTGAAGTCATTGCCTTTCCTAAGAACAATAAGGCGACCGACCCAATGACACAAGCTCCATCAACAGTCGCTCTCAAACAACTAGAGGAACTCAGCTTACAAGTAGAAGAAGATGAAACAAGCAAAACAAATTAAGCGGTGGCGCTATTATCTGCGCCGCTTTGCTTATCAGATAAAAATTTTACGAGTTTTACAAAGTATCTCTCGGGAAAAATATGATGAGAAAGTATCGGCTTCTCTGGTTTATGGCTTTTTGTCAGCAGTAGCAGTCAATTTCTTTTTTCAACCAGGACACGTATACTCCAGTGGTGCGACAGGTCTGGCACAGATTATCTCTGCCTTGAGTCATCACTGGTTTGGGTTTTACATTCCGATATCGCTAACCTTTTATGCTATCAATTTTCCGTTGATGATTTTGGCTTGGTATCAGATTGGACATAAGTTTACAGTCTTTACCTTTATCACAGTATCCATGAGTTCCCTCTTTATCCAGCTTGTGCCCGTTGTGACGCTGACAGAGGATCCCATTATCAATGCCCTTTTTGGGGGTGTTGTCATGGGCTTGGGAATCGGCTTTGCTTTGCGCAATAGTATTTCCAGTGGAGGTACAGATATTGTCAGCCTCACCATTCGCAAGAAAACGGGGAAAAATGTCGGCAGTATTTCCTTCTTGGTCAATGGGACCATCATGTTGATTGCTGGGTTGACCTTCGGTTGGAAATACGCCCTCTACTCCATGATTACCATTTTTGTATCCAGTCGTGTGACAGATGCGGTCTTTACCAAGCAAAAACGGATGCAGGCCATGATTGTGACCAGTAATCCTGACAAGGTAATCGAAAAAATCCATAAAAAATTGCACCGCGGAGCAACCATGATCCACGATGCAGAAGGAACCTATAATCATGAGAGAAAAGCAGTCTTGATTACGGTTATCACACGAGCAGAGTTTAATGATTTTAAACACATCATGAAACAGGTTGATCCAACAGCCTTCGTCTCTGTATCCGAAAATGTCCACATCCTAGGACGATTCGTAGAAACAGACAATTAATAATACTCAAAAGACCAGCCGTAAGGCTGGTTTTTATTTTTCGATAATTTTGTGGGCAATCAACTGACGGTAACAAATCTGTCTATTATTTTTCGCGTCATTGATAATCTGCAAAATCGTTTCAAATGATGTTCGTCCAAGTTCAAGACTATTGATGTCAACATAGGCTACTAGGTCGAGTCGAGGATTGACAGAGTCAAAACTCAAGACGGGAACATTTAATTGGTGTTTACTGATGTAGTCGCAAACCCCTTCAGCTAGAAGGCTGTCGGTTGTGATGATAGCATCAATCTGCGGATCATGTTTGAAGAGGCGCTTACTAAATTGATACCCCTTTTCTTCTAGAAATTCATTTGCAAAGTAGGTCAGATTCGTATCAATCGAAAGTTGGTGTTGTTTGAGCGCCAATTCGTAACCTTTTAGACGATCTTGTGTAACGAAAAGTTTCTTGGTTCCTCCGATAAAGGCAATTCGTCTGCATCCCTTTTTGATGAAATACTCTGCTGCATCAAAACCGGCTTGGACATTATCATTGTCGACAAGTGGGATAAAGGGTGAGAGGGATTTTCCGAGGATGAGGAAAGGAAACTGCTCTTCCGCTACGAGCTTAACCAGTGGATCTTCCTCTTGAGCGTAGAGGAAGATTAGGCCATCAACACGTTTCCCATAGACCATTTGTGAGATGGCATTGAGACGTTCCTTCTCATCTTTACCAGTTGCGATCTGGATAGCATAGTGGTTTTCAGACGCGACTTGGGCGATCCCTCGAAGGACAGATGGGAAGAAAGGATTTTGGTAAAAGGCATCCGAGTCATCAGGAAGCACCAGACCGATAACCTGAGTATAGCTACTTACCAAGCTACGAGCATTGAGGTTGGGATGGTAGTTGAGCTCCTTCATAGCCTTGCGAACTCGTTTTTTGGTTTCATCACTAATCGTTGATTTATTTTGAATGACGCGGGTTACGGTTGAAGGTGAGACACCTGCAGCCTTGGCCACATCTTTAATCGTAACGGGCATAAAAATCTCCTATTTATGATAATCTGGATCACGGAAATGTGTTTTGTAAAAAATGGTAACCAGATAAAGAACAAAAAGAATGTTTTGTACAGTGATAAGGGTTGTCATATTTTGGCCAAAAAGTCCCAAAATAAGTGTAATCAAAGTTGGTAATCCTAAACAATTCAAGATAAAATGGTAGCACTCTTTAAAGCTCCTAAATGAAAAGAGGCGTGATTTTTTGGTGATATAAAGGAGAAGACTAGCTCCAAGAGAGACAATGAAGAAATTCAATCCGAAGAGGAAGCTAGCACCAAGGACGAGAAAGAGGCTGATATAGACACGGTTCTGTTGGTACCAGTCTTTAGAAATAGCCTGGGTTAAGACTTCCTTACTCTGGAAACTCTCCGTTTGAATCGCGTGGTAGCGAATGCGAGTCAGTTCCTTACTTTCCTTACTGATGACGAGTTCTTCCGTATCAAAATGAAGTTGCAAGTCCTTTGGCAATTCTTTGCTTTGGCTCGGGCCAATCAAAAGAGAAGGCTGCTGATTCTTAGTGCCTGAGTAGTTCAGCTTTCCATCAACGATTTGTGCATTCTCTGACAAGTCCATGATCGCTTCATCTGTCAGTGGAGTGTAGACATTATCGATAAAGGTATCCAGTGGATACGTTTCCTGTGAGCTGTTTTGAATGGCAATCGGAACCATAGACAAACTGATGAGGAAAATGCTCGTAAAGAGAAGCTGAAACCAGTTGAGGCCGAAACGTTTTGATAGGGGTTTGCGAAATCCCCAGATACTAGAGAAATACGAGAATGGATATGGAAGCATAGGCATCTTTCTAAAAGTGTTTTCTATATGAGTTTTATTATATAGAGAAATGTGCTTTATTTCAAGTCTAGCAAATCAATTCCTTATTGAAAGGATGGTTTCAATAGGATTTGTAGAAGTGTGTCTAATCTTGTAGCTTTAGCAACAAGCTCCAAAATGAAAAAGGGTGGCGGGGATAGATTATCCCTTGTCGCCACCACTTGTAAGTCCTGAAACAAAGTTCTTTTGTAGGAAGAAGAAGAGAATACAGATTGGAAGGGCGATGAGGATGGCACCTGCTGAGAAGTAGGCAATCTTCATATTTTTCACGTTGTTAACGAAGGTTTGGAGACCGACGGCAACAGTAAAGTATTCTTTCTCACGAAGCAAGAAACTAGAGAGAATGTAGTCTCCGAAAGGTCCCATGAAGGCCCATAGAGCTTGTACAGCCACCATTGGGCGAACGAGTGGGAGAACAATTTGCCAGAAGCGACGGAAGTGTCCGGCACCATCTAGTTTTGCAGATTCGTCTAGAGACATTGGCACAGTATCGAAGTAGCCTTTCATGAGCCAAGCGTTCATCGGGATACCTCCACCGACGTAGAGGAAGATGAGGAACCAGCTATGGTTAAGGGCGTTCAACATAAGGGCCATAACGAAGAAGGCTGTCAAAGCGGCCATAGTTGGCACCATTTGGATAATCAAGAAGAAGACCAAACTTTGCTTACGAGCCAAGAAGTTGTAACGACTGTAGGCGTAACCTGCAAGTACAATGATACTAGTTTGTACAGCCATTGTAATAAAGGCAATAATCAAAGTATTAAGGTACCAAGTACCATACAAGGTTTCGGTGAAGAGCCCTTTAAAGTTATCAAAACTAAAGTCGACGTTACCATCTAGTTTAAAGGCTACGACATTACCAGACTTGAAGGCTGACATAATGGTAATCAAAAGTGGATAGATGATCACGATTGATAGGCCAATCAAGTAGAGGTAAGTGAGGGTTTGAGTCAGTCTACGTTTGAGTTTGATTGAGTTATTCATCTTAGACGTCCTCCATATCAAATGCGTGTAGTTTCTTGAATGCGATCATAGAGATAGAGATGACAATGATAGAGATAATCAAGGTAACAGCTGCCGCCATAGAGTATTGTGGGGCTGTACCTGTTGTCAAACGGTAAATCCATGAGATCAATATATCAGTTGAACCGGCTCCACCACCAACGCTACCAGGTCCTCCACCATTGAAGAGGTACATGATAGAGAAGTTGTTAAAGTTGAAGGTGTATTGGCTAATCAATGTTGGAGCTGCAACAGCCAAAATCATTGGGAAAGTGATGTTGCGGAATTTTTGCCAAGCATTGGCCCCATCAATGTAAGCCGCTTCATAGAGGTCGTTAGGAATAGACTGCAAGATACCCAAAGTCAAAACGTAGATGTATGGGAATCCTAGCCAACCTTGCATCATAATCAAGGCAATCTTCGTCCAAGTCGGATCGGTTTTCCAAGGGATAAGAGCCCCATCTAGGAAAGGAAGGACCTTAGACAAAAGAGGCAAGACTTGGGTGTTGATAGCACCAACACTATCATTAAACATGTTTGAGAATGTCAAGATAGTGATGAAGGCTGGAACTGCCCAAGGAAGAAGGAAAATAACACCGAAGATACGTTTTCCTTTGATAAATGGTTGGTTGGCAATGATGGCAGTAAAGATACCAATGACAATCTGCAAAGTAGAAGCAGATAAAGCCCAGATAATGGTCCAAGAAAGAACGGAACCAAAGGCTGAACGGAAGGTACTCAAACTCCAGATGTTTGTGAAGTTCGTTAAACCAACCCAGTCCAACAATTTATTTGGTGGCAAGTGTTGGAAGTCATAGTTGGTAAAGGCGATCATCAAGGTTACGATAACTGGGAAGATAATCGCAAATGTCATCGCTACATACGATGGGATAATCAAAAGGTATGGGAATCCATTCTCATAAATACCTTTAATCATATCCTTGAAGGTATGAGCTACAGGAATACCGTTGTTGATACGTTTAGCAGTCGTATGTGCATCCTTGATATTAAAGATATAAAAGAGCAGGTAAACGACAACAAAGATAGAGTGGAAGGCACCACGAATCAGCATGAAAAGTGAATTATCACGACCAGGTTTGTCACCAAGGGTGATCAAATTGCTCAATTCAGGGGTTGCAAGTGTTAGAAAATACAGAACAAATAAAACAGTAACACCAAGGAAAATAAATCCTTTAGCTTTTTGTTTATTATAGATTTGTCCTAAACCAGGAATGATTGACAGCAAGGCTGCTTTGCGAGGCTGTTGTTTTTCCATGATTACTCCTTTCATAGGATGTGAGATAAAACTCGGATTCGACCGCAAGATACGTATATCTGATAAGAAGCGTATCTATACATTCAAAGGGGGATTTCACTTCCACCCCCCTTGAACAAATCAATTAGTTACCAAATTTTTGTTGGATTGTTTCCTTGATTAATGTTACAGCATCGTTAGCAGCTGTTTTCGCATCTTTCTTACCACTTACAGCATCAAAGAGCATAGTTTTCGCTGGGTCCCAAACTGTTGACATTTGTGAGATGTTTGGCATTGGTTGAGCATTCTTGAACTGTTTGATAACAGCTGTTGTCAACTCATCGTTTTTACCTTCTGCATAAGTACGAGCTTCAGTGTTAGCTGGGATTTCGTTCGTTGCATCGTAGAATGCTTTTTGTTGTTCAGTTGAAACTAGGAAGTCTACAAATTTTTGAGCTCCTTCAAGGTTCTTAGTGCTTGATGGAATGATCCAAGCTTTACCTCCGCCAAAGGCTGCGTAGTCTTTACCATTTGGAAGAGTTGGGATAGTAGAAACACCGTAGTTTACTTTAGCATCTTTGAATGCTTGAGCTTTCCAAGGACCATCAATGATAGCAGCTGTTTTACCTTCTTGGAATTGAGTTTGGATCAAGTTTCCAGCACCTTCGGTATCTTGCATACCTTTAGGCCATTTTTCGTACCAAGATTTAGCGTAGTTGATACCTGCGATAGCACCGTCGTTTGCAAGACCAATGTCTTTAGGATCTTTACCGTTTTGTCCGAATACGTAACCACCGTTACCAGCAAGGAGTCCGTATGCGTAGTAGAAGTTTGTCCAGTCGGCTAGGAAGGCAGTAGTTTTGCCATCTTCACCAGCGAAAGCGTATTTGCTGTCTTTTGCAAGTTCTTCCAATTCAGCAAAAGTTTTTGGAGCTTCTTTCAGCAAGTCTTTGTTGTAGTACATAACAAGAGACTCGATAACGGCTGGAGCACCGTACACTTTGCCACCAACAGTCACAAGAGATTTTGTTGTGTCGTCAGTTTTTGCTCCGTCATTCAATGTAACTTCTGAAAGTTGTCCATCAGTACCAAGGCTACCTACACGGTCGTATGGTGCCATCATAACATCAGGGGCTTTACCAGATTGGTTATCTAGTGAAAGGTTATCAAGCCCACCCATTTGGTCTCCTGTTTTGATGGTAACTTTTACGCCAGATTCTTTTTCGTAAGCTTTTGCAGCTGATTCAGCAAAGGCTTTGTATTGATCTTCAACGTAGAAAGTGATTTCTTTTGCTTCAGATGAGCCAGTATCAGCTGGTTTATCAGCAGTTTTGCTTCCGCAAGCTACCAAAAGTAAGCTAGCAAGAGTAGCAGTTCCAAGCACAGCAGCGCTTTTCATGAATTTAGATGACATAGTGTATTCCTCCTAAAGAATAACAAAAATAATTTAATGAGAAAACGCAAACGTTTTCTTTTACGAACCTAGTATAACACAAATAGAAAACGGTTGCAAGCTTTTTTAGAAAAAAATTTAAAAAAATTTTAAGGTTTCAAACATTTGTTAAAGCTTTTGTATAGGAAATAACTTAAAATGTTTGTTTTTCTTGAATTGAAAATATATTAGGGAAACGATTGCGTAAATTTGGCTCGATTTTTCAGAAAATAGAGCAGATGTTTGGAATGAATTATCTTAAATCAGAAAATTTTTAAAAAATTTTTCGCTCATTTCATAAAATATCAATGGGAACAAGTTTTGGTTGATTGAAATAATTCAAAAAAATTTTTAAAAACGCTTGCATTTGTCTTTGAAATACGCTATACTTAATTCAACGCAAACGTTTGCGCCTTGATTGCGCAACGTTTTATAACAAACACATGAGGTGCTATTATGAAAAAACGTCAAAGTGGTGTGTTAATGCACATCTCTTCTCTACCAGGAGCATACGGGATTGGATCATTTGGTCAGACTGCCTATGATTTCGTTGATTTCTTGGTTCGTACGAAGCAACGTTACTGGCAAATCCTCCCTCTTGGGACAACAAGCTATGGAGATTCTCCATATCAATCATTCTCAGCCTTTGCTGGAAATACGCATTTTATCGACCTTGATATCTTGGTAGAGCAAGGCTTGCTCGAAGCTAGTGACCTTGAAGGTGTTGACTTTGGTAGTGATGCATCTGAAGTTGACTATGCGAAGATTTATTACGCACGTCGTCCGCTTTTAGAAAAAGCAGTTAAACGCTTCTTGGAAGTGGGTGATGTCAAAGATTTTGAGAAGTTTGCTCAAGATAACCAATCATGGCTCGAACTCTTCGCAGAGTATATGGCTATCAAAGAGCATTTTGACAATCTTGCTTGGACAGAATGGCCAGATGCAGATGCTCGTGCGCGTAAAGCTTCAGCACTTGAAAGCTACCGTGAGAAATTGGCAGACAAGTTGGTTTACCACCGTGTGACTCAATATTTCTTCTTCCAACAATGGTTGAAATTGAAAGCTTACGCTAACGATAACCACATCGAAATCGTTGGTGACATGCCTATCTACGTAGCGGAAGATTCAAGCGACATGTGGGCAAATCCACATCTCTTCAAGACAGATGCCACTGGTAAAGCAACCTGTATCGCAGGATGTCCGCCGGATGAGTTTTCTGCAACTGGTCAACTTTGGGGGAACCCAATCTATGACTGGGAAGCAATGGATAAAGACGGTTACAAATGGTGGGTTGAACGCTTGCGTGAAAGCTTCAAAATCTACGATATTGTTCGTATCGACCATTTCCGTGGCTTTGAATCTTACTGGGAAATCCCTGCTGGTTCCGATACAGCAGCACCTGGTAAATGGGTGAAAGGTCCAGGTTACAAACTCTTCGCAGCTGTTAAAGAAGAGCTTGGTGAGCTAAACATCATCGCAGAAGACCTTGGTTTCATGACAGATGAAGTCATCGAGTTGCGTGAACGCACTGGCTTCCCAGGAATGAAGATTCTTCAATTCGCCTTCAATCCAGAAGACGAAAGTATTGATAGCCCACACTTGGCACCTGCCAACTCTGTTATGTATACAGGAACACACGATAACAATACGGTCCTTGGTTGGTACCGTAATGAAATCGACGATCCAACTCGTGAATACATGGCGCGCTACACGAACCGTAAAGAGTATGAAACAGTGCCACACGCAATGCTTCGCACAGTCTTTTCATCTGTTAGCTTCATGGCTATTGCCACTATGCAAGACTTGCTAGAACTAGATGAGTCAGCTCGTATGAACTTCCCATCTACTCTTGGTGGAAACTGGTCATGGCGTATGACAGCAGATCAACTCACACCAGCTGTTGAAGAAACTTTGCTTGACTTGACTACAATTTATCGCCGAATCAATGAAAATTTGGTAGAATTAAAGAAATAAGACATTATCAGGAGACACATAAACATGTTACCATTAAAAGAATTTGTACAAAAGCGTTACAATAAAACCATTGCAGAATGTAGCAATGAAGAGCTTTACCTTGCTCTTCTCAACTACAGCAAACTTGCTAGCAGTCAAAAACCAGTCAACACTGGTAAGAAAAAAGTTTACTACATCTCAGCTGAGTTCTTGATTGGTAAACTCTTGTCAAATAACTTGATTAACCTTGGCCTTTACGACGATGTGAAAAAAGAACTTGCAGCTGCAGGTAAAGACTTGATCGAAGTCGAAGAAGTAGAATTGGAACCATCACTTGGTAACGGTGGTTTGGGACGTTTGGCAGCCTGCTTTATCGACTCAATCGCTACACTTGGTTTGAATGGTGACGGTGTTGGTTTGAACTACCACTTTGGTCTTTTCCAACAAGTTCTTAAAAACAACCAACAAGAAACGATTCCTAACGCTTGGTTGACAGAGCAAAACTGGTTGGTACGCTCAAGCCGTAGCTACCAAGTGCCATTTGCACACTTCACATTGACATCTACTCTTTACGATATCGATGTACCTGGTTACAAAACAGCTACTAAAAACCGCCTGCGTTTGTTTGACTTGGATTCAGTTGATTCTTCAATCATCGAAGATGGTATCAACTTTGACAAGACAGATATCGCTCGCAACTTGACTCTCTTCCTTTACCCAGACGATAGCGACAAGCAAGGTGAATTGCTCCGTATCTTCCAACAATACTTCATGGTTTCAAACGGTGCACAATTGATCATCGACGAAGCAATCGAAAAAGGAAGCAACTTGCATGACCTTGCGGACTACGCAGTTGTACAAATCAACGATACTCACCCATCAATGGTGATCCCTGAATTGATCCGTCTCTTGACTGCGCGTGGTATCGAACTTGATGAAGCAATCTCAATCGTTCGTAGCATGACTGCCTACACTAACCACACAATCCTTGCTGAAGCCCTTGAAAAATGGCCTCTTGAATTCTTGGAAGAAGTGGTTCCTCACTTGGTACCAATCATCAAAGAATTGGACCGCCGTGTGAAAGCAGAATACAAAGATCCAGCTGTTCAAATCATCGATGAGAGCGGACGTGTTCACATGGCTCACATGGATATCCACTATGGATACAGCGTTAACGGAGTTGCAGCTCTTCACACTGAGATCTTGAAGAACTCAGAGTTGAAAGCTTTCTACGACATCTACCCAGAAAAATTCAACAACAAAACAAACGGTATCACATTCCGTCGTTGGCTTATGCATGCCAACCCAAGACTGTCTCACTACTTGGATGAGATTATTGGCCGTGGTTGGCACCATGAAGCAGATGAGCTTGAAAAACTTTTGTCATATGAAGACAAGGCTGCTGTCAAAGAAAAATTGGAAAGCATCAAGGCTCACAACAAACGTAAATTGGCTCGCCACTTGAAAGAGCACCAAGGTGTGGAAATCAATACAAACTCTATCTTTGATATCCAAATTAAACGTCTTCACGAGTACAAACGTCAACAAATGAACGCTTTGTATGTCATCCACAAATACCTTGATATCAAGGCTGGCAACATCCCTGCTCGCCCAATCACAGTCTTCTTTGGTGGTAAAGCAGCTCCTGCCTACACAATTGCCCAAGACATCATTCACTTGATCCTTTGCTTGTCAGAAGTGATTGCAAATGATCCAGAAGTAGCTCCACACTTGCAAGTCGTAATGGTTGAAAACTACAACGTTACTGCAGCAAGCTTCCTCATCCCAGCATGTGACATCTCAGAACAAATCTCACTTGCTTCTAAAGAAGCTTCAGGTACTGGTAACATGAAATTCATGTTGAACGGAGCTTTGACTCTTGGTACTATGGACGGAGCTAACGTGGAAATCGCTGAGTTGGTTGGAGACGAAAACATCTACATCTTCGGTGAAGATTCAGAAACTGTTATCGACCTTTACGCAAAAGCAGCTTACAAATCAAGCGAATTCTACGCTCGTAAAGCTATCAAACCATTGGTTGACTTCATCGTGAGTGATGCTGTTCTTGCAGTAGGTAAGAAAGAACGCTTGGAACGTCTTTACAATGAATTGATCAACAAAGACTGGTTCATGACTCTCCTTGACTTGGAAGACTACATCAAAGTGAAAGAGCAAATGCTTGCTGACTACGAAGACCGTGACGCATGGTTGGATAAAGTCATCGTTAACATTTCTAAAGCAGGATTCTTCTCATCTGACCGTACAATCGCTCAGTACAACGAAGATATCTGGCACTTGAACTAAGAATTTTTGAAAATCTCTTCAAACCACGTCAGCGTATCCTTGATGTAAGCAAGTACAGTCTTCAACTAGCTTCCTAGTCTGCTCCTTGATTTTCATCGAATATAAGATACAAAATTTATACGAATACACTTTTTTAAAAAGCGAGTTTCAATTGAAATTCGCTTTTTTGAATGTGAGATAAAATAGAAATGGGCAAACGCCACTGAATTTAAACTAGACCATTAAATAAAGCCATAATTTGTTACTGATAGAAAGAATCAGTTTTATATAGATATTAAAACAAAGTATGTTACAATGGAGACGTATCTATAAACTGTTTTGAACATCGAAATTAGAATCTGAAGGGCTGTTATATGAGAAATATAGAAATAGGAAAACGAATCCGTACATTACGGACTGAAAAAGGATTGAGTCGGGAAATATTTTGTGGAGATGAAAAAGATCTAACAGTTCGCCAGTTAGGTCGAATCGAAACAGGGAACAACTTACCTAGCTTGGCTAAATTAGATTATATAGCTGAGGTATTAGATGTTCCGATATCTAAGTTAATTGATGAAGACCTACTAATCGTCCCTAAGGAGTATTTAAAACTAAAAACGAAATTAATTCGCCAATCCATTCATGGAGATGAAGAAAAAATCCACCAACGTGAAGCTATCTTTGAAGAAATTCAAGAACACTTTTATGATCGGCTTCCTGAAGATGAGCAAGTAGCAGTTGAGGTTCTACAAGCCATCGATGATGTATATGTTTCTGAAAATGCTCAATTTGGAGAGGGTTTGATTGAAGAGTATTTTGAACAAACAATGTTACAAACAGAGTACTCAACAAATGACTTGCTGATCTTGTACTTGTACTTTTTATCTCTTACTGTTAATTCAAAACGAGACGAAGCTACTTTGAAAAAAGTTTGTTTAAATATTGTATCTCAAATAAACTATGCTGATGTCAATTATACCCACTTACTACAAAGAGTACTGATAGGATTAGTGCTTTATCAACTCGACATTGACTACCATGAATTTATCCCTAAAATATTGAGTACCTTGAGAGAAATAATGATTGAGATAGGAGACACCAGTTTAAAACCAACAGTTGATTATCTGGAGGCTAAGTATTATCTCTACGGAGAAAGTGATAAAGAACAAGCATTGAAATACTATAAAAAAGCTATCAATGGAGCAGATTTTTTCAATGATATAAATTTTAAAAATCGAGTAATCGAGGAAAAAAATAAGGATTTTTCATAATTCCAATTTAACAACAGGACATAAATGTCCTGTTGTTTCAGATTGAAGACAAAGTCCTTAGACTACAAATTTCTAAGGTCTTTTCTTTGTGTAAAGTCGTATAATAGAGGTAA
>CAJNCP010000006.1 GCA_905221295.1 bacterium | reverse complement strand
TCGGGAAGTAGCTCAGCTTGGTAGAGTACTTGGTTTGGGACCAAGGTGTCGCAGGTTCGAATCCTGTCTTCCCGATTATATTTTTCTTCAGAAGAGGTGTATCATTGTATTTCTATGAGGCTTTTACAACTCTTATTTGTAAATTGAGATTATACTCAGTATCTGAGACAAAATAGTTCTCAGATACAAAAAAGCTAGAGATTCCCAATTACGGAACTCTAGCTTTTTACTTTTGACTCCTTCTCTTATTGTATTTTAGGAGGTTATTTGCTATAAGTACCAATCCCATGTTAATTCTCGCTTGTCGCTTGCCTCTCAGATTACATCTCTTGTAACCAAAACAAGCCTTTATCTGCCCAAAAACAGGTTCCACATGAGCGAAAATCTGTCTACCTTGGTGAGATAAAAGCGCCTGACATTCTTTAGCTTTCAAGTTTTGATAGCGTTCGTTCATATACAGTCCCTTTTGAGGGGCTGATTCAGATTCATCAGAGTAGTAAACCTTGATTTCCTGTTGAAAGCCTGTCTGTGTTTTCTGATGCTTGATATGATGAAAACGATAGCACCACCCGTCAGGATGTGTGTAGCTTTCCTCCTTGTCATTATAGTGCCAATTCGCTAAATTTCTAGCCGACTGTGTATACCCTTTCTTCTGTTCCTTATCAAACATGGCATATTTAATCAGATGGTTCACCTCCTTTTCATCTAAACGAAGGAGGTTCTCTTCACGTCCATCCCCGCAGCGACTCGAAAGCGATTGATGGTGCGGTAGCTGACAAGCAACTGTCCTGTTAAGTACTGCATGGCGATATTTTCAATCATCATTTTTTCAATTTTTCGTCCAGATAAAATCCCTTGTGAATAGGCAAATAGTAGAGCGGCTAAAAGCATTTTAGGGTGATAAGACGGGCGACCAAAGTTATGATAGAAAGTCTGGAAGTGACAATCCTACAAGACATTCACCACTTTTTCAATAGTAAAAACGAGATAATCTTGTGGTAAAATGCATGCAAGTTCTAGTGGTAAAGTCGTTTGATTTGTGTTTTAGTGAATGTGCATGGGATAGGCTTTCTAAATGGTTTATTGAGCAATTCTATTTTAGCAAGACTATCGCAACCATGCAAAAAGCAACGGGACTATTGTCTCAGACTCTTTTTGATGGTGAATGTTAATTCTAGTTTTAAAGTTGCCAAAGTTCTGAAACCTAAAGTATATCATTTAATTTACTTGAATAGGTATTTTACAGTGAGGTCTATGCCTATTTCATTGTAATGACTTTTATTTGCTTTCGGGTCTGTTTAGAATATCTATTGAGATAATATTAAGCGAATAAAAATCCTGTGTAATGTCACCTATCTTTCTTTGGCGATGGAGTGGTCAATGTAGTCAACAATTTGCATGTTCCAATTGGTTAAGTGAATGAAATGTCTTCTCATATCCTCAGACTTAAGAATGCCAAATAAGGACTTCATGATGTCGTTGTCTGGGTTATTTCCTTTGCAAGGCAGGGGGTGAATGACCTTACTCTCTTAAAAATTGGTGGGGAGTAGTAACCGTATTTCCTCCTTTAACAATCTCTATTCTATAACGTTTAATCAATCTAATCATGTAGCTTAGTACATAAACATTCACAGTAAATTTCTTTGAATGCTGTGCGAAACTTTGAACTTGTTTTCGGTGTTCATAGATTTTAACTTTATCCGAATAAGTTTCTTTCATAGTAACCCCCCCCCCAAAAAAGTTAGATCTCTCTGTCTAAGTTTTGGGGTGCAGTTCACTTTAAGCGCTGGCTATTATAATATAAAAAATCAACTGGAAATCTGGAATTTTGTTGTTTAGAATGATAGACCTAGATTTCTACTAATCAATACCAATATGGCTAGCAAACAAAAGGCTACACCATTGAGAATCATATGAAGCAGGATGGACATCTCTAAACGTTCTGTCTTATAGGCTGTCCAAGTTAGAACTGTTGACATCCCTCCATAAATAATCACAGAAGGCAGATTGGTTGGAGTATGGAGTAGGGCAAAGACAATTGCCCCAACAACAAAGCCAAGTTTTTCCTTACCTCGGAAGATTTTTTTAGGAATAATCCCACGACACAAAATTTCCTCACAAATCGGCGCAATCAAGACTAGCATGAAAAAAGTGGCAATCAAGGAACTATTTTGAACCAGACCGTTAATAGTTGATTGATTACTAGTTGTCGTTTCATTCGTCATGCGTAGCAAAGCTGCCCCAAACAAATTGTTAGCAAAAATCACTAGGTAACTCAACACCAAGCGAGCCAAGTCTTTGGCCTTAAAAAAGGACAGATTAAAAGTAGCAAGTTGTGTTTTTCGAGCACCTAAAATAAAGACAGCCAAAATAACAATGGATAGGACACCGACTAAGAGCCCTGACTGTAAAAGTGGAAATTGTTTAGAAGCCAACCAAAAAGATAGGCCTAAAGGAACTTGCGCTAGAATTAAAGCTACTAAAAGGATGAGGACCCACATTCCTCTGTTCAATACCTCTTGCCAGATTGTTTTTTCTTTCATCTTGTACCTCCTTATAATAAAAAGGGGAAATTCCCCTTTTTCTATTATACCATTTATAGCGCCATACTGATATAGTTCAGGATGAACAAGGCATCCAAAATCCAAATCATCACGTGCACATCCTTGGCTTGACCTTTGACAAGTTTTGTCAAGGTATAAGTCAAGAAACCAACTGCAATACCTTGTGTGATAGAGTAGCTGAATCCCATAAAGATAGATGTGAAGAAGGCAGGAACCGCTTCAGCCATATCATCCCAAGGAATGTTTTTCAAGTTAGAAAGCATCATGATTCCGACGATGATCAAAATTGGCGCTGTTGCAGCTGTCGGAACAATCGCTAGAAGTGGGCTAAAGAAGCTAGAGAGAGCAAAACAGATCGCAACTACTAGGGCTGTCAAACCAGTACGTCCACCAGCACCGATACCCGCCGCAGACTCAACATAGGTCGTAACATTTGAAGTACCTGCAATGGCACCTACTGAAGTTGCCACCAAGTCAGAGTAAAGAGCCTTGTCCAATTTAGCGGACTCATGGTTTTCCCCACTTGTCGCAACGATACCAACTTTTTCACCCGTACCGATAAGAGTACCAATTGTATCAAAAATATCCGTTAGTGAGAAGGCAAGAATGGCCATCAAGGTTTCTGGTAAACGTGAAGTGTTTGAAATCAAAGAGCCTAAACCTTCTGAACCAAGAGCAGCACCAAACAAAGTTCCTAGATCATTAACCGCTGATGAAAGATTGTTGCTAGCGAAGTCAATCCCTGACAATTTCACGACACCAACAGCAATGGCAAGGACAGTCGTTGTTAAAATAGAAAGAATGATTCCACCTTTGATGCCTTTAACAACAAAGAAGATGGTAATAGCCAGACCAGCAAGAGCCACCAATACTGCTGGAGTATTGAAGTCTACCAATCCTGGAACGGCTGCTGAGTTTGCAGTAAGTGCAGCTTGAGCCTTGTCTGCTCCTTCACCTGCTACAGTATAAGTACCTGGATCAATCGAGAATTTCAAAAGACCAGCATTCTTAATCCCAACGTAGGCAAGGAAAACACCAATACCAGCTGAAATTGCTGAACGAAGTGTTGTTGGAATAGATTCGATGATCATTTTACGAACATTTGTCAAGGTAATAATCAATGAAATAATTCCACAGATAAAGACCATTGCCAAGGCTTCTTGCCATGAATAACCAAGCCCGAAAACAACTGTAAAGGTAAAGAAGGCGTTGAGTCCCATACCTGGTGCTTGAGCGTATGGCAGGTTAGCATAGAAAGCCATCATCAAAGTACCAACTACAGAACCGATAATTGTTGCCAAGAACACACCTTGAACAGGCATCCCTGTTTGTGAAAGCATTTGAGGGTTTACAAAGAGAATATAACTCATTGCAAAGAATGTTGTTAAACCAGCAAGCACCTCTGTACGGACATCTGTCCCGTGCTCTTTTAGTTTAAATAGTTTGTCCATGTTTAATCTCCTTTTGTTTTTTACGAACAATATGAGTATTATAACATTTATTATTCACCTTTTCAATATGTTTGTTTGAATTATTTAACAAAATGGAATTTTTATTTTTTGTTTTGAATCTGTTTTTCTTCTTTCTTTTTGATATAATAGTAGACATCTTATCTGGAATCTACTAGGAAGGTTTATATGACTAAAAAAATTATTGCAGTCGATTTGGACGGAACCTTGCTCAATGGTGAAAGCAAGCTCTCCGATTTTACCAAAAAGACAATCAAAAAAATTACTGAAAAGGGGCACCATGTTGTCATCACGACAGGCCGTCCTTACCGCATGGCGAAGAACTTCTACCGTGAACTAGAGTTGCATACTCCCATGATTAACTTTAATGGTTCCCTCACCCATCTACCCGGACAGACTTGGGCGCATGAAAAGTGCTTGACCTTGGACAAAAAATACCTCTTGGACATGGTCAAACGCAAAGAGGATATCCAAGCCGACTTTATTGCAGGAGAATACCGCAAGAAATTTTATATCACGGCTCCTAATGAAGAAATTGCCAATCCCAAACTATTTGGTGTAGAAAATTTCCAACCAGAAAATCAATTCAAATCTGAATTGGTGACCAAGGACCCTAACTGTATCCTCTTGCAAACAAGAGTCGATGATAAATACGCGCTAGCAGATGAGATGAATCGTTTTTACCAACACCAACTAGCAATCAATACCTGGGGAGGCCCTCTTAACATTCTCGAATGTACACCAAAAGGAGTCAACAAAGCCTTTGCTTTAGAATACTTGCTCAATGTTATGAACCGTGACAAAAAAGACCTGATTGCCTTTGGAGATGAACACAATGACACCGAAATGCTGGCTTTTGCAGGCAAGGGATATGCCATGAAAAATGCCAATCCGGACTTGCTTCCCTATGCAGATGAGCAACTCCCACTAACCAATGAAGAAGATGGTGTTGCCCACGCCTTACAAGAGTTATTCCTATAAAAAGGAAAGATTGCTGTTCTGCAACCTTTCCTTTTGTTTTCATTCAGTTTTCATAACTAGGGCTTATTTTCAGTATTTTTATATTAAATTTTCTAGCTTTATTTTCATACATTTTTTAAAAAGCTTATTATATTAACATTTTTGTAGAGGTGTTTTTATTGAAAACTTTCCTGTTTTTAGAAAAAGTAGTTGATTTTTATATGAAAACGGTTTATACTTAAAGTTAGGCTTAAAGTTTTCTTAAACACACAGTCAAACATTTTAAAGGAGGAATGACAATAATGAGTATCGGAATCATTATTGCGAGCCACGGCGAATTTGCTGCGGGTATTCATCAGTCAGGATCTATGATCTTTGGTGAACAAGAAAAGGTTCAAGTTGTAACCTTTATGCCAAATGAAGGTCCAGATGACCTTTACGCTAAATTCAACAACGCTGTGGCTGCATTTGACGCAGAAGATGAGGTTCTAGTATTGGCTGACCTTTGGAGTGGATCTCCATTCAACCAAGCTAGTCGCGTGATGGGAGAAAATCCAGAACGTAAATTTGCCATCATCACAGGACTAAACTTGCCGATGTTGATCCAAGCCTACACAGAGCGCCTTATGGACGCGAATGCAGGTGTGGAAAAAGTCGCTGCGAATATCATTAAAGAAGCCAAAGATGGCATCAAAGCTCTTCCAGAAGAGCTTAACCCAGTTGAGGAAGTTGCAACTGCTGCAGCTGCTCCTGCTCCTGCCGCCCAAGCTGCTATTCCAGAAGGAACTGTTATCGGTGACGGTAAACTGAAAATCAACCTTGCTCGTCTAGACACTCGTCTACTTCACGGTCAGGTTGCGACTGCTTGGACTCCAGATTCAAAAGCAAACCGTATCATCGTTGCTTCAGACAATGTTGCAAACGACGACTTGCGTAAAGAATTGATTAAACAAGCAGCTCCAAACGGAGTAAAAGCCAACGTCGTACCAATCCAAAAATTGATTGACGTTGCAAAAGACCCACGTTTCGGTGACACTCATGCCCTTATCTTGTTTGAAACTCCACAAGATGCACTTCGTGCTATCGAAGGTGGCGTGCCAATCAAGACCCTTAACGTTGGTTCTATGGCTCACTCAACAGGTAAAACAATGATCAACAACGTTTTGTCTATGGACAAAGAAGACGTTGCAACCTTTGAAAAAATGCGTGACCTCGGTGTTGAATTTGATGTACGTAAAGTACCAAACGACACGAAAAAAGATTTGTTTGACTTGATTAAGAAAGCAAATGTTCAATAATTTTAATCTGTTTCTATCATTTTTGAAAACAGGATTAAATACTTTATTAAAACTAAATAGAAAAGGAATAAAACCATGTCAGATATTTCAATCATTTCTGCTATCTTGGTTGTAGTTGTTGCCTTCCTTGCAGGTCTTGAAGGTATCCTCGACCAATTCCAATTCCATCAACCAATCGTCGCATGTACCCTTATCGGACTTGCAACTGGTAACCTCGAAGCAGGTGTTATGCTTGGTGGATCTCTTCAAATGATCGCCCTTGGTTGGGCAAACATCGGAGCTGCCGTAGCTCCTGACGCTGCTCTTGCATCTGTTGCTGCAGCAATCATCTTGATCAAAGGTGGTAACTTTACTACTGAAGGTATCGCCGTTGCTACGGCAACAGCTATTCCTCTTGCCGTAGCTGGACTTTTCTTGACTATGATTGTTCGTACAATCTCAGTTGCCTTGGTTCACACTGCTGACGCTGCTGCTAAAGAAGGAAATATTGCGGCTGTTGAACGTGCTCACTTTGTTGCACTTCTTCTTCAAGGTCTTCGTATTGCAATCCCTGCTGCCTTCCTTATCGCTATCCCAGCTTCTGCCGTTCAAGATGCTCTCAAATTGATGCCAGACTGGTTGAACGGTGGTATGGCTGTCGGTGGTGCTATGGTCGTTGCCGTTGGTTACGCTATGGTTATCAACATGATGGCAACTCGTGAAGTATGGCCATTCTTCGCTATCGGTTTTGCACTTGCTGCGATTTCTCAATTGACTTTGATTGCCCTTGGTGTCATCGGTGTTGCCCTTGCCTTCATCTACCTTAACCTTACAAAACAAGGTGGAAACGGTAGCGGCGGAGCTGCGACTTCTAACGACCCAATCGGTGATATCCTAGAAGACTACTAGAAAGGGGATCAATCATGGCTGAAAAAATTCAATTATCAAAATCAGATCGTCAAAAAGTTTGGTGGCGTTCACAATTCCTTCAAGGTTCTTGGAACTACGAACGTATGCAAAACTTGGGTTGGGCTTACTCATTGATCCCAGCTATCAAAAAATTGTACACTAAAAAAGAAGACCAAGCGGCTGCTCTTGAGCGTCACCTTGAGTTCTTCAACACTCACCCATACGTAGCTGCTCCAATCATGGGGGTTACTCTTGCACTTGAAGAAGAACGCGCTAACGGTGTTGAAATCGATGACGCCGCTATCCAAGGGGTTAAGATCGGTATGATGGGACCTCTTGCTGGTATCGGTGACCCAGTCTTCTGGTTTACAGTTCGTCCTATTCTTGGAGCACTTGGTGCATCTCTGGCTGCATCTGGTAACCTTGTTGGTCCTCTTCTCTTCTTCTTCGGATGGAATGCTATCCGTATGGCCTTCCTATGGTACACACAAGAGTTCGGTTACAAAGCTGGATCTGAAATCACTAAAGACATGTCTGGTGGTATCTTGAAAGACATCACTAAAGGTGCTTCTATCCTTGGTATGTTCATCCTTGCCGTTCTTGTACAACGTTGGGTATCTATCAACTTTACTGTCAACCTTCCAGGTAAACAATTGGCTGAAGGTGCTTACATCAACTTCCCAGAAGGTGCTGTAACTGGTTCTGAATTGAAAGGAATCCTTGGTCAAGCACTTGGAGGCTTGAGTTTGGATAGCGTTCAACCTCAAACTCTTCAAGGTCAGTTGAACTCATTGATTCCAGGATTGATGGGACTTCTCCTAACTTTCCTTTGCATGTGGTTGCTTAAGAAAAAAGTATCACCAATCACAATCATCCTTGCCCTCTTTGCAGTAGGTATCGCAGCTCGTTTCTTCGGTATCATGTAATTTGGATTGATTTTCATTCAAAAGAGGAGTAACTGTTCTATTTTTGGCGGACTGGCTTCCAGTAGCCAATAATAGAAGTAGAAAATTTCTGCATAGAGAGAACAATTATAGTTCTCTCTTTTTTGATGATAAACTGTCAGGACTAGTGGTCCAAAAGCATGTTTTAGTTCTGGACTGTAGCATGGACTAGCTATTATTTTAGGATTCACTATATAAGTCTGATTTAGGATGATATTCATCCGTTCCTAAAAGAAAGATGAATGCTGGCGTATCCATCTTTTTCTTTTTATGGTAAAATAGAGAAATAATGTGGTGAAAAACCTTGAGGAGTGACCCTATGTCCAATAAAGCTAGTCAGGCAAAAACAGCCATTTGCGGAATTATCAATGTAACCCCAGATTCCTTTTCGGATGGTGGTCAGTTTTTTGCTCTTGAGCAGGCGCTCCAGCAAGCTCGTAAATTGATAGCAGAAGGAGCGAGCATGCTAGATATCGGTGGAGAATCAACTCGGCCGGCAACTCGGCCGGGCAGTAGCTATGTTGGGATAGAAGAGGAAATCCAGCGTGTTGTTCCAGTGATTAAAGCTATCCGTGAGGAAAGTGATGTTCTCATTTCCATCGATACTTGGAAAAGTCAGGTGGCAGAGACTGCTTTGAAAGCTGGTGCCAATTTGGTCAATGATATCACTGGTCTCATGGGAGATGAGAAAATGGCGGATGTGGTTGCTAAGGCTGGAGCGAAAGTGGTTATCATGTTTAATCCAGTCATGGCTCGACCTCAGCACCCTAGTTCGCTCATATTTCCTCATTTTGGTTTTGGGCAAGCTTTTACAGAGGAAGAGTTAGCTGACTTTGAAAAAATGCCAATCGAAGACTTGATGGAGGCTTTCTTTGAACGTGCTCTAGCGAGAGCGAACCAAGCTGGGATAGCAAGAGAAAACATTTTGCTGGATCCAGGAATTGGCTTTGGTCTGACTAAGAAAGAAAATCTGCTTCTTCTACGGGATCTGGATAAACTCCATCAGAAAGGCTATCCGATCTTTCTTGGAGTTTCGCGCAAGCGGTTTGTCATTAATATCCTAGAAGAAAATGGCTTTGAAGTTAATCCTGAGACCGAACTTGGTTTCCGCAATCGGGATACGGCTTCGGCTCATGTAACCAGTATCGCTGCGAGACAGGGTGTGGAAGTGGTCCGCGTGCACGATGTGGCCAGTCACAAGATGGCGGTTGAAATTGCGTCAGCCATTCGTTTGGCAGATGATGCAGAAAATCTAGATTTAAAACAATATAAGTAAGATGAACGAAATTGAAAACAATCAGTGGATTGCCCACTACCGGACGGACCAACCGCATTTCGGTTTGGAACGAATGGCAGAACTCCTAGCTCTGCGAGGCAACCCCCATCTCAAACTCAAGGTCATCCATATTGGAGGGACCAATGGCAAGGGTTCAACCATTGCTTTTTTGAAAAAGATGCTGGAAAACCTAGGGCTGAGAGTTGGGGTGTTCAGCTCGCCCTATCTTATTCATTATACGGATCAGATTAGCATTAATGGGGAATCCATTCCCGAGGCTAGGCTAGAAGCCCTCATGGCAGACTATCAGTCTTTGCTTGAGGGGGAATCTGCTTACAATTTGCAGGGAACAACCGAGTTTGAGATTATTACAGCTCTGGCTTATGATTACTTTGCCTCAGAACAAGTAGATGTGGCTATCATGGAAGTCGGCATGGGTGGTCTTTTAGATAGTACTAATGTCTGTCAGCCAATTTTGACAGGGATTACGACCATTGGACTGGACCATGTAGCCCTACTTGGTGACACCTTGGAAGCCATAGCAGAGCAGAAGGCTGGTATTATCAAACAAGGCATTCCTTTGGTGACAGGTCGCATTGCTCCAGAACCCTTGGCTGTTATTGACCGCATTGCGGAAGGGAAAGACGCGCCGAGAATTGCCTATGGGACAGATTATCAGGTTGATTACCAAGAAAGTGTGGTGACGGGCGAGGTTTTTGACTATACAAGTCCTGTCAGACAAGGTCGCTTTCAAACAGGTCTGCTTGGTTTGCATCAGATTGAGAATGCAGGGATGGCACTTGCTCTTCTAGACATTTATTGCCAAGAGATTGGGCGAGAATTAGCTAGCAATGACTTGCTTGCTCAAGCCTTGGAGGAAAGCAGATGGCCAGGGCGTTTGGAGGTTCTGTCTAGCGAACCTATGATGATTTTGGATGGGGCTCATAATCCCCATGCTATCAGGGCTTTATTGACTACTTTACAAGAACGTTTTGTTGACTATCATAAGGAAATTCTCTTTACCTGTATCAAAACCAAGGCTTTGGAGGATATGTTGGATTTGCTAGAGACGGTGCCGGATAGTCAACTGACTTTGACTTATTTTGATGATAGTCGGGCGACGGATGAGAAAGTGATGCAAGAAGTTGCAGCTTCTCGAAAACTCAACTACCAAAGTTGGCAGGAGTTTTTAGATCAGAAAATGCCAGAAGATGAAGAGAAACAAACAGTTAGGATTGTCACGGGTTCCTTGTATTTCTTGAGCCAGGTGAGAGCCTACCTAATGGAGAGGAATAACTAGAGAATGGATACACAAAAGATTGAAACGGCTGTAAAAATGATTATCGAGGCCGTCGGCGAGGATGCTAACCGTGAGGGTTTACAGGAAACACCTGCTCGAGTCGCCCGTATGTACCAAGAAATTTTTTCAGGTCTTGGTCAGACTGCGGAGGAACATTTGTCAAAATCCTTTGAGATTATTGATGACAATATGGTAGTGGAAAAGGATATCTTTTTCCACACCATGTGTGAACACCACTTCTTGCCCTTTTATGGTAGAGCGCATATTGCCTATATTCCAGATGGCCGTGTGGCAGGCTTGTCCAAGCTAGCCCGTACGGTTGAAGTCTACTCTAAAAAACCACAGATTCAAGAACGATTGAATATTGAAGTGGCTGATGCCTTGATGGACTATCTAGGGGCTAAGGGAGCCTTTGTTGTTATTGAAGCAGAGCATATGTGTATGAGCATGCGTGGTGTAAGAAAACCAGGCACTGCAACCTTGACAACAGTAGCTCGTGGCGTATTTGAGACGGATAAGGACCTCCGAGATCAGGCTTATCGTCTAATGGGACTATAATACTCTTCGAAAATCAAATTCAAACCACGTCAGCTTCACCTTGCCGTACTCAAGTACAGCCTGCGGCTAGCTTCCTAGTTTGCACTTTGATTTTCATTGAGTATAAAAAGAATCCGCTTGAAGCGGATTTTTCTAGAAAGGAATCATTATGGATCAACTGCAGATTAAAGATTTGGAAATTTTTGCTTATCACGGACTCTTTCCAAGTGAGAAGGAATTGGGGCAAAAGTTTGTTATTTCCGCACGCTTATCCTATGATATGACCAAGGCAGCGACTGAGTTAGATTTGGCTTCTTCTGTCCACTATGGAGAACTTTGCCAACAGTGGAAGACTTGGTTTCAGGAAAGCACTGAGGATTTGATTGAAACGGTAGCCTACAAACTAGTAGAGCGTACCTTTGAGACCTATCCTCTGGTCCAAGAGATTGAACTGGAACTCAAAAAACCTTGGGCTCCAGTCCACTTGCCACTTGATACCTGCTCGGTAACCGTCCACCGTCGCAAGCAACGTGCCTTTATCGCCCTAGGAAGCAATATGGGCGATAAGCAAGCCAACTTGGAACAAGCTATCGACAAATTGCGAGCTCGCGGCATCCATATTCTCAAAGAATCCAGTGTTTTGACGACGGAGCCTTGGGGCGGTGTGGAGCAAGATAATTTTGCCAATCAGGTGATTGAAGTAGAAACCTGGCTACCAGCACCAGTCTTGTTAGAGACCTTGTTAAGCATTGAGGCAGAGATGGGACGAGTTCGAGAAGTGCATTGGGGACCACGTTTGATTGATTTGGACTTGCTCTTTGTGGAGGACCAAGTCATTTATACAGACGACCTCATCTTGCCTCACCCTTATGTAGCAGAACGCCTCTTTGTCCTTGAGTCTCTGCAAGAAATAGCTCCCCATTTTATCCATCCAAACTTAAAACAACCGATTCGATACTTGGTTGACCAGTTGGAGCAAGGAGATGCCTAAACTTTCCGAGAGCTATAGCAAGTGGAAGAGTATAGGGGAGGGGCTACTTGCTATTCTTTTAGGCTTTCTCTTGATTTATTTCGGACAGGTGATTCCAAGGATAGGTTATCAGTTGCTGATGACTTACTTTTCCTTGTCAGCAGTTTGGCACTTGTTGACTCGTTGGTTTCAGGATAAACAGCGTAGGGAAAACATCTTTGTAACCTTAGCCAAGCTGGTGGTTGCTGCTCTCTTATTTGATTCTATCATTTTACAAGACCTGACCCTCTACCTCCTGGTGTTTATCATTGCGAGTTACCAGCTGTTTACGGGCGTCATTAGTCTTGTGACTTGGTTTCTCTATCGAAAAAATGCCATTCATCCTCGGCTTCATCATTTCTTCGATGCTGTATGGATGATAGGATTTGGTCTTTATAGCATTTCTCCTTTTCACGATGCGGCGAATTTTGAATTGCTCTTACTTGGATTTTACTTGCTCATGCTAGGAGCCAGTAGTCTTCGGGATGGTTTCTTTTTTGAGAGGATAGAAAGCAATCCCAAGCTGAAACGGCGAATGCGAATGACCTTGCCGATCTTTGTGACGGCTTTGATCCCTATCAGCACCTTGCGCAAATTGAATGAGTGGCTGTCAAATCATGAAAACCAAGAAGGAGAAGTTCATTCAGAAAGAAAAAACGATCAGGTGGTTGATCTAGAAATTTTTATTCATACCTCAGAAACATCTTTCTTCCTTGCCATGGGGCATGTGGATATTTGCTATCAAGGGACGGTTATTTCCTATGGCTCGTATGATCCTCACTCGGAGCGTTTATTCGGCATGGTTGGAGACGGTGTCTTGTTTAAAGCCAATCGGGAAAAATACATCGAGCTCTGTAAGAGAGAAAGTCAGAAGACCTTGTTTGCTTATGGTCTGAGTTTGACAGAACAACAGAAAGCTGCTATCCAAGCTCGTTTAGAAGAAATAGAAGATTTGCTAATTCCTTGGGAGCCGAGCTCTCAGTTGATGAAAAGAAGAGAGGGTGAGGTCAAGCATACCTACTCCTACCAACTGAAACAGGAAGCGGATGCGACCCTCTATAAATTCAGCTCATCCGAGTTTAAGACCTACTTTGTTCTCAGTACCAATTGTGTTCTGCTAGCAGACTCTATCGTGGGAAAAGCTGGGACGGATATATTAAGTCCCCAAGGTTTCATTGTACCGGGGACTTACCAGGATTACCTTGATTTAGAGTACACAAAACCCAATGGTCTGGTTGTTAGTCGCTCCATTTATTAGAAAAAGAAAACTCTAGTTCCTCAGCAGTTTACGCCAAGAAACTAGAGTTTTTAAAATAGGTCATTTTCTTCAGGAAGGAGGATGGTTTCTTTACCGTCCGTGTCTAAAACAAGGACCCTAGGAGGATAAAGGGGATCGAAAGGATGATTGAAATCAAAATCGATGCTAGTCGGCAGGTGCTGGCTAGAAAAATGGAAGGTGATGGTTCCCTCGTTATTTAGCAGTTGAAATTCAAGTTCCTCTTCTAATTCAAAGACATTTTTCAGGAAATGATCAATAATATACCATAAAGAGTCAATGACATCGTCAGGTAAACTGGTCACGACACCAAAACTAGCGGAACGTCTCTGTGTATTTGTAAAAGCCATAAACATTCCCTCCCCCATTTTATTTTTCCTTATCATACAGCAAAACATCCCAAAAATCAAGAAATCGTACTCGCTTTTTCAAAATGGGAATAGGTTGTGAAATTTTTTCAAAGTTTCTCTAAAAAATACTTGAAAGTGTTTACAATAAGTGATAAAATGGAGTAAGCAGATGCATGAAAGCGAAATTTTCAATATAGAAAGGAAACAGAATGAACACAGATGATACAGTAACGATTTATGACGTTGCCCGTGAAGCAGGAGTTTCAATGGCAACAGTTAGCCGTGTCGTTAATGGCAACAAGAATGTTAAAGAGAACACTCGAAAAAAAGTCCTCGAAGTAATTGAACGCTTGGACTATCGTCCAAATGCGGTCGCTCGTGGTTTGGCTAGCAAAAAAACAACGACAGTCGGAGTTGTGATTCCTAACATTACCAATGGTTATTTCTCAACACTTGCTAAGGGGATTGATGACATTGCTGAAATGTACAAGTATAACATTGTCCTAGCAAATAGTGATGAGGATGATGAAAAGGAAGTTTCAGTGGTCAACACCCTCTTTTCAAAACAAGTTGATGGTATTATCTTTATGGGCTATCACTTGACTGAAAAGATTCGTTCAGAATTCTCTCGTTCACGGACACCGGTTGTTCTTGCCGGTACTGTGGACATCGAACATCAGCTGCCAAGTGTCAATATTGACTACAAACAAGCAACGATTGATGCAGTAACTCATTTGCTTCAGGAAAATGAAAAGATTGCCTTTATCAGTGGACCACTTGTTGATGATATCAACGGCAAAATTCGATTGATTGGTTACAAGGAAGCTTTGAAAAAGGCAGGAATCCCTTATAGCGAGGGCATGGTATTTGAGTCTAAATACAGCTATAATGATGGCTATGCCTTGGCAGAGCGCTTGGTTTCTTCACAGGCTACAGCCGCGGTTGTGACAGGTGATGAATTGGCTGCGGGTGTGTTAAATGGCTTGGCAGATCACGGTATTTCTGTACCAGAAGAGTTTGAAATCATCACGACAGATGATTCTCAAATTGCACGATTCACTCGTCCAAACTTGACAACTATTGCCCAACCTCTTTATGACCTTGGTGCCATCAGTATGCGTATGTTGACGAAGATTATGCACAAGGAAGAGTTGGAAGAACGTGAAGTTCTCTTGCCTCACGGTTTGACAGAACGTCGTTCAACACGCAAACGTAAATAGTAAAAACAGGAAATCGTGAAGATTTCCTGTTTTTGCGTTCTAGAGAAGAGGCTTATCCTTCCATATAGTCTTTTAGTGCCTGTCCTTTTAGTCCAGCATTAAGGGCAATTAATAATTTGAGGCGAGCTTTTTGAGCGTTGAGTTCTTTGACAAAGAAAACACCAGCTTGTTGCAACTGCACCCCTCCACCTTGGTAGGCGTAGACAGGTTCTGCAATGCCGTTAAAACAACGTGAGACCAAGGCGACTGGAATGCCTTTTTGGAGGAGACTTTCTAATTTTTGAGCTGTTTCTTTGGGTACATTACCTGCTCCAAAAGCTTGAACGACTAATCCATCTAGGTGATCTAGGTCAAGCATATCAATCAGCTCATCTGTCATACCTGCATAGGCCGAGATGATGGGAACCAGACCTTGAATATGTTCGAGATCAAACCGGACACGAGGCTCAGCTGTTTTGAAGTAGAGGATTTCTTGCTTCATGATGAGACCGAGAGGTCCGTGAGTGGGAGTTTGAAAGGTACCGACGTTGGTCGTATGGGTTTTAGTGACATACTTTGCTGCGTGGATCTCATCATTCATGACGACCAGCACACCCTTGTCGGCTGCTTTGTCATCGCTGGCGACTCGTAAAGCGCTCAGATAGTTGTATACACCGTCGCTACCGAGTTCGTTGGAACTACGCATAGCTCCAGTTAGAACGATGGGCATGTGTGGAATTTCCATGGTATCAAGGAAGTAGGCAGTTTCCTCTAGCGTATCTGTTCCATGTGTGATGACAACTCCATCGTAGTGGTCTGCTTCCTCTTTGATTTTATGATAGAGTGCAAGCATATGCTTGGGTTTGATATGGGGACTCGGTAGGTTAAAAAAGTCTAGGGCGTGAACCTCAATCCCTTCAAGTGGATTGGAAACATGGTTCATGGGATTGTCCTGGCTGGTCACAACTGCGCCAGAGGCGTCTGCTTGCATGGAAATAGTCCCACCTGTATGTAAAACAAGGATTTTCTTAGGCATGAATTACTCACTCTTTCTGAAATGTGGTATAATCATTGTAACACAAAAGGGGAGAATGGGATAGGATGGAAGTCAAAGCTGTTTTTTTTGATATCGATGGAACGCTAGTCAACGATCGTAAGAGTGTTTTGAAATCCACTAAGGACGCGATTAAGATTGTCAAAGAGCAAGGGGTGCTTGTTGGAGTAGCGACAGGGCGAGGGCCGTTTTTTGTCAAGGAATTGATGGAAGACTTGGACTTGGATTTTGCGGTGACCTACAATGGCCAATACATTTTTAATAAAGAAAAGGTACTCTTTGCAAGTCCGATTGCTAAGTCAAGCCTGCGTCAACTGATTGCTTATGCTAAAAAGGAGCGTAAAGAAATCGCTCTTGGAACGGAGCATGCAGTTGTTGGCTCTAAAATTATGTCCTTTGGTCTTGGATCCTTTTCACAGCTGGTTAGCCGTTTTATCCCGACTGTCTTAACAAGAACCGTTAGCCGTTCCTTTAATCGAATGGTTAGCAAGGCAGTCCCTCAAAAGGAAGACGACCTGCTTAACTTGATTAATCAACCCATTTACCAAGTTTTGATGCTAATGACGCCAGAAGAATCTGAGAAAACTGCAAGTGATTTTGAAGATTTAAAATTGACTAGAAGCAATCCTTTTGCAGCAGATATCATTAACCAAGGAAATTCCAAACTAGAAGGCATTCGCCGAGTCGGAAAAGAATATGGCTTTGATCTCAACCAAGTCATGGCCTTTGGTGATTCAGACAATGACCTTGAAATGTTGGCAGGTGTTGGTATGTCTGTAGCCATGGGAAATGGCAGTAGTAGCGTCAAAGAAGTTGCCAAGCACATTACAGCAAGTAACCAACAAGATGGCATCCACAAGGCGCTCGAGCACTTTGGTGTTTTGGCTTCAGAAAAAGTTTTTGTCAGTCGAGATTACCATTTTAATAAGGTCAAGACCTTCCATCACATGATGGATGAACGGACGCAGGAAGAGCCGCAGGCATGGGATGTTGAAGGGGCAACCCATCGTGCAGACTTTAAAATTGAAGAATTAGTAGAGTTTGTCCGCGCAGCAAGTTCTTCGGAGGAAGAATTCCAGCAGTCACTTGCAAGCATGCATGCGGCACTTGATAAGGCGGCCGAAAAGGTGAGGCAAAAAACGCCTGCCCAAAAAGATCTAATCGGGCAGGTTGACGCCCTAATCGATACACTGTATTTTACTTACGGCAGTTTTGCCCTGATGGGAGTGGATCCAGAACGCATCTTTGATATTGTGCATGAGGCAAACATGGGGAAGGTTTTTCCTGATGGAAAAGCCCATTTTGATCCAGTTACACATAAAATCTTAAAACCGGATGACTGGGACGAAAAATATGCTCCAGAACCTGCTATCAGAAAGGAACTGCAGCGTCAGCTCAAGGCTTATGAGCGACATAAAGAGATAAATAAGTAAGAAAAAAGGGAGCCTAGCAGGCTCCTTTTGTATTCCTATAATGTTTTTTCTTGTTCTCTCACGACCAGCAAATCAACTTTTGCGTGGCGGAGGATGTATTCAGATGAAGAGCCAACCAAGAGGCGTTCAAAGGCATTAAGACCTGTTGCACCGACGAGAATCAAGTCAACATTTTCTGCGTCTGGAATAGTACGAGCAAGGAGAGTTTTTGGATTTCCCATTTCGATGACGGTATGAATATCGGTCACACCCGCATCTTTTGCACGTTTTTCGTACTCTTTCATCAAACTTTCAGCATCTACTTGAAGTTCTTCGTAAACTTCAGCATCAAAGGTAGATACGCTTTGAAGAGCGCGTGTGTCAATAACATGGGCAATGGTGAGCTTGGAATCATTGCGTAGAGCAGTGTAAACACCTTTAACAAAAGCCAAGTCTGCCTCTTTAGAACCATCAATTGCAACCATAACATTTTGGTAACGTTGTGCCATAATGAAACCTCCTGAAATTTTCTTACTGTTATTGTAACCCTTTTCACTAAAGAAGTAAAGTAAAAATCATATTTAAATAAATATTATTGGAGATTCGATTTGGTGGAGATATGTTAAAATAAAAGAAAACGGGATAGTAGGAAACACAGCGAGGGGATGAGAAAGTATGAAAGGCTCTGTTCAAGCTTCTAAAAAAATAAGTCTTCTTTATCATGGAATTATCCTTGCGTCACTTGTAGGAGAAGTAGTGATGCTTTGGCAGCTGGAAAGAGTCGTGCCTGTTCTCTATCCAGGTTTTGTTGGCTTTCTTCTCTTTCACTTAGTCTACCACATCATTTTATTTGTGATTGCAAAGAGAAGTGGTCGCTTGGACTATTTGGTCACGTGGGGGCTCTTTATCATGTTTAATCTTTTGTATGATTCCTTTTTAGCATTGGTCTTACTAGGTTTGTCTTTTGGTATGTGAGAAAAGGGTTCTGCATTCTAGTTATTTAGAAGGCGAGAACCTAGTCGTTGTGAGTTTTTTCTTTGCTTGCTCATTTCAGGAAACTTGTCGCAATCCCTTTCTAGTGGTATAATGTTACTATCTCGATGAATTGAGGAAACAAGATGAAAGAATATAACAAATCTAGTAAGTTAGAGCACGTTGCCTATGATATCCGCGGCCCTGTTTTGGAAGAAGCTATGCGGATGCGAGCAAACGGAGAAAAGATTTTACGTCTAAATACAGGGAATCCTGCTGAATTTGGTTTTACAGCACCTGATGAGGTCATTCATGATTTGATTATGAATGCGCGTGATAGTGAAGGTTACTCTGATTCCAAGGGTATTTTTTCGGCGCGTAAGGCTATTATGCAGTATTGCCAACTGAAAAAATTTCCAAATGTGGGCATCGACGACATCTACCTAGGTAACGGTGTCAGTGAGCTGATTGTTATGTCCATGCAAGGGCTTTTGGATAACGGTGATGAAGTCTTGGTACCTATGCCAGACTATCCTCTCTGGACAGCTGCTGTCAGCTTGGCTGGAGGAAATGCTGTCCACTATATCTGTGATGAAGAAGCAGAATGGTACCCTGATCTGGACGATATTAAATCTAAGATTAGCTCTAATACCAAGGCCATTGTCCTTATCAATCCAAATAACCCAACTGGAGCTCTTTATCCTAAGGAACTCTTGTTGGATATTATTGAGATTGCACGTCAAAACGATTTGATCATCTTTGCGGACGAAATCTATGACCGCATGGTGATGGACGGACATGTTCATACACCGGTAGCAAGTTTGGCTCCAGATATCTTCTGCGTCAGCATGAATGGTCTGTCAAAATCTCACCGTATCGCAGGTTTTCGTGTAGGCTGGATGGTCTTATCTGGACCTAAGACTCATGTTAAGGGCTATATCGAAGGGCTCAATATGCTGTCAAATATGCGCCTTTGCTCCAACGTTTTGGCCCAGCAAGTTGTACAAACCTCGCTAGGAGGTCACCAGTCAGTGGACGAATTGCTCCTTCCTGGTGGTCGTATCTATGAGCAAAGAAACTTTATCTATAATGCTATTCAAGATATTCCAGGTTTATCTGCAGTCAAGCCTAAGGCGGGTCTTTATATCTTCCCCAAAATTGACCGTAATATGTACCGCATCGATGATGATGAGCAGTTTGTCCTCAATTTCTTGAAACAAGAAAAGGTTCTTTTGGTTCATGGTCGCGGTTTTAACTGGAAGGAACCAGACCATTTCCGTATCGTTTACCTTCCTCGTGTGGATGAATTGGCACAAATCCAAGAAAAGATGACACGTTTCTTGAAACAGTATCGTAGATAGGGCTTTCATAGGAAAAGCTAGAAAACATTTGCTTGGAGCTATTGACAAAAGTGGCAGAATCAGATAGAATAGTAAAGTATGTTTAGTAACTGATCACTTTATAGCCGGCTAAACGAATACAAAATCTATGAGGAGGTATTCATCGTGAAACGTACTTATCAACCAAGTAAACTTCGTCGTGCGCGTAAACACGGATTCCGTAACCGTATGTCAACTAAAAACGGTCGTCGCGTATTGGCAGCTCGTCGTCGTAAAGGACGCAAAGTTTTGGCTGCATAATCCAAACGAATTCAACAAAGAAGTCAGTAGGAACTCGAGTCTACTGGCTTTTCTTTTTTCCTATAATATCAGTCTGAAAATGCTTTATATTTTTGCTGAAATAGTGTATAATATTTCACATACTATAAAAATGGAGAACAGTTATGAAGAAATCAAAAGCCCTCCTACTAGGGGCTGGAATTTTGAGTGCAAGCTTTTTGATGGCGGCTTGTGGCTCAACGCAGTCAAATGCTGCAGATAAAACCTACTCGTATGTATTTGTAAGCAACCCAGATACATTAGACTATATCACTTCAACACGTGGCTCGACCTCTAGTATTACGACAAACTTGATTGATGGTTTGTTGGAAAATGATAAGTACGGCAACCTCGTTCCTTCTATGGCGGAGTCATGGACCGTATCAAAAGACGGTTTGACCTATACCTATAAAATCCGCCAAGGAGCTAAGTGGTATACCTCTGAAGGAGAAGAGTATGCTGAAGTTACAGCACATGACTTTGTGACAGGTCTTAAGTATGCAGCGGATAAAAAGGCTGAGAACTTGTACTTGGTACGAGATTCAATCAAAGGTTTGGCAGATTATGTCGAAGGGAAAACATCTGACTTTGAGACGGTTGGAGTCAAGGCAGTGGACGACTATACTCTCCAATACACCTTGAACAAGCCGGAGTCTTATTGGAATTCGAAGACAACCGGGGGGATTTTGAGCCCTGTGAATGAAGCCTTTTTGAAATCCAAGGGAGATGACTTTGGAAGTGTAACGCCTTCTAGCATCCTGTCCAATGGGCCATACTTGTTCAAGTCTTTCACATCAAAATCTTTAATTGAGTTTGAAAAGAACCCTAATTATTGGGATAAGGACAATGTGAAGATTGAGAAGGTAAAACTTTCCTTCTATGATGGTTCAGACCAAGATAGTTTGGCTCGAGGATTCTTAGAAGGCAACTACACAGATGGCCGTATCTTCCCGACAAGCTCTGTCTTTGACCAGTTGAAAAAAGGGAATGAGGATAAAATTACTTATACCCCTCAAAATGCTGTGACTTTCTACTATCTCTTCAATGTCAACCGTCAAAGTTACAATCAAACCATGAAACAGACGGATAAAGAAAAGACGGATTCCCGTGCAGCTATGCAAAATAAGGACTTCCGTCAGGCGATTAACTTTGCCTTTGACCGTCATGCCTATGCCGCCCAGACAAATGGAGAAGATGGAGCTGACCGTATCCTTCGAAACATAGTCACACCAAGCAACTTTGTTCAAATTGGTGGGAAAAACTTCGGAGATGCTGTCAGTGAAAAGATAGTCAACTACGGTTCAGAGTGGGCTAATGTCAATCTAAACGACGCTCAGCCTGCCTTCTTGAATGCTGATAAAGCCAAGGCAGAATTTGCCAAAGCCAAAGAAAGTTTGCAAGCAGAAGGTGTGACTTTCCCAATCCATCTAGACATGCCAGTGGACCAGACTGCTAAGTTGGACGTACAACAAGCCAGTTCTTTCAAGCAGACGGTTGAGGAGACACTTGGATCAGATAATATTGTTATCGATGTGATTCAACTTTCTCCAGACGAGAAAGACAATGCAACCTTCTTTGCTGACACAGCCGAACAAAAGGACTATGACATTGATATCTCAGGTTGGAGTGGAGATTACTCAGATCCGAAAACCTATCTTGATCTTTTGGATCCAGACTCTGGTTCTCAGTTAAAAAATCTTGGCTTGACTCCAGGAAAAGACAATGATGTCAAGGAAAAAATCGGTCTCTCTACCTACAAGAAGTTGTTGGATGAGGCAGATAAAGAAGTTGAAAACACTCAGGTTCGCTATGAGAAATTTGCCGAAGTTCAAGCTTGGCTAACAGATAGTGCTCTCTTTCTGCCGGTTCAAAGTGGAGGAGCTAATCCAATCTTCCGTAAGACTGTACCGTTCACAGGAGCCTTCTCATTTGTTGGACACAAAGGGGATGCGGACAACTACAAATACCTTGAGTTGCAAAAAGATCCCGTGACTGCGAAACAGTACCAAGAGCTTTATGAAAAATGGCAAAAAGAAAAAGTTGAGTCCAACAAAAAAGCCCAAGAAGATTTAGCTAACCACATTCAATAATATTCCTAGTCATGCTTTTTAGTTAAGCATAGTGGCTGGATTCAGAAAAAGGCCCCACCAGACGCTTTTTGGTTCTGGTAGGGCCTTTTCTTTATTCTTTTAAGTGATAAGAGTAGCTGGCGACAACGACGTCTTCATGCCATCTGAGAGCGTATTTTAGTTTGAGGCTCATCTGATTGTGCAGGATATTTTGCCAAGGCTTGTTAGGGATAAACTGTGGGACAAGGACTGTAACGGTGTAGTTTTTTTGCTTAGCTTCTTGGGCGATTCGTTTGACATACTTAACACTAGGGGTGATGATGTCGCGGTAACTGGTATTGATATTCTTCAGAGTGATATTTGGGAAGTAGTCGGCAAATTCCTGAAGAATTTCTTGGTCTTTTTCTGCCGTTTCTTTAGTAGAAATGTGCATGGCTAACACTTCATCACCGATACTTTGAGCGTAGTTAATGGCTCCGACACTGACTCTGGTAACATTTCCTACTAGGACAAGGACAAGGTTGCCGTCATAAGTGCGCTTTTCAATTCCTTCGTAGAGTCGTAGTTGTTTTGCCACTTTTTGGTAATGGTTGTGAATGGACAAAAAGAGGAAGGTTAAGACTAGGATAATTGGGAAGAATGGCCAGATATCACCCAGTCTGAAGAGGAGTAAAATGAGGACAATGGCATAACAAATGATGGCCCCAAGGATATTAGCGAAGGCAGATTTTAAGAAGTTTGCTCCTTTTTCCTTTTTCCAATGGCGAATCATCCCAGTCTGAGAAAGGGCAAAGGGAACGAAGACCCCGATAGTATAAAGAGGAATCAAACGTTCGGTATTACCATTAAAAATGAGAAGAAGGATCATAGCTCCAAAAGCAAGAGTTAAAATTCCATTGGAGTAGCCTAGGCGGTCTCCTTTTTCCATAAAGAGATGGGGCATATATTTGTTTTTAGCCATATTGTAAGCTAGCATAGGGAAGGCTGAAAAGCCAGTATTTGCAGCTACAGCTAGAATCAAGGCTGTTGAGAACTGGAAGAGATAGTAGCTAGCATGACCAAAGAATGAATTCCCAAGAATGCCCTTTGCCATTTGTGAGAGGATGGTTTCTCCGTGTTGAGGTGTGATGCCCATCCAGTAGTTTAGGAAGGTAATGCCCGCAAAAAGAAAACCTAAAATGAGCGACATGATGGTCAAGGTCTGAGCAGCATTCTTTTCTTTCGGAGTTTTGAAAAATGGTACCGCATTTGAAATAGCTTCAACCCCTGTCAGAGAGGCAGAGCCACTGGTAAAGGCTCTCAATAGGAGAACGATGGAAAGGCTTGGAACGGTTTGTCCAATGGTTGAAGTTGCCTGATAGTTTAGGGAACCTGTAAATAGTTGAAAGAACCCATAAAGCAAGAGAAAGACGGTACTGAAGATAAAGAGGTAGACGGGAATCATCAGAGAGCTGGCAGATTCTTTCAATCCTCTTAAATTTAAGAGCATGAGCAGGCAGACTAGGAAAATAGAGATATGAAGATTGTAGGGATGGAGGGCAAGGATGGCTGCTGTAATAGCATCAGCTCCAGACGCAACGGATACGGCTACTGTCAGCATATAGTCAACAAGGAGGCTACCGCCTGCAATCAAGCCTAGTTCAGGGGAGAGATTTTCCCGAGTGACCATATAAGCCCCACCACCTTGAGGATAGGCGTGGATAATTTGACGATAGGAAATGGTCAAACTAGCGAGGAGTAAGAGGACAAAAATACCGATAGGGAGGCTCCACCAAATAGCGAGAGGAGAGAGACTGACTAAAACGAGAATGACTTGTTCAGGTCCATAGGCAATAGAAGACAGGGCATCACTGGATAACATTGCAAGTGCCTGCATTTTTCCCAACAATCCCCCTTCGCCGTCTGTGAGAGACTTGAGTGGTCGACCGATAAAGGTATATTTTAATTTTCTAAACATTTTCTTTTCCTTTGCTGAAAATTTCAATAAGTGTTATTATACTGCTTTGAAAAAAGGCAGTCAAGGGAGAATGATCGGTATTAGAATATTTTTACAAGCCGAGGGATGCTATTTTTGGTATAATAGATGGAAGAAAATGAGGTTAGAAGAGATGATTTTTGATACGCACACACATTTAAATGTAGAAGAATTTGCAGGACGTGAGGCAGAAGAAATCGCCTTGGCTGCTGAGATGGGTGTGACACAGATGAATATTGTTGGTTTTGATACACCGACCATTGAGCGAGCCCTAGAATTGACAGATGAGTATGAGCAACTCTACGCAACTATTGGCTGGCATCCGACGGAAGCAGGCACTTACACAGATGAGGTCGAAGCTTACTTGCTTGAAAAACTAAAACATCCCAAGGTTGTTGCCTTGGGGGAGATTGGTCTGGACTACCATTGGATGACAGCACCTAAGGAAGTGCAGGAGCAGGTTTTTCGCCGTCAGATTCAGTTGTCTAAGGATTTGAATTTGCCTTTTGTGGTCCATACCCGTGATGCGCTAGAAGATACTTATGAGATTATCAAGAGTGAGGGCGTTGGTCCTCGTGGTGGGATTATGCATTCATTTTCAGGTTCTTTGGAGTGGGCTGAGAAGTTTGTCGAGCTTGGCATGACTATTTCTTTTTCAGGTGTGGTGACCTTTAAGAAAGCGACGGATATCCAAGAGGCTGCTAGAGAACTTCCGTTAGACAAGATTTTGGTAGAAACGGATGCGCCCTATCTGGCTCCTGTTCCTAAACGTGGCCGTGAAAACAAAACAGCCTACACACGCTATGTGGTGGACTTTATCGCCGACTTGCGTGGGATGACGACAGAAGAGCTGGCGGCAGCAACGACTGCAAATGCAGAGCGTATCTTTGGATTGGACAGCAAGTGATGAAAGAAAAAATTTCCCAAGTCATCGTGGTTGAAGGTCGCGATGATACGGCTAATCTCAAACGTTACTTTGACGTGGAAACCTATGAGACACGAGGTTCCGCAATAAATGACCAGGATATAGAACGCATTCAGCGCCTGCATGAATTGCATGGAGTCATTGTCTTTACAGATCCAGATTTTAATGGGGAGCGCATTCGTCGCATGATTATGACGGCCATTCCAACTGTGCAGCATGCCTTTCTCAAGCGAGATGAGGCTGTTCCCAAATCTAAGTCCAAGGGACGTTCTCTGGGAATCGAACACGCCAGCTATGAAGATCTAAAAACAGCGCTGGCTCAGGTGACAGAGCAATTTGAAAACGAGAACGAGTTTGACATCAGTCGTGGTGACTTGATTCGCCTAGGTTTCTTGGCGGGAGCAGACAGTCGTAGGCGCAGAGAGTATCTAGGTGAACAGCTCCGCATCGGCTATTCCAATGGAAAACAGCTGCTCAAGCGGTTGGAGTTGTTTGGAGTAACCTTGGCAGAAGTGGAAGAGACAATGGAAAGTTATGATAATAGCTAGATAACCCAAAAATACAAAGGGAATGTGTTACAATAGAGGTACTTAGATTTATTTTGATAGCGTTCAAATAGAAACTTATAAGGACAGAGCGAAATGAAAATCCGAGTTGATAGAGATTCTGTCTGTATGGGGGACGATGTATTGCCCCATGAGACAGAATTTGAGATTCCTGAAGATATGACGGTGAAAGATTTTTTTGTTTTCTAGAAAAGAAAGGTTATTTGCCGTCTGTTCAAGGAAATAATGTGGCCTGGGAACTCCGTAATCGGAATGGTGAACAAGGTGTTTATTTCACTAAAACAGGAGAGATTATCAATCCAGATGGAGTATTAAAAGAGATGTTGGAAGGAATTACGGAGACACCCTTATTTGTTTTGCTCTATCATTATACCCCGGAAGCATACTACATTAGTAAAGATAATAAATGAGAATTGCAGATGATGTCCTGACCGAGGTTGAACTGGTCATGTATTGTTATCGTCCCTTTGTGCTTTTATGAAACATCTTTTTTAATGAAGTCTAGGTTTTCGATTGGGCATGAAAAATTGGAAACTATATAGTTTTATCTACATCCTACTTGAACCACTAACCTTTTTCAAAGATTGTGAAAGGAAATGATATGGCAAATAGAAGTTATATTTACTTAAAAAACGGAGATGAAGCCCGTATTCTAACAGCGGGAATTTACACAATACCCTATTTTTGGCAATTGTTTTGGGATGAAGAAGATTTAAAAGCTCCGATTGCTCTCTGGAAAACAGCAGAAAAACTGGAAGAAGATGAAGAGGAAGCAGAAAAGTTTTACCAAGAGCAGAATGTAGATATCTTGCTTTCTATTGAAAAATTCCAGCAGAATGCCCTCAAAAACCAATCTTTTTTAGAAGAGAATGCCCCGCAATCCGTGCAGCTATATGATGACTTTGTCCGCTATATTCTTGCAAATGTCAAAGACGGTGATGTGCTCGGATTTGATCTTTTAGATGTTGTTTTTATGGACCAAGTGTCTGTTGTTTCTGATAAACTGTTAAAAAATATACGAGCTATTCGGGAAAATCAACCCAAAGATTTAGATTTTTCTGTGACAGAAAAGAACTTAATTGGTCTTGCTATGGGCTTTCCTGATTATTATGCTTCAGAATTATTGCCAGAAGACAATATTGTAGATTCGGTTGCCTATCAGGATGAACTGAAGAAAATGAACCCCCAAGAAGATAAGAAAGTGCTAGATACGACTGGAGCTGATTCAAAAGGGAACAAGTCTCGTGTTCTTTTAGTGTTTTGGATTTTGTTGGCACTAGTAATTATGTGGGTTTTATATATTATTTTTAGCTAATAAATAGAAAAGAGAATAAATGAGAATTGCAGATTATAGCGTGACCAAGGCAGTGCTGGAGCGTCACGGTTTTACCTTTAAAAAGTCCTTCGGGCAAAATTTCCTGACGGATACCAATATCCTTCAAAAAATCGTGGATACAGCTGAAATTGATGATCAGGTTAATGTCATCGAAATCGGGCCAGGGATAGGTGCCTTGACAGAATTTTTGGCTGAGCGTGCAGCTCAAGTCATGGCATTTGAGATCGACCACCGTTTGGTGCCAATCCTAGCTGATACCTTGCGTGATTTTGATAATGTGACCGTAGTCAACGAGGACATTCTCAAGGTCGATTTGGCGCAATATATCCAGAATTTCAAAAATCCTGACCTGCCAATCAAGGTAGTTGCCAACTTGCCTTACTATATCACAACGCCTATTCTCATGCATTTGATCGAGAGTGGCATTCCTTTTAGTGAATTTGTGGTCATGATGCAAAAAGAAGTGGCGGATCGTATCTCAGCCCAACCTAACACCAAGGCTTACGGTAGCTTGTCGATTGCGGTTCAGTATTACATGACAGCCAAGGTTGCCTTTATCGTGCCTCGTACGGTCTTTGTGCCAGCGCCAAATGTGGACTCAGCCATCTTGAAAATGGTGCGTCGTCCAAATCCAGCTGTAGCAGTGAAAGATGAGAACTTCTTCTTTAAGGTTTCCAAGGCTAGCTTCACTCATCGTCGCAAGACCTTATGGAACAACTTGACAGGCTACTTTGGGAAAACTGATGAAGTCAAGGATAAGCTGACCAAGGCCTTGGACCAAGCAGGTTTGTCACCGAGTGTTCGTGGTGAAGCTCTCAGCTTAGAAGAATTTGCCAGTCTAGCAGATGCACTTAAAGGACAAGGACTCTAAGATGCAGGGACAAATCATTAAAGCTTTGGCGGGATTCTACTATGTAGAGAGTGATGGTCAAGTCTATCAGACACGTGCGCGTGGAAATTTCCGCAAAAAAGGCCATACACCCTATGTTGGGGACTGGGTAGATTTTTCTGCGGAGGAAAATTCAGAAGGTTACATTCTCAAGATTCACGAACGAAAAAATAGTCTGGTTCGCCCACCGATTGTCAATATTGACCAAGCTGTGGTTATCATGTCGGTCAAAGAGCCTGACTTTAATAGCAACTTATTGGATCGCTTCTTGGTTCTTTTGGAGCACAAGGGTATTCACCCTATCGTCTATATTTCCAAAATGGATTTGCTAGAAGATAGGGAAGAATTAAGTTTTTACCAACAAACCTATGGTGCTATTGGTTACGACTTTGTGACTAGTAAGGAAGAGCTCTTGCCTCTGTTGACAGGCAAAGTGACAGTCTTTATGGGGCAGACAGGTGTTGGGAAGTCAACCCTTCTCAATAAAATCGCACCAGACCTCAATCTCGAGACAGGAGAAATTTCAGATAGTCTAGGTCGCGGTCGTCATACCACTCGAGCTGTTAGTTTTTACAACCTCAATGGGGGTAAAATCGCGGACACACCAGGATTTTCATCGCTGGATTATGAAGTGTCAACGGCTGAAGACCTCAATCAGGCCTTTCCAGAGATTGCTAGTGTCAGTCGAGACTGCAAGTTCCGTACTTGTACCCATACCCATGAGCCGTCCTGTGCGGTTAAGCCGGCTGTAGAAGAAGGCGCTATTGCGACCTTCCGTTTTGACAACTACCTGCAATTCCTCAGTGAGATTGAAAATCGCAGAGAGACTTATAAAAAAGTCAGCAAAAAAATTCCAAAATAAGGAGAAACCTATGTCTCAATACAAGATTGCTCCGTCAATTCTGGCAGCAGATTATGCCAACTTTGAACGTGAAATCAAACGCCTAGAAGCAACTGGTGCAGAATATGCCCATATCGATATCATGGATGGTCATTTTGTACCGCAAATCAGTTTTGGTGCAGGTGTGGTCGAAGCTCTTCGCCCTCATAGCAAGATGGTCTTTGACTGCCATTTGATGGTAGCTAATCCTGAGCATCATCTAGAAGATTTTGTGCGTGCAGGAGCGGATATCATCAGTATCCATGTAGAAGCAACGCCTCATATCCATGGCGCCCTCCAAAAGATTCGTTCTCTAGGGGTCAAACCTTCGGTCGTTATCAATCCTGGCACGCCCGTTGAAGCCGTTAAGCACGTCCTTCATCTAGTTGACCAAGTCTTGGTCATGACAGTTAATCCTGGCTTTGGTGGGCAAACTTTCCTACCTGAAACCATGGATAAGATTCGCGAGTTGGTTGCCCTTCGTCAGGAAAAAGGCTTGAACTTTGAAATTGAAGTCGATGGTGGGATTGATGACCAGACTATTGCTCAAGCCAAAGAAGCTGGAGCGACCGTTTTTGTAGCAGGTTCCTATGTCTTTAAAGGAGATGTCGATGAACGAGTACAAACTCTCCGAAAACAACTGGACTAGAGTTGCGGTTTTTGCAGGCGGAGACCGTGGTCATTATCGGACGAATTTTGATTGTTTTGTCGGTGTGGATCGAGGCTCGCTCTGGGTCTTGGAAGAAGACCTGCCTCTCACTCTAGCAGTTGGAGATTTTGATTCTGTAACCGCAGACGAACGTCAGTTGATTCAAAAACATGCCCAGCATTTTGTCCAAGCCCAGCCAGAAAAGGATGATACGGATCTGGAACTAGCTCTCTTAACCATCTTTGAGCAGAATCCTCAGGCTCAGGTCACTATTTTCGGTGCCCTAGGTGGTCGGATTGATCATATGCTGGCCAATGTTTTTCTACCTAGCAATCCCAAGTTAGCACCCTATATGCGCCAGATAGCGATTGAGGATGGGCAAAATGTGATTGCCTATTGTCCAGAAGGGACCAGTCAGCTAGAGCCCCGTTCAGACTACGATTATCTAGCCTTTATGCCAGTTCGGGATAGCCAGTTGACCATTATCGGAGCCAAGTATGAGTTGACAGAGGAGAATTTTTTCTTTAAAAAAGTGTACGCTTCTAACGAATATATAGATAGGGAAGTTGCGGTAACTTGCCCAGATGGCTATGTCGTCGTGCTGCATAGCAAGGACAGGAGGTAGGATGGAGACTGTATTATTACTATTATTAATTGCCAACCTAGCTGGGCTCTTTCTGATTTGGCAAAGGCAGGATAAGCAAGACAAATACCTAGCCAAGAGCTTGGAGGATCAGGCAGACAATCTTTCAGATCAACTGGATTATCGCTTTGAACAAGCTAGACAAGCCAGTCAGCTAGGTCAAAAAGACTTGGAAGTGGCTGTCAGCGATCGCCTGCAAGAAGTGCGAATGGAGTTGCACCAAGGTCTGACTCAAGTCCGTCAAGAAATGACAGATAATCTCCTTCAAACTAGAGACAAAACCGACCAACGCCTCCAAGCCTTGCAGGAGTCAAATGAGCAACGTTTAGAACAAATGCGCCAAACAGTCGAGGAAAAGTTGGAAAAGACCTTGCAGACACGCTTGCAGGCTTCCTTCGAGACAGTTTCCAAGCAACTAGAGTCTGTCAATCGTGGCCTTGGAGAAATGCAGACGGTTGCCCGTGATGTCGGTGCTCTCAACAAGGTTCTCTCTGGAACCAAGACGCGAGGAATTCTGGGAGAATTGCAACTGGGCCAAATCATCGAGGACATCATGACACCTGCCCAGTATGAACGAGAATATGCAACGGTTGAAAACTCCAGCGAGCGAGTAGAGTACGCCATCAAGTTGCCTGGCCAGGGTGGCCAGGAATATGTCTATTTGCCGATTGACTCCAAGTTTCCACTGGCAGATTATTACCGCCTAGAAGAAGCCTATGAAGCAGGTGACAAGGACGAGATTGAACGTTGTCGCAAGTCACTTTTAGCAAGCGTCAAGCGCTTTGCCAAGGATATCAAGAGCAAGTATCTGGCGCCACCTCGGACGACCAATTTTGGAGTCTTGTTTGTTCCGACAGAAGGACTTTACTCAGAGATTGTTCGCAATCCGGTCTTCTTTGATGATTTGAGACGGGAGGAGCAGATTATTGTTGCTGGTCCAAGTACCCTATCAGCCCTGCTCAACTCCCTATCGGTTGGCTTCAAAACTCTCAATATCCAAAAGAGTGCCGACCATATCAGTAAGACCCTTGCTAGCGTTAAGACTGAGTTTGGCAAGTTCGGGGGGATTTTGGTTAAGGCACAAAAACATCTTCAACATGCCTCTGGCAATATTGATGAATTATTAAACCGTCGCACTACAGCTATTGAGCGGACGCTCCGTCACATTGAGTTATCAGAAGGTGAGCCTGCGCTTGATCTACTCCATTTCCAAGAAAATGAGGAAGAATATGAAGATTAGTCACATGAAAAAAGATGAGCTGTTTGAAGGTTTTTACCTGATCAAGTCAGCTGACCTGAGACAGACGCGTGCTGGGAAAAACTACCTAGCCTTTACCTTCCAAGACGATAGTGGCGAGATTGAAGGGAAACTCTGGGATGCCCAACCTCATAACGTTGAGGCCTTTACCGCTGGGAAAGTGGTCCACATGCAGGGACGTCGAGAAGTTTACAATAACACTCCTCAAGTCAATCAAATTACTCTTCGCTTGCCTCAGCCTGGGGAACCCAATGATCCAGCTGATTTCAAGGTCAAGTCGCCGGTTGATGTCAAGGAAATTCGTGACTACATGTCGCAAATGATTTTCAAGATTGAAAATCCTGTCTGGCAGCGTATCGTTCGTAGTCTCTACACCAAGTATGATAAGGAATTCTACTCCTATCCGGCTGCCAAGACCAACCACCATGCCTTTGAAACGGGTTTGGCTTTTCACACGGCAACCATGGTGCGTTTGGCAGATGCCATTAGCGATATCTATCCTCAGCTCAACAAGAGCCTGCTCTATGCTGGGATTATGTTGCACGACTTGGCTAAGGTTTTAGAACTCAGTGGTCCTGATCAGACGGAGTACACAGTGCGAGGCAATCTCCTTGGACATATTGCTCTCATTGATAGTGAAATTACTAAGACAGTCATGGAACTAGTCATCGATGATACTAGAGAAGAAGTGGTGTTACTGCGCCATGTCATCCTCAGTCATCATGGCTTGCTAGAGTATGGAAGTCCAGTCCGTCCACGCATTATGGAGGCAGAGATTATTCATATGATCGATAATCTCGATGCCAGCATGATGATGATGACAACAGCTCTTGCTTTGGTGGATAAAGGAGAAATGACCAATAAAATCTTCGCTATGGACAATCGTTCCTTCTATAAACCAGATTTAGATTAATGATTTAAGAAAAACGAGCATTTTTTACGCAATAATGTTCGTTTTTTTATGTGAATGTGGTATAATGGATAAAATATAAAAATTAAATGGAATGGTAAATAAAAATGAAATTAAGAAGAAGTGACCGGATGGTTGTCATTTCCAACTATTTGATTAATAATCCATACAAACTAACCAGTCTCAATACCTTTGCAGAAAAGTACGAATCTGCTAAATCCTCTATCTCAGAGGATATCGTGATTATCAAGCGTGCCTTTGAGGAAATCGAAATCGGTCATATTCAGACTGTGACTGGAGCAGGTGGTGGCGTTATCTTTACACCATCAATCTCAAGCCATGAAGCCAAAGAAATGATCGCAGACTTGCGTGACAAACTTTCAGAAAGCGACCGTATCTTGCCAGGTGGCTACATCTACCTGTCTGATTTGCTCAGTACACCTGCCATTTTGAAAAATATTGGGCGCATCATTGCCAAGAGCTTTATGGACCAAAAAATCGATGCTGTTATGACAGTAGCAACTAAAGGGGTTCCGCTCGCAAATGCAGTTGCCAATGTCCTCAATGTTCCATTTGTCATTGTGCGCCGTGACTTGAAAATTACCGAAGGTTCAACGGTCAGCGTCAACTATGTTTCAGGTTCCAGCGGTGACCGCATTGAGAAAATGTTCCTTTCAAAACGCAGTCTCAAGGCAGGCAGTCGTGTCTTGATCGTGGATGACTTCCTGAAAGGTGGCGGAACGGTCAACGGTATGATTAGTCTCTTGCGTGAGTTCGACTCTGAACTAGCTGGTGTCGCAGTCTTTGCAGACAATGCCCAAGAAGAACGTGAAAAGCAGTTTGATTACAAGTCACTCTTGAAAGTAACCAATATTGATGTCAAGAACCAATCCATCGATGTTGAGATTGGAAATATCTTTGACGAAGACAAATAAGAGATAGAACTAAAGGTTGGAACGATTGTCCCAGCCTTTCTTTGCAAACAGAATAGAAGGATGCTTATGAAAACACCATTTATCAGCCGAGAAGATTTAGAAACAATTGTTGCAGAGTTCCCGACTCCCTTCCACTTGTATGACGAGAAGGGGATTCGTGAAAAAGCAAGAGCCGTCAACCAGGCCTTTTCTTGGAATAAGGGTTTTAAGGAATATTTTGCAGTTAAGGCTACTCCAACCCCAGCCATCTTGAAAATTCTCAAAGAGGAAGGTTGCGGTGTGGACTGTTCTAGTTACGTGGAGCTCTTGATGAGCCATAAGCTGGATTTCCCCGGTTCTGAGATCATGTTCTCTTCTAACAACACGCCTGACAAGGAATATGCCTATGCGCGTGAATTGGGCGCAACCATTAACTTGGATGCCTTTGAAGATATTGAACATCTGGAGCGAGCGGCAGGCATTCCAGAAATCATCTCTTGTCGTTACAATCCTGGAGGAGTTTTTGAGCTAGGGACAGACATCATGGACAATCCTGGAGAAGCCAAGTTTGGCATGACCAAGGATCAGCTTTTTGAAGCCGTTGCGGTTTTGAAGGAAAAAGGAGCCAAGACATTTGGGATTCACTCTTTCCTAGCATCCAATACCGTCACCCATCTCTACTACCCAGAGTTGGCGCGTCAGCTTTTTGAATTAGCCGTTGAAATTAAGGAAAAGTTGGGTATTTCGCTAGACTTTATCAATCTTTCCGGCGGAATCGGAGTCAATTATCGCCCAGACCAGGAGCCAAATGACATTGCTGTGATTGGTGAGGGGGTGCGTAAGGTTTATGAGGAAGTTCTTACACCTGCAGGACTTGGTCAAGTCAAGATTTTCACCGAGTTAGGCCGCTTTATGTTAGCCCCTCATGGAGCTCTCGTCACAAGAGTCACTCATAAGAAAAAAACTTACCGTACCTATCTGGGTGTGGATGCCTCGGCAGTCAACCTCATGCGCCCAGCCATGTACGGTGCCTATCATCATATCAGCAATCTGACGCAGCCAGATGGACCAGTGGAGATCGTAGATGTGGTTGGATCTCTCTGTGAAAACAATGATAAATTTGCCGTTAACCGCGAACTACCTCATACAGAAATCGGTGATTTGCTGGTGATTCATGATACAGGTGCACATGGATTCTCCATGGGTTATCAGTACAATGCCAAATTACGCTCTGCAGAAATCCTCTATACTGAAGAAGGCAAAACCCGCCAAATCCGCCGTGCAGAGCGCCCTGAGGACTATTTTGCAACCTTGTATGGTTTTGATTTTGAACCCGATCATTAAAAAAATGAAAATGAAAGTGAAAAACAGATTGCTTTCTAAAAAATAGACAAAAATCTTGTTTTTCCCTCAAGTCGTGATATAATAAAACTATAAAACGGTTTCAAGGAAGGTGACGATATGTCTGAAGAAACAATTGACTATGGACAAGTGACAGGAATGGTGCATTCGACAGAGAGTTTTGGGGCGGTAGATGGTCCTGGGATTCGTTTTATTGTCTTTTTGCAGGGCTGTCACATGCGTTGCCAGTACTGCCATAACCCTGATACATGGGCTATGGAGACCAATAAATCACGCGAACGGACAGTGGATGATGTCTTGACAGAAGCTCTTCGTTATCGTGGTTTCTGGGGAGATAAGGGAGGAATCACTGTCAGTGGTGGAGAGGCTCTCTTGCAGATTGATTTCTTGATTGCCCTCTTTACCAAGGCTAAGGAAAAAGGAATCCATTGTACCTTGGACACCTGTGCCCTTCCTTTCCGTAACACACCACGTTATCTCGAAAAGTTTAATAAACTCATGGCGGTGACAGACTTGGTTCTTTTGGATATCAAGGAAATCAACGAAGAACAGCATAAGATTGTCACAAGTCAAACCAATAAAAACATCTTGGCCTGTGCCCAGTACCTATCAGATATTGGGAAGCCTGTTTGGATTCGCCACGTGCTGGTTCCGGGATTGACAGACAGAGATGACGACTTGATCGAACTCGGTAAATTCGTTAAAACCCTCAAAAACGTTGATAAGTTTGAAATTCTACCTTATCATACGATGGGAGAATTCAAGTGGCGTGAACTTGGGATTCCATATTCGCTTGAAGGGGTAAAGCCACCAACGGCAGATCGTGTCAAGAATGCCAAGGAGCTTATGGATACAGAAAGTTATCAAGACTATATGAAACGTGTTCATGGATAAAAAAGAAGCCTGATGGAGACATCGGGCTTTTGTGATGCAAAAAGACTTAGCCTTTCAGCTAAGCCTTTTGAGTCTTATCTAGATCGTTGTTTACCAGAGTTGCGGTTTTTCTTTTTCTTATTGGTTGTGATCGCTTGAGCCTGCTTAGGAGTCACATCTTTTCTTACTCCTGCAGTAGAACTTGCTTTTGGAGGGTTCTTTTCGTATTCTTCGCGTACTTTTTGACGAAGTTTTGGACGAACGACATAGTTGACGATAAATTGTTGGAGAATCATCATGAAACCACCGACAACCCAGTAAAGTGTGACACTGGCTGGTGAGAAGAGGGAGAAGATAACAATCATGAGTGGGCTCATGTAGATCATTTTCTTGATTTGTTCTCTTTGCATTTCATCTTCTACTCCGTGAAGTGAAAGGAGCGATTGAAGATAGTAAAGGACACCAGCACAGGCAACCAAAATCATACTTGGAGACCCTAGAGGAATTCCTAGGTAGCTTGCTTGAGCAACTCCATCAGTATGTTGGGCAGCAAAGTAGATAGCAGAGAAGAAAGGCATTTGGAGCAAGATAGGGAAACATCCGACTCCGCCAAGCATGCTGATACCGTGCTCTTTTTGGGCAGCAAAGAGAGCTTGTTGAGCCTCAAGTTTTTCTTCTTGAGTTGTTGCTTCTTTGAGACGGGTTTGATGTGGTTCAAGCACATGTTTGAGAGCGTTCATCTTTTCAGAGTGAAGTGTCGCCTTCCATGATTGGTAGATACCGAGTGGCAAGATAATCAAGCGTACGATAATGGTGACGATGATAATCCCCATTCCAAAACCAAGTCCCATATCATTAGCAAAGTATTTGATAGCCTCTGCCATAGGCGCTCCGATGGTGTTCCAGATAAATCCTGTTGGTTCTCCAGTCGTTTTATCAACAGAAACACAACCTGTCAAGACGAGTAGCATAGCCACTCCCATAGCAGAGAGGGCAAAACGTTTAATAGATTTCAATGTATTCATTCCTTCTTTAAAAATTATACCTTTCTATTCTACTGTTTTTTTGTAAAATATACAATAGTTCTAGAGACCTAATTTGCGACTTTGAAGTCAGAATAGGATGAAAAGTTGCTCATTTGTACATCTAGATAGGTAACTTTTGAAAAAGGTGTCGGACCTTTTCGGATTTCTTGGATAAATTTTGCCATAGTGGCAGAGGAGTCTGCCTGAGCAAGAATTTCCACTGTGCCATCGTCATTATTCCAGACACGACCAGTGATGCCACCGATTTCAAGAGCTAAAGTATAAACACCCCAGCGAAAACCAACACCCTGCACCCTGCCTTGGGCAATCATTCTAACCTTTTGCATACCAAACCCCTTTGATTGTGTTATAATATTTCTATGACTATTATAACCTCAAAAGCCAATTCTGTGGTAAAAAATACCAAGAAATTACATCAAAAAAAATATCGAAAGTCTGTTTATTTGATCGAGGGCTGGCACTTGTTTGAAGAAGCTGTTCAAGCAGGAGTGACGATTGAGAAGATTTTTGCCCTAGAAAGTTACCGAGATCAGCTAGCGGCTTTTCCTCAAACAGTCTGGGTTTCAGAGGAGATTTTGCTAGATTTGGCAGATACGCAAACTCCTCAAGGGATTGTTGCAGTGATTCAAAAAGAAGAAGTGGGACTGCCTGATCTCCATCAGGGTAAGTTTCTATTTTTAGAAGATGTCCAAGATCCTGGCAATGTGGGTACCATGATTCGGACGGCGGATGCGGCAGGTTTTACAGGGGTTATTGTTTCAGACAAGTCAGCAGATATCTACAGTCTTAAGACCCTACGTTCCATGCAAGGAAGTCATTTTCACTTGCCTATCTATCGTATGCCTCTTACCAGCTTTGTAGAAGAGGCAAAGAAGAGCAATTTGCCCATTCTAGCAACGACCTTATCGAGAGATTCAAAGGATTATCGTGAGCTTTCTTCACTAGAGAACTTTGTTTTAGTCATGGGAAATGAAGGGCAGGGGATTAGTTCTGTCATGGCTGAGAGTGCTGATCAGCTGGTTCATATAGGCATGAAAGGTCGAGCAGAAAGCCTCAACGTGGCAGTTGCAGCAGGCATTTTGATGTTTTATTTCAGCTAATTTATAAAATCTTTGTTATAATCAAGACATATTTATAGAAAAAGGAGAATCAGAATGAATCAAACGATTATTCAAGAACGTTCAGGTCTCAATCAATTTTACGCTAAGGTTTATGCCTTTGTGGGACTTGGAATAGGTCTATCGGCTCTCGTGTCAGCTTTGATGTTGACAGTCTTTCAGTCCCAATTGGTCTACTTTTTAATGCATGGCCGTCTCTGGCTGATGATTGCAACTTTTGCAGAACTTGCTCTGGTCTTTGTTGCAAGTAGTATGGCTGCCAAAAATAGCCCAGCAGCTCTCCCAGTATTTTTAGTTTATTCTGTTTTAAATGGATTTACGCTCAGCTTTGTCGTAGCCTTCTATACACCTGGGACCGTCTTATCAGCCTTTGTATCCAGTGCCCTACTCTTCTTTGTCATGGCGGCAATCGGGATTTTCACCAAGAAAGATTTGAGTGGAATGGGACGAGCTCTGATGGCGGCGCTTGTTGGCCTCATCATTGCCATGATTGTGAATATTTTCTTAGCTAGTGGTTTCTTTGACTACATGATTAGTATTGCCATGGTCTTGGTTTTCTCAGGTTTGATTGCTTGGGACAACCAAAAGATTCGCTATGTTTATGAGCAGTCACGAGGACAAGTAGCGACAGGCTGGGTTATTTCAATGGCACTCAGCATTTACCTAGACTTTATCAACCTCTTCCTTAGCATCTTACGAATCTTTGGTCGAAACGATTAAAAATCTATAGAGTCAGTGTTCGAAAGTGCGCTGACTTTTTCTTATTTGCCCTTTTCTTTTCTGAAAAATAGGAGTATAATGCTAGTAATTATGTTTTTAGGAGTATTTATGAAGAAAAGTTTTATCCATCAGCAAGAAGAAATTTCTTTTGTTAAAAACACCTTTACCCAGTATTTGAAAGATAAGTTAGAAGTTGTCGAGGTTCAGGGACCTATCTTGAGCAAGGTCGGGGATGGGATGCAGGACAACCTGTCCGGTGTCGAACATCCAGTATCGGTGAAGGTCTTGCAGATTCCAGATGAAACCTATGAAGTCGTTCACTCACTTGCCAAATGGAAACGTCACACTTTGGCTCGCTTTGGTTTCGGTGAAGGAGAAGGTCTGTTTGTTCACATGAAGGCCCTTCGTCCAGACGAAGATTCGCTGGATGCGACCCACTCTGTTTATGTAGACCAGTGGGACTGGGAGAAGGTGATTCCAAATGGTCAACGCAATATCGCTTATCTCAAAGAAACAGTTGAGAAGATTTATAAGGCTATTCGTCTGACAGAGCTAGCAGTAGAAGCCCGCTATGATATCGAATCTATCTTGCCAAAACAAATCACCTTCATCCATACAGAAGAGTTGGTAGAACGCTACCCAGATTTGACACCGAAAGAGCGCGAAAATGAGATTTGTAAAGAGTTCGGTGCAGTCTTCTTGATTGGTATTGGTGGCGAGTTGCCTGACGGGAAACCTCATGATGGCCGTGCACCTGACTACGATGACTGGACAACAGAGTCTGAAAATGGCTATAAGGGACTAAATGGGGATATTCTAGTTTGGAACGAATCTCTTGGTTGTGCCTTTGAACTTTCTTCTATGGGAATTCGGGTAGATGAGGATACCCTTCGTCGCCAAGTGGCTCTTACAGGAGACGAAGATCGTCTTGAGCTGGAATGGCATAAAGCCTTGCTTAATGGTCTTTTCCCACTGACTATCGGTGGGGGTATCGGACAGTCTCGGATGGCCATGTTCCTTCTTCGTAAGAAACACATCGGAGAGGTTCAGACCAGTGTCTGGCCTCAAGAAGTTCGCGATACGTACGAAAATATTTTGTAGAGAATCGAACCGCAAGGTTCGGTTTTCTTTCTCTTTTTGCCTATAATTTGGTATAATAAACGGTATGAAAATCGTATCAGGAATCTACGGAGGGCGTCCCCTCAAGACGCTAGAAGGCAAGACGACGAGGCCGACATCAGATAAGGTGCGTGGAGCTATCTTTAACATGATAGGTCCCTATTTTGAGGGTGGTCGTGTCTTGGATCTCTATGCTGGCAGTGGTGGTCTGTCTATTGAAGCTGTGTCAAGAGGGATGTCCCATGCTGTCTTAGTGGAACGGGATAGAAGGGCACAAGCTATCGTCGCTGCAAATATCCAAATGACCAAGGAAGTTTCCAAATTTCAGCTCTTAAAGATGGAGGCTGAACGGGCCTTGGAGCAGGTGACAGGTCCCTTTGACCTGGTCTTTTTAGACCCTCCCTATGCCAAGGAACAAATCGTTGCAGATATCGAAAAAATGGCAGAAAGAAACCTATTTTCCGAGGAAATCATGGTTGTCTGCGAAACCGATAAGTCTGTAGAACTTCCAGAAGAAATCGCCTGCTTAGGCATCTGGAAGGAAAAAATATATGGGATTAGTAAGGTGACAGTCTATGTCAGATAAAATTGGATTATTTACCGGTTCATTTGATCCGATGACAAATGGACATCTGGATATCATTGAACGTGCCAGCAGACTCTTTGATAAGCTCTATGTCGGGGTGTTCTACAATCCCCACAAACAAGGTTTTTTCCCTGTTGAAAACCGCAAACGGGCAGTCAAAAAAGCGGTGGCGCATTTAGATAATGTAGAGGTCCTAGCTTCTCATGACCAGCTAGTCGTCGATGTTGCAAGAAGACTGGGGGCTAAAACCCTTGTCCGTGGCTTGCGGAATGCCACAGACTTGCAATACGAGTCTAGTTTTGATTACTACAATCATCAACTGGCTCCAGAAATCGAAACCATTTACCTATATAGTCGCCCAGAGCATCTTTATATTAGCTCTTCAGCCGTGAGAGAACTTCTGAAGTTTGGTCAGGAGATTCAGCAATATGTCCCAAACAGTGTTGTGGAGGAATTAGAACATGAAGAAAAAAACTAGATGGCCCTTATATGTCATCCTAGCACTAGTAGTGACTTTTTTAGCTTTTGTAGTACCTTTACCCTACTACATAGAAGTTCCAGGTGGAGCGGAAGATATTCGTCAAGTTTTAAAAGTCAATGAAACAGAAGATACAGAAGCAGGAGCTTACCAGTTTGTAACAGTCGGTATTCGACACGCAACCCTATCACATCTTGTCTATGCTTGGTTAACACCTTTCACGGATATTAGAAGTGCCAAGGAGACTACGGGTGGCTCTACTGATGCGGAGTTTATGCGGATCAATCAGTTCTACATGCAAACATCCCAAAACATGGCCAAGTATCAGGGCTTGAAGACGGCTGGAAAGGATATCGAACTCAAGTACCTGGGTGTCTATGTCTTGACCGTGACGGACAATTCAACTTTTAAGGGCATTCTGAACATTGCGGATACCGTGACGGCTGTTAATGATAAAACGTTTGACAGTTCAAAAGACTTGGTCGACTATGTCAACTCTCAACAATTAGGAGATACGGTCAAGGTGACCTATGAAGAAGACGGAAAAGTCAAGTCTGCTGAAGGTAAAATTATCACTCTCGAAAACGGAAAAAATGGGATTGGGATTGGTTTGATTGACCGTACGGAAGTGACCAGTGATGTTCCAATCCGCTTTTCAACAGCTGGTATAGGCGGGCCAAGTGCCGGTCTCATGTTTAGCCTAGCTATTTACACCCAGATAGCAGATCCAGGACTTCGTAATGGTCGCATCGTTGCGGGAACGGGAACCATTGATCGCGATGGAAATGTTGGCGACATCGGTGGAATTGACAAAAAAGTAGTTGCAGCCTCTCGTCAGGGAGCGAACATCTTTTTTGCTCCTGACAATCCAGTCACCGAGGAAGCAAAAAAAGCAGATCCCAATGCGAAAAGCAACTATGAAACAGCCCTAGAAGCTGCTAAAACGATCAAAACAGAGATGAAAATCGTTCCTGTTAAGACTTTGCAGGATGCAATTGATTATCTTAAAAACAATCCCTAATTTGTAGAAAAATTGAAAACTAGCGCGCAAGCGGATAAGATGGTATAATAGTCAAATGGTTCAATTATTATTCACTCTAAGTAGTCATCTACTCTTTATTTATTTGAGTTTTTACCTTTTGAAGGATCTTGTTAGATGGGAAAAGGTTTTAAAAGTGAACGCTACTAACACAAAAAAGGTTCGTTTGTTGGTAGGCTTCTTTAGTATTGTGATGGGCTACATCTTGAGTTCATTCTTTATCAGTTTGTACCAACTGTGGCAAGAAGCGCTTAGAGGACTATTATAAAATCAAAAGTAAAGGAAATAACTATGGAAAAAATTGTGGTTCAAGGCGGAGATAATCGTCTGGTTGGGAGTGTGACGATCGAGGGAGCAAAGAATGCAGTCTTACCTTTATTGGCAGCGACTATTCTAGCAAGCAAGGGTAAGACAGTCTTACAAAATGTCCCAATCTTGTCAGATGTGTTCACCATGAATCAAGTAGTTCGTGGTCTGAATGCCAAGGTGGACTTTGATGAGGAAGCTCATGTTGTCGAGGTTGATGCGACTGGTGATATCACGGAGGAAGCTCCTTATAAATATGTCAGCAAGATGCGAGCATCCATCGTTGTCTTGGGACCAATCCTTGCTCGTGTAGGTCATGCCAAGGTATCCATGCCAGGGGGATGCACTATCGGGAGTCGTCCGATCGACCTCCACCTCAAAGGTTTGGAAGCTATGGGGGCTAAAATCACTCAGACAGCTGGTTACATCGAAGCCAAGGCAGACCACTTGCATGGCGCTCATATCTACATGGACTTCCCTAGTGTCGGCGCAACACAAAACTTGATGATGGCAGCGACTTTAGCTGATGGTGTGACAGTGATTGAAAATGCTGCGCGTGAGCCAGAAATTGTTGACCTCGCTATTCTCCTTAATGAAATGGGAGCCAAGGTCAAGGGAGCCGGTACAGAAACAATCACAGTGACTGGTGTTGAGGAACTCCATGGAACAACTCATAATGTGGTACAAGATCGTATCGAAGCCGGAACCTTTATGGTGGCTGCAGCTATGACTGGCGGAGATGTCCTCGTTCGTGATGCAGTCTGGGAACATAATCGCCCCTTAATCTCAAAACTACTTGAAATGGGTGTTGAAGTGACAGAGGAATCAGAAGGCATCCGTGTTCGTTCTCAACTTGAAAACCTCAAGGCTGTTCATGTAAAAACTTTACCACATCCAGGCTTCCCAACAGATATGCAGGCGCAATTTACAGCTCTGATGACAGTTGCAAAAGGGGAATCCACCATGGTGGAAACGGTGTTTGAGAATCGCTTCCAACACTTAGAGGAAATGCGCCGTATGGGCCTGTATTCAGAGATTATCCGTGACACAGCTCGTATTGTTGGGGGACAAGCCTTACAGGGAGCCGAAGTACTATCAACGGACCTTCGCGCTAGTGCTGCTTTGATTTTGACAGGTCTGGTGGCGCAAGGAGAAACAGTTGTCGGTAAGTTAGTCCACCTTGATAGAGGTTACTACCGTTTCCATGAGAAGTTAGCTCAGCTAGGAGCGAAGATTCAGCGGATTGAGGTTGACGATGAAGAGGAATAGAAATAAAAAAAATAAGAGAATACGCTATGTACTCCGTCGCTTACTGTTGATTTTTATCGTACTATTGCTAGGCTTTCTTGCTTTAGGAATCGGCTTGATGGTTGGCTATGGTATCTTAGGAAAGGGACAGGATCCATGGGCGATTTTGTCTCCAGCGAAGTGGCAAGAATTGATTAGCAAATTTACAGGAAATTAGACTGGGAGACCAGTCTTTTTCTAAAGAAATAAGGAGAAAAATGAACAAAAAAACAAGACAGACCCTGGTAGGGTTACTCATATTCTTACTCTTGGCTGCTGGAAGCTATTATATCAAGCAGATGCAGACAGCACCAAATAGCCCTAGAACCAAAGTTAGTCAGAAAAAACAAGCTTCAGAAGCTCCTAGTCAGGAGTTGGCAGAAAGTGTCTTAACTGAGTCGATCAAGAATCAAATAAAAGGTGGTCTAGAATGGAATGGGGCAGGTGCCTTTGTCGTAAATGGCAATAAAACCAATCTAGATGCCAAAGTTTCTAGCAAACCCTACGCGGATAATAAAACAAAACCAGTCGGGAAAGAGACAGTCCCAACGGTTGCCAATGCTCTCTTATCCAAAGCGACTCGGCAGTATAAAAATCGTGAAGAAACAGGCAACGGCTCGTCCTCTTGGACACCACCAGGATGGCATCAGGTCAAGAATCTAAAGGGAGCCTATACACATGCAGTTGATAGAGGACACCTACTAGGCTATGCTTTGATAGGTGGTTTGGATGGTTTTGATGCCTCTACTAGCAATCCCAAGAACATTGCAGTCCAGACAGCTTGGGCGAACCAAGCGCAGGCTGAGGATTCGACTGGTCAGAACTACTATGAGAGTTTGGTCAGAAAAGCCTTGGACCAAAATAAGAGGGTTCGTTACCGCGTGACACTCCACTATGCGACAAATGAGGATCTAGTTCCATCCGCTTCACAAATCGAAGCCAAGTCTTCAGATGGCGAATTGGAATTCAATGTCCTAATCCCCAATGTTCAAAAGGGAATCCAGCTTGACTACCGAACAGGTCAAGTAACAGTGACAGATTAGAAACAATAGATACTATAAAAATAGCTCCTTTGTCTATCATAGATAAGGGAGAGATCGTGCAAATTAGAAAATAATGTGATTCCTACGCTAATTTATGATATAATGGAACACAAGATACTATTTTAGGAGAAAGACCATGGAAGACCCGAGCAGTCAGGATTTGTTACTGCAATTTGTACTTTTAGTTGTATTGACCTTTTTAAATGCCTTTTTCTCAGCTACAGAAATGGCTATGGTGTCACTAAATCGTGCCCGAGTAGAGCAAAAAGCAGAAGAAGGCGATAAACGCTACATCCGTTTGCTAAAGGTACTTGAAAACCCTAATCACTTTTTATCAACCATTCAAGTCGGTATCACCTTGATCACGATCTTGTCAGGGGCCAAATTGGCGGATACCCTTGGACAAGTGATCGCATCTTGGATGGGAAGCGGAGAGACGGCTTACGCCATTGCAAGTTTCCTCTCTTTGGCATTCTTGACCTACATCTCTATTGTTTTTGGCGAACTCTATCCTAAACGAATTGCCCTCAATCTCAAAGATGCCTTAGCTATTCGCTCTGTTCCGATAATTATTGGGCTTGGGAAGATTGTCAGTCCCTTTGTCTGGTTGTTATCTGCTTCAACCAATCTCTTGAGTCGTTTAACACCAATGACCTTTGATGATGCGGATGAAAAAATGACTCGAGATGAAATTGAGTACATGTTGACCAAAAGTGAGGAAACCTTGGATGCAGACGAAATCGAGATGTTACAAGGGATTTTCTCTCTAGATGAACTGATGGCGAGAGAAGTCATGGTTCCTCGAACGGATGCCTTTATGGTGGATATTCAGGATGATAGTCAAACTATTATCCAAAGTATTTTAAAACAAAACTTTTCCCGTATCCCAGTTTATGATGGGGATAAGGACAATGTGATTGGGATTATTCACACCAAGAGTCTTCTTAAGGCGGCCTTTGTGGATGGTTTTGACAATATTGTCTGGAAGAGGATCTTACAAGATCCACTCTTTGTCCCTGAAACTATTTTTGTGGATGACTTGCTAAAAGAATTGCGAAATACCCAGAGACAGATGGCCATTTTGCTCGATGAATATGGTGGTATGGCTGGTCTGGTCACACTGGAGGACCTGCTGGAGGAGATTGTCGGAGAAATCGACGACGAGACAGACCGAGCAGAAATTGAGGTTTACCCAATTGGGGACGATACTTATATCGTTCAAGGGACGATGACACTCAATGACTTCAATGCCTATTTTAATGTTGAATTGGAAAGTGATGACGTTGATACTATCGCAGGCTACTATCTAACCGGAGTTGGAACCATTCCAACAACTGAAAAAATCAGTTTTGAATTGGTTAACCAAAACAAACAAATCAAACTCACCAACGACAAGGTGAAAAACGGACGTGTCACTAAGGTGAAAGTTCAAATCACTGAAATAGAAAATGAAGAAGAAACAGAATAAAAGAGCTTGAGACACCTTCAGGTGCCCAAGCTCCCATTTATAAGAAAAAAGACTCACGAGGAGTCTTTTGGTTTACTATAAGGCGGTAGACGGATTTGAACCGACGATCAAGCTTTTGCAGAGCCGTGCCTTACCACTTGGCTATACCGCCTCAACGTTTAATATTATACCTTGAAAATCATTTTACGTCAATACTTTCTTAATCGAAAATCCAATTTTAAAAAATGGTTTATTATCGAGGAGGTGAGAAAAACTTGTACAAATATCGTTTTAAGGAGAGATAAACGGGAAAGTATTTTTCGTAGACACAAACAAAGAGTGCAATAATTTTGACAAATGAAAGTTTTTTGTAGATGGACGCCTAAATATTCTGAAAATTCGTTTACTTTTTAGAAGATATATGTTATAATTTCCAGTAAGCCTAAATTTTTCAAGAGGAGTTAAAAATATGAAAAAAAGTAGAGTATTTGTTGCAGCAGGTATTGCTTTATTAGCAACAGGAGTATTAGCTGCTTGCAGTTCTTCAAAATCATCTGATTCAGCAGCACCAAAAACTTTTGGTTATGTTTATTCATCTGACCCAGAAACATTGGATTACCTCATTTCAGGGAAACAAAGCACTAAAGTTGCCACTTCAAATGGTATCGATGGTCTCTTTACAAATGACAAATATGGGAATTTGACTCCTGCAGTTGCAGAAGACTGGTCAGTTTCAAAAGACGGTTTGACCTATACCTACAAGATTCGTAAAGGTGTCAAATGGTTCACCTCTGAGGGGGAAGAATATGCTGAAGTGACAGCTAAAGACTTTGTAAATGGTTTAAAACACGCAGCAGATAAAAAGTCAGAAGCACTTTATCTAGCAGAGAATTCTGTTAAAGGTTTATCTGACTATGTAGCTGGAAATTCAAAGGATTTTTCTACAGTAGGTATTAAGGCAGTTGATGACTATACTCTTGAGTATACTTTGAACCAGCCAGAACCATACTGGAACTCTAAGATGTCCTACTCAATCTTCTGGCCATTAAACGAGGAATTTGAAAAATCAAAAGGAGATGATTTTGCTAAACCAACAGATCCAACTTCTTTGCTTTACAACGGTCCGTTCTTGCTGAAAAGTTTAACAGCTAAATCTTCTATCGAATTCGCTAAGAATGAACAGTATTGGGATAAAGACAATGTTCACCTTGACAAAGTTACCCTTGCTTTCTATGATGGTTCCGACCAAGAATCTCTTGAACGCAACTTTACAAGTGGAGCTTATAGCTATGCTCGTCTCTTCCCTACAAGTTCAAACTATTCTAAAGTGGCAGAAGACTACAAGGACAATATCTACTATACACCAGCTGGACCAGGAATCGCTGGTTTAGGTGTAAACATTGATCGTCAAGGTTACAAGTATACTGCCAAAACAACTGACGAGGAAAAAACATCAACTAAGAAAGCCCTCCTTAACAAAGACTTCCGTCAGGCCTTGAACTTTGCTTTTGACCGTACAGCTTATTCAGCACAGATCAATGGTACTGAAGCAGCTCCTCTTGCCGTTCGTAATCTCTTTGTCAAACCAGACTTTGTCTCAGCAGGTGAAAAGACTTTTGGTGACTTGGTGACCGAAAAGATGGCAGCTTATGGTGATGAATGGAAAAACGTAAACTTAGCTGATGGTCAAGATGGACTCTTCAACGCCGATAAAGCCAAAGCAGAACTAGCAAAAGCTAAGACTGCATTGGAAGCAGAAGGCGTGAAATTCCCAATCCATTTGGATATTCCAGTAGATCAAACAAACAAAGGGTATGTTGCTCGTATCCAATCCTTCAAACAGACAGTTGAAAAAGTGCTCGGAGAAGAAAACGTAGTCATTGATATTCATCAAATTTCTAAAGATGAGGCAATGAATATCACATACCATGCACCAAATGCAGCAGCAGAGGACTGGGATCTTTCAGGTGCAGTTGGATGGAATCCAGACTATGAAGACCCATCAACTTATCTTGATATCCTCAAATCAACAAACAAGTCCCAAACCAAAACATATATGGGATTTGATAATCCGGATAACCCAGCGGTTGACAAAGTTGGCTTGAAAGAATACGATAAGTTAGTTGATGAAGCTGCTAAAGAAACTACAGACTTGAATGTTCGTTATGAAAAATACGCAGCAGCTCAAGCTTGGTTGACAGATAGCTCTCTCTTTATTCCTGCTATGTCTGGTAGTGGTGCAGCACCATTCATTTCTCGTGTCGTACCATTCACAGCTCCATATGGTCAATCAGGAGATAAGAGTTCAGACCTTTACTTCAAATACATTAAATTACAAAGTAAGACTGTAACAAAAGCGGAATATGAACAAGCTCGTGAGAAATGGCTCAAAGAGAAAAAAGAAGCAAACGAAAAAGTTCAAAAAGAATTGGCTAATCACGTTAAATAAATAACTCTCAAGAGAACTTTCTCTCCATGAGGAGAAGGTTCTTTTGGGATTTTAAAAGGAAACGATATGAAGAAATATATTTTTATGCGTGTATTGCGTTCACTGTTGTCTATTTTCTTGGTGACAACTTTGACCTACACAATTATCTATACGATGGTTCCTCGGAAACTGATTTTCAAGCAGGATACCAACTATAACAAGATTGCAACTACAGCTGATAAGCGGGATGATTATGAAAATACCGTTTATGAGCGGATGGGCTACATTGAGTACTACGATACCAAGGAGTTACAAGAAAGAGCGAGTACAATGGACTCGTCTGTAACAGTGGATGCCAATGATACTAACAAGGCAATCTACGAAAAATACATCAACCAACTCGGTAATGGTTGGACACTCGGTGTATTCTCGGAAAGTGGTCAATTCTATGCTACGCGTGAAATTCCGATTTTTGAACGTGTTTTCAAATTCTATTCAAACTTGATTGATATTGATCATACAAACAAGATTCAAGACCCTGAAAATCCAAACTTGCAACGTTATCTTCGTTTCGAAAATGATCCTGCTATCGGTTGGTCATTGGTTGGTTCAGGTACAAAACATAAATACCTTTTGTATTTCAACAATCAATTCCCATTTGTACACCAAAACTTTGTGAACATTAACTTGGGAGATTCTTACCCAACTTATGCAAACACACCAGTGCTTCAGGTTATCACACAAGGTCAGGGACAAACTAAGACATCAGAAGTTCAATTCCCTACGGGTAAAAAGACTTCATCTGTAGATATTTACTCTCGTACCTACAAATCTCCAAGCCAAGCAGATGCGCGTGAGGTAGCCAACTATGGTAAAGATGATCCATATACAGCTACAGAAAGCAATTATCAATATCCATCAATGATTGCAAGCTCAGCGGTTGCTGGTTTGATCGGTTTGATCATTTCGTATGCGATTGCCATCCCTCTTGGATCTGCTATGGCTCGCCACAAGAATACTTGGATTGATAGCTTCTCGACAGGTGCTCTAACCTTCTTGCTTGCCCTTCCAACGATTGCCTTGGTTTACATCGTGCGTTTGATTGGATCATCTATTGGTCTTCCAGATTCATTTCCTATCTTGGGGGCTGGAGATTGGCGTTCTTATGTCTTACCAGCAGTCATTCTAGGTTTGCTGGGAGCACCAAGTACGGCTATCTGGATTCGTCGTTACATGATCGACTTGCAATCTCAGGACTTCGTTCGTTTTGCTCGTGCAAAAGGTTTGTCTGAAAAAGAAATTTCAAATAAACACATCTTTAAAAATGCCATGGTTCCTTTGGTTTCAGGTATTCCTGGTGCCGTAATCGGGGTTATCGGTGGTGCAACATTGACAGAAACGGTCTTCGCTTTCCCAGGTATGGGTAAAATGTTGATTGACTCTGTTAAGGCATCAAACAACTCAATGGTTGTTGGTCTCGTCTTTATCTTTACATGTATTTCTATCTTCTCACTCTTTGTAGGAGATATCTGGATGACCATGCTTGACCCACGTATTAAATTGACAGAGAAAGGAGGCAAATAATGTCAACAATCGATAAAGAAAAATTTCAGTTCGTAAAACGTGATGATTTTGCCTCTGAAACAATTGATGCTCCTGCCTATTCATACTGGGGTTCTGTATTTAGACAATTTCTAAAGAAAAAATCAACCGTCTTTATGCTAGGAATTTTGGTTGCCATTATCTTGATGAGCTTTATTTACCCAATGTTCTCAGATTTTGACTTCAACGATGTAAGTAAAGTCAATGACTTCTCTGCTCGTTTTATCAAGCCCAATGCTGAACATTGGTTTGGTACAGATAGCAATGGTAAATCCTTGTTTGATGGGGTTTGGTTTGGTGCGCGTAATTCAATTCTTATCTCTGTAATTGCCACTTTTATCAACCTTGTGATTGGGGTTATTGTTGGTGGAATTTGGGGGATTTCAAAATCCGTTGACCGCGTCATGATGGAAGTTTATAACATTATTTCAAACATTCCATCTCTCTTGATTGTCATTGTCTTGACTTACTCAATCGGTGCTGGTTTCTGGAATTTGATTTTTGCCATGAGTGTGACAACTTGGATTGGGATTGCTTATATGATTCGTATCCAAATCATGCGTTACCGTGATTTGGAATACAACCTTGCTTCTCAAACACTTGGAACACCAACCTTTAAAATCATCGTTAAAAACATCATGCCACAATTGGTATCTGTTATTGTTTCTACGATGACCTTGATGTTGCCAAGCTTCATCTCTTATGAAGCCTTCCTTTCCTTCTTTGGATTGGGATTGCCTGTAACAGTGCCAAGTTTGGGACGTTTGATCTCAGATTACTCACAAAACGTTACGACCAACGCCTACTTGTTCTGGATTCCGTTGACAACCTTGATCTTGGTTTCCCTATCTCTCTTTGTTGTTGGTCAAAACCTAGCGGATGCTAGTGATCCACGTACACATAGATAGGAGTAGACATGATAAAAGGAAAAGATGTAATTTTGACTGCTCGCGATATTGTCGTGGAATTTGACGTTCGTGACAAAGTTCTGACAGCTATCCGAGGAGTTTCTCTGGACCTGATTGAAGGGGAAGTTCTTGCCTTGGTGGGTGAGTCAGGTTCTGGTAAATCTGTATTAACAAAAACCTTTACAGGGATGTTAGAAGACAATGGACGTATTGCCCAAGGAAGTATTGACTATCGTGGACAAGACTTGACAGCTCTTACTTCTAACAAGGAATGGGAGAAGATTCGTGGTGCTAAAATTGCGACCATCTTCCAAGATCCTATGACAAGTTTGGACCCAATCAATACAATTGGTAGCCAAATTACTGAAGTTATCGTTAAACACCAAGGAAAAACAGCCAAGGAAGCCAAAGAGATGGCAATCGACTATATGAACAAGGTCGGAATTCCAGACGCTGAAAAACGTTTTGACGAGTATCCTTTCCAATATTCTGGAGGGATGCGTCAACGTATCGTTATCGCGATTGCCCTTGCCTGTCGTCCAGATATCTTAATCTGTGACGAACCGACAACGGCCCTTGACGTTACCATTCAAGCGCAAATCATTGATTTGCTTAAAACCTTGCAAAATGAGTACCACTTTACCATTATCTTTATCACGCATGACCTTGGTGTGGTAGCAAGTATTGCGGATAAGGTAGCGGTTATGTATGCTGGTGAAATTGTAGAATACGGAACTGTTGAGGAAGTTTTCTACGACCCACGTCATCCATATACTTGGAGTCTCTTGTCTAGCTTGCCTCAGCTTGCTGATGATAAAGGGGAATTGTACTCTATCCCTGGAACACCACCGTCTCTTTATGCTGAGTTGAAAGGTGATGCCTTTGCCCTTCGTTCAGATTATGCGATGCAAATTGACTTTGAACAAAAAGCACCTCAGTTTTCAGTCACTGATACTCACTGGGCTAAGACTTGGTTGCTTCATGAGAATGCTCCTAAAGTTGAAAAACCTGGGGTCATCGCAGATTTGCATGACAAGATTCGTGATAAAATGGGCTTTGCTCATCTAGAAGACTAGGAGGAAGGGAATGTCTGAAAAATTAGTAGAAATTAAAGATTTAGAAATTTCCTTCGGTGAAGGAAGTAAGAAGTTTGTTGCGGTTAAAAACGCCAACTTCTTTATCAACAAGGGAGAAACATTCTCTCTTGTAGGTGAGTCTGGTAGTGGGAAAACAACCATTGGTCGTGCTATTATTGGTCTAAATAATACTAGTAAAGGTGAAATCATCTTTGATGGTCATAAGATTAATGGGAAAAAATCTCATAAGGAATCATCAGACTTGATCCGTCGCATCCAGATGATTTTCCAGGACCCTGCAGCCAGCTTGAATGAGCGTGCGACGGTTGACTATATCATCTCTGAAGGTCTTTACAACTACCACTTGTTCAAAGACGAAGAAGATCGTAAAGAAAAAGTTCAAAAGATGATTCACGAAGTTGGACTTTTGAAAGAACACTTGACCCGTTATCCACACGAGTTTTCTGGTGGGCAACGCCAGCGTATCGGGATTGCCCGTGCCCTTGTGATGGAGCCTGATTTCGTTATTGCGGATGAGCCAATTTCAGCCTTGGACGTATCAGTACGTGCGCAAGTCTTGAACTTGCTCAAGAAGTTCCAAAAAGAGTTGGGCTTGACTTATCTCTTTATCGCGCATGACTTGTCAGTTGTTCGCTTTATCTCAGATCGTATCGCAGTTATCTATAAGGGAGTTATCGTCGAAGTGGCGGAGACAGAGGAGTTGTTTAACAATCCTGTCCACCCATATACTCAGGCGCTTCTATCTGCTGTACCGATTCCAGATCCAATCTTGGAACGCAAGAAAGTCTTGAAAGTTTACGACCCTGACCAACATGACTATGAGACAGACAAGCCATCTATGGTGGAAATCCGTCCAGGTCACTATGTTTGGGCCAATCAAGCAGAACTTGCTCGTTACAAGGAAGCTCTTAAAAAATAATTAGATTCGGAGAGGACCAAAAGGTCTTCTCATTTTTAATAGAAAAAATCCCCTTTTACTTGCTTGTAAAAGGGGGATTATATTGTAATTAACGTTTAGACCAGGTACGTTTCATAAAGAGGAGCAAAATTGGATAGATCTCTAAGCGACCCGCTATCATTGCAAATGAGAGCAGGATTTTAGAGATGGGACTGAAGATGGCAAAACTCGATGTTGTACCTAGAATAGGTCCGATATTGTTAAAACAGCTGAAGACCGCACTGGTCACGACTAGAAAATCATTACTATCAAGACTGACGATAAAGATGAGAGAAAGAATGATCATCATATAGATAGCAAAATATTTAAGAATTTTGTGCTGGGTATCCTTATCAATCACAGTTTTATTGACGTGTAGAGTCAAAACACGGTGAGGGGATAAGGTGGACAAAATCTGATTTTTTGCGATTTTAGAGAGGATGAGTCCTCTGATCACCTTAAGACCACCTGCAGTTGAGCCAGCTGATCCACCGATTCCCATGAGGAAGAGAAGGATAAATTGGGAGAAGAGGGGCCAGTTGGTAATATCTCCGTAACCAAAACCTGTTGTCGTGATGATATTGGAAACCTGAAAGAAGGCCATTTCAACACTTTTAGAGACCCCTTGGTAGAGGTGGAGCGTATTAAGCGTAATCAAGCCGGTAGAAACTAGAACAATGATTATATATGCTCGCAGTTCTTCATCTCCAAAGAAGGCCTTGACCCGACGGAGCATGAGGTAGTAGTAGAGATTAAAGTTAACCCCAAAAACCAGAACTCCGATACTAACTAGATATGTGATGAGTGAGCTACCATAGTGGGCAATTCCGTCGTTATAGACGGTAAAGCCCCCAGTTCCTGCTGTTCCCATAGCGATGACAAAACTATCATAGAGAGGCATGCCTGCTAGATAGTAGATAACCACAAAAAGGGAGAAGAGAGCCAGATAAAGCAGATAGAGAATCTGGGCAGTGTTTTTTAGCTTGGATACGACCTTGCCAAAGACAGGTCCAGGGACCTCAGCCTTCATCACTTCCAAGTGGCTATTCTTGGCATTGTCCATAATGGCAAGTGCAAAGACAAGCACCCCCATCCCTCCAATCAAGTGGGTAAAACTTCTCCAGAAGAGGAGGGAACGAGTGAGAACGGAAACATCTGTTAGGATAGTAGCACCAGTCGTCGTAAATCCAGAACTGATTTCAAAGAAGGCATCGATGATGCTGGGGATTTGTCCTGAAAAGACAAAGGGGAGGCCACCAAAGAAAGACCAGAGAATCCAACAGAGGGCAACGATTAAGACTCCCTCCTTGGCGTAAATCCGTTGATTTTTAGGTTTCCGTAAAACGCCAAGACAACCAAGAAGGACTAATATTCCAATCGTAGAAAAAAGAGCTATAAATACTTGGCTGGATTCTTGGTAATAGGTCGCTACACCAACAGGTACTAGAAGGAGAGCTGCCTCAATCAAGAGAAGTTTTGAGAGGAGGTAACGAATCATACTTTTATTCATTTTTTACCTCTCAATCAAATCATAAATCTTGGTGATGTTTGGCAGCAGGGTGGTTACCAGTAACTGGTCTCCTACCTCAAGTATATCCTCTCCAGTCGGGAAGATTGTTTTTCCTTTTCGGATAATGGCTGCGATGAGAACCCCTTTCTTCAATTTTAACTGTGAAAGGGGTTTGGCAGTCATTTTATTAGCTTCCTTGATATGGAATTGTAGGGTTTCAATTTGACCATTTGCAAGATGGTGCATGGCTTGAAGATCTGAGTATTGGGCGTTTACCCGACCACGGATAAAGTGCATAATGGTATCCACTGCGATGATTTTCGGCGTGATGATACTTGAAAAATCAGGCGCATGGATAATTTCTAGGAGGCTGGTCCGGTTGACCTTGGTGATATTTTTCTGAACACCAACACGGTCAAGAAACATAGAGGTGATGATGTTTTCCTCATCAACCCCGGTTAAGGTTGCGACTGCATCATAGCTAGGAGCACTTTCTTCTAGTAAGATATCTTTTGCAGTTCCATCTCCCTGAACAATATAGAGATTAGGGAATTTTTCACTAAAGAAACGAGCTCTTTCAGGATTAATTTCGATGACCTTGGTGTCAATACGGCTGTCTTTCAAGATGCCAACAAGATAGTAGGCAATTTTTCCAGCTCCAACGATAAGCAAACTTTTCACTGCACGCGATTTGAAATAGTTGTGGAAAAGCATCATATCCACACGATTTCCCGTAACAAAAATCCGATCCTTGTCCTGGATAGTAACATCACCACTTGGAATCATGAGTTGATGGTCTCTTTCCATAGCACAGACAATGATGTTGCCAAATTTCTTACGGAAGTCTGAGATTGGCATTTGACAGAGCCCGCTAGAATCTTTGATAACAAACTCCATCAGGCTGACACGACCTCCAGCAAAACGCTCAACTGAGAGGGCATTAGGGAAATCGATGATATTTGAGATGGCACGGGCTGCTAAGAGTTCTGGATTAACGATAAGTGAAAATCCAAGAATATTTTTCTCTTTAAAATAGGCATTAGAGTATTCAGGATTTCGCACTCGAACGATGGTTTCTTTAGCGCCCATTTTTTTAGCAAGTACCGCTGAAATCATATTCACTTCATCGTATTCAGTTAGAGCGATAAAGATATCACACTCTTGGACGCCGGCTTGCTCCAAGATGGCAAAGTCAGCACCATTTCCAAGGAGGCCCATGATATCAAAGCGACTGACAATATGGTTAAGTACAGCTTCATTTTGCTCGATGAGGACAACGTCATGGTTTTCTGCAACCAGTGAACGACAGAGGGCAGAACCGACTTTCCCTCCACCAACAAGGACAATTTTCATATAAAAAACCTACTTTTTCATGATGTAACTATCATACTCTTTTTTAGCAAAAAATGCACCTGCCAAGCCGATTTTTGGGAGAAGAATGGACTTTTTCAAGTTTCTGAAGATAAATTTGCTTAACTTCTATAAAGATATTTCTGCTTTGAAGTAATTTTACTCTTTTTATATCCTTTTTCAGAAAGAGAAGCATGAAATTATCATCAAAAAAAGTAAAAAATCAAGTCGTTTCTATTGACAATGATTCTGAAAGTGTTATACTAAGAAAGTAGTTTCGCTGATTTACTTCAAACCTGTTGTGAGGTAAGTTAACGATGCCTTAACCACGCTGTTTGCTGAGCTTGACTCCGGGCAGTGTGGCTATTTTTTTGCAATGATAAAAGGAAGCCAGTCATGACAAATCACATTGTATTATTTGAACCTCAGATTCCACAAAATACAGGTAACATTGCGCGTACTTGCGCTGCGACCAATTCTCCCCTCCATATCATTAAACCAATGGGCTTTCCCATTGATGATCGCAAGATGAAACGGGCTGGTTTGGATTATTGGGATAAGTTAGAGATTCATTTTTATGACAGTTTGGAAGATTTCATGTCTCAGATGAAGGGAAAACTCTATCTGATTTCAAAATTTGCAGAAAAGGTCTATTCTGAAGCTGATTTATCGACGGACGAGGACCATTATTTTCTCTTTGGACGTGAAGACAAGGGCTTGCCTGAGGACTTTATGCGGGAGCATCCCGAAAAGGCTCTCCGTATTCCTATGAATGATGAACATGTCCGCAGTCTCAATGTTTCGAATACCGTCTGCATGATTGTATATGAGGCTCTTCGTCAGCAGAATTTTGCAGGTCTTGAGCTTGTTCACACCTATGAAGCAGATAAATTGAAATAATCAAAATGCTTGCACTTGCAAGCGTTTTTTGTTATGATAAAGGGGTCTTCAGGGCTGGGTGAGATTCCCGACCGGCGGTGACTTTAACTAGCTATTTTGCCTTACTCTTCGTTGTCTTGTCTCGATATACTCAAGTATTATCTTCGACTGCGACGCCTAGATTAATCCAAAATATCTTAGTTAAAGAAGTCCGCGAGCGCAAGCTGATGTGGTGCGATTCCACAACCGACAGTATAGTCTGGATGGGAGAAGACGAAAGAATGGCTTTGTCTGTTCTGATTGGTTTATAGATGAATTGCAACCGCTTGCTCAAAAGAGTGAGAGGGAACTTTTGGGATATAAAAAGTGAGAATAGATAGAGGGATCCTTTCCAACTTCTTCTGATTTTATAGAAAATTGGAGGAACCTGTTATGACAAACACACGTCGAATTTCGACCATTGCGATTTTATCAGCCATTTCATTTGTGCTGATGTACTTTGACTTTCCGCTCTTACCAGCGGCGACCTTCCTCAAGATCGAGTTTAGTATCTTGCCAGTCCTTGTAGGCTTGGTGGTGATGGATTTGCCAGCAGCTCTAGGAATTCTCTTGATGCGCTCACTCTTGAAGTTGCTTCTGAATAGCCAAGGAGTGAACACCTACATTGGTTTGCCTATGAATGTCGTAGCTCTGGGAGTTTTTGTTATCGCTTTTGGTTTGATTTGGAAAAAGGAACGCAGCACCCTTCGTTTCCTACTAGCATCTCTAGCGGGAACTATTGGCTTGACTGCTGCCATGTTGGTTCTCAACTATGTCTATGCGGTTCCTTTATACGCGCAGTTTGCCAACTTTGATATTAGAGAAATTATAGGACTTTCTAACTACTTGATGACCATGGTTTTACCTTTTAACCTGATTGAAGGTATCATCTTTGCCGTTTCATTCTGGTTGTTATACGTCCTCTTGAAACCAACCTTAAAACATTATGAGAGATAAACAAACATTTTTAATGAAGGGCAGTTTTGCCCTTTTACTTTTCGTCCTTCTTGGCTATATGGTTAAGTTCTATCCTGAAACGCTGGTCGGTTTTGATCAACCGCTTCAGACTGCCCTTCGTGGAGACTTGCCAGATTATTTGACTGTTCCGTTCCGTGCCCTTACGCATCTGATTGATATCCCAGTAATCATCACCTGGGTTGCCATTGCAGCCTGTATCTTTTATCGTAAGCAGTGGAAGATAGAAAGCTACTTCATGGCGGGTAATCTAGCCTTAGCCGGTCTTTTAATCGTGACCTTTAAAAATATCTACCAGCGCCCACGGCCAGCTATTTTACATTTGGTAGAGGAGAAGGGATTTTCTTTTCCAAGTGGCCATTCTCTGGCAGTGACTCTGATGGTAGGGACTCTGATTGTCATTCTCAGTCAACGGATTAAAGATCCGGTTTGGAGAAAAATTGTGCAAATCGTCCTTGGCTTCTACCTAGTCAGTGTGCTTCTATCTCGGGTCTATCTGGGAGTTCACTACCCATCAGATGTTCTTGCCAGTTTCTGTGTGGGTTTGGGAGTCTTATTTATCGAATTTCCTTTCTATGACAAGCTCCGTTTCCAATGGCGATTTAAAGGCAAGCAGAAGTGAGATAGCTCTTGCAAGAATGGTAAAAATCTGATAAACTAAGTAGTAATTGAATAGGAATCCGCAAGACTAGTAACTCAAGGGAAGTATATCAGGGAGGAGAGCCGTGACTGCAAGCTCTCTATATGAAAGCTGGGTGAATTCACTTGCGCATGGATTTAGAAATGAAGGTCTGACTTGTCAGATGAAAACGGATGGTACCGCGTGTCAACGCTCCGAGTGGAGTTTTTGGCATGTGGTTTTCTTTTTATCTGTTAAGTGACTGATGGAGGAATTATGTCAACTATTGAAGAACAATTAAAAGCGCTTCGCGAAGAAACGCTGGCTAGCTTGCAGCAGATTACTGCTGAAAATGAAAAAGAGATGCAAGACTTGCGTGTCTCTGTCCTTGGTAAAAAAGGGTCGCTTACGGAAATCCTCAAAGGGATGAAAGATGTCTCTGTTGAGATGCGCCCAATCATCGGGAAACATGTTAATGAAGCGCGTGATGTTTTGACAGCGGCCTTTGAAGAAACAGCGAAGCTCTTGGAAGAAAAGAAAGTCGCAGCTCAACTGGCTAGCGAGAGTATCGATGTAACGCTTCCAGGCCGCCCAGTTGCGACTGGTCACCGTCATGTTCTCTCACAAACAAGTGAAGAAATCGAAGATATTTTCATCGGGATGGGTTACCAAGTCGTGGATGGTTTTGAAGTGGAGCAAGACTACTATAACTTTGAGCGTATGAACCTTCCAAAAGACCACCCAGCTCGTGATATGCAGGACACTTTCTATATCACTGAAGAAATCTTGCTCCGTACTCACACGTCCCCAGTTCAGGCGCGTGCTATGGATGCTCATGATTTTTCAAAAGGTCCTTTGAAAATGATCTCACCAGGACGTGTGTTCCGTCGTGATACGGACGATGCAACCCACAGTCACCAGTTCCACCAAATCGAAGGCTTGGTTGTTGGGAAAAACATCTCTATGGCAGACCTTCAAGGAACCCTTCAGTTGATTGTCCAAAAAATGTTTGGTGAAGAGCGTCAGATTCGTTTGCGTCCATCTTATTTCCCATTCACAGAGCCATCTGTTGAGGTAGATGTTTCTTGCTTCAAGTGTGGTGGAGAAGGCTGTAATGTATGTAAGAAAACGGGTTGGATCGAAATCATGGGTGCTGGTATGGTTCACCCACGTGTCCTTGAGATGAGTGGTATCGATGCAACTGTATACTCTGGCTTTGCCTTTGGTCTTGGACAAGAGCGTGTAGCTATGCTCCGTTACGGAATCAACGATATCCGTGGATTCTACCAAGGGGATGTCCGCTTCTCAGAACAGTTTAAATAAGATTGAAACCTGAAACACAGTCCTATACAGTCGCTCTCGTTTTTACATAGTTTAGAAATAGAAATGACTGACTCGAAGAAAAAGAAAGGAATTGAAAAGATCTTACTTGGAGGGATCTTAGAATCAGAATTATGTTAGTATCTTATAAATGGTTAAAAGAGTTGGTGGACATTGATGTGCCATCACAAGAGTTGGCTGAAAAAATGTCAACCACAGGGATTGAGGTAGAAGGTGTGGAATCACCTGCTGCTGGTCTCTCAAAAATTGTCGTCGGTGAGGTGCTTTCTTGCGAAGATGTGCCAGAAACTCATCTCCATGTTTGTCAGGTTAATGTTGGCGAAGAAGAAGCCCGTCAAATCGTTTGTGGTGCTCCGAATGTGCGTGCTGGTATCAAGGTCATGGTGGCTCTTCCAGGTGCCCGTATCGCTGACAACTACAAGATTAAAAAAGGAAAAATTCGTGGTCTTGAGTCACTTGGGATGATTTGTTCACTTGGTGAATTGGGAATTTCTGAATCAGTTGTACCAAAGGAATTCGCAGATGGTATCCAAATCTTGCCTCAAGATGCAGTACCAGGTGAGGAAGTCTTCTCTTACCTAGACTTGGATGATGAAATCATCGAACTTTCTATCACACCAAACCGTGCGGACGCTCTTTCTATGCGCGGGGTGGCTCACGAAGTAGCAGCCATCTATGACAAGGCAGTTAGCTTTAACGAATGCAGTTTAACAGAAACAAATGAAAGTGCAGGAGATGCTCTTTCTGTAGGGATTGAAACAGATAAGGCGCCATACTATGCCGCTCGTATCTTGGACAATGTGACTATTGCACCAAGTCCACAGTGGTTGCAAAACCTTCTTATGAATGAAGGTATCCGTCCCATCAATAACGTTGTAGACGTGACCAACTATATCTTGCTTTACTTTGGTCAACCTATGCATGCCTTTGACTTGGATACCTTTGAAGGGACTGACATCCGTGTGCGTGAAGCGCGTGCTGGTGAAAAATTAGTGACCTTGGACGGTGAAGAACGTGAACTTGCAGAAACTGACCTAGTCATCACTGTCGCAGACAAGCCAGTTGCCCTTGCTGGTGTTATGGGTGGTCAAGCAACGGAAATCTCTGAAAAATCTAGTCGTGTTGTCCTTGAAGCTGCTGTTTTCAATGGCAAATCTATTCGTAAGACCAGCGGTCGCTTGAATCTTCGTTCTGAGTCGTCTTCTCGCTTTGAAAAAGGGATCAATGTGGCAACTGTTAACGAAGCCCTTGATGCGGCAGCGAGCATGATTGCTGATCTTGCAGGTGCGACGGTGCGTAAAGGTATCGTTTCAGCAGGTGGGCTTGATACCTCTGATGTGGAAGTTTCTTCTACTCTTGCAGACGTTAACCGCGTTCTTGGAACAGAGCTTTCATACGCTGATGTAGAAGATGTCTTCCGTCGTCTTGGCTTTGGTCTTTCTGGAAATGCAGACAGCTTTACCGTTAGCGTTCCACGTCGTCGTTGGGATATCGCCATCGAAGCGGACCTCTTTGAAGAAATCGCTCGTATCTACGGTTACGACCGTTTGCCAACCAGTCTTCCAAAAGACGATGGCACAGCAGGTGAATTGACTGCGACACAAAAATTGCGTCGCCAAGTTCGTACAATCGCTGAAGGAGCAGGCTTGACAGAAATCATCACCTACGCTCTGACAACGCCTGAAAAAGCAGTTGAGTTCACAGCTAAACCGAGTAACCTTACTGAGCTCATGTGGCCAATGACTGTGGATCGTTCTGTCCTCCGTCAAAATATGATTTCAGGTATCCTTGATACAGTTGCCTACAACGTAGCTCGTAAGAACAAAAACTTGGCTCTTTACGAGATTGGAAAAGTCTTTGAACAAACAGGCAATCCAAAAGAAGACCTACCAAATGAGATCAATAGCTTTGCTCTTGCCTTGACAGGCTTGGTTGCTGAAAAAGACTTCCAAACAGCAGCAGTTCCAGTTGATTTCTTCTATGCTAAGGGAATCCTTGAAGCCCTCTTTGCTCGTTTGGGACTTGAAGTGACTTATACAGCAACAGCTGAGATTGCTAGCCTTCACCCAGGCCGTACAGCCGTGATTTCACTCGGTGACCAAGTTCTTGGTTTCCTTGGCCAAGTGCATCCAGTCACTGCCAAGGCTTACGATATTCCAGAAACTTATGTAGCGGAGCTCAACCTTTCAGCCATCGAAGCTGCACTGCAACCTGCTGCTCCATTTGTGGAAATCACCAAATTCCCAGCTGTTAGTCGTGATATTGCTCTACTTCTCAAGACAGAAGTGACTCACCAAGAAGTTGTGGACGCTATCCAAGCTGCAGGCGTAAAACGTTTGACAGATATCAAACTCTTTGACGTCTTCTCAGGTGAAAAACTAGGACTTGGCATGAAGTCAATGGCTTATAGCCTAACTTTCCAAAATCCAGAAGATAGCTTGACGGACGAAGAAGTTGCACGTTACATGGAGAAAATCCAAGTATCACTTGAAGAAAAAGTGAAGGCAGAAGTGCGTTAAATCATTAATCCATCCTTCGGGGTGGATTTTTAAATTCTTAAAATGCCAGTTCAGGATCAAAAACAGACAGTTGAGGAAAAAGTCCTCCCGGATAGTTTTTAATGAGTTATACTAAAGCTATCACTGAAGCACTTAAAATCCTTAAAGTCGATATTATTTACTATAAATTATCATGTTAAAAATGGACATAAATCCTTGCAAAGGCTGTCAAAAAGGAGTATAATAAGTGCAAAATATTTCGGAGGTGGAAGATGCTAGAAGTAAGAAATCTAGAGAAAAGTTTCGGTTCCAAGCAAGTCTTGTTTGGTGTGGATTTTCAGGCAAGTCCAGGACGAATTCTAGGGCTGGTCGGGAAAAATGGTGCTGGGAAAACAACGATTTTCCACAGTATTTTAAAATTTTTGGAGTACCAAGGAGAGATCAGTCTGGATGGGCAGGATATTCGTCAAGAAACCTACGCTCGGATTGGTTATCTGCCTGAGGAACGCAGTCTCATGCCCAAGTTGACAGTCCTTGAACAAGTTCGTTACTTGGCTACTCTAAAGGGTATGGATGCTAAGGAGGTCAAGGAAAAACTCCCTCAATGGATGGAAAAACTGGAAGTTAAGGGGAAATTAACCGACAAAATCAAGAGCCTTTCCAAAGGGAATCAGCAGAAAATTCAGCTGATTATCACCCTGATTCATGAACCAGACTTGATTATCTTGGATGAGCCTTTTAGTGGACTGGATCCAGTCAATACCGAGTTGCTCAAGCAGGTCATTCTGAAAGAAAAAGAGCGTGGGGCGACCATTATCTTTTCTGACCATGTCATGACCAATGTCGAGGAGCTTTGCGATGATATTCTGATGATTCGAGATGGGCGTGTAGTCTTGCATGGACCGGTCCAAGAAGTTCGCAATCAATACGGGAAAACACGTCTCTTTGTTTCAAGTGAACGAAGCAAGGAAGAACTGGAAAGTCTTCCTCACGTCAAACAAGTGAGCTTGACCAAGCAAGGTAGTTGGAAATTGATCCTAGATGATGAGAGCGCTGGAAGGGAACTCTTCCCCATCCTCACTCAAGGTCAATACATCGCGACCTTTGACCAACAAGCTCCAACAATCGATGAAATCTTTAAACTAGAATCAGGGGTGGAAGTATGAGAAATATGTGGGTTGTAATGAAGGAAACCTATCTTCGACATGTCAAGTCGTGGAGTTTCTTCTTTATGGTGATTTCGCCGTTCCTCTTTTTAGGATTATCTGTAGGAATCGGCTATCTCCAAAATTCTTCGATGGCTAAAAATAGCAAGGTAGCAGTAGTAACAACAGTGCCATCTGTAGCTGAGGGACTCAAGGGTACCAATGGCATTAACTTTGACTATCAGGATGAAGCCAGTGCCCAAGCTGCTATCAAGGATGAGAAAATCAAGGGTTACCTAACCATTGACCAAGAGGACAGTGTTCTCAAGGCCGTCTATCACGGTGAAACTTCTCTTGAAACAGGTATCAAGCTAGCAGTAACCAATAAGCTCAATGAGCTTCAATACCAACTCAATCGCTCGGCAGCTAATTTGTCTCAAGAACAGGAAAAATTCCTGGCTCAAACCGTTGACTTTACTGAGAAGATTGACGAATCTAAAGAAAATAAAAAGATGGTCCAAACCATTGCGGCTGCGGGGCTTGGTTTCTTCCTTTATATGATCTTGATTACTTATGCTAGTGTCACTGCTCAGGAAGTGGCTAGCGAGAAAGGAACCAAAATCATGGAAGTGGTCTTCTCTAGTATCCGAGCTAGTCATTATTTCTACGCTCGCATGATTGCCTTGCTTCTTGTGATTTTGACCCATATTGGCATTTACGTAGTGGGTGGACTTGCTGCGCTACTTCTCTTTAAAGACCTACCATTCTTGGCAAATTCAGGTATTTTAAACCATTTGGGAGATGCCTTCTCACTGAATACCTTGCTCTTTATTTTGGTCAGTCTCTTTATGTATGTAGTCTTGGCAGCCTTCCTAGGATCTATGGTTTCTCGTCCTGAAGATGCCGGTAAGGCCTTGTCGCCTTTGATGATTTTGATTATAGGTGGTTTTTTTGGAGTGACAGCTCTAGGTGTAGCAGGGGACAATTTAGTTTTGAAAATTGGGTCTTACATTCCCTTTATTTCGACCTTCTTTATGCCATTTAGAGCTATAAATGGTTATGCAAGTGGTCTGGAAGCTTGGATTTCCCTAGCGATTACAGTCGTTTTTGCAGTGACTGCGACAGTCTTTATCGGGCGTATGTATGCCAGCCTAGTCCTTCAAACAGATGACTTAGGTCTATGGAAAAGCTTCAAACGTGCCTTGGCATATAAATAGTAATAGAAACCTCGTTTCTACGAGGTTTTTGTGATATTTTAAAGGTCAAATCGGGAAAATTATTTTTCATATCTATTGACTTTTAGTAGTAAAATTTGGTATGATAGTAGACGGTATTGTTTACCCCATTTGTAAGGCCCCGGAACCTTTCAAATACCCCGCGGACCGGAACATCCGCCCTGTAAACAAAAACGATATTCATATAGGAGAAATCATGAACAAAACTACATTCATGGCTAAACCAGGCCAAGTAGAACGCAAATGGTACGTTGTTGACGCAACTGATGTACCTCTTGGACGCCTTTCAGCAGTTGTTGCTAGCGTACTTCGCGGAAAAAACAAACCAACATTCACACCACACACTGATACAGGTGACTTCGTAATCGTTATCAATGCTGAAAAAGTTAAATTGACTGGTAAAAAAGCAACTGATAAGATCTACTACACTCACTCAAACCACCCAGGTGGATTGAAACAAATCTCTGCTGGTGAACTTCGTTCTAAAAATGCAGTACGTTTGATCGAAAAATCAGTTAAAGGTATGCTTCCACACAATACTCTTGGCCGCGCTCAAGGTATGAAATTGAAAGTATTCGTTGGAGCTGAGCACACTCACGCTGCACAACAACCAGAAGTTCTTGATATTTCAGGACTTATCTAAGGAAAGGAACAATAAAGTATGTCACAAGCACAATATGCAGGTACTGGACGTCGTAAAAACGCTGTTGCACGCGTTCGCCTTGTTCCAGGAACTGGTAAAATCACTGTTAACAAAAAAGATGTTGAAGAGTACATCCCACACGCTGACCTTCGTCTTGTCATCAACCAACCATTCGCAGTTACTTCAACTGTAGGTTCATACGACGTTTTCGTTAACGTTGTAGGTGGTGGATACGCTGGTCAAGCAGGAGCTATCCGTCACGGTATCGCTCGTGCCCTTCTTCAAGTAGACCCAGACTTCCGTGATTCATTGAAACGCGCAGGACTTCTTACACGTGACTCACGTAAGGTTGAGCGTAAGAAGCCAGGTCTTAAGAAAGCTCGTAAAGCTAGCCAGTTCTCAAAACGTTAAGAACCAGCTACAATACAGCATTTACAACACTTCATGGTTCACACCATGGGGTGTTTTTTGATGATTTTTAGCAAAATTCACACCATTATTTAAGGAACGATAAGTAATCTCTCCAACAGCCATTGGGATTACGTTAGAAGTGTTGACATAAGTCTTAGTCGTAATTGTATCACTATGGGTAAGTGCTTCAGAGATAGCTTCCATAGAGGTTCCAGCCTGTTTAGCGAGTGTGGCTCCTGTATGTCGTAATTTATGAGGGGTTGCATGTGCAAGTTTTGGATGACGACGCTTAACAGATTTCATCTTGTTGTTAAGATAATCAGCATGGAGACAACTGTTTACATTCCCCTTTGTATCAATATATGTAAATACATACTGATCAGGAGTTTGGATAATATTGAATTTTGCCAGTTCAATTTTTTGTTGTTTTTTCCATTCCTGAAGCAAGTTAGTTAACTCACTAGGAATTCGAAAAGTTGTTTTCTTGTTTCCTTTGGTAGACTTTGGATTCTTGTATCTATCTAAAGCTTGTACTAATTGAATTTCCTGTTCTCTTGTATTGATATGCTTCCATTGCAAAGCGTAGCTCTCTGATTTTCTATCTCCCAAAAAGAAGGTAGTATAGAACAAAACATAGTCTTTGAATAGAATTTTTTCAGTCTCTAAATCCTTTTCAAAAGCTGTAAACCATGCTTGAAGTTCTTCTTGAGATAGATATAAATCTTCATCTTTTTTAGATTCCTGTAGCTTGATTTTCTTAGTGGCTTTGATACGGCTTATCGTTTTTGATAGGCGATTAGTTTCGATATACTCTAATTCTTCTGCCCAGTCAAAGATAGAATTAACGTAGCTCCTGATAACTTTGAAATTTGCATATTCTTCAGCCTTTTGAGTCAATAGATTTAGTACAACTTGCTTATTTTGATCAAGAAAGTCTATTGAATAATTCCCAAGTAAGGGTAAGATATGTTTTCTAAAAGCAATTTCTGTTCCAACTATAGTTGCTTGAGATGGTGGTTTTGCGGCAGAAGTAGTCTGACCTGCTTTGTAAGATTCCCACCAAATGTTTTGATAAAAGTATGATGGTTTCGGTCGTAAAATCGGTGCTTCGAATGGAGAAGGAGGGAACTATAGCTACACTTATGATGGTGTTGGGAATCAGCTTTCCGTTACCGATGCAGAAGGTCGCACCACAAGCTATACCTATGATAGCAAGGGTCGTTTCCTAACAGAAAGCAATGCTTCAGGCCAAACGACTACCGTTACTCGTGATACACTGGGTCGAATTGTCACTCGAACCAATGAAGCGGGCAATAGCAGTAGCTTGACTTATGATGATAGAAATAATGCCGTTAAAACCATCACAGATGCTCTGGGGCAAGTTACTCAAAACACTTATGATGCTGCAGGTAAACTAACGGCGGTCTCTTATCCAATTGGTACAAAAGCTGAGACTACTTATGATATCATGGGCCGAGTGCTCTCTTACACCGATGAAGCAGGTCAGACAGTGACCTACACTTATGACAGTGTTGGAAATAAACTTAGTGAAACCAAAGGGAAAAAGACTACCAGCTATACCTATGATGCTGCAGGAAATGTGACCGGTATTACCTACCCAGATGGTAGCAGTGTTTCATATGTGTTGGATGCGATGGGGAATATCCTGTCCATGACAGATGCCCTTGGAAAAGAAACGACTTATGAATACAGCAAGGCAGGGCGCCTGATTGCAACGACCAATGCCTTGGGTCACCGCACCAGCATGACCTATGATGCCAATGGCAATCAAAATAGCCTAACAGATGCTGCAGGCTATACTGCTAGCACGACCTATACAGGTCAAAATCAAGTTTCCAGTATTACAGATGGTTTAGGCAATAAAACTACGATGGCCTATAACCAAATGGAACAGTTGACAGAGTTGACAGATGCCTTGGGTGGCAAGACTCAGTACACCTATAATGAACTGGGCTATCCGATTCAGGTTACCGATGCCAATGGCAATGTCACTACGATGACCTATACCTCGATGGCTCAACTGGAAGAAGTGACTCTTCCAGACGGAACCACTGTAAAGCAAGAATACGATGCCCTTGATCGTCTCATCAAGCAGACGCATTCTAGTGGCTTGGTGACGGAGTATAGCTACGATGCCGCCAACCGTGTAGTGAACAAAAAAGATAATCAGGATCTCAATGAGACCTATACTTACGATAAGGCAGGAAATCGTCTCACTTTAACAAACAGCTTGGGTGAGGTTACCCAATATAGCTATAATAGTGACAACCAACTGACTAAGGTGGTCTACGCAGATAAGACCAGCGAAACCTTTACCTATGATGTCATGGGCAATGTCGCAAGTTCAACCGACCAAGAAGGAAAGACCAAGACCTATCACTATGATCAAAATGGTAATCTGCTTAAGACCGTCGATCATTTAAAACGTGAAACCAAGTATAGCTACGATGCTCTCAACAGAGTGGTGACAGAGTCGGATGCCGATGGCAATACCTCTACTTACGAATATGATGTCCTTGGCAACCTATCTAAAATGACCGATGCCAATGGTCATTCAAGTAGCTATGGCTATGATGCCTTGGGCCGTCTCACCAAGCAAACAGGTCCACAGGGGCTATCAAAAACCTATAGCTATGATGTATCTGGAAACCTGGTGCAAGAGACAGACCAATCCGACCGAAGCAATCACTATAGCTATGATAAGGTTGGCCGCCTCCTAACGGCTAAGAACGCTCTTGGCCTTGAAACTAAGTATAGCTACGATGAAGCGGGAAATCTAGCCAAACTGACCAAGCCATCCGGTGCTACAACCACCTTTGACTATACGACCCTCGATCAACTCAAAACAATCAAAACGCCAACTGGTCGAACAGTGGAATCAAGCTATGACCCCGTCGGTCAGGTAACCAAACGAACGATCAATGGTAAGCGCGAAACGACCTATACCTATGACCCGAACGGCAATCTCCTTGAGGAGACGAATCCTCTCGGTCAAGTAACCAAGCGAACCTATGATAGCCTCAATCGCCTCACCTCAGAAAGCGATACAGCAGGCCAGTGGACTAAATATGGCTATGACCACGATAACCATCTCACGAAGATTACAGATGAGGCTGGTGGCGTCGCAAGCATGACCTATGATGCCAATGGCAACCTCACTAGTGTCACATCCGGAAGCAAGCGTGTCAAGACCTACACCTATGACCTAAAGGATCAGTTGCTTACAGCGACACAAGGAAGTGGAGAGAAGGCTTCTACCTCTAGCTATACCTACGACAGTGTGGGCAATGTCACTTCGGTCACGAATGGAAATGGCAAGGTCACAAGCTACAGCTATGATCAGCTTTCCAATCTAGTGGAGCGCATGACTAGTCTCGGAGACAAGGAAACCTATACCTACAATGTCAATAACCAGCTCGAAAAAGTAACCAAGTCCGATGGGAAAACCATCAGCTACGACTACAACAAGCTGGATCAACTGCTCAAGGTGGAGTACTCTGAAAAGCAAGAGGGTCAAGTCCTCTACACCTATGATGCGGACGGCCGTCGGGTGTCTATGAGTGACCTGACAGGAACTAGTCAGTACGCGACTAATGAAGAAGGCGAGATCACGGGTGTTCGTCAGGGAGATGGGAGCCTGATCCAGTACGAGTATGATGCTTATGGCAATATCTCGAAGATGATTTACCCAGATGGTAGCACAGTCTCCTACACTTATGATGAACTGGATCGCCTGACTTCCGTGACCGATGTTAAGGGACAAAAGACCAGCTATAGCTATAACCCAGCAGGGGATCTGACGGAAGTTAATCGAGGAGATGGAACCAAGAGCTTCTTGACCTATGACAAGGCTCACCGTCTCACTGAACTCCGTCACATGGACAAGCTGGATAAGCTCATCTCCAGCTATGACTATGAGTATGACGATGGAGGCTATATCGCCAAGGAAACCATTAAGCAGGATGGCGAAACCCTAGTCCATACCTACACCTACGATACTCTGGGTCAAGTAGAAAACATGATTGTATCGGATGGAGCTGGTAAGGAACTCTCCAAGCTCTCTTACACCTATGACCTAGCGGGCAATAAGCTGACCAGCACCGAGACAATCGATGGCAAGGAGAGCCAGACACGCTTTACCTATGATGACCATAATCGCTTGACCAAGCTGGAAGGCCCAGATGGCACCATCACCTATACCTACGATAAGAATGGCAATCGCATCGCTTCTGAGAAGAACTCAGAAAAGCTAAACTACATCTACGATACAGAGAATCGTTTGCTTGCAATCAAGGACAAGAAGGGTCTTCTCATGGCTGCGCTTTACGACGGGGATGATAACCGTGTCTTCACTGCCAGTCGCAAGGAAGGCAAGAACACCTATCAGCTCTTCCAACGCAAGCCAAAGGATAGCAAGTCAGGTCGTAAGTCACCATACACAGCCCCAAGTGGGGACCAACACTCCCTCTTCTGGTATGGCTTTAGCCAGAATGTCCTCCAAGCTCTATCCACATTACCGCAAACGATAGGAAGCATCTGGCACAGCATCTTTGACGATGTGTCGACAGCCTACCACCAGAAAGTGGCTAAGGACCGAGCAACCAAGGAGGGAATCGTTGTCAATCCACCAGAACTTGGGAACTTACCGGGTCAGGGAGAAGTGACCTATGCCAGTCAAGTTCAGGATGTTCTCATCCCTTATACCACACGAGAGGATACCTACAACTACTACGAGGAACGCAACTATGTCAACGATGTCAATCGTGAACATACAGAAGTCCTCGAAACCTATGACCATGATGGCAAGGCTCGTGAGACCTATAGCTATGGCACGGGAAGAACCAGCTACCTCAACAATCAAACAGGTGACAGCTACAACTACTTGACCAACCAGTCAGGCTCTGTGACAGGCTTGACCAAGGATGGACAAGCCGTCGCCTCAACTAGCTATCATCTCTATGGGGCAAGAAAGACAAGCACAGACACAACAGGTCAGCCCTTTGCCTATAATGGCGAAGCCCGTGACGATACTGGACTTGACTATTTACGAGCAAGGTATTATGATAGTCAGGGAGGTACTTTCTTAACCGAGGATAGCTACCCAGGGGAGGCGACAGACCCTCTTAGCCAGAACCGTTACAGCTATGTGCAGAACAACCCCGTCAACTATACAGACCCGAGTGGGCACTTCTGGAACAGTATCAAAAAAGGCTGGAACTATGTTAAAAAGACGGCCTCTAACGCTTGGAATGGTGTAAAACGAGTCGCATCTAATACCTGGAATACGGTGAAAAGAGTGGCCTCAAACACCTGGAATGGTGTGAAGAGTTTCGCCTCCAAGGCTTGGAATGCGACCAAGAGTGCTTTCAACCACGCGACTAACTGGGTCAGCACCCAATTCAATCGCGCATCGAATTGGCTTGGCAGACAGTGGAATAAGGTTCAAACGGCCTACAATAGTACAGTCGATTATGTTCAAACGAAATACCAGCAAGCGGCAGCACAGATAGAGGCTAAGCGCCAACAAGTGGTTCGGTCTGCCTATGCGCTGGCAACAGGCTTGAGCTCTTCCCCAACCATCCGAGAAGGTCTCAATCTGTATCGTAACTGGAATACGGCTTTACAGAATACATTGAAGCATGTATGTAATCCAAAAACAATCGGTGCCTCCGATAAGGGAGAAACTAAAGTCCCATCTGTCGCAGATTTTAGAAAGTATGAAGATGCGGCAAGACATGGACTAACTGTTTCTGAAAAAGCTAATATTGATTCAAGTTCTCTTAGTGACCTGAAAAATAAATATGGCAATGTTCTAGGTAACTATAGTACCTATCAGGGTACAGGTTACTTTAATCCGCTTGGTTCAGCTAAAAATAGATATATTATTTCTCGCTATAATGAATTAAAGGCTATTGAAGATGTTAAGGTAGCTCAAAAAGTAGCCGAGAGAAATAAGTACCACTATACTAACTTATACAAGCATATCGCTGAGACAGGGAATCGGATAGATGGGACACCAGCGAGTGATTTAGAGAAAGCTGTCGCTCCATATGTGCCGTGGATTGCGCCGATTCAAGATGTGGCAGCTGCGGTTGCCGGTAGACAGGTCGCTAAGTACAATTCTAGTGTTCCGACTGGTAATGGTATGAAGTGGGGAAATGGTACACAAAAAACGTTTAAGCCAGGAGAGTTAGAGAGACATTATAGTAAACATGGTCAACAAGTTGCTAATGCACTTAATGAGTCAAATTACACCATGGAACAATATTTGAAAGATGCTAATTATGTTATACAAACTGGAGAGTATTCTTCAAAGAATAATGCTTATTACAAGTATGTAGGTTTTAGCAAAAGTGGGAATAGAAAAGGAAGAACAAAATATGCAATTGTTGGTCTTGATAAAGTTACAGGAGAAATAACAACCTATCATATTAAGGATATTGAAAATATGCGTGAGTGGGATTCTAGTTTAGGAATTAACCCTTAGAGTAGGAGAGATAGATGATAAAAATACTAAAAATTGACTGGCTTGATGAAGCAAGCTATGAGGGGGAAATCACTTTAGTAGACAGTCATAACAAACAGTTGGTTTGTTTTACTTATTCACAACCGTTAGATGTTATTACAAAAAAACTTAATGTTATTTATGGAATGGGAGGATCTGAGGTAATTAGGAGTGAGGAACATTCTTATTCGTTAGGGCGTCTTGGAAATTTTGAATATTATGTAGTAGGTCAAGTACTAGATAAGGATGTTCCGCTGATACAATGTTTTGATTATGTTTTAAAATTCAGTGGTGAATTGCCAGGAGATATTGTTTCCGGAGACTGGGTAGAGTGTTCGGTAGATCGCTTTGATATATATGTGTGATCATAAGAGTGAAACTGTCTGGTAATGGCAAGTAGTGGAGAAATAGTATTGATCCTAAAAGTATAAAAGCTTCCGACTTATCAATGACCGAAACAGTTAAAAACCATGCAAACGATGTGATTAAACGTGGAAAATATGTTGGTGAAAAAGCTAGACCGTATGTTAATAATGCGGGAACAGATTTAATTATTCAAGAAATTATTGACGGTGGTTCCCCCGTAAAAGATAAATTTCTACCAAATGGTTGGCGCTGGGAAGTTAATGGAACATTTAACGGTAGGCAAGAAGGAATATGGGAGTTGGTTGTTGATTTGGATACAAATCAAATTGTTCACTTTAATTATGTGAGATAGGAGAATACATGTTTAAAATTATAAAAAAAGAACGAAATCTATATGAAAAGCTAATATATAGTACCAACACAAAAGAATTAATTGCATTGCCGATTAAAAATAGTGATATAACCTTTAGCTTTATTTATTTGTTTCTTGGTTTTAATTCTGAAGATATGGAATCTACTCAGTTATGGGGGTATCATCACGACTGTACTTGGATTAAGAAAAATCTGAGACCTCCTAAGGCAGATGAGGGTAGTATTTTACTTACTAATACAGACATTGAAGGTGGAGTCAGTTTTCGAGCAGAGTCTGCAAATGATTGGGAAACATATTATGATGACAAAACGGGATGGATAAAGATAACTTCTAAGATGGAATACGAGAATCTTGATTCTGTAGAATTTTTTAAAGATACAATTGCTGAGATTGATAAGCAGGGGGAAATACAGTCTTTTTGGTTACGACCCGAGTTTAAATAGTAGCCATACAAGTTGAAAAGGAAGTAAGATAAATTAAGGGTATTTGTATGAGATACAATAATGGAGATTAAAGTATAAATAAGTCATGATTAGTGCGCGCGATTTCAAGCAAATACTTTTATGCTAGAGGGTCGTGGAGATCTCCAACAGCCTCGACTATTGAACGGCTATCTTCTATTGTGATAGAAACATGCAAAAACTCTCGAGGATGAATTTCTTCGAGAGTTTTATGTTACACCCAGAAAAGCAAGATGGTCAAGTCCTCTACACCTATGATGCGGACGGTCGTCGGGTGTCTATGAGTGACCTGACAGGAACTAGCCAGTACGCGACCAACGAAGAAGGCGAGATCACGGGTGTTCGTCAGGGAGATGGGAGCCTGATCCAGTACGAGTATGATGCTTATGGCAATATCTCGAAGATGATTTACCCAGATGGTAGCACAGTCTCCTACACTTATGATGAACTGGATCGTCTGACCTCTGTGACAGATGTCAAGGGACAAAAGACCAGCTATAGCTATAACCCAGCAGGGGATCTGACGGAGGTTGACCGGGGAGATGGAACCAAGAGCTTCTTGACCTATGACAAGGCTCACCGCCTCACCGAACTTCGTCACATGGACAAGCAGGACAAACTCATCTCCAGCTACGGTTATGAGTATGATGATGGAGGCTATATCGCCAAAGAAACCATCAAGCAGGATGGCGAAACCCTAGTCCATACCTATACCTACGATACTCTGGGTCAAGTGGAAAACATGACCGTATCGGATGGAGTTGGTAAGGAACTCTCTAAGCTCTCTTACACCTATGACCTAGCGGGTAATAAGCTGACCAGCACCGAGATAGTTGATGGCAAGGAGAGCCAGACACGCTTTACCTATGATGACCATAACCGCTTGACCAAGCTGGAAGGCCCAGATGGCATCATCACCTATACCTACGACAAGAATGGCAATCGCATCGCTTCTGAGAAGAACTCAGAAAAGCTAGACTACATCTACGATACAGAGAACCGCTTGCTTGCGATCAAGGACAAGAAGGGTCTTCTCATGGCTGCGCTTTACGATGGGGATAACAACCGTGTCTTCACCGCCAGTCGCAAGGAAGGCAAGAACACCTATCAGCTCTTCCAACGCAAGCTAAAGGAAAGCAAGTCAGGTCGTAAGTCACCTTACACAGCCCCAAGTGGGGACCAACACTCCCTCTTCTGGTATGGCTTTAGCCAGAATGTCCTCCAAGCCCTGTCTGCTTTACCACAAACAATAGGAAGCATCTGGCACAGCATCTTTGACGATGTATCGACAGCCTACCACCAGAAATTGGCTAAGGATCGAGCGACCAAGGAGGGGATCGTTGTCAACCCACCAGAACTTGGGAACTTACCGGGACAGGGAGAAGTGACCTATGCCAGTCAGGTTCAGGATGTCCTCATCCCTTATACTACACGAGAGGATACCTACAACTACTACGAGGAACGCAACTATGTCAACGATGTCAATCGTGAACATACAGAAGTTCTTGAAACCTATGACCATGATGGCAAGGCCCGTGAGACCTATAGCTATGGCAAGGGTCGAACCAGCTACCTCAACAACCAAACAGGTGAAAGCTACAACTACTTGACCAACCAGTCAGGCTCTGTGACAGGCTTGACCAAGGATGGACAAGCCGTCGCATCAAGCAGCTATAACCTCTATGGGGCAAGAAAGACAAGTACAGATACAACAGGGAATCCATTCGCCTATAACGGCGAAGCCCGTGACGATACTGGACTTGACTATTTACGCGCAAGGTATTATGATAGTCAGGGAGGTACTTTCTTAACCGAGGATAGCTACCCAGGGGAGGCGACGGATCCTCTCAGCCAGAACCGCTACAGCTATGTGCAGAACAACCCCATCAACTATACAGACCCGAGTGGGCACTTCTGGAACAGTATCAAAAAAGGCTGGAACTATGTTAAGTCAGGTCTTAATTGGGCTGGCAAACAAATTAGTAGAGGCGTTAATTGGGTTGGCAGACAGATTAGTAGAGGCGTTAATTGGGTTGGCAGACAGATTGATAGAGGCATTAACTGGGTTGGCAGACAGATTGATAGAGGTGTTAACTGGGTCAGCACCCAATTCAATCGCGCATCGAATTGGCTTGGCAGACAGTGGAATAAGGTTCAAACGGCCTACAATAGTACAGTCGATTATGTTCAAACGAAATACCAGCAAGCACAAGCTCGTATTCAAGAACTACGCTATCAAGCAATTCGTACTGCCTATGCTGTGGCAATAGGATTTAAGGCCTCCCCTACAATCCGAGAAGGCAAGAACCTTCTTCGTAACTGGAATCCGGCTCTACTGAACACATTGAAGCATATATGTGATCCAAAAACAATCGGTGCCTCCGATAAGGGAGGAACTAAAGTCCCATCTGTCGCAGATTTTAGAAAGTATGAAGATGCGGCAAGACATGGACTCAGATTGGATCAGAAAGAACGGATTGATAGGATGACATTAGAGGAGTATCTAAAGGCTCCCCCAATGACTCCTGAGGAAAATGCCTATGCATCTAATGTAAAATTTGCGAAGTTTAACCAAGAAAATAAAGCTACACTTCCAACTATAGCAGCTGAATTAATAGGCTGGAATGATGGAGAACGTTTAGTTACAGGGAAAGATCCACTAACGGGCGAAGATGCAAATCGTTGGGAGGCAGGTGCAGAGCTAGCTGTTGATATTGCAAGTAATGTCTATCCTATAGCTAAGGCTAGCAAATTAAGGAAACTTGAAAAAGCACTTGATGCAGTAGACGCAGTCAATGATGCTTCAAAAGCCACGAAGGCAGTGGATAAAGCTAATGATGCTTCGAAAGCTACAAGAGCGGTAGACAAGGCGTCCGATGCTGGTAAGCTTTTTAATCCTCCTAAATTAGATAAATTATCTCCAAAAGAGATAGTTGATTTAAATATACAGGAGCTAAAAGGAAGACTGCCAGAAGGCTGGATATTCCACGAAAATAATGGACGTGTTCATATTAAGGAAAATGGGAAAATGAGAGTCCGTATTGATCCACCTGATAATGTTGGTACAGATTATACTCATATGCACATTTATGATAAAAATGGGAAACCGTTAGATATTCATGGGAATAATGTTGATGTAAAAAGCCCTGCGGGACATATTCCTTGGGATAAATTGTAAGGAGAGAGTTATGTTACTATTTAATTTAATAACTAAACAAAAAGAGATTGCAGCAATAGATTATTGGGAAATGGGAATACTAGATTTAAAGATATCCTATTTTGGAGATGAAGTTTCTTTGTGCATAGAAGATTATCATAACAAAGAAAAATACTGGGAAATTAAGTTTTTAGTATGTGCCAAAGTAGAGTATATCAATGATGCTTTAGATATTCAGTGGAGAAAAGATCAATACGTTAAAAATATGACTAGAGGAGAATTGCATCATCATGGTCAAGAAATTTCTTTACAAATTTATGAGGAGAATCCTGATTTTGTGAAGTGTATGGTTGATATTGGTTTGTTGCAAATGACAATTGTTTGTCGTGATATTCAGATAGAACATCTTGATTTAAAGGGTGCTCATTTCTTTTGGCAGGATAATGAAACTTTAGAGTGAGTAAAGTTTTGAATTTAGATGATTGGAAATTATAAATTACTTTCACAAAGACAATTTGTGACTTAGTTCAATTGCTAACTAGGGGAAATTTTCCCCTAGTTTATTTTATACTAGCCTCACAGTAGACAAGCAGTATAAGCTAATATCACCAAAGAAACCATCCAGCAGGATGGCGAAACCCTAGTCCATACCTATACCTACGATACTCTGGGTCAAGTGGAAAACATGACCGTATCGGATGGAGCTGGTAAGGAGCTCTCTAAGCTCTCTTATACCTATGACCTAGCCGGCAATAAACTGACCAGCACCGAGACAGTCGATGGCAAGGAGAGCCAGACACGCTTTACCTATGATGACCATAATCGCTTGACCAAACTGGAAGGGCCAGATGGCACCATCACCTATACCTACGACAAGATTTTTCCGTTTTAAAGCAAAACAACCAAGCAATCCCTCTGGATACCTATAGTGGCAACGTTCTCTTAATAGTTAATACTGCTACAGGCTCTGGTTTAGCCCTCCAGTATCAAGGATTACAAGAGCTTTATGAGCGCTATCACGATCAGGGCTTTGAAATCGTAGATTTTCCTTGCAGTCAGTTGATGTCCGGGTAGCGCAGAGAAAATCAACGCCTTCTGTAGTCTACATTATCAAACTACTTTTCCACGTTTTGCCAAAATCAAGGTCAATGGCAAGGAAGCAGAACCTTTCTATATATGGTTGAAAGATCAGAAATCTGACCCTCTAGGAAAACGAATTGAATGGAATTTCGCTAAGTTTCTCATTGGCCGAGATGGGCAAGTCTTTGAGCGCTTCTCTTCCAAAACAGCCCCTAAAACCATCCAAGAGTTTATTGAAGATCTGCTCTAACCTCTTTTCACTCCGACCCTTCGTTTCTAAAACCAAATGAAAGGTCGGACTTTTCTTTAAAAAGTAAATTATTTTCTTTAATTTCTGTTTGTTTTTTTAGTTTTTACTCTTGCATTTTTTAAAACAATTTAGTATATTTGTTATATTAAGGATTTTGGCTATTTTAAGGGAGAAAATGGCTTTTTAAATTTTTTTATCTTAAAATGAAAGCGCTTTATAGTGCAGGAGGTTGGATACAGTAAATAAAAAAACTGAGATTATTTGTCTCTCGTTTGAGAGCAGAAGTAGATTGTTACCAAGTTCAACTTGGGCTCTGGCAGTAGCTGACTGCCTTGATTAAAACTAGGAGTATATTATGAATCGATACCTCTTTGAAAAAGGGCAAACGTTTAGCATTCGGAAACTGACCGTTGGAGTTGCCTCGGTCATGGTTGGACTAGCATTTTTTGCTTCAGGAACTGCTCTAGCTGATGAAAATCTTCCCGATGGAAAATCAAACCTTGAGAGTAAAATTGAGCAGGTTTCCAATCTAGAAGAAAACAAAGTTGAACCCGAGAAGAAAGAAAACCTCAACCAGCCAGCATCACAGCAACTAGAAAAAGAAGAAGCTCCTGCGGATACAAGTAAGGCTGATTTGCTCCCTGAAGAAATTCACGATCAAGCATATCCTGACACCGATGTCAAACCTCTCAAAACTTCAGCTACCGTAGAAAAGGCTGAAAGTCCTCAAGTTGAATCAAAAAGTATTTTGAAATCAACGGAAGAAGAGAACGCTCAAAAAGATAATCGTGCTATTATTAACGGTGGTTTGGACCTCAAGCATATTCAATACGAGGGGCAACCTGCAACTGCTGCTACTATGGTCTACAGCATTTACAATGGCGGTTCTCAACGATACATCGTTTCTGGATCTGGTATTTTCGTGGCTCCTAACGTCTTTTTGACAGTTGCGCACAACTTTTTAGATAAAGAAGGCCATGTTCGTGGTGGAGACTCCGCGCGCTTCTATTACAATCTAGGCTCCAACGCTCCCGTTAAAAATTCTCAGCCAAATTCAGGAAATACCACACTCTTCCAAGAGAAAGATATCCACTTCTGGAACAAAGAAGAGTTTAGCAAGGGATATCAAAATGACTTGGCAGCAGTTGTAGCACCTGTCCCTATACAAATTGCAAGCCCAAATAAAGCAGCAACTTTTGTACCACTCGCTGAGCATAAGACTTACAAAGCAGGGGATCCTGTTAGCACGATTGGTTATCCAACCGACTCTAGTTCGAAAGAACTCAAGCAGCCTATCGTAGCTGGCCAACTCTATAAGGCTGACGGCAAGGTAAAATCCGTTGATCCTTATGATGACAAGGGAGCTACTGGCATCACTTACCAAACAACTTCTGTATCTGGTTTGTCTGGTGGCGGAATTATCAATGGTGATGGAAAAGTCATCGGCGTACACCAACACGGAACGGTTGACAACGGTGTGCCTGAGAAAGACCGCTTTGGTGGTGGACTTGTCCTCTCTCCTGAACAACTCAAATGGGTCAAAGATATTATTGACAAATATGGTGTTAAGGGCTGGTATCAAGGTGATAATGGCAAACGCTACTACTTTACACCCGAAGGTGAAATGCTTAGAAATAAGACAGCTGTCATCGGAGAAAATCAGTACTCCTTTGATGAGAGCGGTGTCGCTACTCTAGTCAAGGGAATTGATTACGGACGTGTCGTTATCCAGCACGTGGATGAAGCAGGCAATACAGTCAAAGAAAATGATACTTTCTTAGACAAAACAGAAGTGGGAACTGGCTTTGACTATGATTTTAAGAAAGCAATCACTCCAACCGAATTCTACAAGCAAAACCTAGAGAAATACCAGATTGTTTCCATTGATGGGGTCGAGATTCAGAAGCAACTAAAAGACGAGTGGAACCACAATGTCGTTAGCAAAACAGCTCCTGGAACACGTGTCATCAAGGTGGTCTATAAAGTCAACAAAGGCTCCTTCAAAGTTTACTACCGTCAAAAAGGAACAAGCACTGAACTAGCTAAGGCCACAGTTGATAACAATGACGGCCAAGAGTATGAGGTTTCCTTTGTCAACACCTTCCATGCAAAAGACATTGCTGGTTACCGTCCAGTCAAGACTAGCCTGGAAGCAACCATCCAGCATAAAGGTGTGAATGAGGTCGTCTTTGAATACGAGCCAATCGCTGATACAGCCAATCCAACGACACCGACTCCACCAGTCGCTCATCCAGAAGATAAGGAAACTGAGATTGGCAATCATGGACCTCTTCCAAGCAAGGCCCAACTTGATTACCACAAGGAAGAATTGGCAGCCTTCATCCACTACGGAATGAACACTTATACTAATTCCGAGTGGGGAAATGGGAAAGAAGACCCTCGATACTTCAATCCAACCAACTTGGATACAGACCAATGGATCCGTACTCTGAAGGAAACGGGCTTCAAACGAACCATTATGGTTGTTAAACACCACGACGGTTTCGTTGCTTACCCTTCTAAGTATACGAATCATACCGTAGCTGCTAGTCCATGGAAAGATGGAAAGGGTGACCTTCTCGAAGAAGTTTCCAAGTCTGCTAGCAAGTACGACATGAACATGGGTGTTTACCTATCACCATGGGATGCCAACCATCCAAAATACCATGTCGCAACCGAAAAAGAATACAACCAATATTATCTCAACCAACTGAAAGAAATCCTTGGCAATCCGAAATACGGAAATAAAGGGAAATTTATCGAGGTTTGGATGGACGGTGCGCGTGGTAGCGGTGCCCAAAAAGTGACCTATACCTTTGATGAATGGTTCAAATACATCAAAGAAGCTGAAGGAGATATCGCCATCTTCTCTGCTCAGCCGACAAGCGTTCGCTGGATCGGAAATGAACGAGGTATCGCAGGCGACCCTGTATGGCATAAAGTCAAACGGGCCAACATCACAGACGATGTGAAAAACGAATACCTCAACCATGGTGACCCAGATGGTGATATGTACTCTGTAGGGGAAGCTGACGTTTCGATTCGTTCGGGCTGGTTCTATCATGACAATCAACAGCCAAAATCACTCAAAGAATTGATGGATATCTACTTCAAGTCTGTTGGCCGTGGAACCCCGCTCCTTCTCAATATTCCACCAAATAAAGAAGGGAAATTCGCAGATGCAGATGTGGCTCGCTTGAAGGAATTCAAGGCAACCCTAGACCAAATGTATGCGACTGACTTTGCCAAAGGTGCCACAGTAACAGCAAGTTCTACTCGTCAAAACCACCTTTACAAAGAAAGTCACCTCACAGACGGTAAAGATGACACCAGCTGGGCGCTCTCAAATGATGCCACAACCGGTAGTTTCACAGTCGATTTAGGACAAAAGAGACGCTTTGACGTTGTTGAACTCAAGGAAGACATCGCCAAAGGGCAACGTATTTCTGGTTTCAAGATTGAAGTCGAAATCAACGGACGCTGGGTGACTTACGGGAAAGGTTCAACTGTTGGGTACCGTCGCTTGATTCAAGGTAAACCTGTAGAAGCACAAAAAATCCGTGTAACCATCACCGGTGCCCAAGCAACCCCAATCTTAACCAACTTCTCAGTCTACAAGACACCAAGCAGCATTGAAAAGACAGATGGCTACCCTCTTGGACTTGAATACCACTCAAACACAACGGCAGATACAGCTGGAACAACTTGGTACAATGAATCTGAAGGTGTTCGTGGCACTTCTATGTGGACCAATCAAAAAGATGCCAAAGTAAGCTATACCTTCACAGGAACCAAGGCCTATGTCGTCTCTACGGTCGATCCAGGTCATGGAGAAATGTCCGTCTACGTTGATGGTCAAAAGGTTGCCGATGTCCAAACTAAGAATGCTAGCCGTAAACGCAGCCAAAAAGTCTTTGAGACAGGCGATTTAGCACCAGGCCAACACACTATTACTCTTGTAAACAAAACAGGCGAACCAATTGCTACAGAAGGAATCTACACCCTAAACAATGATAGTAAAGGGATGTTTGAACTCGAGTCTACTAACTACGAAGTCGAAAAAGGAAAACCAGTCACTGTTAAGATTAAACGTGTTGGTGGAAGCAAGGGAACTGCTACTGTTCGCTTCATCACAGAACCTGGAACTGGGGTTCACGGTAAAGTTTACCAAGATACAACTCAAGATGTGACCTTTAAAGATGGAGAAACAGAAAAGACTGTGACCATCCCAACGATTGACTTTACAGAACAAGCCGACTCTATCTTTGACTTCAAAGCCAAGCTCACTTCTGTCACTGATGGTGCCCTGCTCGGTTTCGCTACCGATGCAACCATCCAAGTGATGAAAGCTGAATTGCTGATCAAGGACCAAACAAGCTATGATGATCAAGCTAGTCAGTTGGATTATAGTCCTGGCTGGCACCATGAAACCAATTCGGCAGACAAGTACCAAAAAACGGAGTCTTGGGCTTCCTTTGGTCGCTTAACTGATGAGCAAAAGAAAAAGACAACTGTCACAGCCTACTTCTACGGTACTGGACTTGATATCAAGGGCTATGTCGATCCAAATCATGGTATCTACAAAGTCTTCCTAGATGGCAAAGAAGTTCCTTACCAAGATGGCATGGGAAATGCTTCAACTATTGATGGTAAGAAATACTTTAGCGGTCGTGCAGCCCAACGCCAAGGCAATCAAACTCTGGTTAGCCTAAAAGGTCTGGACGAAAACTTGCACGCAGTCACCCTTCAACTAGATCCTGATCGAAACGATTTGTCTCAAAATATCGGTATTCAAGTGGACCAATTTATCACTCGTGGCGAAGGTAGCGAACTCTACAGCAAGGCAGATATCATCCAGTCTATCTCTAAATGGAAAGACGATCTGTCCAACTTTGATCCAGCAGGCTTGAAAAATACGGCTACTGCACGCCAAGCTTTCCAAGCAAATCTAGAAAAATTGAGAAACCAACTCAGTGCTGATGCAGTGGATGTTCAAGATGTCATGTTGACAGTCAGTGCCCTACAAGATATCCTATCCAAGGATGAGAACTATCAAAGAGGCCAAGAGGAACCTAGTCCAGAGCAACCGGAACAGCCTGAAGAACCTTCTAAACCTGATCAACCAGCTGAACCAAAACAACCGGAAATTGAGTATGATAAGGCTATGGACAGCTTGACAACAGCTATCGAGAAAAAAGTCGCTGAGCTTGGATCCAACAAGGAAGCTAAGAAGAAATTATTAGAAATTGCTGACCAAGCCATTGCTGCCATCCAAGAAGCTAAAACTCAGGAAGCAGTCAATAAAGCGCTAGAATCCGCTCTTGAACAAATTAGCAAGCTTGAAGCAGCTAAGCCTGAGAAACCGGCTGAACCTGAGAAACCGGCTGAACCTGAGAAACCGGCTGAACCTGAGAAACCATCTGAGCCTGAGAAACCATCTGAGCCAGAGAAACCGGCTGAACCTGAGAAACCATCTGAGCCAGAGAAACCATCTGAGCCAGAGAAACCATCTGAGCCAGAGAAACCATCTGAGCCAGAGAAACCATCTGAGCCAGAGAAACCGGCTGAACCTGAGAAACCGGCTGAACCGGAAAAACCATCTGAGCCAGAGAAACCGGTTGAGCCAGAGAAACCGGCTGAGCCAGAGAAACCGGCTGAACCTGAGAAACCGGCTGAACCGGAAAAACCATCTGAGCCTGAGAAACCGGTTGAGCCAGAGAAACCGGCTGAGCCAGAGAAACCAGCTAGGCCTGAGAAACCGACTGAACCAGAGAAACCATCTGAGCCAGAAAAACCATCTGAGCCAGAGAAACCGGCTGAGCCAGAGAAACCATCTGAGCCAGAGAAACCATCTGAGCCAGAGAAACCGGCTGAACCTGAGAAACCGGCTGAACCGGAAAAACCATCTGAGCCAGAGAAACCGGTTGAGCCAGAGAAACCGGCTGA
>CAJNCP010000005.1 GCA_905221295.1 bacterium | reverse complement strand
TGAATATCAAAAAATTGGTAAAAATGATGGCGGGGAAGCCTTTTTATTTTTCGCTGAAAACTATTTTGATAAAGATTCCAGCCTATTTTGAGAATAGTAGCGCTGAAGATATAAAAAGACAAACACTCAAACGATGTTTGTCTTCAATTTGTAACAACAGGACATAAATGTCCTGTTGTTTTTCTTTTTTAAGGTTTATACTGTTATTGTAAATAAGTTCAGGAAAGCGTAAAGCTAGAAATAATTTATTTTAAAAAGACCGAATTGGCAAGTAGGTGTGGAATATAGTGAAAACAATTGACTATTCTATGGACAAAAAGTTTGTAAAGTAGAAAGAGGCTGAAAGATGATTAAAGTAGAGAGAGTTACTAAAAGTTTTGGAGATAAAGTTGCTTTAAACAATATTAGTTTTGTAGTAAATGAAGGAGAGATTTTTGGATTCCTAGGTCCGTCTGATTCAGGAAAAACAACAATGATCAATATCTTGACAGGACAGCTACCTGCTAATAGCGGAAAGACAGAATTGTTGGGGAAAGATTCTCAAAAATTGCTCCCTTCAGATTTTGAAGAGTTAGGCTTAGTGGGAGATACAAGCGGTTACTATGAAAAATTGAGCTTGTACAAAAATTTGCTATTTTTCGCAAAACTATATGATACTTCAACAAATCGAATTGAGGAAATTCTCAAACAAGTTGATCTGTATGATAGCAAAGATACTCCAGCTGAAAAACTTTCTACAGGCATGCGTCAACGAATGCTTTTAGCTCGTGCCTTAATCAACTATCCTAAGGTATTATTTTTAGATGAGCCTACGAGTGGATTAGATCCTACTACATCAAAGAAAATTCATAAACTATTACAAGAATTGAAAGAAAAAGGAACAACAATCTTTTTAACCACTCATGATATGAATGAGGCAACTCTTTTATGCGATGATTTAGCTCTTTTGAATAAAGGTCATCTTGTTGAGCAGGGAAGCCCTAAAAATATCATCCAAAAATATAACACGGAAAAGAAAGTTGAACTTACTTATAGCGATACAAGTAGAGAAATAATCAACTTCGAGGCCTTGAAAGAAGAGAACTACCAAAAAATTATGATGATTCACTCATGTGAACCAACACTTGAAGATATTTTTATTAAATTGACAGGAGAAAAATTAGATGCTTAAACGAATTTTAGCCCTTATTTGGTTGAGGGCACAAGTATTATTGAATAACAAAAACACTTTAGTTCAGGTAATATTCCCGTTCTTTCTAGTTCTGCTTTTCCAAAATTTCATGAATACTGATGGAACTCAAGGGAAAACATTGCTATATAGTAGTTTAACAATGGCCTTCTCATTCTCTTCAGGTTCAATGATTTCAAGTTCGATTTCAGAAGAAAAAGAGAAAAGAATTTTTAAAACTCTTGTTTTAAGTGGGGTTCGCCGTGGTGAATATCTTGTTTCTGTTCTATTTTATCCTGTAATTTTAACCTCAGCAGCAATTATTGCCTTCCCTATAATGGTTGAATTTGATTTTGGAACAGATTACCCTGTATATCTTGCTGTAGTTTCGTTAGTAGCCTTATGTACTATACTTCTGAATTTAGTTATTGGCTCTATATCAGAAACACAAACACAGGCTCAAGTGTATGGTTTAATTCCCATGTTAGCTTTATCATTCTTACCAATGTTTTCACAAGTTAGTTCAGAAATTAAGAATTTTATGGACACAACTTTCTTAGGTGTTTATGTTGACTTTTTTAATAAAGCTGATTTTAAATTAAATTTTGATAGTTTAATCGTATCTCTTTTATGGATTGTTGGATTATTTGGGCTAAGTTATTGGGTTCTCAAAAATACAAAAAGACCAAAACTTCGAAAACTAACCATCGATAAACTTCATAAACTGTCACTGCTAAAAGTATAGGATAGGAGGGGAATAGAGATAGATTTAAAATATCTCAGTTTTCTATAATCAAATCCGCACCTTAATCAAGGGTGCGGGTTTTGTCTTATCTGAAAGATTGATTTACCCTACTTTCCCAAGCAGAATCTCTGCTTCGATGGTAATCTCAGTCAACTGAGTCCAGTCAATATTGGTATGGTCAACGTGAAAGAGTAAGGGTGTCATGGCAAGCAGGGCTTGGCGTTGCTCTGCTGCGATGGGTTTGGTTAGGGAAGCTATTTGGCTAGATTGGATGCTGAAGTGTTCTTGGAAATGTTCTTTGATATCTTGGTTGGAATAGTCCTTCTTTGTCAGCTGGTCTTGCACCATTTGGCGGATTTCTTTGAGGTGATTTTCGGTTGGGATGACCTTGATCAAGATACCGTCTTTTGATAATACTCTTTGAAATTCTCCATAGTTGGCAGGAGAAAAGATGTCAAGTAGAATATCCATACTGGCATCTTTTATAGGAAGACGAGCTAAATCACCAACAAACCAATTGACTGCCCAGTTGGGTTCACTCTTAGTAGCGATTTGGACGGAATCTTTGGAAATATCAAAGGCGTAAAAGGTCTTGTCAGAGTGACTTTCTTGGAGTTTACGAGAGTAAAAACCTTCGCCACAACCGATATCTAAAATTGTTTTGGCACTTTCTGAGTTTGCAAGTAAGTCTGAGATTGTTTCTAAAATAACTTGATAAAAGCCAGCTTCTAGGATTTGTTGACGGTTTTGAAAATTTTCCTTGTCGTAGTTAGTGGATTGTTTGATTTGAGGAGCCAGATTGACATAGCCGAATTTTGATAAATCAAAAGAATGGCGGTTGCTACACTTGAGGCTAGTCTCTACCAAGGTCAGATTTTCTTGGCAGATAGGGCAGGAAAAGGCGCTAGCAGTGGCAAAACGTTGAAGTTTTGGTTTGAGATTTGTATTCATAGTTTAAGTCTAGCAAAAAAAGAACTGGATGGCAAATGCCTCCAGTCTGCTTTTTAATATGTAAAGACGAAGTATTTCTTCTTACCGCGGCGGATAACAGTCAGTTCGTTTTCGAGCCTGTCTGCGTCACTCAAGATATAGTCAAGGTCTTGGATACGGTCGCCGTTGACGTAGATAGCTCCGTTTTGGACATCTTCACGGGCTTGGCGTTTTGAGTTAACCACACCAGATGAGACGAGAAGTTCCACGATATTGTGGTTTTCGTCTGCTTGTACTTGGTAGTTTGGCACTCCACGAAGTCCTTGTTTGAGTTCTTTGACAGAAAGGTTTTTGATGTTTCCAGCAAAGAGTTGCTCAGTTATGTTAAGAGCTTCTTTGTAAGCTTCTTCTCCGTGAACAAGAGTCACGACCTCACGAGCCAGGACTTTTTGAGCCAAGCGTTCGTGTGGAACAGCTTCAAATTGTTTGCGGATGTCTTCAATCTCGTCCAGTGACAAGAAGGTAAAGATTTTCAAGAAGCGAACGGCGTCAGCATCCATGACGTTCATCCAGAATTGGTACATTTCGTATGGGGAAGTCTTTTCAGGATTGAGCCAGACTGCGTTTCCTTCTGATTTACCAAATTTCTTACCAGTTGCATCTGTAATGAGTGGCACTGTGATAACGTGACCAGTCTTGTCAGCCTTACGACGAAGCAATTCGGTACCAGCTGTCATATTCCCCCACTGGTCAGAACCACCGATTTGTAGCGTTACGTTGTGCTCTTGGTTAAGGACGTAGAAGTCATACCCTTGCATGATTTGGTAGGCAAACTCTGTGTAAGAAATCCCTGTCTCGATCCGTTTTTTCACAGACTCCTTACTCATCATGTAGTTGACAGTGAAGTATTTTCCGACGTCACGGAGGAAGTCAATGAAGCTGATGCTGCCAAACCAGTCGTAGTTGTTGACCATGACAGCTTTATTTTCACCATTTTCAAAGTCAAGAAAACGAGAAAGTTGTCCTTGGATAGACTTGACCCAGCCCTCTACTGTGTCTTTTGTTTGGAGACTACGCTCAGCATCTTTGAAGGACGGATCTCCGATGAGACCTGTAGCACCGCCAACGAGCGCATAAGGTTTGTGACCTGCTAGTTGCAAACGACGACTTGTCAAGATTGCGACAAGGTGACCTAGGTGAAGGCTGTCAGCAGTTGGATCGTAGCCAGTATAATAAGAAACTTGACCTTCTTCTAGGGCTTTACGCAAAGCTTCTTCATCAGTCGTTTGAAAAATCAAACCACGCTCTTTTAGCTCATCAAAAATGTGCATATGTCTTTTCTCCTTTTTAAAATATTGTTTCTACCTATTGTATCACAAACTTGGGCAATAGCCTAGTGGAATAGGGAAGAAAGTGGCTATTTTATTGAAAGTTTCCCTTTTATGGTATAATAAAGAAAGTGAGGACATTCATGAAAAAAAGAATTGATGAATTAAAAACAAAAATGCTGCATTTTTTCCAGCAACTAACTGCCAAATGGGAGAAAAAGCAAGCAAGTAAAAAGACTGATAAGAAAGTAGCTTCTTCTAACAAACTCAAAAGGGTAGGGTCCATTTTTGCTAAGATTTTGAGTGCTTTTAAAGTGACCTTCAACACTCTCTTTATCCTAGGTTTTATCGGAGGTCTTTTGGGAGCGGGTGTGGCCATGGGCTATGGGGTTGCTCTATTTGACAAGGCCAAGGTACCTCAAACAGAGGAATTGGTCAAACAAGTGAAGGATATTGCCTCTATCTCAGAAATTACCTATGCTGACGGAAGTACCATCGCTTCAATTGAAGGAGATCTATTGCGCACGTCAGTCGCTTCGGAGGCTATCTCAGATAATCTCAAGAAGGCTATCATTGCGACAGAGGACGAGCATTTCAATGAGCATAAAGGAGTTGTGCCTAAGGCCGTTATTCGTGCGACTCTGGGAACCTTTGTCGGTTTGGGATCGTCTAGTGGTGGTTCGACTTTGACTCAGCAGGTCATCAAGCAGCAAGTGGTGGGGGATGCTCCCACTCTAGCTCGTAAGGCCAAAGAAATTATTGATGCCTTGGCTTTAGAACGGGCCATGGGCAAGGATGAGATTTTAACAACCTACCTTAATATTGCACCTTTTGGACGCAATCACAAGGGCCAAAATATTGCAGGTGCCCAACAGGCTGCAGAGGGAATTTTTGGAGTTAATGCATCGGATTTGACAATACCTCAAGCCGCCTTTATCGCAGGTTTGCCACAGAGTCCTATTAGTTATTCTCCTTATGAATCTGACGGCAGTATGAAGAGCGATGAGGATATGGCTTTGGGAATTAAGCGTGCCAAGGATGTCCTCTACAATATGTATCGGACAGGAGCTCTGAGTCAGGAAGACTACGACAAGTACAAGGATTATGACTTCAAGCAAGACTTTCTACCATCAGGTAGTGTCAGTGGTACTTCGCGCGACTATCTCTACTATGCAACCTTGGCAGAAGCAACTGATCGGATGTACGACTACCTTATCCAGAGAGATAATGTTTCTGCGCAAGAGCAAAAAAATGAATCTATCCAGAAAGCTTATCGCGATTTAGCGACGAAGGAAATCGAGAATGGTGGCTATAAGATTACTACGACTATTAATAAAAATGTCCACACTGCTATGCAAAATGCAGTTGCTAACTACGGCAGTTTGGTAGATGATTCGACAGGCCAGCCTGAAGTAGGGAATGTCCTTATGGACAACCAAACGGGAGCCATTCTTGGCTTTGTTGGTGGGCGTAATTATCAAGAAAATCAGAACAATCACGCTATCGATACTAAACGTTCTCCAGCTTCAACCACTAAGCCTATACTGGCCTATGGTATCGCGATTGATCAAGGTTTGATGGGAAGTGCAAGTATCCTGTCTAACTATCCGACAAACTTTTCAAACGGCAATCCCATCATGTATGTTAATAGTCCTGGTACAGGGATGATGACCTTGGGAGAAGCCCTCAACTATTCATGGAATATCCCAGCCTACTGGACTTATCGTACGCTTCGAGAGAAGGGGGTCGATGTCAAGGGCTATATGGAAAAAATGGGTTATGAAATCCCAGAATATGGTATTGAAAGTCTGCCGATGGGTGGGGGGATTGAGGTTACAGTTGCCCAGCATACCAATGGGTATCAGACCTTGGCTAATAATGGAGTCTACCATAAGAAACATATGATTTCCAAGATCGAATCGACGACGGGTCAAGTGATTTATGAATATAAAAGTCAACCTGTCCAAGTCTATTCAAAAGCAACAGCGACCATCATGCAGAGTCTGCTTCGCGAGGTGATCTCATCTCGAATTACTTCGAGCTTCCAGACGGACTTGGCTTCGATCAATCCAGGCCTAGCTCGTGCTGACTGGATCGGAAAAACTGGTACGACCAATGAAGATGAAAACATGTGGCTCATGCTTTCTACTCCTCGATTGACTCTAGGTGGCTGGTTAGGTCATGATGATAACCGACCGCTAGCCAAGGGTGCTGGTCACTACCGCAATGCCAAATACATGGCTTACTTGGTCAATGCTATCCAGCAAGCTGAACCTGGAATATGGGGAAATGATCGCTTTAATCTTGACCCAAGTGTGACTAAGTCCCAAGTTCTCCGATCAACAGGCCAAAAGCCCGGCAAAGTTTCCATCAATGGTAAGGAAATCGAACTTTCTGGTTCTACAGTGACAAGCTACTGGGCTAGCAAAGAAGGAGCGCCAGTAACCACTTACCGCTTTGCCATCGGAGGCAGCGACGCAGACTATCTGAACGCTTGGAAAACCATTCTTGGAAGTTTACCTGTAGTGACTCCTCCAAGTTCAAGCAGTAGCTCAGGGGCAAATTCGAACAACAACACTCAAAGTGGTTCGTCAGGTCGTTCCCGTCTATTTAATCGATAATAAAAAAGTAGCAAGAGGCAATTTTTCTTCTCTTAGCTACTTTTTTCTTTTTCTATTTCGTGTTACAATAAGGGAATGAATAAGTATCAAAAGAAGATTTTTAAGGGGACCTTGTATTCACTGTTCTCGGGTCTGATTTGGGGGATTTGTGGGATTTTAGGAGAGTATTTTTTCACTCATTATCCAGTATCGTCTGGTTGGATTACCTCTATGCGTTTGCTGGTGGCGGGGAGTTTGGTTTTAGCTTTATCTGCCTTTCAGTTGCGTGGTCGCTTGTTGGATATCTGGAAAGATAAGAAAAATTATCTACCTTTTTTAGCCTATGCTATTCTAGGTATTTTTTCTGTGCAGTTTTTCTTTTATCTTTGTGTTGAGTATTCCAATGCGACGACGGCGACTATTTTACAATTTATCAGCCCCGTTTTTATTTTATTTTACAATCGCATTGTCTACCAGAAGAAGGCTTCGATTACAGCGATTCTCTATGTTTTGATTGCCATGCTAGGTGTTTTTTTGATGGCCACAAAAGGGGACTTGTCCCAGTTGTCCATGACACCCTTGGCTCTAGTGACAGGTTTGCTCAGTGCAGTAGGCGTCATGTTTAATGTCATCTTGCCCCAACGATTTGCCCGCCACTATGGTTTTGTACCTACTGTTGGTTGGGGGATGATTCTCGCAGGGCTCTTTAGCAATCTGCTCTATCCAGTCCATCATGTCACCTTCCAGTTGGATGCTAGCAGCGTGATGATTTGTTTGATTATTGCCGTATTTGGAACAGCTTTTGCCTTCTTCCTGTCTATGAAGGCCGTCTCTCTCGTTTCTCCTCTGGTTGTCTCTGTAGTGAGCGCTAGCGAGCCTCTCTCTTCGGCTCTATTGAGCGTCCTCTTTCTCGGTCTCGTCCTAGATGGATTTCTAATTTTGGCCATGATTTTAATCATCGTTCCTATGGTCTTCTTGTCTATCGAAGAAGCCAAAGAAGGGAAGTAAAGACGACTATTTTGATAGTTTAGGCTTCAAATTTGAAGCCTTTTTTGGTAGAATAGGTATCATTATAACGAACCAGGAGGCGCCTATGACTGCCACAAAAATGAATGCCCAAGAAATCATCCAATTTATCGCCAATGCGGAAAAGAAAACCAGTGTCAAAGTAACCTTTGAGGGGCAACTCGCATCTGCTGTGCCTAGCTCTGTTGTCAAACTAGGAAATGTCCTATTCGGGGACTGGAAGGACGTCGCTCCGCTTCTCGAAGGTTTAGTAGAAAATCAAGACTATGTTGTCGAGCAAGATGCTCGTAATTCTGCAGTTCCTTTGCTAGATAAACGTACTATCAACGCTCGTATCGAGCCGGGTGCTATTATCCGTGACCAGGTTGAAATTGGTGACAATGCTGTTATCATGATGGGAGCAGTTATCAATATCGGTGCTGAAATCGGTGCAGGAACCATGATTGATATGGGTGCCATCCTTGGTGGCCGTGCTATCGTTGGGAAAAACAGTCACGTTGGTGCAGGTGCAGTTTTGGCGGGTGTGATTGAGCCAGCTAGTGCTGAACCAGTCCGTGTCGGAGACAATGTTCTTATCGGTGCCAATGCAGTGGTTATTGAAGGAGTCCAAATCGGCAGTGGTTCAGTTGTTGCAGCAGGAGCTATTGTTACCCAAGATGTTCCAGAAAATGTGGTGGTGGCAGGTGTTCCGGCTCGTATCATCAAAGAAATTGATGCCCAAACCCAACAAAAAACAGCGCTAGAGGATGCGCTTCGTACCTTGTAAAAAAAGAGGTGGATATTTCTTCCAGCCTCTTTCTTCTATCAAAAGGAGGATCGATAGATGTTAGATTTGATTCAGACTCGACGAGATTTGCACCAGATTCCAGAGATTGGCTTGGAGGAGTTCAAGACACAGGCCTATTTATTAGGTGTCATTGAGAAATTGACTGCGGGCAAGGACTTTGTTCAAGTCCGCACCTGGCGGACAGGGATTTTGGTCTATTTGCAGGGAAGCCAGCCGAAGCGGACCATTGGTTGGCGAACAGACATTGATGGCCTACCTATCCTTGAACAAACAGGCCTTCCTTTTTCTTCCCAACATCAAGGTCGTATGCATGCTTGCGGACATGATTTCCACATGACCATTGCCTTGGGCTGTCTCGAGCGTGCTCTTGAGGAGCAACCTAAAAATAATCTGCTCTTCCTATTTCAGCCTGCTGAAGAAAATGAAGCCGGTGGGATGCTCATGTATGAGGATGGTGCTTTTGGAGATTGGTTGCCAGACCAGTTTTATGGACTTCATGTTCGACCGGATTTGAAAGTTGGTCAGATTGCGACCAATATACACACTCTCTTCGCAGGGACTTGCGAAGTTAAAATCCGTTTCAAAGGAAAAGGTGGGCACGCTGCTTTTCCACATGAGGCCAATGATGCCTTGGTGGCTACTAGCTACTTTATCACTCAGGTGCAGTCAGTGGTTAGCCGCAATGTTAACCCAATAGAGGGAGCAGTGGTGACCTTTGGTGTTTTCCAAGCTGGTGTTGCGAATAATGTCATCACAGATACAGCCTTTTTGCATGGAACTATTCGGGCCTTGACCCAGGACATGAGTCTCTTGGTGCAAAAGAGGGTTAGGGCAGTAGCGGAGGGGGTTGCAGCAGCCTTTGATATGGAAGTCGAAGTGGAACTCAAACAAGGAGGCTACCTACCTGTGGAGAACAATCCAGCCTTGGCGCGTGAACTGATGGACTTTTTTGAAGAGAAAGACGGAATCGAGTTGATTGATATTGAGCCAGCTATGACTGGTGAGGACTTTGGTTATCTCCTTTCGAAGGTAGATGGCGTTATGTTCTGGCTAGGTATCGATAGTCCCTACGCTCTTCATCACCCTCAGATGAGTCCTAAGGAAGAAGCCATAGCCATTGGGGTAGATGCAGTCTCTAGTTTCTTAAAAAAGAAGGCAGCAGAGTAGAGGAATTGTCTATGAAAGCAGAACTACGCAAGAAAATTTTGCAAGAAATGAAGGCTCTATCTCAGGAGCAAAAACAGGCTATGGATCGAGCTTTAACCGAGCGTTTCTTGCAACATCCCTTTTACCAAGAAGCTAAGGTCATCGCAACCTATCTCTCCTTCCCTCATGAATTTCAAACGCAGGAACTGATTGAGCAGGCGCTGAAGGACGGCAAAAAGGTTCTGATACCCAAAACCTATCCCAAGGGGCACATGGAATTTGTGGTATATGATCCGAAGCAGTTGGCAAAAACTTCCTTTGGTTTACTGGAACCGCAAGGAGACTTGGAAGTGGTGGAACCGTCTCAGATTGATTTGATTCATGTTCCAGGGCTAGCTTTTACGACAGAAGGCTATCGGATCGGATATGGTGGAGGCTACTATGACCGCTATCTGGAACATTTTGCTGGGCATACCATGAGTACAATCTATCCTTGTCAAGTTCAGGAGTTTAACTCGGAAAACCATGATATTCCCGTCCAGGAGGTGCTAGTCTATGAAGGAAATCTTTGATAAACGCTACTCTGTGACTAGTTTTTTTCTCCTAGTGACTGGCTTTGTATTTCTACTGATGCTGATTACTACGGGTATCAACTTTGATCAAGTCAAAACTCTGTTTCAGTTTGGAGCTATGTATGGACCGATCATTCGCCTGTTCCCAGAGCAGATTTGGCGCCTATTTTCGGCTATATTTGTGCACATTGGATGGGAGCATTTCATTGTCAATATGATTTCACTCTACTTTCTTGGACAACAGGTGGAGGAGATTTTCGGCTCTAAGCAATTTTTCCTTCTTTATCTCTTATCAGGAATGATGGGCAATCTCTTTGTTTTTGCTTTCACACCGAAAGTCCTAGCAGCAGGTGCCTCCACTTCTCTCTATGGATTATTTGCTGCGATTATCGTTTTGCGCTATGCGACTCGCAGCCCCTATATCCAGCAGTTGGGGCAATCCTACCTGACGCTTTTCGTGATCAATATCATTGGAAGTATTCTGATTCCAGGAATCAGCCTAGCAGGGCATATTGGTGGCGCAGTAGGCGGTGCCTTTCTAGCAGTCATCTTTCCAGTCAAATGGGAAAAAAGGATGTATAGCTCTGGGCAGCGAATCGGAGCAACCCTACTTTTTATCGCACTAACCGTTTTCCTTTTCTACAAAGGAATGAGTTATGTGTAGGGATGGAATAGTTAAAAAGCTACTCATTTTTTGAGTAGCTTTTTATGTAAATTGGAACCATTCGAAACAACACAGCTCTAAAACTTTTACCACCACCAGTACCACCACAGACAAGTTTTGGAACCATTCGAAACAACACAGCTCTAAAACACGGTTAGAGATATTGTCATAAATGCTGAAGTTTTGGAACCATTCGAAACAACACAGCTCTAAAACTAATAAACCTTTTTTTGTGAGACTTCAAGAGTTTTGGAACCATTCGAAACAACACAGCTCTAAAACTATGCTTTTGGTACTGCTGATGCAATTCGTGTTTTGGAACCATTCGAAACAACACAGCTCTAAAACTGCCACACCGTAGAGAATACTCCCTTGATGGTTTTGGAACCATTCGAAACAACACAGCTCTAAAACAGCTTGATTGTTAAGGTTGATTCTTCAAGCGTTTTGGAACCATTCGAAACAACACAGCTCTAAAACGTATCATTTTTCTTGTTTTCGCTTGCTATTGTTTTGGAACCATTCGAAACAACACAGCTCTAAAACGAGTGGTAGTATGACTCAATTAAATGGTAGGTTTTGGAACCATTCGAAACAACACAGCTCTAAAACAAAACGCAGGGGCGAATCTTAAACCAGCTAGTTTTGGAACCATTCGAAACAACACAGCTCTAAAACATAACTTGTCACTTCTATTATATGGGACAAGTTTTGGAACCATTCGAAACAACACAGCTCTAAAACAAGTTTACTTCTTCAAAATCTGTTTCACTTGTTTTGGAACCATTCGAAACAACACAGCTCTAAAACTGGCGGTGGTATCAATACCCCGAACCCGAAGTTTTGGAACCATTCGAAACAACACAGCTCTAAAACTTGCTATCCTTTCTCCATCGTCCAACAGGTGTTTTGGAACCATTCGAAACAACACAGCTCTAAAACCTGATACAAATTTAAGTATTAACTATGAACGTTTTGGAACCATTCGAAACAACACAGCTCTAAAACATGGATTTGGCAATGTCATTCAAGGTGTTGGTTTTGGAACCATTCGAAACAACACAGCTCTAAAACGGTACTACAGCTGATTTCTTAGGTTTGCGAGTTTTGGAACCATTCGAAACAACACAGCTCTAAAACCCATTGATGAAGAAGATTTCATTTTGGCCAGTTTTGGAACCATTCGAAACAACACAGCTCTAAAACATCAGGTGGAGTTTTTTGGCTCTATTTCAGGTTTTGGAACCATTCGAAACAACACAGCTCTAAAACGTAGTCTGTGTCCCCTGAGAACTGCCAAGCGGTTTTGGAACCATTCGAAACAACACAGCTCTAAAACTGCCTTTCATTGTATAAGAAAGTTAGAGAAGTTTTGGAACCATTCGAAACAACACAGCTCTAAAACCTCGTAGAAAAATTTTTCTCACGAAATTTCGTAATCGCGCCATTCGTCCCAGCCAGACTTCAGTTCGCCAGGTCCCAATTGTTACTCTTATTATACCATATTTTCAGGGTTCAAGAAATAGTCTTGATCCATTACATACTGGGGAAAATCATAGACTTTACGAGGTTCGACAAATAAAACCCTTAGTTGATTTAGATGGATATACTCTATCAAATTTACTAACTCATCCTTTGATAGATAGGCGGATGCATTGATGAAAACAAGGAGTTTCTTTTTAGAAAGATATTTAAAAACCTGGACAATTTCTAGCATCTTTTCAAAAGGTGTATCACTTAGAGTTTCAACTTTGACCCCTAGCGCATCGATTAACTCTAGAATGGTAATTTCATCATACTCTAGGTCTAACTCGTTTTCCAAACACTCAAATGCCAGCAATTCTGTAATCGTAGCAACCAACTTTTCAATCATGGACTTGACTTCGGGCTTGTCATTGAGTTGATTTTCTAAATCAGCATGTATCAGCTTGAGCATGGCAGGTGAGTTGAGATTGTATCCTAAGACATCTGTTATCACTAGTAACTCGGATTCTTTCAGAGCTTTTAGATTTCTATCAAACAACTTCAACTCTCCATCATCAGTGTACTGGTAGAATTGCTTGACGATGGTTGAAAAGGTAAACTGGTCTTCCAACACTAAAAAAGTTGCATTTTCAATAGTTAATGGTTCATCCAATAGCGGGAAATTAATCTTCATCTCGAGGCTCCTCTCCTAGAAAGACCAAGCGTGCGTCGGAGTTTGCTACGCTGGTATTTCGCTCGCCATTTAAGTAAATCATGCGAGAAAACTGCTTTTCTGTAACGGTTAAGAGAGTAATGTTTCCTTTCTTAGGGTTATGAGTCTTGAGTCGCTCAATCATGGCGTTATTAGCAGAGTTGTTGAGCAAGAGCTTGCTATAGATGGAGAATTGGTGCATGATAAATCCTTCATCTATGAGGAACTTGCGAAATTTCCGATAGGCCTTGCGTTCCTCTGCGGTATCAACGGGCATATCAAACATTAAAATCATACGCATATATCGATAACTCATATCCTAAACTCAGGAACTCCTTTCTCCGGTTGATTGAGAGCTTGGATGACTTTCTTAGTATAGTCACTGACGATATTGGACAGGTACATATCTTTGCCATTGTAATGGAAGGTATCTGAGAAAATAGTGAAAAGTTCTCGCTTGATTTTGACAAAAGAACTGTTTCGATTTTCATAGACGATTCTGTCAATAATCGGACGGAAAGGCTCCATAATATCGCTAGCGAGGTTGAATTGATTAAACTGATTAGCATGTTTCAAGCCAAACTGGGTCATACAGCCAGACAAGACAATCTCACGCGCAAACATACTTAAAATTAAAGTGTAACCGTAGTCTAAGGCAGCATTGACATCATTATCTTGTTCACGGCTAAAGTCATTTCCAAACAAGGTGTTGAAATAAATCCGAGCTGCGTGTCCCTCACGATTGCTAGGATCAAATAAATCCAAACCATGATAGAGATCGATGACGGACTGGCTCTTTTCCAGAAAACCGCAACTTCCCAGATAAAAAGCTTGATTGAGAATTTTTTGTGCAATAATGGTGGTCCAAACTTGTGCTTTAGCCTCCTCGCACCATGTGATTTGACGAGAGAGTTGTAGACTGGAATCATGTCGACCATAGTAAGGCATTAAGTATGCCGTCGGCAAGCGTTTATCATCACAAAAGATGACCAGAATATTTTCATCCACCAAGCGCTTTATCAGCATAGTAGAGAGAACGATGTCCGTCGTCTCCAAAAGCAGGATGTCCACCTCGGACAGGTGAATCAACTCTGTCCGAGAGGCATCTTTAAAAATCAAGTGGTTGTTCTTGTAGGAGAGTTTAGAGTGCGTATTGACAATAATTGTTCTCCAACCCATTAGTCTTCTCCCAGTTTGCTTAAGTCAATCCGAGTCTCGTAGAGACCAGTGATGGATTGGTGGATGAGGGTGGCGTTGAGGATTTCAGATACAGTTGTGTATCGTTTTCGATCAACATCTTTGCCAAAAAATTTAAAGGCAGCAGGAGCACCCAAAGCAGTGAAGGTCAACAAATTGATAAATGAATTTGCTAGGATTTCTATATCTGCCTGCTCATTGTCTGCATATAAGTTCTTGATTTTCTCCAGATTCGCTTCGGCCAGGACATATTTTTGAGAGAACTCAGATACAAGATTTAATAAATCTTTAAATTCATTTTGGTGTTTCTGAATATATTCCAAATGTTCTGGTTCGTCTAGTTTATGGACGTTTTTAGAATGGTAGAGCAAGGTTGTTAAATATACTGGAAGCACTATTTCATTGCCTTTTTGAAGTTCTTTCGCACTTGCAAGTAGTCGTCTGCGACCATTTTCCAGTTCAAATAAACTATACTTAGGTAGGCAGAGGATGTTTTCTTTACGGACATTATGATAGCCTTTATTTTCAAGGAAAGTTATTGGATTCTCCTCAAAAGCGGCTTTTTCCATAATCGTGATACCAACTAGAGTTTTGACAGTCTTCAGTTTTTTCGCTTTTCCTTTTTCGATATCGGCAATGAGCAAGATCGAATAGGCGATAACAGGGCTATCAAATCCTCCATATTTAGTAGTGTCCCAAAGTACATCCTTTGTTTTTCGAGGGATTAGCTTATCAGAATTTCCTTTAGGAAGAATGGATTCTTTAGAGAATCCCCCTGTTTGCACCTCTCTCTTCTTCACAATATTCACCTGCGGAAGTGAAAGTACTTTTTTGATTGTTGCGAAATCTTTTTCCTTATTCCAAGCGATTTCTCCAGTGTCTTTGGAGTATTCGATATTTTCTCTTTTTACGATGGTTCCGTCTGCGTAATGCACCTCTTCTTTAAAGAAGTTCAACAGGTTTGAGTAGAAGAAATATTTTTCAGTTGCTTTTTCGACTTCTTTAGGATCTTTGGATCTTGAGATGTAGCGCTTAAGATCGTACTTTTGATAGTCACCATAGACGAATTCAGGCTCTAGTTTAGGATATTTTTTAAGGATGGCCTTAGCCACTACGGCATTTAAGTAGGCATCATGTGCATGGTGGTAGTCATTGATTTCCCGTACCTTGTATAACCTAAATTCTTTACGGAAGTTGGAAACTAGATTGGATTTCAAAGCGATAATTTTGACGGTACGATTCTTCTTATCCTTCCCATTCACTTCTGTATTATAGCGAGCATCCAAAATCTGAGCAACATGTTTTGTGATTTGCCGTGTTTCAACTAGTTGGCGTTTGATGAAACCAACTTTATCACGCTCATCTAGTCCGCCACGTTCAGCCTTAGTTAAATTATTAAATTTACGTTCTGAAATCAATTTGGAATCCAACAATTGTTGCCAAAAAGCTTTTCTTTTTTGAACGACTTCTAAACTTGGAACATTATCGGATTTCCCACGATTATCCTTTGAACTAGTCAAGACACGGTTATCAAGAGAATCATCCTTGATAAAGGCCTGTGGGATGATGTGGTCGATGTCATAGTTGCTCAGTTGGTTGATGTCAAGAGCTTCTCCAGTGTACATATCCCTCCCATTTTGGAGATAGTAGAGGAAGAGACGATCATTTTGAAGTTGAATATTATCTGTTGGATGTTCTTTTAGAATTTTGGCGTTAAGACCAGATGCTAAGATTTTCAGTGAATCTTCAATTCGCTTATATCTTTGTTGGGAATTCTTTTTCCCCCTGGTAGTTGTCTGATTTTCGCGAGCCATTTCAATGACAATGGACTCAGGTTCGTGTCCCATAACCTTGACAAGTTCCTCAACAATCTTGATACTTTGTAAAATCCCCTTTTTAATAGCAGGGCTTCCTGGAAGCTCTTGGACAACCTGATTTACATTATCTGTTTTACCAACCACTTGAGCTTTTTGGATAATTTCTTTGAAAGAAAGCCCGTCATCATTGATTAACTGCATAAAGTTACGATTGCTGTAGCCGTCGTCAATCAGATAGTCAAGAATCGTATTGCCAGTTTGTTTATCACTGATACCGTTAATCAACTTAGCAGAGAGTTTTCCCCAACCAGTATAATGTCGACGAGTCAGTGCTTTGATGACTTTTTCATCAAATAGAGAGTCATATTGAGCAAGGCGTTGCTTGATCATCTCACGATCTTCAAAGATAGTTAGCGTGTGGACGATATTTTCAAGAATCTCTTCATTATTAGGGTCATCCATAAACTCTTTATCCTTGATAATTTTGAGTAAATCATGATAAGTAGAAAGACTAGCGTTAAATTGTTTTTCAATTCCTTTTAGTTCGATTCCATCGTAGCCATCAACAGTATGTAGATACTGGATGATGTCTTTTTCGGTTACTCTTCTTTTCTCTTTGAATAATTGATTGACAATTTGTTTTTTCTGTACACTATCAAGGAATTGATAGTCTCTCAAACCTTCTGCAATAAATTTTACTTTTGTTAATTCATTATAGACAGCAAATGTTTCATACAACAGACTATGCTTGGGCAGAACTTTTTCCTCTGGCAGATACAAGTCATAGTTAGTCATCTTATTGATGAAGTCTTCCGCAGAGCTTGCTTTATCAACAATTTCTTCAAAATTCCAAGGTCGGATTGCTTGGTCAGAATTTCGAGTAAGCCAAGCAAAATCACGATTGCCACGAGCTAATGGGCCGACGTAGTAAGGGATACGGAAGGTTAAGATTTTTTCAATCTTTTCTTTGTTTTCCTTCAGAAATGGATAATGCTCTCCTTGCCGACGGAGAATGGCATTCATTTCTTGAAGATGAATTTGATGAGGAATAGAACCATTATCAAAGGTGCGTTGTTTTCTCAAAAAATCTTCACGTTCGATTTTATCAAGGAAATAATCTGCTCCTTTAACATTATTTAAAATGCTCTTGAGATATTTATCAAATTCTTCTTCAGTTGCTAATTTACCATTTCTTTTACGTACTTTTAAATCAACTCCGACATATCCTGCATAACCATTTTTACTATCGTCAGAAAAAACTTCAGCATATTTTTCTGGAAGTTTAGTTTTGATGAATTGTTTTAAAGCTGCCAAGTCTTTTTGGTGATTTTCATAGCGCTCAATCATAGATGCTGACAGTGGAGCCTTGGTTGAAGGATCTGTAACAGTTAAGATTCCTGATAGAAGAATAGCGTCATAGAGTTTTTTAGCAACTAGGAAAAGGTCTGTAAAGTCATCTCCAATTTGTCCGAGTAAGTTTTCCAAATCCTCATCATAGGTATCTTTAGAGAATTGTAGTGGAGCTTTTTCTTCTAAGTCAAAATGTTTTTTAAACTCAGCTTGATTTCCTACAATTAACTTGAGAAATTCCGAAAATAAACCAGTGGACTTTTCATCAGGAAAGAGTTTTAGAACGCGTTCTCTCTTTGCAGATTTACTAATTTTATCAGTAAAAATTGCTTCTACTTGTGCGTTTTGTCCACTAAGTGAACTTCCTTCCAAGGTGTTGTCGTAAATGCTTATAAACTCGTTAAAGATTTTTTGGATATCATTGTTTTTAATATCAAAAGATTCTTCATATAAAAAATGTCCGCGGTATTTAATCATATGAGCTAATGCTAGATAGATTAAGCGCAAGTCAGCTTTTTCTTTTGAGTCCGCCAAGTGTTTCCTCAAATGATAGATAGTTGGGAAATTTTTATGATATTCTTTTTCTTCTGCTAAGGTAGCAAAAATAGGGTATTTACTCCCTCTTTTATCTTCAGGAACTAAAAAGGAGTCATCTAATCGATGAAAGAAACTACTATCTACCTTGCTTATTTCCTGAGAAAAGATTTCTTGAAGATAGCGAAGACGATTTTTTCGACGGGTATAGCGACGGCGCGCTGTTCGTTTGAGACGTCTACCCTCAGCAGTAGTCCCCTCATCAAATAATAAAGCTCCAATTAGATTTTTCTTGATAAAGTGTTTATCAGTATTGCCCAGAACTTTCATCTTTTTCGATGGCACCTTATAGTCATCCGTAATGACGGTCCATCCGACGCTGTTTGTCCCGATATCGAGTCCGATAGAGTAATTTTTGTTTTCCATGTATAAAAACCTCCGTTGTATTTGTATTAAGATATAATTTAAAAATTAAGAAATGAGAGCTTTGATTAAGTCAATGCACCCATTTATAAACTTTACTAACTCAGTTAGAATAGCTAAATTATCTTTAGTGAATTTGAACTTTTTAAAAAATGATTCCCTAAAATACAACTTTAATTTAATTATAGCATTTCTAATGAAAATTTCAATAAAATGAATGCTATATTTGTAGAAATCTGTTAGAATTAGTAATGAGTTGTATTTTAGTTTTAGAGCTGTGTTGTTTCGAATAATACTAAACTAGATTTTTTCAAAAGTTTCTGAGGTTTTAGAGCTGTATTGTTTACAGCTTTAAAATAGTTTTTTGTCGTATCTGTAAAATAATTTACATTTCACTTGATAATCTTTGATAAGTATAGTACAATGAAGCTGTTGGAACTATTCGAAACAACACAGCAAGTTAAAATAAGGCTTTTGTCCGTACACAACTTGAAAAAGTGCGCACCGATTCGGTGCTTTTTATTTTATTATACTAATTTATTGTACTCCTATTTTTGTTAAAAAACAAATATTTGTGTGGCGCTTTCAAGTATGATTGGGAAAGGCTATGATTGTGTGTCTGTTTTGATTAAATGATTATGCAGAAAAAGTCACTTTTTAAGTGCCCCAGTTAGTATAGAGTAAGCAAACGAGCCTCAAAAATTTCATTTTGAGGCTCGTAATGATTTATTGTGAAGGATATGGTTTCATTCATCGTCTATTACTTTTTATGGGCCAAGAGTTGATTGATGCGGTCTACTTTTTTAGCTTCTCTTTTATAGAGAATAGCCCAGATGATGAGGTAGACAATCGCAAACTCTGGAATGAGCTGGAGATAGAAGGTCCAGTGGAAGGGGAACCAACCAGCCAGAGTTGCCAGTGGAACAAAGCCAGCCAGCATGAGGAAGAAATGGGAAAGTGTGGCACGGAGCAAGCTCCAGTCACGGCTGAATAAGCGACTGCCAAAGCTAAAGAGAATACCGATGGATGACCAGATGATCGTGCAGTAGAGTAAGACAAGGGCACCGTGAACTTGGTGTTGAAGCATCACTTGGCCGATTAGAGAATCGGAACTCAGTGGGGCGTAGGTACTTGGTGCATAAATGAGTGAAAAGAGGATAGAGAGGATGAGGCCGATGAGGACACCAGCAGCTGCGTCGTGAAAGATTTGTTTTTTCATAGTTCTAATTTCTCCTTGATGGTTTTTAGGTAACGGCGTGAAGAGTAGGTGAAGCTTTCGTTTTTTAGACAGATTTCAACCAGACCGTTGGGCGTGAGCTTGAGATGAGAGATGGAGTCGATATTGACGATTTCAGATTGGGAAATTTGGATAAAAGTGGTCGGTAGAATTTCAAGAACTTGATAGAGCCGCAAATCAACGCTGTAGGTCTGAGATGCAGTTTCTGCTAGAACCTTCCGATTCTCTATATAAAAGCGTTGTATCTTACAAATCTTAACTAGATAGACCTGATCCTCAATCTTTCCTTTGATTGTTTCTTTTTGGTCAAGATTTTCTGCGAACTCGATGACTTTCTGGACTTTCTCGGTTGATTTAGGTGCTTGGACAATCAGCTTTTCTTCCTTGTAAGTCTCCTTAATCTGTAGTTCTACTTTCATAAATTTCCCTCCTTTTCAGTTATACAAGCTTGTGATCACTTCCTGTACACCTTTATTAAACACTATTTTACGACCCATGGCAAGGGACTTTGTCTATGTGGAGAGATTTAGAGTCTATGTGGTATTTGCTTTTTCTGATAGCATCTGAAATATGGTATAATAGCACTAATCAATTTCTAGGAAAATAGATACAGAAAGGGGCTGAAAGATGTCTCATATTATTGAATTGCCAGAGGTGCTGGCAAACCAGATAGCGGCAGGAGAGGTCATTGAACGTCCTGCAAGTGTGGTCAAAGAGTTGGTAGAAAATGCCATTGACGCGGGTTCTAGCCAGATTATCATCGAGATTGAGGAAGCTGGTCTCAAGAAAATCCAAATCACAGATAATGGTCACGGAATTGCCCACGATGAGGTGGAGTTGGCTCTGCGTCGCCATGCGACCAGTAAGATAAAAAATCAAGCAGACCTCTTTCGGATTCGGACGCTTGGTTTTCGTGGTGAAGCCCTGCCCTCTATCGCTTCTGTCAGTGTCTTGACTCTGTTGACGGCGGTGGATGGTGTGAGTCATGGGGCCAAGCTCGTTGCGCGTGGAGGTGAAGTTGAGGAAGTCATCCCAGCGACTAGTCCTGTGGGGACCAAAGTTTGTGTGGAGGACCTCTTTTTCAACACACCTGCACGTCTCAAGTATATGAAGAGCCAGCAAGCGGAGTTGTCTCATATCATTGATATTGTCAACCGTCTGGGCTTGGCTCATCCTGAGATTTCTTTTAGTTTAATCAGTGATGGCAAGGAAATGACACGAACAGCAGGGTCTGGTCAACTGCGTCAAGCTATCGCAGGAATTTATGGTTTAGCCAGTGCTAAGAAGATGATTGCCATTGAGAATTCTGACTTAGATTTCGAAATTACAGGTTTTGTGTCGCTGCCTGAGTTAACCCGAGCCAACCGCAACTATATCAGCCTCTTCATCAATGGACGTTATATCAAGAACTTTCTACTAAATCGTGCTATTCTTGACGGTTATGGAAGCAAGCTTATGGTGGGCCGTTTTCCACTGGCTGTCATTCACATCCATATCGATCCTTATCTGGCTGATGTCAATGTCCATCCAACCAAACAAGAAGTGCGGATTTCCAAGGAAAAAGAACTGATGGCGCTGGTTTCAGAAGCTATTTCTAACAGTCTCAAGGAACAAGCCTTGATTCCTGATGCTTTAGAAAATCTTGCCAAGTCGACCGTGCGTAATCGTCAAAAGGTAGAACAGACCATTCTCCCACTCAAAGAAAATACGCTCTACTATGAAAAAACAGAACTCTCAAGACCTAGTCAAGCTGAGGTGGCTGATCATCAGGTTGAATTAACTGAGGAAGGTAGGGACCTAACGCTGTTTGCTAAAGAAACTTTAGACCAATTGACTAAGCCAGCAAAACTGCATTTTGCAGAGAGAAAGCCTGCTAACTACGACCAACTAGACCATCCAGAGTTAGATCTTGCTAGCCTCGATAAGGCTTATGACAAGCTGGAGCGAGAAGAATCATCCAGCTTCCCAGAGTTGGAGTTTTTCGGACAAATGCATGGGACCTATCTTTTTGCCCAAGGGCGAGATGGGCTCTACATCATAGACCAGCACGCGGCTCAGGAACGAGTTAAGTACGAGGAATACCGTGAAAGCATTGGTGATGTTGACCAGAGCCAGCAGCAACTCCTAGTGCCCTACATCTTTGAATTTCCTGCGGATGATGTTCTGCGTCTCAAGGAAAGAATGCCACTTTTGGAGGAAGTGGGCGTCTTTCTAGCAGAGTATGGAGAAAATCAATTTATCCTACGTGAACATCCAATTTGGATGGCAGAGGAAGAAATCGAGTCTGGTATCTATGAAATGTGCGACATGCTACTCTTGACCAAGGAAGTTTCGATCAAGAAATACCGAGCAGAGCTAGCTATCATGATGTCCTGCAAGCGGTCTATCAAGGCCAACCATCGTATCGATGATCACTCAGCTAGACAGCTTCTCTATCAACTTTCTCAATGTGACAATCCCTATAACTGTCCTCACGGACGTCCTGTTTTGGTTCATTTTACCAAGTCAGATATGGAAAAGATGTTCCGACGCATTCAGGAAAATCATACTAGTCTCCGTGAGTTGGGGAAATATTAAGAGTGGAGGCTATTTTGCAGAACCATCTTTTAATATGCTTAAAAAATCATGTAGTTCGAAAACTGCTGGTACTTAATGAAGTGAATCTGATGCTAAACATCATAACGATTTCTCAGGAAGAGTTAGCTTGTTTCAGGTGTTATTAAAGAAGGGGGATGTGCTAGAAGAAGGAGAATTTTCTAGAAAGAGAAGCGCTTGCAAAGGTAGTTGTAAAGTAGTATACTAGGATTAATCTATGGAATCGTTTGCATAGAATTGAAATGATAAGAGACAATTTAGGAGACAAAACAATGGAATTAACAGCCATTTACCATAGACCAGAGTCGGAGTATGCTTATCTTTATAGAGACAAGACAATGCACATTCGTATCCGAACCAAGAAAGATGATATTGAAAGTATCAACTTACATTATGGAGATCCTTTTATCTTTATAGAGGATCGTTATGAAGGAATCAAGGAGATGCACAAAGTAACTTCTGATGCTTTGTTTGATTACTGGCAAGTGGAGGTTACGGTCGGCTACGCACGACTCCAGTATCTCTTTGAACTCAAAGATAAGCAAGGTCATAGTATCTTGTATGGCGATAAGGGATGTGTTGCAAATACGCTAGAAAATCTTCATTACGAAGGAAACGGCTTTAAAGTTCCTTATATCCATGAGATTGATGCTTGTTATGTACCTGACTGGGTAGCAAATTCAGTTTGGTATCAGATTTTCCCAGAACGTTTTGCCAATGGCAATCCTGAGATTTCTCCCAAAGGGGTCCTAGCATGGGATTCATCCATCAAACCAAAGACGAGCGATTTCTTTGGTGGTGATTTACAGGGTATTATTGACCATCTGGATTACTTGCAAGACTTAGGGATTACAGGACTTTATCTCTGTCCGATTTTTGAATCCCCAAGCAATCACAAGTACAATACGACGGATTATTTCGAAATAGACCGTCATTTTGGAGACAAAGAAACCTTCCGTCGACTGGTGGATCAAGCCCATCAGAGAGGCATGAAGATCATGCTGGACGCTGTTTTCAACCATATCGGGGACAAATCACCTCAATGGCAGGATGTCCTTAAACACGGTGAAAAGTCAGCATATAAAGACTGGTTCCATGTTCAAGAATTCCCCGTTACAAAGGATAAGCTGGGGAATTCAAGAAAGCTCCCTTATCATACCTTTGCCTTTGCCAGCTATATGCCCAAGCTCAATACGGCCAATCCTCAAGTGAGGGACTATTTGCTAAGCGTTGCGACCTACTGGATTGAAGAGTTTGATATTGATGCTTGGCGCTTGGATGTGGCCAATGAGGTTGACCACCAATTTTGGAGAGATTTTCGGAAGGCTGTCTTAGCTAAAAAGCCAGACCTTTATATTCTTGGAGAAGTCTGGCATACTTCACAGCCTTGGCTAAATGGTGATGAGTTCCATGCGGTTATGAACTATCCACTATCTGATAGCATTAAGGACTATTTCTTGCGTGGTGCCAAGAAGACCCATCAATTTATCGATGAGATCAATAGCCAGTCTATGTACTATAGACAGCAGATTTCGGAAGTGATGTTTAATCTCTTGGATTCGCATGATACGGAGCGCATTTTGGCAACGGCCAAAGGAGATATCCAGCTTGTTAAGTCTGCCCTTGCCTGCCTCTTTTTGCAAAGGGGAACACCGTGTTTCTACTATGGGACTGAGTTAGAATTAGATGGAGGACCAGATCCAGATTGTCGTCGTGTCATGCCTTGGGAACGTGTTTCCGACAGTAATGAGATGCTTCATTTCATGAAGAAATTGATTCAGCTTCGCAAAGATGTTTCAGACATTATCCAACATGGAATCTATAGCCTGGAAGAAATCAAGCCAGATGTGGTATCTTTGGCATGGGATTATGATGGACACAAAGTCCAAGCTATTTTTAACCAATCAACTGAAAACTATCTTGTAGATCGTGATTCTGTAGCGTTAGCGAGTCATTGCCAAGAAACAGACGAGGGTCTTTCTATTTTACCGAACGGTCTTGCGGTTTTTTATCAAGCTCCTAAAATTTCGTCTAGTATCTGATTTGGAAATAGAGAGAAGTATTTTCTGCTAGATCAACTACAATATAGGCAGATGATTTTCATGACAATCTAAAAACTGTAGAAAATTGAAAAGATTTAGTTTTGACTTGCTCAGAACTAGGTCTTTTTCATTTCACCTTACTTTGTTTGCTGAGGTAGTAGACGGATAGTCTGTGACGTCTTTTCTAGACTACCAAGCAAATAAAAAATTGTCCTGCCCTCAGAAGCAAATGCAGTTTTTAGGGGGCAGGACAATGAGATTTCTTCTTATCCCAGCAAAACAGAAGCAGTCCCAACCGTCAGTTTGCGAATGCTATAGCGACAGAATTTTTCCCAAAATCTTTTGTTCATAGAAATCTCCGCTCTTTTCTTGTAAGCGCATACATTTTTGTTTTTTAAAAAAACTTACAAAAAATAAGTTATTTATTATTGTTTATGTTTTTAATATAGCAAAATAGTCAAAATGGGCCAACCTTTTTGATAGAGGTTTATAGAAATTGTTTGAGTTTTTCTTGCTTGTATCCTTGCGGGAGAGTGAAAGTCAGCTATCCAGAGGGGGAATTGTATTGATAACGGCACTAACGTGGTCAATACAAAAAGCCCGTATTCTAATCCTATGTGAGGATTTGGATACGGGCTGATTGCTGAGACTGATTTTAAGTAGCTTTGACTTATTCTACTTCGCCTAGCCAAGCATTCATACCACCTTCTACGTTGATAACGGTGAGGCCTTGGGCGCTGAGAAATTGACAGGCAGAGGCAGAACGCACTCCACCTTGACAGATGACATGGTATTCATGGGCAGGTTTGAGTTCTTTGTAGCCTTGCTCCAAGGTACTTAACGGAAGATTTTTGGCACCTGGTGCATGTCCTGCTTGAAACTCATGTACTTCACGTACATCGATAAGATCTAGTTTTTCATTTTGATATTTTTCATAAAAGTCAGCCATGCTGATACTAGTTACCATATTCTACTCCTTCTGGGTTAGCCATTTTGTATAGTGAATAAGCGCCGTCAAGGTTTTGAACGGTAAATCCTGCTTGTTTGAGGATACGCTCTGCGATGTAGCTGCGCAAACCACTGTGGCAGCTGACGATATAGGCTTGGTTCTTGTCCAGTTCGTCCAAGTGTTCCCGTAGTTCGTTTAGGGGGATGTGGATGGTGTCGACTTTGAGTCTACCACTCTGAAATTCGCCTCTCGTCCGTACATCTAGGAATTTCTTGCCCTTAGCCAGTTCGTCTTCGAGCTGGTACCACTGGATATTGTCGCTGAGGCCTTCGATAAGGTTCAAGGCTGCGTAGCCCAGCATATTGACGGGATCCTTGGCAGAGCCAAATGGTGGCGCATAGGTGAACTCTAATTCTGGTAAATCAAAGACGGTGAGATTTCCCTTGATAGCAGTTGCAAGGATATCGATTCGCTTGTCAACGCCTTTCTTCCCAACTCCTTGGGCACCGTAGATTTTTCCAGTGGTTGGGTCAAAGAGGAGCTTCAAGGTCATATCAGTAGCGCCTGGATAATAACCAGCGTGGTCTTTCCCACTGACATGAAGGGCTTTATATGGGATTTGGTTGGTACGAAGAGTACGCTCGCTGAGACCAGTCGAAGCAGCTGTCATATCAAAGGCACGAACGATAGCAGTACCGATACTGCCCTTGTTGGTACGACCGAGTCCTGCGATGACGTCCGCTACTTGTCGTCCTTGACGATTGGCAGGAGAAGCTAGAGAGATGAGGGCATCTTGGCCAGTAATCTCTTGCTTGACGACGATGGCATCTCCAACTGCAAAAATATCTTTTTGACTGGTTTCGTAGTTTTCGTCGACCAAGATACCGCCACGTAGTCCCAGTTCAATCCCAGCTGCCTGAGCCAGTTCGTTTTCAGGTTCAACACCGACAGAAAGGATGGTGAGGTCAGAAGCAATCTTTTGACCATTTTCGAGAACGATGGTTTTTCCTTGCTCTTCAAATCGAGTCGCAGACTGAGAAGTGATAACACGGACGCCGTTTGCCAGTAATTCTGCTTGGACAAAGGCAGCCATTTCTTGATCCAGTGGTGGTAAGACATGTGGAGCTTTTTCTACGATGGTGACTTGCAATCCCCGTTTTGCCAGATTTTCAGCCATTTCAAGCCCGATAAAGCCTGCACCGATAACGACAGCTTCTTTTGGATGATTGTCCAAGGCTGCCATAATCTCATCGAGATCGGGAACATTGCGAAGCGTGTAGGCATTCTTAGCATCTGCTAGCCCTTCAATGGTAGGAACAAATGGTTTAGCTCCTGGAGAGAGAATCAGCTTGTCGTAGCTTTCTGTGAATTCCTGTCCATCGTGTTGCACTGTCACAGTGTGTTCTGCTGGAGAAATCTGGATGACTTCATGAAATGGTCGTACTTCAAGATTAAATCGGGCCTTGAGACTTTCAGGAGTTTGGACCAATAAACTATCACGGTTTGCAATTTCTCCTGAAACATAGTAAGGAAGTCCGCAGTTTGCAAAGGAAACAAAGGGACCTTTTTCAAAAATAGTGATCTCAGCGTCCTCCATGAGACGTCTGAGGCGGGTTGCTGCTGACATACCGCCTGCAACTCCCCCGACAATGATAATTTTCATTGACTTTCTCCTTTTTGCTTCTAGATGACTTTACCTGTCCAAGCGCTCATACCGCCTCGAACATTGATGACATCGTAGCCTTTTTTCTTTAGCTTCTTCGCAGCTAGTTTGCTTCGCACACCAGAATGACAAATGACATAAAGTGTTTCTTTTGTCGCAGGTGTGTAAGAACCGATTTCCGTTAAAGGAACATTTTTTGCATTTTTGATATGACCTCTACGGAATTCCATAGGCGTCCGAACATCCAGTAGTTGAATCGGTTCTCTGAGTTTAGCTTCTAACTCGCTGGTAGAAATACTGTCAATTTTTGTAAATAATAAGTGAAACATTGGCACCTCCTAACATACCCTTATGGGGTATATTAAACCATGAAGTCAAGCTTTTGTCAAGCAAGTTGTTTTAACTTGGGAGGGGATTGGTTTTGAGAGTTTAGAAAGCAGGCTATTCTTGACCTTTCAAAGGCTTTTTGATATGATGGGTCCAAATTAAGTGTGAGGTGATAAGATGGCTAGCGAATACCAGAAAATGATAGCAGGGGAGCCTTACCGTCCGTCGGATCCTGAATTACGGACCTTGGCGCAGGCTTCTCGCCAAAAACAGGCTGCCTTTAACAAGGAAGAAGAACCCTTGAAGGGAGCGGATATTATCAAGACTTGGTTTGGCTCAACTGGGGAAAATCTCTATGTCAATCCACGCTTGGTGGTCGATTATGGAGTCAATATCCATCTAGGGGAAAATTTTTATTCTAATTGGAACTTGACTATGCTGGATGTTTGTCCGATTCGCATCGGGGACAACGCCATGCTTGGCCCCAACTGTCAGTTTTTAACCCCACTCCATCCACTGGATCCGGATGAACGCAATTCAGGGGTTGAATACGGCAAGCCCATCACTATCGGAGACAATTTCTGGGCTGTAGGTGGCGTCATTGTCCTTCCTGGGGTGACACTGGGAAATAATGTCGTTGCAGGAGCAGGGGCCGTGATCACCAAGTCATTTGGAGACAATGTCGTCCTAGCTGGCAATCCTGCGCGTGTTATCAAGGAAATCCCAGTAAAAGAAAACCAAAAAGAACAGCTTAGGCTGTTCTTTTTATGAGCTTTAGTCTTATAGATTTTTCTTTTTTGGCTTTTTGGGTTAGAGTGACATCGCACTTGGGGATGTTGCTTTTAAAAACCATTAAATGCATTTTAGTACTCTCAAATTGTTTCTAGTAGCACTTTCAAAAGAATACTAAGCGAAACTAAATTTAAGGAAACTTTCAGAAAAGTTTTAGTTTTGTTTCAGGAATCTTCTGTAGACTGTCTAGCTATATCATACGAAGGAGAGGAAAAAGGTATGAAATCAAAAAAATGGACCCTACTCGCAACGAGTTTAACGGCAATGGTGCTGATGGCAGCATGTGCCCAGTCAACAACTACATCCGCTACAAATGAAACGAAAAATAGTGCCACAACAACTGCAACAAAGACAAACCAATCATCCTATTTTACAGAGAAGGACAATGATACTTCTTATGACGAAAGCACAGCTTCTAAAATTGAGCTATCTGGCTCATCAGCAAACGTCTCTGGAGATGGGGTGACAGTCTCTGAATCAACAGTGACCATCACAAAATCTAGAACCTATGTGATTTCAGGTCAGTCTGACGGAGTGCAGATCAAGGTCGAGGCAGATAAGTCGGCAGATGTTCACCTAGTCCTAAAAGGTGCGACCATGACCAATATCAATGCAGCGATATCTGCGACATCAGCTGGTCATGTCTACTTGACTCTAGCAGAGGGAACCACCAACAGTCTCTCTGACTCAAGCTCTAACAGCGACGAAAAAGCAGACGCAGCTCTCTTTTCTAAGGTGGATTTGACCATCAACGGGAAAGGAACTCTCAATGTAGATGGCAAGAAGAACAATGGTATCAAGGCCAACGGCACCCTCCACATCACGGGTGGAACCTATAACATCATAGCAGTTGGCGATGCCTTTAATGTCAATGATGAACTCAACATCACTGGAACGACCATGACTATCGATGCCAAAGAAGATGGGGTCAAGGTGGACAATGACGAGGATACTTCAGTCGGAACCATGTACCTATCCAACAACAACATCACCGTCACAGCAGGAGATGATGGCATTCACGCATCAGGTGATTTGGTTATCGATAGTGGGACCTACACCGTCAAGAATTCGACAGAAGGACTTGAAGGTAAGTCAATCACTATCAACGGTGGGGACATTACCATCTATTCGACAGATGATGGAGTCAACGCAGCTAATAAAAACGCCCAACAGAGTGAAATCTTCTTCACTATGAACGGTGGGAACCTGACAGTAGAAGTCGGTCAAGGAGACACAGACCCAATCGACTCAAACGGCAATATCACAGTCACAGGCGGAACCATTAAAATGACTGGTCAAACAGGTTTTGACTTTGATGGAACTGCGACCTACACAGGTGGAGATATCTATCTCAACGGCGAAAAACAAACGGAAATCGTCAATTCTATGCCTGGAGGCGGTGGACCAAATGGAGGCCCTCAAGGAAATGGTGGTCCTGGCGGTCCAGCTCCTGGCGGACAAGGATAAAAAAGAATCTCCTTTCTCGAAAGAGAAGGGAGAGTTTTTGTGTTTGAGAGATGGATTGTAGCTAAAACAACTCCCAATTAGGTCTTGAAAATTTCTTAGTCTGTTTCATATAAAAATGAGTAAAATGAATTTCCATCGCCAAGGTCATTAGAGTTGCGATAGCAATGACGATGGTAGGATTGGCTGAGAAAAGTAGAGGAAGAATAGGCCTTTAAAAAGTGGACAGGAAAGACCATTTCGGAGTATAGAGAGGAAGTTCAAAAACATTTTTAGAAATAAGACATGTGCATTATAAACATCAGATACGAATCTGGTGTTTTATTTTTTTAAAGAATTTAACCCTTTCTCTTGACAAGTGAGTGCTCACTCACTATAATAGCTTTTGTGATTTAAAAAGTGAGTATTAACTTACCAAGGAGGAAGTAAATGAAAACATTACTACATTTACAAGATTTAGTAAAATCTTTTGACCATCAAATAGTTCTGAATCATGTCAGCTTTGAATTGCAGCCAGGAGAAATTATAGGCTTAATTGGTCCGTCTGGTGCTGGTAAATCAACTATGATTAAGACTACGTTAGGAATGGAAAAGGCTGATGGAGGCGTAGCTTTAGTGTTAAATCACACTATGCCCAATCGCTATATTTTAGGAGATATTGGCTATATGGCCCAATCAGATGCTTTATACGAGACCTTGTCAGGCCAAGAAAATCTGGAATTTTTTGGTCAGCTAAAGGGGCTTTCTAAAAAAGACCTAAAGGCGGAAATTGCTCATATAGCTCAAGTAGTAGATCTGACAGACTACTTAAACAAGGCGGTATCTGGTTATTCTGGAGGAATGAAACGGCGTTTGTCTCTTGCTATCGCGCTGTTAGGAAATCCTCAACTCTTGATTTTGGACGAACCGACAGTTGGAATCGACCCTTCTCTTCGAAAGAAAATCTGGAAAGAATTATTCGCGCTTAGAGACAATGGGGTAGGGATATTAGTTACTACCCATGTTATGGATGAAGCAGAGTTGACGGATAAGGTCGGCTTATTATTAGGCGGAAAAATCATTGCTTTTGATACACCGCAACACTTAAAAGAAAGTTATCAAGTTTCAAGTATTGAAGAAGTATTTTTAAAAGCAGAAGGTGAGTAAAATGAGAACAATAGCGATTGCAAAAAAAGTCATCAAAGAATTACTTCGTGACAAACGAACTCTAGCCCTGATGTTTATAGCACCTGTTTTTATCATGTGGTTGATGAACCTCATGTTTTCAGCTAGTACAACCGTGAATGTCAAGTTGGCAACACAAGATCTACCAACTGGTTTGGTAACGAAAATGGATGAGCTCGATCATGTAGACGTCAAGACTTATCAAGGCTTAGATCAAGCCAAAGAAGCGCTAGCAAATGAAAAAGTCGATGCTGTGATTTCTTATAAAGACGGTGAGTATCAGGTCGACTACGCAAACACAGATGCCTCCAAGACCTCTATGATACGACAAGTGTTACGGACAAGTATCGCCAGTGAAGGCACCGATCAGTTAGTATCTCGTGTTAAACAAGCTCTTCCACAATTGGACTCGGACGCAAAAACACCAGAAATCAAGGAGTCTTACCAGTATGGAGATGAAAATACAAGCTTCTTTACCAATATGATTCCGGTTTTGATAGGTTTTGTAGTTTTCTTTTTTGTCTTTTTGATTTCAGGTATGGCGCTTTTGAAAGAACGCACCAGTGGAACACTAGAACGTTTGTTAGCAACACCAGTGAAACGATCTGAAATCGTCTATGGCTATATGTTGTCTTACGGTATTATTGCGATTTTTCAAACGGCAGTTGTCGTCTTAGCGGCAATTTGGCTACTAGATGTAGAAGTTGTAGGAAATATTTTAAATGTTATAATAGTTAATGTGGTACTGGCTCTTGTAGCACTAGCTTTTGGAATTCTCTTGTCTACTCTAGCAAAATCAGAATTCCAAATGATGCAATTTATTCCTCTCGTGATTATGCCCCAACTTTTTTTCTCAGGAATTATTCCATTGTCATCCATGGGAGAATGGGCTCCAACTGTGGGGAAATTTTTGCCATTAACTTATTCTGGTGATGCAATAAGCCAGATTATTCTTTACGGGCAAAATCTTGGTGATATTTTGTCAAATCTTGGTGTTTTAATGATTTTCTTGATCATTTTAACAATTCTTAATATTGTTGGATTGCGTCGTTATCGTAAAGTTTAGAAATCAACATAAATAATGCTAAAAAGGTGTGAAGATTAGATGGATAAGACTGTTTTTGAATCGTTTGAAGATTATTTAGAAGAAGCGAATTACCCTCAAGGAAAGAAAAAAATCATGCAGGCAGCAGTGGATCTCATATCAACCAGGAGTTACCATGGGACCTCAACTCTTCACATAGCTGAGCGTGCTGGACTAAGCCAGGCAACTTTGTTTAAGTATTTTAAGACGAAGGATGATTTACTGACGGCTATTTTACATCCTGTAGTCCCAGGCATTTTCGGTAGTTTTTTTGAGGAACTCTTAGCTTTTGAAACGACAGAAGAGAGGGTTCGTTATCTCGTCCATGATCGTATGAGCTATCTCAAAAAAAACCGTGCTTTGATGAAAATCATTCTGCAGGAGAGTTTTTTAAATAAAAAACTAAAAAATGAACAGATTTTTATATGGAATGCTATTCAAGATAAACTTCGAGTGCTTCATAAGGAATTGCTAGCAGATCCACGTGTAAATCCAGAGTTAACGATTCCTCAAATGGTTCGTATTGGTGTTGGTCCATTGTTGGCTTACTTCGCTCAGCTTTATATCGTTAGCGATAATGGAGAAATAAAGGAAGAAGACCTAGACTTATTAGAAAAACAGATTTTAGGTGGTTTGTGGAAATAGAGTAGGCCTAGACAAAATGGAGGCTAGATTCTATTGGTTTGGCTTCTTGTACAAGATAATATAAAAGGGTATACATTACCTGATGCAGATTCGTGCTTTTTTATTATTGAATTTGGTATTTTGGTGATAGTCCTCAATCACTTTACTAAAACAGAAACCTACCTCTCCAGCAGTGCAACGATTTCTTAAATGTATGGAAGAGGAGTTTTCTGGCTTGCTAAAGACAACTCCTTGACACTCTGTCAGCTTTTGATACAATAGTACAAAATTACAGGAGGTGGGCTATGATTCAGAAACATGCGATTCCCATTTTAGAGTTTGATGATAACCCCCAAGCGGTTCTTATGCCAACACATGAGGGGTTAGACTTAAAGTTGCCAAAGAAGTGCATCTATGCGTTTTTGGAGGAAGAGATTGACCGCTATGCTCAGGAAGTAGGGGCGGATTGTGTTGGTGAGTTCGTTTCTGCCACCAAGACTTATCCAGTCTATGTCCTCAACTACAAGGGCGAGGAGATTTGTCTGGCCCAGGCGCCCGTGGGTTCTGCCCCAGCTGCTCAGTTTATGGATTGGTTGATTGGCTATGGTGTGGAGCAAATCATTTCCACTGGAACCTGTGGAGTCCTAGCCGATATAGAGGAAAATGCCTTTCTTGTCCCTGTTCGCGCTCTGCGAGATGAGGGTGCCAGCTACCACTATGTAGCGCCTTCTCGTTATATGGAGATGCAGCTTGAGGCTATCTCTGCCATTGAGCAAATCTTGGAGCAAAGAGGCATTCCTTATGAGGAAGTTATGACCTGGACGACAGATGGTTTTTACCGAGAGACAGCTGAAAAGGTTGCCTATCGCAAGGAAGAAGGCTGTGCAGTTGTGGAGATGGAGTGCTCTGCTCTTGCGGCAGTAGCCCAACTACGTGGAGTTGTCTGGGGAGAGCTGCTCTTTACCGCAGATTCCTTGGCAGATCTGGACAACTACGACAGTCGTGACTGGGGCTCTGAAGCTTTTGATAAGGCACTCGAACTCTGTCTGACCATTGTGCACCACATGTGAGTGTTCTGACTATTTTTATGGTAGAATGTAGTTATGTTATTCAAATCTTTTTTGGAAAAAATAAATACGACGCTGTCTCGGTTATCACCAGCCCGTCGCATCTTTTTAAGTTTTGCCCTAGTGATCTTCTTGGGCTCTCTTCTTTTAAGTCTCCCCTTTGTGCAGGCAGCTACGTCACAAGCGACCTACTTTGACCATCTCTTTACGGCGGTGTCCATGGTCTGTGTGACAGGGCTCTTCACCCAGCCGGTGGCCTCTACTTACAATATATGGGGTCAGTTGATCTGTATGATTTTGATCCAGATCGGTGGTTTGGGGCTCATGACTTTTATCGGAATCTTTTATATCCAAGGCAAGCAAAAGCTCAGTCTTCGTGGCCGGGAGACCATTCAAGAAAGTTTTGCTTATGGAGAAACCCAGTCTCTAAAGGATTTTATCCGCTCAATCTTTCTGACGACTTTTCTGGTGGAAGGGATTGGTGCCTTTCTCTTGAGTTTTCGCTTTATTCCTGAATTTGGCTGGGGGCGAGGGGTTTTAACTTCTATCTTTTTGGCTGTTTCAGCTTTCTGTAATGCTGGATTTGATAATTTTGGAAGTACGAGTTTGGTAGCCTTTCAAACGGATCCCTTGATCAATCTAGTGATTGCAGGTTTGATTATCACGGGGGGGCTAGGATTTATGGTCTGGTTTGACCTAGTGACCCAGTTTGGTAAAAAGAAAAAACGCCGCCTGCGTTTCCATACCAAGTTGGTTCTTTTTTTAACAGCGGGAATTCTGCTGTTTGGAACCGTATCGACTCTCTTAATTGAGTGGAACAATCCTGGAACGATTGGAAATCTCAGCGCTCCAGAAAAACTGCTAGTTAGTTTCTTCCAGACAGTCAGTATGAGAACGGCAGGCTTTGCTTCAATTGACTACACCCAGGCTCGACCAGTTACCTTACTGATCTACATTTTGCAGATGTTTCTGGGCGGGGCACCAGGAGGGACAGCAGGGGGGCTCAAGATTACGACCTTCTTTGTCTTGTTGGTCTTTGCTCGCAGCGAACTACTCGGCTTGCCTCATGCCAATGTAGCTCGGAGGACCATTGAACCCCGAACCGTGCAAAAATCTTTCAGTGTCTTTATTATCTTCTTGCTGACCTTCTTGCTGGGCTTGATTCTATTAGGGGTAACCGCAGAAGGAAATCCGCGCTTTATCTACCTTATGTTTGAAACCATTTCAGCTCTTGCGACAGTTGGGGTGACGGCAAATTTAACGCCGGAGCTAGGCAAGATAGCCCTCAGCATCGTTATGTTGTTGATGTTTATCGGCCGTATTGGTCCCTTGACACTACTGGTCAGTGTAGCGGAATACCAGCCAGACAAGAAAGATACGATTCACTATATGAAAGCAGATATCACTATCGGATAAGAAAGGAAAAACGATGTCAGATCGAACAATTGGAATTTTAGGCTTGGGAATTTTTGGGAGCAGTGTTTTGGAAGCTCTAGCCAAGCATGACATGAATATCATTGCTATTGATGACCACGAGGAACGTATCAATCAATTTGAACCTGTGCTGGCGCGTGGGGTAGTTGGAGATATCACGGATGAAGAACTCCTTCTATCAGCGGGGATTGACACCTGTGATACCGTAGTTGTTGCAACGGGGGAAAATTTGGAGTCCAGTGTTCTCGCGGTTATGCACTGCAAGAGTCTAGGAGTGCCGACTGTTATTGCCAAGGTCAAAAGTCATACAGCTAAAAAGGTTCTAGAAAAAATCGGGGCAGATGCAGTCATCTCACCAGAGTTTGAAATGGGGCGCTCTTTGGCGCAGACCATCCTCTTTCATAACAGCGTAGACGTCTTTCAGTTGGACAAGAATGTATCGATTGTCGAGATGAAAATCCCCCAATCATGGGTAGGTAAAAGCCTCAGTCAGTTAGATTTACGTGGGAAATACAACCTCAACGTACTTGGTTTTCGTGCCTACGAAAATGCTCCTCTGGATGTCCAATTCGGACCCAATGACCTCTTGCAGGCAGATGCCTACATCATGGCAGTCATTAATAACCAACATCTGGACACCCTAGCTGAACTGAGTGAGTAGGAGAGGAAAGGGACTCTCTTTCCAAATAATTAACGAGTCAATATAAGTATTTTATAAGAGGGATTTAAGAAAAATTTTAACTTTTTCTTAATCCTTTTTAATTTCAGGAGATTATACTAGAGTCATCAAAAAAAAGAAAACTCTAAGGAGAATCCTATGAAATTCAATCCAAATCAGAGATATACTCGTTGGTCAATTCGCCGTCTCAGTGTCGGTGTTGCTTCAGTTGTTGTGGCTAGTGGCTTCTTTGTCCTAGTAGGTCAACCAAGTTCTGCACGCGCTGATGTCGTCAATCCGACCCCTGCCCAAGTCGTACCAGACGCTGCTTCGGTGAGTGAAAAGAGCGACTTACCAGCAGAGGTTCTCAAAAAAGCAGTCGATGTAGCTCTTCCTTCAGAACAGTCTATTCCAACACCTAAAGCAAGTGTGGATACGACAAGCTCTTCAGAAAAAGCGGACGCAACTGCTAAAGAGCCGGCAGTAGCGCCAAAAGAAGAAGTGCAAGCACAACCTGACTCTAAGAAACAAACAGAAGATGCAGTTAAACCTGTGGAAAGTCCTGCGCCTACAGTTTCTGGACAAGACCGTGAAGCTAGTGAAGCGCAAGCAGCGACCACTCCAGCTGAAGTCCAAAAAGGTGTGGCTGACAACACCAAAGATACAGTAGATGTTCCGGCTTCTTACTTGGATAGAGCCAATTTCCCAGGCCCATTTACAGCCGGTGTCAACCAAGTTATTCCATACGAAGCTTTTGGTGGAGATGGTATGCTGACTCGTCTTATCTTGAAAGCCTCTGATAAGGCTCCATGGTCAGACAATGGTTCAGCTAAAAATCCCGCTCTTCCACCAGTAGAAAAATTGGGCAAAGGCCTTTACTTCTACGAAGTGGATTTAGCAGGGACTCAAGGTAAATCAGATAAAGAGCTGCTTGATCTCTTAAAACAAAACGGCACTCAAAGTTATAAAGCTACCATCAAAGTGTACGGTGCAAAAGACGGCAAGCCTGACTTAACTAATCTGGTAGCGACTAAAGATTTGACTGTTAATTTGAATGGCTTGACCACACCAAATCAGGTTAAAGACTCTGTTGCTAATAACATCAAAAATAGCATTGATGTTCCAGCTAGCTACCTTGAAAAAGGAAATGTTCCAGGTCCATTCTTAGCTGGTGTCAATCAAGTCATTCCATATGAATTCTTCGCTGGAGATGGCATGCTGACTCGTCTTATCTTGAAAGCATCCGATAAGGCTCCATGGTCAGACAACGGAACAGCTAAAAATCCAGCTCTTCCACCAGTAGAGAAATTGGGCAAAGGCCTTTACTTCTACGAAGTAGACTTGGCAGGCACCCAAGGCAAATCTGACAAAGAGTTGCTTGATCTTTTAAAACAAAATGGTACACAAAGCTATAAAGCTACTATCAAGGTGTACGGTGCAAAAGACGGCAAGCCTGACTTAACTAATCTGGTAGCAACTAAAGATTTGGATGTCAACTTGAATGGTTTGACCACTCCAGCTGAAGTCCAAAAAGGTGTGGCCGACAACACCAAAGACACAGTAGATGTTCCAGCTAGCTACCTTGATAAGGCTAAGGTTCCTGGACCTTTCTTGGCTGGTGTCAACCAAGTCATTCCATATGAATTCTTTGCTGGTGACGGCATGTTGACTCGCCTTATCTTGAAAGCATCCGACAAGGCTCCATGGTCCGACAACGGAACAGCTAAAAATCCAGCTCTCCCACCAGTAGAAAAATTGGGCAAAGGTCTTTACTTCTATGAAGTGGATTTAGCAGGCACCCAAGGCAAATCAGATAAAGAGTTGCTTGACCTTTTGAAACAAAATGGTACACAAAGCTATAAGGCAACCATCAAAGTGTACGGTGCAAAAGACGGCAAGGCAGACTTGAGCAATCTGGTAGCGACTAAAGATTTGACTGTTAATTTGAATGGTTTGACCACACCAAATCAGGTTAAAGAGTCTGTTGTTAACAATGTCAAAGACATGATTGATGTTCCAGCTAGCTACCTTGATAAGGCTAAGGTTCCTGGACCTTTCTTGGCTGGTGTCAACCAAGTTATTCCATACGAAGCTTTTGGTGGAGATGGTATGTTGACTCGCCTCTTGTTAAAAGCTTCAGACAAAGCCCCATGGTCAGACAACGGAACAGCTAAAAATCCTGCCCTATTGCCGCTTGAAGGCTTGGCTAAAGGCCAATATTTCTACGAAGTGGATTTGAATGGCAATACGGTTGGCAAAGATGGTCAGGCCTTGCTTGAGCAACTTCGAGCTAACGGAACCCATACATATCTAGCTACTGTTAAAGTCTATGGATCTAAAGATGGCAAACCTGATTTGACCAATCTGATTGCTACTCGTCAAGTAACGATTCAGCTTCATGGATCAGAAGTGATGTCCAGAACTCCTCAAGGAGATCAGATGTCTATGTCTTCTTCTACGTCAGATTCAATGAACAAAATAAAGGATATGACTAAAGAAGCCCATGTTTCAGAGATGAGAATGGCTGATTCCACGGATAATTCCATGACTAAAACTAGGAAAAATGATGGGCAACCTATGCTACCAAATACTGGGGAAGCTAAAACGGCTACAGCTGGCCTTGGTATCTTTGGTCTAGCCTTGGCAGGTCTTGTTGGACTTTTGGGTTTGACAACCAAACGAGAAGATTAAGATTCAAATCACTTAAACATTAGAGAAAATAGTGTTATACTAAAGCAAGTATAACACTGTTTTTATCGAAGGAGTGTCAGATGAAAAAGACAATTTTGCTGGTTGATGATGAGATAGATATTCTAGATATTCAAAACCGCTATCTTATACAGGCAGGTTACGACGTTTTGGTCGCCCATGATGGCAAGGAGGGATTAGAGCTTTTCAGAAAAAAATCTATCGACCTCATTATCACAGATATCATGATGCCCAATATGGACGGATATGATTTTATTAGTGAAGTTCAGTATATCGCTCCGGATCAACCCTTCCTCTTTACAACTGCTAAGACAAGCGAACAGGATAAGATTTATGGATTAAGTTTGGGGGCAGATGATTTTATAGTCAAACCCTTTAGCCCACGCGAATTGGTTTTAAGAGTGAATAATATCTTGCGTCGCCTTAGCCGTGGAGGAGAGACAGAACAGATCGAGTTTGGTGACTTGGTAATCAACCATGTGACTCATGAAGTTCGCATTGGGGATCAACCTTTGGAATTGACAGTAAAATCCTTTGAACTTCTATGGATATTAGCCAGCAATCCCGAGAGAGTCTTTTCAAAGACGGAACTTTACGAGAAGGTATGGCAAGAGGACTATGTAGATGATACCAATACACTCAATGTTCATATCCATGCGTTGAGGCAAGAGTTGACCAAGTATACGAATTCCAATGCTCCTGCTATCAAAACTGTCTGGGGTTTGGGCTATAAGATGGAAAGACCAAGAGGTAGAAAATGAAATTAAAAAACTATATTTTAGTGGGGTATCTAGTGTCGACTCTACTAACGATTTTGGTCGTTTTCTGGGCAGTCCAACGGATGTTGATTGAGAAAAGCGAAGTTTACTTTCTAGTTGGAATGACCTTGATTGCTAGTTTCATTGGCGCTGCAGTGAGCATCTTTCTTTTGTCGCCAGTGTTCTCTTCTCTGAAACATTTGAAAAAACAAGCTCAGGATATAGCCAGCAAGGATTTCAGCACAGAAATCGAAACCAAGGGCCCATTAGAATTTCAAGAGCTGGGCCAGGCTTTTAATGACATGTCTCACAATTTGCAGGCTACCTTTCAATCACTTGATGAGAGCGAGCAAGAAAAGAGAATGATGATTGCGCAGCTCTCTCACGATATTAAAACTCCCATTACCTCCATTCAGGTTACTGTGGAGGGAATTCTAGATGGAGTGATCAAGGAAGAGGAGCGGCTCCACTACTTAACCACGATTGGTCGGCAAACCGAGCGTCTAAACAAGCTAGTGGAGGAATTGGATGTTCTGACTCTTAACACCCAACCTCAAGATACTGCTGATGAAGAAGTCGAAGAGGTCTTTTTAGATCAGTTGCTGATTGAGTCAATGAGTGAATTTCAACTCCAGATTGAACAAGAGGAGCGAGATGTTTACATTCAAGTATCACCTGAGTCGGCTAAAATCAAGAGCCATTCTGACAAACTTTCTCGTATTCTGGTCAACTTGTTAAACAATGCCTTTAAATATTCAGAACCAGGAACCAGAATCGAGGTTCTTGCCCAATTAACAGAACAAGAGCTGACAATCAGTGTGAAAGACGAGGGTCAGGGGATCCTTACTGAGGATTTGGAAAAGATCTTTAAACGACTTTATCGTATAGAAACTTCGCGCAATATGAAGACAGGTGGGCATGGCTTAGGTCTTGCGATTGCACGCGAACTAGCCCATCAGCTTGGTGGCGAAATCACAGCAGAAAGTCAATATGGCTTAGGAAGCAAGTTTACATTCAGCCTCAATTTGAAATAAAGCCGTAAAATCCCTTTACAAATCTAGTTTTTCATGGTACAATAGCCTTTGTGTGAAATAGCAGCAGGAAAGCATGAAGCTCGTCAACAGGTGTCTTATGACAAGTAACCTTGGCTGTTTAGGCGAAGGGCATCTGCACGAATCAGGGCTTTCTAAGTGACTATTTCCACCGAAATATTATTTATATCAGGAGGACATACATATGTCACGTTATACAGGACCATCTTGGAAACAAGCTCGTCGCCTTGGCCTTTCACTTACAGGTACAGGTAAAGAATTGGCACGTCGTAACTACGTACCAGGACAACACGGACCAAACAACCGTTCTAAATTATCAGAATACGGTTTGCAATTGGCTGAAAAACAAAAACTTCGTTTCACTTACGGTGTAGGTGAAAAACAATTCCGTAACTTGTTCGTACAGGCTACAAAAATCAAAGGCGGAATCCTAGGTTTCAACTTCATGCTTCTTTTGGAACGTCGTTTGGATAACGTTGTTTACCGTCTTGGCCTTGCGACTACTCGTCGTCAAGCTCGTCAATTCGTAAACCACGGTCACATCCTTGTTGACGGAAAACGCGTTGATATCCCATCATACCGTGTAACTCCAGGTCAAGTGATCTCAGTTCGTGAAAAATCATTGAAAGTTCCAGCAATCCTTGAAGCAGTAGAAGCTACTCTTGGACGTCCAGCATTCGTATCATTCGATGCTGAAAAATTGGAAGGTTCATTGACTCGCTTGCCAGAACGCGACGAAATCAACCCAGAAATCAACGAAGCACTTGTCGTTGAATTCTACAACAAAATGCTTTAATTTTAAGAAATATCTTACAGAAAGCCTACAACAGTGGGCTTTTTGCTTTGTCTTAAAAGGTTGATTTCTGGGTTTGGGCACTGTCGGAAGGAGTGCTTTTATTCACCGAGAATCTTTCTAGCTATAGTGTAAAGAAATCAGTGGTTTTAGGCGACTTTTCTGCCCTCATTTTTTGCTTTTGTGCTAAAATAGATTTATAAATTTAAGATAAGGGATGTTTATGAAATCAGGGAATGGATTTTTGAAAGGCTGCCTCTATTTCTGGGGAGGTTTGATTCTACTGGGACTCTTGGCTGAGTACGCTGTCCCCTTGGCAATCTGTAGTCTAATTGGTATCGGTGCTTATGTACTCTATCGACGCAGGGGTAATAATCGTTCTGTAGAAGATCAGATTGAACTTTTAAAAGCACGGATTCGCCAAGCTGATAAAGATATCCAGCAGTTAGAGGAGACCCTGTCTGAAAAAGGACCAGCAGTCTATAAAAGTCGAGCCAGTCAGGTGTTGCTTGAACTGAGTGAGATTCATCAAGAAGCCAATCAGTTTAAATCTTATATTGGTGATTCTGTTTATGGTCGAATTGATAAGAAGGTTCGCTCAGTAAGGGCAACGATCAATGTTCAACTAGAGCGTCTGGAAAGAGACAGTCAGATAGATATTGAGAATATGGAACCTGAGGAAGTGGCGCCAGAATTGTCTCAGACCTTGGCAAATATTGCTGCGGACCATCAAGCGATTCTCGACAAAATCGAGTCATCGGATGTTGGAGCCAAAGAAGAGCTGACGGCCATCCATAGTTTAAAAATGGAGAAATTCCAAACGATTTTAGAGGGCTATTTAAAGATTAAGGCAAATCCCAAAAATTATAATCGGGCGGAAGAACGCTTGGAACAAGCTAAAGCAGCCATCGAACAATTTGACCTTGAGCTAGACCAAGTTTTGAGAGAACTCAATGAAACAGATATGCGCGATTTTGATATTAGTCTGCGTATCTTAGGAAAAGATTGCAAAGAATAGGGTAGACACAAAGGAGTAACCATGACAGAATTTAATTTTGATATTGATCAGATTGCTAATAATACAGTGGCCAAAGTGGACAAGACAACCGAAATCATCGAGACCAATACAGGCTCAGCCCAGACGATCACTTTTCTTGAAAAGCTAAGTCCTGAGCAACAAGAGCAAATCAAGGCGCGCGTGCCTCAGTTGGTGGATCAGTTTGTCACAGACCAAAATGCTCTCTTGGACTTTGGTCAATCAGCGGTGGAAGGTGTCAATGGTACGGTTAACCGTATTTTGACCGAGCAGAAGAAACTGCACATTCCTCAGGTGGATGACCTGCTGAAAAATACCAATCGTGAGCTCCAAGGTTTTGTAGCCAAATATAAGAATGCTGAAATTGCAGAGTTGGAAGAAAAGCCAAACTTTTTGCAAAAATTGTTTAAAAAGAGCCAGAACAGCCTGCAAGAATTTTATTTTGACTCAAAAACAGTTGAGCAAAAGCTAGATGGTATGGCTGCTGCTGTGGTCAAGCAAGAAGATGTGCTGGCGCGAAATATTGTTTCTGCTGAAATGCTGATTGAGGACAATACCAAATCCATTGAAAATCTAGTGGGAGTTATTTCCTTTATCGAGGCTAGTCAAGCAGAAGCTGGGAATCGTGCTGCAGAACTGAAGGCTCAAGTTGACCAACTAGATACAAGTACGGTAGAATATCAAACCAAGTCCCAAGAATTAGCTCGTATGGCTGAAGTGGTCAATACACTGGAACAACAACATACAGAGTATGTTAGTCGCCTTTACGTAGCTTGGACGACGACTCCACAAATGCGTAATCTCGTCAAAGTTTCATCGGACATGCGCCAAAAATTGGGCATGCTTCGTCGCAATACCATTCCAACCATGAAGCTTTCGATTGCTCAACTTGGTATTTTGCAACAATCGATGAAATCAGGTGTCGTGGCAGATGCCATTGTCAATGCCAACAATGCCGCCCTTCAGATGCTAGCTGAAACCAGCAAGGAAGTGATTCCGCAGATGGAACGAATTGCCCAAAGTCCAACAGTAGCTGTTGAATCCGTCACCAAACTTGCTGAAAGTCTAGTCGCTCAAAACCAAGGTATCGTTGCTGCCATTGAGTTGGGACGCCAGAAACGTGCTCAACTAGAAACAACCATCGTCAAATCCGCAGAAATGATCAACGATTCTGTTAAACTCCGCGATGAGAAAATCGTCCAAGCCCTTCTCGACCAAGGAAAGGCTGCTCAGAAAGAAGTACAAGAATAAAAATAAATCCTCTGCATTGTAGATTTGCAGGGGATTTTATTCGTTTTTGTGGACAATCCACTAGATGGGAGTCAAGATAAGAGGATAATGTTTAGGGAGATAAAGGAGATTTTTATATGATTAGTGCTATTAGGAGTTTCTTCAAAGGCTATGCGAATTTTTCTGGTCGTTTCACACGTCCAGAATTTTGGTGGATTTGGCTGTTAAATATGGTGATTTCCTTGCCCGTCTACTACTCGCTGTTCACGGGATTAGAATTTGATAATGCCATCATGAATATTGCGGTCTTCAGTATGTGTATTATTTTGTTGCTAGTTGAGCTTGTCCCTCTACTAGCACTGATAGTACGTCGCTTACGAGATGTGGGTATCCATTGGGCCTATATCTTTATTGTATTTGTTCCTTTGGGTGCAATAATACTGCTCGTTATGCTCGCTATGCCAAGTCAACGATTTGGAGAAAAAGTGATAGAGAATAGTGAAAAAGATAAAGATAAAGAGAATACGGAAGACTCTCAGTTTGAAGAAATGGTACGAAAATATTAAGATAATTTTACTCTATTTAAAAACGTCTGAGTCGCTTCAGGACTTGTCAGTCATGATGCTATATGGTAGGCTTTATGAAGAGAAAAGCTATTATTGTCTGTTCAATGCTTATAAGAACTTTTGGAAGGGGTATGTAAACTTTACAGATCTTCGACTCGCTCGGACTACTGGTGGATTTATTTTACAAACTTATTAATCTGTTTTCCTGCTTACATGAAATATCATGATGCAGTGTCAACTCGACCGTATAATTTGGAGGCACTCCATAGCTTACAAGCCATGAGTGGTTTTTACCTCTTTTTAGCAGTTATTCTTATGTTGCCTTCTATTGCTTTGACAGTACGTCGCTTACGAGACGCTGGTTTCCACTGGGCCTTTATCTTCATTGCTTTGATTCCTCTCGTTGGACCGATTGCTCTTATTGTCATGCTTGCTTGGCCAAGTAAGAAGGATGAAGATGCAGATACTGAGGAAGAAGATAGCATTACTGCTTAGGCATTGAACTGATCTATTCTGATAGTAGTAACATATACAAAAAAATACTCCTCAACCTAGTTCACTAGTGTTAGGAGTATTTTTGTATGGTTATAGTTGCTTAATGATATCATCGATTGTATGGGCAATCCAGTCAGGTTGATAGCTGAGTAAATCAGCCTCTTCTCCAAATCCCCAAGTAACAGCGAACTTTTTAATTCCAGTTTCTTGGGCTCCGATCATATCAAACTTGGTGTCCCCTATGATGAGGACTTGATCTGCAGGGAGTTGATGTGTCCGCAAGGCATAACGGATGACATCCGCCTTGTGTGGTGTTTCAGGACTAGAACCGTAAATGCCATCAAAGAAATGATGAATTCCCAGATTTTTAGTCATATCATGAGCAGTAGGAGTATTCTTTGTTGTGGTGATATAGAGAGGGTAGTTTTGCGAGAGTTCTTGGAGTAATTCCGTCATTCGGGGGAAGAGTTGCGCTTCGTGGATCCCTCTTTCCTTGTAGTAAGAGCGGTAGATTTGAACAGCTTCTGAGATTTGTTCTTTTGGAAGGCAGGTCGCAAAACTACTTTCAAGTGGCGGGCCCATGAAACCACGAATGGTTTTGGCATCAGGGCTTAGCACTCCTAGTTGTTCAAAGGTATAGGTAAAGGCATTGTGGATCCCGATGGAACTGTCAACCAGGGTTCCGTCTAGATCAAAAAAGATAGCTGAGATAGAGGGCATGATTTCTCCTATTAGATAAGGTTATTCTCCGAAGATTTCTTTTTGTAGGCGACGGCCAGTAGGGGTGGCAGCGAGTCCACCTTCAGCCGTTTCTCGAAAGGCAGTTGGGAGGCTCGATCCGACTTGGTACATGGCATCGATGACTTCATCAACAGGGATCTTAGACTCGATACCTGCCAAGGCCATATCTGCCGCGATAAAGGCAAAGCTAGCTCCCATGGCATTTCGTTTGACACAGGGAACTTCAACCAAACCAGCGACAGGGTCACAGATGAGACCTAGCATATTTTTAATGACAAAAGCGATGGCTTGGCTAGCCTGATAGGGGGTTCCACCTGCAGCCAAGGTCAAGGCTGCGGCACTCATGGCAGAGGCAGAGCCAACTTCGGCCTGGCAGCCACCTTCAGCGCCTGAGATAGAGGCGTTGTTTGCGATAACCAATCCAAAGGCACCAGCAGCAAAGAGGAAATCCAGCTGTTCTTCGTGGCTAAGGTCTAATTTTTGGATAGCAGCAGTGAGAACGGCTGGCAGACAGCCGGCACTTCCTGCGGTTGGAGTGGCACAGACCAAGCCCATCTTCGCATTGTGTTCATTGACCGCGATGGCATTTCGGGCTGCTGATAGGATGGTCAAGTCAGACAAGGCCTTGCCACTTTTGAGATGGCGATCTAGCTTGGCAGCATCTCCACCCGTTAGGCCACTGCGGGATTTGTTTTCACTAAGACCGAGCTCGACAGAGGCTTTCATAACTTCTAGATTGCGTTCCATGAGGAGGAGAACTTCATCTCGGCATCGGCCGGTCAGTTCATATTCTGTCGCAATCATGAGCTCTGCGACATTTCCTTGGAAGTCTAGATCCGCCTGCTCGACCAATTCTTTGATAGAATAAAACATGTTTCCTCCTACTTAAAGAAATTGACATTGTGGAGATGAGGGATTTTTCGGATTTCTTCAATCGCCTCTTCGCAACTTCGACTATCGACTTCGATAATCATAATGGCTTTTTCTCCAGCTTTTTCTCGAGTCACATTCATCTGTGCGATGTTGATATCGAAACGAGAGAGGGCTTCAGTAACATGGGCAATCATCCCCGGAATATCCTGATGCACGATGATGATGGTCGGTGTGTTCATGTTGAGAGAGACAGCAAAGCCGTTAAGCTCCGTAACTTGGATATTTCCCCCACCAATGGAAATTCCTGTCACACTAATGGACTTGCGTTCATTCTTCACAGTGATCTTAGTGGTATTAGGATGAGGAGCATTGCTGTCTTTCTGAATGGTCCAGACAATCTTGATACCACGCTTATGAGCAATCTCAAGACTATTTGGAATGTCAGAATCATCCGTATCCATGCCTAAAATTCCAGCAACGAGAGCAAGGTCAGTTCCATGACCACGGTAGGTCTTGGCAAATGAATTAAATAATTGGAATTCGACTTCTGTCGGCGTATCATCAAAGATGGAAGAGACGATTTTTCCGATACGAACCGCTCCAGCTGTATGGCTACTTGATGGGCCAATCATAACTGGTCCGATAATGTCAAAGACAGATTGAAAACGAAGTGAGTGCATCTGTTTCCCCTTACAAAGATTCTTGTTTCTATTATATCAAAGAATGAACCTCTGCGCTTATTTCCCTTATCAAAACCTAAAAATGATTAAAGATGGTATAAAATAAGGCCTTTTGTGACAAAAACCTCCTTAAAACGCTAAATATAAAACATTTTTGTAATATTTCTACACGAAACCGTCAAGAAACGGTAACATTCGAGGAGTAAAATAGTATCATAGATAAAAAGGAGAAATTTCAGCAATGACATTAACAACTAAAAAAATCAAATCAACTCTTGCAGGGGCAGCAGCCTTGTTTGCTTTCTTTGTACCGGCACTTGCTTCTGCGCAAGAAACTGTAACTTACACAGTTAAACCAGGCGACACTCTTTCAGAAATCGCTGAGAAGTACAACACTACTGTTGAAAAATTGGCAGAAAAAAATAAGATTGAAAACATCCACTTAATCTTTGTGGACCAAGTCTTGGTCATCGAAGGAACAGCTCCATCGACAGCAACTGCAACCGCTGCAACATCTGCAACAACTTATGAAGCACCAGTTGCTACAGAAGAAACAAGCGAAGCTACAACTTATGAAGAAGTTGCTGAAACAACAACTTACGAAGCTCCAGCAGCTCCAGTAGCAGAAGAAAGCTACACTGCACCAGCAGCAACTGTTAGCGGTTCAGAAGCAGAAGCCAAAGAATGGATCGCTCAAAAAGAATCAGGCGGTAGCTACACAGCGACAAACGGACGTTACATCGGACGTTACCAATTGACAGATTCATACTTGAACGGTGACTACTCAGCTGAAAACCAAGAACGTGTAGCGGATGCATATGTTGCAGGACGTTACGGTTCATGGACAGCTGCTAAGAACTTCTGGCTTAACAACGGTTGGTATTAAGAACTAACTAAGAGAAAAAATATGTAAAAGTCGAGGAATTTCCTCGACTTTTTTAGATTTCCTTCGGTTGATAATAGGTCTCTACTTCTTTTTGGAGATGAGACAGCATTACAGTTTCATCGGTTAGCTCCAGAAGGGAGAAACCTTTTTGGATAAGTTTAGAATCACCCGTACAAATCCCAATACGGACATAGCAGATAGCAAGCCTATCGTAGTGCTTCTTTTTCTTCGCATCCTCTAGTAAAGTATAGCAGATTTGTTTACACATATTTCTATCTTGATTGTACAAGTATAAGGTGGAAAGGTTGAGTAGGATTGCCATTCGCAAGTCATATAAATGTTGATAGTTTTGATAGACTTCTAAGCGTTGCAAGATTTTTCCAGTGATGAGGTGGAGGTGTTCAATGGGAAATCTGAAAAGGATGGTATTGAGGATTTTTAGGTCATTCTCATACCACGTATCTTGTTTTTCAATTTTTCTCCAAAGTTTTTTGACAACCTGTTCTGCGTGGTCTGATAGTTCCCTTGTCCCATGTTGACGGATATAAATGACCACTTCAAGCATGTCGCTGATTTCCTCTATAGGGAGGTCGTGGTGAGTTTTGAGGTAGTCTTGACATTTTTGAAATAGTTTTTCGAGTTCACTAGTCCCTAGGATTGAGCTCATATTGAGATAGGTTTGCATAATTTCTGTGCGTTGGCTTGGTTGATAAAGTTGACAGATATATTCAAACTCTTCAAAATTCATATTGACTTGTCGGAGAAGAAACTCCATATTCTCATATTTAGGAGTTGTTTTCCCGCTTTCGATTTTTGATAGGCTGGTTCTTGAGAGAATACCCCCACAGACCTCCTCTTGGGTTAACCCTTTTGACTCACGGATTTCTTTATAAACATTGCCAAAATCGTAGCGCATGATTTTCTCCTTATTTGTGAAAAAAGTTAACAATAAATTGAAATTGATTAAAAATATTGTATCATAGTAGTATAAAAAGTAAAAAAGAAATCTAAAATAAATCTGTGAAAAAGGTTGACATAGTTTAAAAATGGAACCAAAGATAAGAGGAAAAAGGATGAGTAGTGTAGATAAGATTCGAAAAATACACATTATCATTTGTTGGATGTATATATTTTTGTCATTTAAGCTGGTAATCAGTAACACGGAGTATTTTTTACTTATTTTTTTAGCTTTCATCTACTCAATAGTATCACTGCCTCTATATTCTGTGAAAAATAAAATAGTCTCTATCTGTCTAGCCATAAATTCGGTTCTGTTAATAAGTTTCCCCATTTTAATCAATAAATTTTTCCCAGAAAGTTTTTTCACTTATATCGTATTAATAAGTGTTTTTATCCTAGAGTTAGCAATCTTTCATTTAATTGGTAAAGATTTTGATACTAAATTGACTAACGAATATAAAAAAATTAGTCAGTTTAAAAGCAAGGTGTCTCAATCTCCTCGGATAAAATACTTAGAGATTTCTAGTTTTATATTAACTATATTTCCATTTATTCTTCATGGTACAGTTGATAATCATGTACTGACTCTTATCTTTTTGATAAAAATTTGTGTAGATACCACGATAAAATTTTTATTCATCAGATTATTTGACACAAGTACTTTAATGAAGAGGAGAATATTTTTTCTTTTCGCATTGGATGTTATAGCTTACTTATTTTTAGGATATCTTTTAGTGATTCAAAAAGCAGGCTATTTGTTTTCGGTTTTACTTCTTTTTTCTAATTTTTCAGTTCCATTTATCAAAGAAAAGGAATACGAATTATTTAAAAATAGCAAGTAATAGAAACATGGGTTAAATCTTAGAATAGCTTAAAATCCAATATGATAAAGGAAAATAGTCTTATCTAGGTAACTAAGTGCTATAAACACAGCCGACGATCACTTATTAGGAATACATTTTAATTACGCTTAATAAGAATGGAGAAAGCCTATGGAGAATGTATGACTCTTAAGCTTCAAATACCTTAGTTTTCGTGATTTTTATACTATTCTAGCTTTAGAATCCTTCAGAAAGTAAAATGTTAGGCAGTCAAAGATTTAGCATAGTCCGAAAACATTTATTTTATAGCAATTCTAAGTTTAGAATCGCATGGATATGTATGTATTTAACCTATTCGATAGTTAGGATAGCTCTATTCTGAGAATTCTGATCTATCAATGCTTTAGAATAGTATTTCGCCAATGGTTTTTGGTGAAGGATTGATTATTTTATGCTACTCTAAAATAAAACTGATTTAATGGAGCAAATGGAGGATCGTTACATGAAACATTTTTTTGCCGGAATTGGTGAGATAAGATTTATTAGTTATCTATTGTCTCTATGTGTAGGACTAGCCCCTCTTTTTCATATCTATGTAATAGGTTCTGAAATGAATTTTGTGAAAATAGTGTTATCTATTTTGGGAATTATATTTGTTTGTATTTTAACTATTGCTCGAATTTATCGGATTTTTTTCTATAAAGAATAGTTTGGATTTAAAAAGTGTCCAGATTGAAGAAAAAGTCCATTTTGTACAATTTTCTTCAATCTGTTCCTTTACTAGAGAAAGTAGAAAACTCTTAAAAATAGCATTATATCAGCATTCCTAAGAGTTTTTATTATATAATAGCCAACCTTCAAAAGAGCAATTTTGCAACTCTGATAGGGTTTGTCTACGTTCTGAGAGTCCTTTAGGACTCTTTTTTGTTTTGCTAGAACAAAAAGTGTAAATATCTTTTCAGGAATGCTCTTTTTGTATGAATTCAATGCAATATTTCGAATTGTTTCAAAACTCAAATAGTATAAATAAGCTTATTATATGTAAAAATATATCATATAATAAGAATTTTCTTGACTGAAATGGAATAAAATTTAGTTTTTTCTTGACAAATGATTTTGAGAAGTGTATTATTTATACAATTTAAAAGTATAAAAATAAGAGGAGGTTTTCTATGAATAAAGTAAAGAAGGTGCTGATGGCGATGTTTAGTTTGCTTATGTTTCCCTTATTATTTGCTTGTAGTAACAGTCAGTCCCAAGGTGTTGAAGCCATTAAGGCTAAAGGAAAATTGGTAGTGGCCCTAAATCCAGAGTTTGCTCCATTTGAATACCAGAAATTGGTCGATGGGAAAAATCAGATTGTAGGTTCAGATGTTGAGTTAGCCAAAGCCATCGCAAAGGAACTAGGTGTGGAGGTGGAATTCTCTCCAATGAGTTTTGACAATGTACTGGCTAGTCTTGATTCAGGAAAGGCCGATCTTGCCATATCAGGCGTTTCTAAAACGGAAGAGAGAAGTCAAGTTTACGATTTTTCAATTCCCTACTACACTTCCAAAAATAAGGTTATCGTAAGAAAATCTGAATTAACGAATTACCAATCGGTGAAGGATTTGGCTCAGAAAAAGGTTGGAGCGCAGAAAGGTTCTATCCAGGAAACTTTAGTCAAAGAAACCTTGCAGAATTCTTCTCTCGTTTCACTTCCTAAAAATGGAAATTTGATAACAGACTTGAAATCAGGACAACTGGATGCGGTTATCTTTGAGGAACCAGTGGCGAAAGGTTTTGTAGAGAATAACCCAGACCTAGCCATCGCTGAGTTTGATTTTGATAATGACAAGGAAGATTCCTATGCTGTTGCGATGAAAAAAGACAGTAAAGAATTAAAAGAGGCGGTTGACAAAACCATCCAGAAGTTGAAGGATTCTGGGGAGTTGGACAAATTGATAGACGATGCTTTTAAAGCCTCTATCGAAAAATAGAAAGAAGGATGAGAAATGAGTAAGGAAAAAGTCATTTTAGCCTATTCAGGTGGATTGGATACATCAGTTGCGATTACATGGTTAAAAAAAGACTATGATGTGATTGCTGTTTGTATGGATGTGGGTGAAGGAAAAGATTTGGAGTTCATCCATGATAAAGCTCTCAAGGTTGGGGCTGTAGAGTCTTATGTCATTGATGTTAAGGACGAATTTGCTAATGACTATGTTTTAGTGGCCCTTCAGGCTCATGCCTACTATGAACAGAAGTATCCCTTGGTATCCGCTCTGAGTCGCCCTCTTATTTCAAAAAAACTAGTTGAAATAGCTCATCAGACGGGGGCAACCACAATTGCTCATGGTTGTACAGGTAAGGGAAACGACCAAGTTCGGTTTGAAGTCTCTATTGCAGCTTTGGATCCCAATTTAAAGGTAGTTGCGCCTGTTCGTGAGTGGAAATGGTCTCGTGAAGAAGAAATCCAATATGCCAAAGAAAACGGCGTCCCAGTTCCTGCTGACCTTGACAATCCTTACTCTGTCGATCAAAATCTTTGGGGACGTGCAAATGAATGTGGTGTCTTGGAAAACCCTTGGAACCAAGCGCCAGAAGAAGCATTTGGGATCACATCTTCTCCAGAAGAGGCACCAGACAGTCCTGAATTTATTGACATTGAGTTTAGTTGCGGGGTGCCTATCTCACTCAATGGAGAGAAGATGAAAGTGGCGGATTTGATTCAAAAGCTAAATGAAATTGCGGGTAAACACGGTGTTGGTCGTATTGACCATGTGGAAAATCGCCTAGTCGGTATTAAGTCAAGAGAGATTTATGAGTGCCCAGGTGCTGTGACTTTATTGGCAGCTCATAAGGAGATTGAGGACTTGACTCTCGTGAGAGAAGTGGCTCATTTCAAACCCATTATCGAAAATGAGTTGTCCAATCTCATCTATAATGCCTTGTGGTTTAGCCCAGCAACTCAGGCTTTGATTGCCTATATCAAGGAGACACAGAAAGTTGTCAATGGAACTGCAAAAGTTAAACTTTATAAGGGGAACGCCCAGGTAGTGGCTCGGAAATCACCAAATTCTCTTTACGATGAAAATTTGGCGACTTATACCAGTGCGGATACTTTTGACCAAGATGCGGCTGTTGGATTTATCAAGCTTTGGGGGCTTCCGACTAAGGTTTATTCAGAAGTTCAGAAAAATGTTGAGTAGTGACGCGATAGAAAGGGACGACAGGATATGTCGAAAAATACAAAATTATGGGGTGGTCGATTTGAAGGCACTGTGGAAGAGTGGGTAGAACAGTTCGGTGCGAGTATTTCCTTTGACCACCAGCTGGCAAAATTTGATTTGATGGGCTCCTTAGCTCATGTTCAAATGCTAGGGCAGACTGGTATTTTGAGCTTGGAAGAGGCAGAGCAGATTCAAGATGGTCTGCAAGCTTTGTTGCGAGATTTAGAGGCAGGAGAGCTTCATTTTGATATTGCAAATGAAGATATTCATATGAATATGGAAGTGTTGCTGACGGAGAAAATCGGTCCTCTGGCTGGGAAACTACACACGGCTCGTTCTCGGAATGACCAAGTCGCAACGGATATGCACTTATATCTAAAGGAGCAGCTTGGCCATGTCTTGGATAAGTTGGCGAATCTGAACAGTGTTTTGCTGGATTTGGCTGAAAAACATGTGGAAACCATCATGCCAGGCTATACCCATTTGCAGCACGCCCAACCGATTAGTTTTGCCCACCATCTCATGGCTTATTACAATATGTTTCAAAGGGACAGCGAGCGTTTTGCATTTAACCTGAAACATACGGACCTATCTCCACTGGGTGCGGCTGCTTTGGCGGGGACAACTTTTCCAATCGATCGTCAATTATCGAGTGATTTATTGGGCTTCCAACAACCCTATACCAATTCCTTGGACGCAGTGAGTGACCGTGATTTTATCTTAGAATTTCTGTCAAACGCCAGTATTTTGATGATGCATATGAGTCGTTTTTGTGAGGAAATCATTAATTGGTGCAGTTTTGAGTATCAGTACATTAGCTTGTCTGATAGCTTTTCAACGGGTTCATCTATCATGCCCCAGAAGAAAAATCCTGATATGGCGGAATTGATTCGAGGGAAGACAGGACGAGTTTACGGGCACTTACTTGGACTATTGACCGTCATGAAGTCTTTGCCTCTGGCCTATAATAAGGATTTGCAAGAGGACAAGGAAGGCATGTTTGATACAGTAGAAACGATTTTAAATTCTCTGGATGTGTTGGCAGGTATGCTATCGAGCATGCAGGTTAATAAGGCCAAAATGCAGCAATCCACAGAGAATGATTTTTCGAATGCGACCGAACTGGCAGATTATTTGGCTGAGAAAGGACTCCCCTTTAGAGAAGCGCATGAAATAGTAGGGAAATTGGTTCTAGACTCTATCAAGCATGGTAAAAATATCCAAGATTGGGATTTGGAGGAGTTGCAAGCCTACCATCCCTTGATTGAAGAGGATATTTATATCTACTTGCGTCCAGAAACCGCTGTTCAGAGACGGAATTCCTTAGGAGGAACCGGCTTTGAGCAAGTGAAACACCAGATAGAACAAGCGAAGAAAGAACTTAAAAGGGAAAATTGATTCGTTTGCAAAGTAAGAAAGAGAGGTTGAGATGATTTATCAGCCTCTTTCTTGTCTTCTCCAACTAAGCGTGTTATAATGAATACTGCTCAAGCGACCTTCAATCGTTAAAGCACACACGACCTTCAATCGTGAATTAGTCATTTCGTTTATCTTTTATTACGTCGTTAACTCGTCTTGCCTAACTTGAGTTATGCCTGCGACTCGTTGCCTAGTCTTAAAAGCAAACGAAAAGACTATACTCAAAGAAATTCTATTGAAAGTCATGATGAATAGAATTTTGAAGGGTATGAATAAACGAATAGATGGGAGACTTACCATGAGTGATAACTCTAAAACACGTGTTGTCGTGGGGATGAGTGGTGGTGTTGATTCGTCGGTGACGGCTCTCTTGCTCAAGGAGCAGGGCTACGATGTGATCGGTATCTTCATGAAGAACTGGGATGACACAGATGAAAACGGCGTCTGTACGGCGACCGAAGATTACAAGGATGTGGCTGCGGTGGCAGACCAGATTGGTATTCCTTACTACTCTGTCAATTTTGAAAAAGAGTACTGGGACCGCGTTTTTGAATATTTCCTAGCGGAATACCGTGCAGGGCGCACGCCAAATCCAGATGTTATGTGTAACAAGGAAATCAAGTTCAAGGCCTTTTTGGACTATGCTATGACCTTGGGTGCGGACTATGTAGCGACTGGGCATTATGCTCGAGTGGCGCGTGATGAGGATGGCATCGTTCACATGCTTCGTGGCGTGGACAATGGGAAGGACCAGACCTATTTCCTCAGTCAACTTTCGCAAGAACAACTCCAAAAAACCATGTTCCCATTGGGACATTTGGAAAAGCCTGAAGTTCGCAGACTAGCTGAAGAAGCAGGACTTGCGACTGCTAAGAAGAAAGACTCGACAGGGATTTGCTTTATCGGAGAAAAGAACTTTAAAAACTTTCTCAGCAACTATCTGCCAGCTCAGCCTGGTCGCATGATGACTGTGGATGGTCGCGATATGGGCGAGCATGCAGGTCTGATGTATTATACAATCGGTCAGCGTGGCGGACTCGGTATTGGAGGCCAACACGGCGGTGACAATGCACCGTGGTTCGTTGTCGGAAAAGACCTAAGCAAGAATATCCTCTATGTCGGCCAAGGTTTCTATCATGATTCGCTCATGTCAACAAGCCTAGAGGCCAGTCAAGTTCACTTTACTCGTGACATGCCAGAGGAATTTACGCTCGAATGTACGGCTAAATTCCGCTACCGTCAGCCTGATTCTAAGGTGACAGTACATGTCAAAGGAGATAAGGCAGAGGTCATCTTTGCGGAACCGCAACGCGCCATCACACCAGGACAGGCAGTTGTCTTTTACGATGGCGATGAGTGTCTCGGTGGCGGTTTGATTGATAATGCTTATCGAGATGGACAGGTTTGTCAGTACATTTAGATTGACAAATTTTCTCAATTTGCTACAATAATAAAAGCAATAGAAATGATGGTCAAAGCTCATGGATGTTGCAGGCTTTTTTGTCCTGCACTTCTTTGGAGTTTTGACTGTTTTTGTGTCGTTTAAGGGAAAGGATAAAAATGACTCAACAAGACTTTCGGACCAAAGTGGGGAACACGGTCTTTGGTGTTCGGGCGACAGCCTTGATTGTTCAAAATAATCAGCTTTTGGTTACAAAAGAAGGCGATTACTTTTACACTATTGGTGGTGCGATCCAAGTCAATGAAAGCACGGAAGAAGCGGTAGTCCGTGAAGTGAGGGAAGAACTAGGTGTCAAAGCTCAAGCTGGGCGACTAGCCTTTGTAGTTGAGAATCGTTTTGAACAAGACGGTGTTTCCTATCACAACATCGAATTTCATTATTTGGTAGACTTGCTGGAGGATGCCCCGTTGACCATGCAGGAAGATGAGAAAAGGCAGCCCTGTGAGTGGATTGACTTGGATAGGCTTGAGGGGATCAATCTAGTTCCAGCCTTTTTAAAAACAGCTCTACTAGACTGGGACGGCCAACTAAGACACATTCATCTTGAGGAATAGGAGAGAAAATGACTTATAATTTTACGGAAGAATACGATATTATTGTAATCGGTGCGGGACACGCTGGGGTTGAGGCTTCCTTGGCTGCCAGCCGTATGGGCTGTAAGGTCTTGCTTGCGACCATCAACATTGAAATGCTTGCTTTCATGCCATGTAATCCCTCTATCGGTGGTTCTGCCAAGGGGATTGTCGTGCGTGAAGTCGATGCCCTCGGTGGCGAGATGGCCAAAACCATTGACAAGACTTACATCCAGATGAAGATGCTCAACACAGGGAAGGGGCCAGCTGTCCGTGCCCTTCGTGCGCAAGCTGACAAAGAGCTTTACTCTAAGGAAATGCGCAAGACAGTTGAAAATCAAGAGAATCTCACCCTTCGTCAAACCATGATTGATGAGATTTTGGTGGAAGATGGTAAGGTTGTCGGTGTGCGTACAGCTACTCATCAAGAATATGCTGCTAAAGCTGTTATCGTGACGACAGGGACTGCACTCCGTGGGGAAATCATCATCGGAGACCTCAAGTATTCGTCAGGTCCTAACCACAGTCTGGCTTCGATTAACCTTGCTGACAATCTCAAGGAACTGGGACTCGAAATTGGTCGTTTCAAGACAGGAACCCCTCCACGTGTCAAGGCTTCCTCTATCAATTACGATGTGACAGAGATTCAGCCAGGAGATGAAGCGCCAAATCACTTCTCCTACACTTCACGTGATGAGGACTATGTCAAGGACCAGGTGCCATGCTGGTTGACCTACACCAACGGTACCAGTCATGAGATTATCCAAAACAACCTCCACCGTGCGCCTATGTTTACAGGTGTGGTCAAGGGAGTGGGACCTCGTTACTGTCCGTCGATTGAGGACAAGATTGTGCGCTTTGCAGACAAGGAACGTCACCAACTTTTCCTTGAGCCAGAAGGGCGCAATACAGAGGAAGTCTATGTCCAAGGTCTCTCAACCAGTCTGCCTGAGGATGTACAGCGCGAGCTGGTGCATTCCATCAAAGGTTTGGAAAATGCTGAAATGATGCGAACAGGTTACGCCATTGAGTATGACATGGTCTTGCCTCACCAGTTGCGTGCGACACTTGAAACCAAGAAAATCTCAGGACTCTTTACTGCTGGTCAGACAAATGGGACATCAGGTTACGAAGAAGCTGCTGGTCAAGGGATTATCGCGGGTATCAATGCGGCTCTGAAAATCCAAGGCAAGCCTGAGTTGATTTTGAAGCGTAGTGACGGTTATATCGGGGTGATGATTGACGATTTGGTGACCAAGGGTACCATTGAACCTTACCGTCTCTTGACCAGTCGTGCTGAATACCGTCTCATCCTCCGTCATGACAATGCCGATATGCGTTTGACCGAGATGGGTCGAGAGATTGGCCTTGTGGATGATGAACGCTGGGCTCGTTTTGAAATCAAGAAAAATCAATTTGACAATGAGATGAAACGCCTAGATAGCATCAAACTCAAGCCGGTTAAAGAAACAAATGCTAAGGTTGAGAAGATGGGCTTCAAGCCGTTGACAGATGCGGTGACAGCCAAGGAATTCCTTCGCCGTCCAGAAGTTTCTTACCAGGATGTGGTGGCTTTCATCGGACCTGCAGCAGAGGACTTGGATGACAAGATTATCGAATTGATTGAAACAGAGATCAAGTACGAAGGCTATATTTCCAAAGCCATGGATCAGGTTGCCAAGATGAAACGCATGGAAGAAAAACGCATTCCAGCCAATATCGACTGGGATGATATTGACTCGATTGCGACAGAAGCCCGTCAGAAGTTCAAACTCATCAATCCAGAAACTATCGGCCAAGCCAGCCGTATTTCGGGAGTAAACCCAGCAGATATTTCTATTTTGATGGTCTATCTTGAAGGTAAAAATCGTAGTATTTCTAAAAATCAAGAAAAGAAAGCATAGAAAAAACAGCTCCGAAGACGGGGCTGTTTTGTTGACTTATTCTTCTTCATCTGGTGTGAGGATCATCGGGATGATGATCGGTTCACGTTCTGTGTTTTCATAGAGGAAAGGACGAATGGCGTTGACAATGGCACCATTGACAGATTGCACGCTAGCATCTTTGTTCTTCAGTGCGATACGAATAGCATTGAAGAGGATGCGCTGACTTTGGCGAATCAAGTCTCCAGATTCTCGCATGTAGACAAAGCCTCGGCTGAGGATGTCTGGACCAGACAAAATCATTTTAGATTTGAAGTCAACAGTTGCGACTGCAAGTACGACACCGTCTTCAGATAGATCACGACGGTCTTTGAGGACAGCCGCACCGATTTCACCGATACGATTTCCATCGACATAGATATCTTGGGCATTGAAGTGACCTGCGATACGAGCAGAGTTAGCAGTAAGGGCAAGCACATCACCATTGCTCATGATAAAGATGTTGTCCTTCTCGACACCAGTATCCACCGCTAGTCCAGCATGGACTTTCTGCATACGGTATTCACCATGGACAGGCATGAAGTATTTGGGCTTGATCAAGCGGAGCATGAGTTTTTGCTCTTGCTGACCACCGTGTCCAGATGTATGGATATTGTTCACTTTACCGTGGATAACTTCGACACCAGCTTCAGAAATAGTGTTAATCAATTTGTTGACGCTAGTGGTATTTCCAGGGATTGGGCTAGAAGAGAAGATAACAGTATCGCCGGGTTGGAGTTGCACCTGACGGTGGGTTCCATTGGCGATACGAGAGAGGGCTGCCATCGGCTCACCCTGACTACCTGTACAGAGGATTAGAATCTCGCCTGCAGGGTAGTCTTTGATTTCATTTGGCTCGATAAAGGTTCCCTTAGGAGCTTTGATGTAGCCAAGCTCGATACCGTTGACAATGGCTTTTTCCATCGAACGTCCAAAGACAGCAATCTTGCGTCCAGTTTTAACAGCAGCATCCGTTGCTTGCTGGAGACGGAAGATATTTGAGGCAAAGGATGCGAAGATGATGCGTCCTTCAATGCCTTGGATAATCTTCATGATGGACTGACCAACGACTTTTTCAGAGTTGGTAAAGGTTGGCACTTCTGCATTTGTCGAGTCAGACAGGAGGCAGAGCACGCCTTCTTCACCAAGGGCTGCCATCCGGTGCAAGTCTGCAGGTTCCCCAACTGGAGTAAAGTCAAACTTAAAGTCACCCGTACAGACGATTTTTCCTTGCGGGGTATGAATGACAATTCCCAAAGGCTCTGGAATAGAGTGGGTGGTTCTAAAGAAAGTTGCCTTGAGATTTTTAAAGGTCAACTCAGTGTTGTGGTTGATTTCGTAAAGCTTGGCGTTGCGCAAGAGGCCGTGTTCTTCGAGTTTTCCACGGATCAAAGCCAGGGCAAGTGGTCCAGCGTAGATAGGGACATTTGCTTGCTTGAGTAGGAAAGGAATCCCACCGATGTGGTCTTCGTGTCCGTGTGTAATCAAAACAGCCTTGACGCGGTCGATATTGTCCACGATGTAAGAGTAGTCAGGGATAACGTAGTCGATACCCAGCAAGTCATCTTCTGGGAATTTAATCCCAGCATCGACGATGATAATCTCGTCTTGGTATTCAATTCCGTAAGTGTTTTTCCCGATTTCTCCCAGACCACCGATGGCAAAAACGCCGACTTCTTCAGGTTTAAGAGTGTAGGCCATATTAGAACTCCGTAATCTCGAAAGCGCCAGTTTCTTTCTCGTAATCTAGCAATTTGTCAGACAAGAGTTCGATAAATTCGATATTGTACTCTGGGCGGTTTTCTTCGACAAGTTGGCGAGCAGCGATACGCCCCTCAAGTTCTGAGTTGGCATCGATGTCTAGGTAAAGTGAGCGTGTTGTTTCACGACGTGGGCTACGTTCTTTTGTTTCTTGATAAAAAACTTTGTAAATCATATAGTTCCTTTCTATTTACAGGTCAGCTTATTCCAAACTTTTAGCAGAGATTTGCTTGATTTCATTCCATTTTGTGTCTAGATTGACCTTGATTCGTTACAATTATTTCAATTATACCACAAAATGAAAAATTAGTAAAAGACGGAAAATGAGAAAGTAGGGAGGGTAAGAAGGAGCAAAAAGACAGGTAGGATTTGGTCGGAGTGCGCTTAGGTGTTATAATTAAAGGGGGAATCTATGGAGATAGTAGATTTAAGGAAGAATACAGTTTTAGTTTCATTAATCGTTGGTGTAGATGGCTGGGGCAGAATGATATCTTTGAAAAAAGAAAAAGCTCTTGAGAAATCTCGAGAGCAAACAAAAAGGCTGAGACAAAATTAAGGGATCTTTCTGAGCAAGCTCAAGGGGCAGCACCATTACCTGAAGTGATTGAATCACAACCTTTGAAAGACCTGTCACCAAGTCAGACCGAATCTCATTCTTCACTACATTTTACCATAAAAAATCCCCAAAAGTCAATTTATAAGCAGAATTATCATCCTATTAAACCCGAAGAATTGAACAAACTGAACCACCATACTGATATTATCCAGAATGCTGCCCAATGGTACTTAGATAATTTATCTGATACTACAATTCATTATTTTTATTTGCAGGATAATAAGCAATACAATATTAATATTGACTTCAAACAGTACCACTTTATGCATCTGACAGGATTATTTCCGATAAAAGTTGAGCAGACAGCTATTAAAACACTTCATGATTTTGCAGAAGGCAGAGGGGAATATGATAATATTTTGGTTAGCAATAAAGGAGCAACCTTCCAAAAAATCAAGGTTCTTCCTCATTTGAAATCAATATTAGAAACAGAGTCATTTCTTTTTCATCAGGTTGATCAGGTTGATGACATTCCAAAACTGAACTCTCTATCTATGACCCAAGCTATTCAGTCGGACGCCAAAAATATTCTGTTAGCTTTTTCTTATAATAACGAAAATATTTATCCAGCCTCTTTGATGAAATTGACTGATGAATTCCGAGTTCAAATTAAAAATTCTCTTCATCAAAATGTAATTTTAGGTATATTCCAAGAAAAGGATGGTGAGATTCATAAAATATCTATCAACAATAATTATATTAAGGATGATGGAGCGCAAATGTTATCTATCTTAAAAGAAAACAAGAGGGACGTTTCTCAAGGAGCTAATCAAACAACAAATACTTTTGAGAATAATACTGTTAAATATGATGGGGCAGGAATAGAAAAAATGGCTTGGAATGATTACTTAAAAATGAGCGAAGAAAAGGCCCTCGATAACTCTCAAGGGCAAATAAAAAAGATTGAGAACGTAGTCGGGGATTTTTCTGAGAATTCTCAGAAGGCAGCACCTCTACCTGAAGCGAATAAATCGCAACCTTTGAATGGCTCGTCACCGAACCAAACTCAGTCTCAATCTTCGCTTCATTTTACCATATTAGACGAAGAAAAGTCAATTTATAAACCTAATTATCACCCAATTAATGCAAATGAATTACGTAAGTTAAATAGATATGCACCACAGTTACAACAAACTGCTATCTGGTATTTAAATACAGTGGCAGATAGCAAGGTATCATATTTTTTCAAAGAAGAAGATGAAATTAAAATGGTTTCTGTCTTTTTTAAGAAAGAAAATTTTATGCATCTTACCGGAATAGCACCAGTAAAAGAAAATCAATCCTCGGAGAAATCATTACTTGACTTTGTCGAAGGTAAAGGAGAGTTTGATCATATTATGATTGCTAATCGGGGAGCAGCATTTAAGAAATTGCAAGTGTTATCTGACTTTGAAGCGGTTATTGATGCAAGTTCTTTCTATTTTGATAATTTATATCAAATTGAAAAATTTAACAGAATTAATTTATCTCAAGCAATCATAGCTAAAGATAAAAGCTTATTACTTGCATTGAGAGACATTGATGGTGTTGGAGTTCCTACTTCAGTTATGAAAGTTAGCAAAAATATGTCCTATGAACTAGAGGGAAATGAGAAAATTATCCTTGGTGTTTTTCGTGAACGAAAAGGACACATTGATAAACTCTCTATTAATGAAGAATATGTCAAAGATGGGGGTGAGGAACTGTTATCCATCTTAAAAAATGAAGAAGCTAAAAAAATAGCTGAAGCAACTAAAGAAGAAGCTACTCGTGATACTGATGGTGATAGGAAATCAAATCATGAAGAGCATAGTTTTGGTTCCCGTCCTATAGATAATCCTATAGATAATAATCATCTAAAAGAAAAACCTCTTAATCGAAGTCAAGAGATTGTTTCAGATTCAGAGCAACAAAAAATTGAGAGGACTTATCAGTACAAGGGTTATTTACAGTCCGAAGCTGAAGGTAGCACCTCACCCGTACTTGAAACAAGTACCTTTGAACGCTCTGTTACCAGTCGCCCTACATTATCCTCTCAACATTTAAATTTTACCATAAAAGGAGGATTTAAGTCAACTAAGACAAGCATAGACCATTCTATCGATGAATACGATTTGAATAAATTAAATAGGAGGGGGCATGATATTCAGAAAGCGGCTCAATTTTATAGAGATAATTTAGCGAATAGTAAAATAAACTATTTTACTTCTGATGGAAATATTGTGACAGTCAACTTCTTAGAAAAGAACTTTATGCACTTGACAGGCTTAAAAATTGTAAATAAAAGAACACCTCCTGAACAAATTCTTTACGATTTTGCTAAAGGCGGAGAACTTAGCTACGAAGATATTCGTTTAAGTAACAATGATTTTTTCTTAGATAAAATAAAAATTTTAACCGATTTAGAAGTTGTTACCAAAGCAAGTTCCTTTTACTTTAGCCAACTACAAGATATACCTAGATATCAAGGACGCTTTGATGGTCTGATAAAAGCTGATGATAAAGATATTATGATTCTTTTTAGAGCTACTGAAGAAAATGGACTTCTTCCGGTTTCTGTGTTTAAAACAAGAAGAATACTAACTAAAGAATTAGAACAAGCTAATAAGAAGATTATTCTTGGAGTCTTCCGTGAACGTGATGGGCACTTTGATAAACTATCTATCAATGAAGAATATGTTAAAGATGGTGGTGAGGAGATGTTATCTATCTTAAAAGAAAAGAAGCAGAAGGAAGCTTCTCAAGACATTATTCAAAGTATAAATACTTTTGAGAACAATACTGTTAAATATGAAGGGATAGGAATGGAAAAAGAAGCAATATTTTTAGAAAAAATAGAACGAATCCGTAAAGAAAATGAAGATAAAAAAATAGCTGAAGCAAAGAAAGAAGAACTTTCTATTGATACTGATGGTGATGGAATTCCTGATGCGGTTGAGAGAAATCAGGGAACAAATCCTTACAGTCCTGATACTGATGGTGATGGGAAATCGGATCATGAAGAAATTAGTTTTGGTTCCAATCCTATAGATAGTAATCATCCCCAAAAAGAACAAGTAAAAAGTCTTTCAGAAATAATTGATATGAAAAATCCAAAAGAATTATACAATGTTTTAAAAGATGGAATAAAAGATTATTTCGAATCTGATACTTATAAAGAATATCTAACCGCAATGAGTAAATTTCACCGCTACTCACCTAGAAATATCGAATTAATTTTAAAACAAAATCCAAAAGCAACTTTAGTTGCCTCTTATACTAAATGGCTATATGATTTTGGAAGAAAGGTAAATGAAGGAGAAGAACCTTTACAAATTTTGGCTCCAGTTCCTATTAAAAAAAGAGATCCAATCACAAATCAACCAATTCTTGACAAAGATGGTAATGTAGAAATAATTAGAAAGTATAAAACCGTTCCAGTATTCGATATTTCACAAACAAGTGGAAGAGAGCTTCCTAAGCCTGTTTACGAATTAAAAGGTACTTTTAAAGATTATGCTGTGTTATACAAATCTATGAAAGAAGTCTCAGAAAAAAATGGAGTTCCAATTAGATTTGAAGACATTGGAACAGGATCAGGAGGATATTACAGTAGACAAAACAATGAAATTGTTATTCAAACAGGTATGTCTGAAAAACAAACATTAAAAACTATTATTCATGAAATGGCACATTCAGAATTACATTCTATCGAAAAAATTCTTGACAATCCTCTATCACGAAGTGAGAGAGAACTTCAAGCAGAATCTGTTGCATTTGTAGTTTCAACCCACTATGGAATCGATACAAGTGAATATACTTTTGGTTATCTTGCTTCCTGGACAGAAGATAAAGAAGGATTGAAAGACCTTGAAGAACAAATGAATGTCATTCAAGAAGAATCAGAAATCCTTATTGCAAAAATAGATTCCGTACTTGAAAAAAACAAAACTAAAGGAATAACAAAAAATGCTTTTGAAGAGAAAATTAATAGATTGAAATCTGAAAAAGTGATACAATCAGAAGAGAGAAGTCAATCTCCCAAAAAAGAACTATCGAGCGACAAAGAAGCGAATCTATAAATGATATTGTCGCTCAATTATCTGATGGATTTATATCAAGAAAAAACAAACGGAGGAATAAAAAATGAATGATACAATTGAAGTAACTTTATTATTTAATCTATTTTTTTATGAAATGGGACTTTATACAAGAAACGAAAGATTCATTGAAGCTAACAAAAGAGAGGCAATTTCTATTTTAGATGAACAGGCTGATAATCTTAAATATATAAATGAAGGTTTATATAAAGATTATAAGGAAACAATTGCTTTTCTTGAAAATATTTCAGAAGAAGAATATCAGTATATTAAAAATGATATTGTCGAAAATGTTGAAATAATGATTAAACAATTTAATAAGGGGTTTGGGGATACCCAAAAATAAATTTAAAAGATTTACCTGCTCCTAAATATCAAATTATAAATATTGGGGGGCAGGATAAATCTTTTAAATATAGCTGAGTGATTAGCAGAAGCTTTATAGAAAAGTACAGAGAAAATTTCGTGTGACGCCTAAAGAAAATGAGTTAATTAATGCTCGAATGAAGAAACATAATTTCAATAACTTTAATACATATGCTAGATATATGTTTCTTGCTTGTGAAGTGATTACAATAGATCATTCAGAACTATTGAAATTAAAAACTGAAATCAATAAGATTGGAACAAATATTAACCAAATAGCAAAATATATAAATACAAATGAAGAAGTTAGTTTTGAAAATTATAAAACATTACAGGAATCTCTCTCAGAAATAAAAAAATTATTGAATGACAATTTCAATAAAGAGATTACACAAATTGAAAAATATTTAAAAGAAAGAGAGGGATAATTAAATTTGGTTGTTACTAAAGTTAAACAAATTAAGTCCGTTAATAAATTATCTGATGGCATCAAATATATTGAAGATGGAGCAAAAACTATTAACTCAGAATTTATTAACTCTGAGTTAAATTTCCCTATAAAATTTATTAACGGAAAACCAGTATCACAATTAGTTTCTGGCCATTTAATCATTGATGTAGAGTCTTCTTTTTCAGAATTGATGCAATTAAAGCAACTTGCAAATATTGAAAAAGGAACTAAAAAATCCCTTGAACAAATATCTGATAAATACGCAGATCTTGCAGGTGCTAAAATTCTTAACAAAAAAATAAATTTGGGCATAAAGAGTATTCAGCTTATTAAAGAGAAAATATATTTAAAATTGAAATTAAGGATCGTTTAGAGTTTCTACTCAAATATTCAACTAATATAGAAGACTTTAAAAATAAAGCCCAGAAATTAAATCTTTATGTTGATTTTTCAGGAAAATACGTAAAATATAAACTACTAGATAGGGAACAAAAAAGAAATACACGTGACAGTACGTTATCCCAAAAAGGTCGTTATTCTTTAAAAAATATAGAGGAGAGAATATCAAAAAATGAAATTGTTTATCCGCTTGAATCAATTAAGAATGAGTATGAGAACCTAAAAAAAGAAAAAGATTTGGAATATCTTACTTACTTCCCTGGTCGGTTTGAACAGAAACATCCGTTTGCAGATGGTAATGGTCGAGTGGGGCGCTTGCTATTGTATAAAGAATGCCTAAAAGAAGGAATTATTCCATTCATCGTAGATGATTCAAACAAGAGTCATTACTACTCTGCCTTGGAAATACTTCAACTTAGGGATAACAAAGAACCTCTGTTGACTTATTTTCAGGGTGAACAAAAGAATTACATCAACGATTTAAAAAATAAAAATTTTGACGGAAAGATTAATCATGCCAAAGAGTATTCTCAAAAAGTCTAAGAGTAATATGTGAGAATTCAAGGATAATATTGAAAAGTCTCTGTTTTAGGTCGAAAAAGAAAAAGCTCTTGACCAAAGCCAAGAGCCTACTAATAACATTGGGGGCGAACTAATCAATCGCAATTCCGGTTATTTAGAAGGCGAACCCTCAAGGACAGCACCACAGCCTGAAGAGCCAAAGGCTCAACCTGATTTTCCTACCAATGTTCAATTATATTTTAACATTGACAAGTCAGTAAAGTCAAGTTATCGGTTGCGTGGTGGCTACAAATACCCTGAAGATGCGGACATAAGGACTTTAAATAAGTATGCGGATGCTTTGCAACGGTCAGCACAACAATATTTAGATAGATTTGCCAATCAAAAAATCATCTACGCTTTTAACGAAGATAACCAACTGAACGCTCTGTCACCAGTCGCTCTATGTTATCCTCTCGATATTTATACTTTACTATAACTTACTGAGGGAATCAACTTTAAAAGCATCAAAAAGCTCCTGACCGAAGTCAAGAGCCGTCAAACACTGGGGCGAATTGTTCAATCGCAATTTCAGTTCTTTAGAAACCAAAGTTTCAGGGATAGCACTGCAACCCGAAGAGTCAACGACTCAACCTGATTTTTCTACCAGTGTTGAATTACATTTTAACATTGATAGACCAACATTGTCAACAGTTTATATAAAAATAGCAATACCAAGAGGAGGATTAAGAATGTTTAGTTTGTTTGAATTTGCGATTGGGGTTCGCCTCTTGATGTTTATAGTCTTTGTAGCCTGTGTCTACGGTGGAAATCTTATTTTTACGTATCTAGAACACCGCAAAACAAAATTCCTTTGGAAGCTTGCTTTTGTGACACTCTATTCAATTTTTCTCCTCCTTGTCACCTATGTTGTCTGGCTCGTTTTTCATTTTGGTTTAAATGTTTGAGCTCAATTATTCATCTAAATATACAGAAAATCCACCTCGTCTTGATAGATGGGGCGGATTTTTCTATTTTCAGGTGATATCCTTATGTTTACGGTGATGATTTCTCGCATCGAAAATCGAGTTGAAACATAAAAAGAAAACAATACAAACCGATAAATCAACTGGTAAGGAGATCCTAGTTATGTTTAAATCATTTAGAAGATAGAGCAGGCTATAGCCGAAGAAGAGAAAAAAGTTTACCCTTCTAAAAATGTAATTTTTATCTAGCATGACTTATCCAAACTTTTTACGAAGATCTTTCCCGATAGTGTAAGCAGCCATAAATAAAGCTATACCAACACCTACGCCAAAACCACCCTTAATTCCTTGCAATTCTTTATTAGAAATTGCACAATACTTATCCAAACCTTTAATCATACTAACCTCCTAAAAAATAACCAGCTGCCAAACCAGAACCTACAAGTGCTGTTCCACCTGCAATAGCTTTCCAAGATACTGCTACTCCAAAGATAACTAAGGGAGCGAGACCACCATCAATATCTGATAATTCGTTTTCAGATAACGATAAAAATTGATTGTCAAGAACGTCAAAATTTGTCATTGAACTTTCCTCCTTTTTTCTTGTTCACTTATATATTCGGAAAAGATAGGAAAAATGTAAAATTTTTTTGAATTTTTGTACTGTCCTCTTTGTCTAAGTGACAGGCTCTTTTGTTTCAGAACAAAGAAGATTCCCATGCGCTGGCTTTTGTAGTATAATAGTAAACAGACAAAAAGATAGGAATGTGTTATGAAAGTATTAGCTTTTGATACGTCCAGCAAGGCTCTGTCTCTCGCTATTTTAGAGGATAAGCAAGTTCTTGCTGAGACGACTATTAATATTAAGAAGAATCACAGTATTACCCTCATGCCTGCCATCGATTTTTTGATGGCAAGTTTGGATTGGACACCCAAGGATTTGGACCGAATCGTGGTGGCTGAAGGACCAGGTAGCTACACAGGTCTGCGGATCGCAGTGGCAACTGCCAAGACCTTGGCTCATACTCTAAAAATCGAGTTAGTTGGCATGTCAAGTCTCTTGGCTCTCGTGCCACGCCAACAAGAAGGCTTACTTGTTCCCTTGATGGATGCGCGCCGCAATAATGTTTATGCAGGATTTTATGAAAATGCTAAGCCTGTCTTGCCAGAAGCGCACCTGTCCTTTGCAGAAGTGCTAGAAAAAGTCAAGGATGCTGAACAGGTGACCTTTGTCGGTGAAGTGGGAGCCTTTGTGGAGCAAATCCAAGAACAGCTACCACAGGCTAGCTACCAAGAAACCTTGCCAAATGCAGCGAATCTAGCCCTCTGGGCTTGGGATAAGGAAGCAGACTCCTTGCATGACTTTGTGCCGAATTACCTCAAGCGTGTTGAAGCTGAGGAAAACTGGCTCAAGAACCACACCGAGTCTGGCGAGTCTTACATTAAACGCTTATGATTGAAATCAAACGAATCCAACAGCAGCCTGAACTAGCTCAAGCCATCTATGCTGTCATGGCAGCTGTTTACCCAGTCAGCCCTTGGACGCTGGAACAAATCCAAGCAGACCTGTCCCAAGACCAGACTTGGTACGCTCTGGCTTATGATGGGACAGAAGTGATTGGCTTTCTAGCCGTTCAGGAGAATCTCTTTGAGGCAGAAGTCCTGCAAATCGCTGTCAAAGGAGCCTATCAGGGTCAGGGGATTGCGTCAGCCTTGTTTGCAACATTACCAGTAGACAAGGAGATTTTCCTCGAAGTCAGAAAGTCAAACCAACGAGCGCAAGCATTTTACAAGAAAGAAAAGATGGCGGTCATCGCTGAGCGCAAGGCCTACTACCATGACCCAGTCGAGGACGCCATCATCATGAAGAGAGAAGTAGATGAAGGATAGATATATTTTAGCATTTGAGACATCTTGTGATGAGACCAGTGTTGCCGTACTGAAAAACGATGATGAGCTCTTGTCCAATGTCATTGCGAGTCAAATTGAGAGTCACAAACGTTTTGGGGGCGTAGTGCCAGAAGTAGCCAGTCGTCACCATGTCGAGGTTATCACAGCCTGCATCGAGGAGGCGCTAGCAGAAGCAGGGATTACCGAAGAGGATGTAACAGCTGTTGCGGTTACCTATGGACCAGGATTGGTTGGAGCACTGCTAGTTGGTTTGTCAGCTGCCAAGGCCTTTGCTTGGGCTCATGGACTTCCGCTGATCCCCGTTAACCACATGGCGGGCCACCTCATGGCAGCTCAGAGTGTGGAGCCGTTGGAGTTTCCCTTGTTAGCCCTCTTAGTCAGTGGTGGGCACACAGAGTTGGTCTATGTTTCTGAGGCTGGGGATTACAAGATTGTTGGGGAAACGCGGGATGATGCGGTTGGTGAGGCCTATGATAAGGTAGGCCGTCTCATGGGTTTGACCTATCCAGCAGGTCGCGAGATTGATGAGCTATCTCATCAGGGACAGGATATTTATGATTTTCCTCGTGCTATGATTAAGGAAGATAATCTGGAGTTTTCCTTCTCAGGTTTGAAGTCTGCCTTTATCAATCTTCACCATAATGCCGAGCAAAAGGGAGAAAGCTTGTCCAAGGAAGACCTGTCAGCATCTTTCCAAGCAGCAGTCATGGATATTCTTATGGCAAAAACCAAGAAAGCCTTGGAAAAATACCCTGTTAAAACCCTAGTCGTAGCCGGTGGCGTGGCAGCTAATAAAGGTCTCAGAGAACGCCTAGCAGCTGAAATCACCGATGTCAAGGTCATCATCCCACCCCTACGCCTTTGCGGAGACAATGCAGGTATGATTGCTTATGCCAGCGTCAGCGAGTGGAACAAAGAAAATTTTGCAGGCCTGGACCTCAACGCCAAACCAAGCCTCGCCTTTGATACTATGGAATAAAGAGTCAGCTTCGAGCTGGCTTTTTTGCTAAAATATTTTATAATATGTTAAAAAAGTAAAATTTTTTACGAATAGAATAGTAAAGGGAATTTTTAAAGGGGAGTTTGGCCATGATTGAAAAACAGGAATTGGGAGAATTTTACAAGGAATTGCGCCTGGCGAGAAAACTCAAGCAGTCAGATGTGGCTTGTGAGGGCCTGACAGCATCCCAGTTATCCAAGTTTGAACTGGGGAACTTTTCGTCTTATGCTGTCCTTATTTCATAATTTCATAGTATAGGAGAAAATAGAATGAAAAAGATAATCTCACGCTACTACTTGTTTGTAGCTATTCTACTTGTCATTGCTGACCAGTTCTTGATTCGTCTGGTTTTACACAGCGACCTTGTGGCTGGTCTATCTGACTTTGCCTATTATTTGTCGGATATAATGTTGAATTTTCTTGTGGTTCTGCTTGCTATTATTGTTATGGTTTGGTCAGGTAAATGGCAGAAAATCAACAGCAGAAAATTTAAGGGTTCCTATCTTTTCTATTCCTTTTTAGCTCTTCTTGCTTTTGTTATTTGGAATTTCGTCACATTTTTTATTTTCCCACCTACTAAAAATGAAATTGCTTATCAACTCGATATTCCTACTTTTACAGGAGCAACGACATTTTTGATGTATTTTTTCTATCCTGTGATTGCAGATCCCATTTTTGAAGAGATGATTTATCGTGGGTTGGTGATGACTGCTCTGGAAAAAGGAAAGAAATGGGGACTGGATGTGCTTGGTTCTGCCACTTTGTTTGGAATCTTGCACATTAGTAATCACGGTTGGGTCTTGACAGACTTTTTTGTATATATGGGTGGGGGTCTCATATTTGCAGTCTTGTTTAGAGTAACTAAGTCCATTTATTGGCCTATTGGACTGCATATAGTTTACAATGGCATTGGTCAAATTCTGCCCTTGTTGTTTTAGAGTTTCTGCCAATCCTAAAAACAAAAGAACTGACTAGCTAAGTATTATAAATGAGACTGGTTTTTCAGTCTTTTTCTTATCTCTAATATCTAATAATAGTCCCTGATCAGTCCATTGTTACCTTAAATGAAAAGTAATTTTAGAATCCAATCACGGAATCCGACTCGATCAAAGTTTGTCAATCCTAGAGTTTTTTTGTATAGTAGAAATATGAAATTTACAAAAATAATCAGTAGTCTGCTTGCTCTAGGAGCTCTTTTCCTGATTTTAACAGCTTGCCAGAATTTTAAAAAGACACAACTGGTCTTGTTTGAAACACTTTCATTCAATATGCCCCTTAAATCCTTTGAAGAAGTTTTTGGTGAGGTTAGCGAAGTGGTGGAAGAAACAGAAATGGGTTATCGAGATAGCTGGCGTGCAGAAGACCCCTATTTCTATAAAACGGGACGCCTTTTCTATGATTACGAAAATATTGCTTTGAATGGTTATACAGGTCGAGCAAGATTCACATTTTCAAAATCACATCGCTTGGAAAAAGTGACAGTTCATATTCCTGTAACTTCAAAGGTGGATCAGCAAGTAGTGCTCAACAATCTATCCCAGACTATAAAAAAAGAAATTGAAGCTCTTCCAGATTACCAGTCCATGACAACCGATATGGTAGGACTCTATGATGACGGCTATCGCTATAAGGTCAAGTTGAAAGGACAAAGGAGAGAATTCTGGATCGATGTTTATCCGACAGAAGATGAGTCTGTTGAAAGCCAAGCCGATAAGTATACTATCCGAGTGGATCAGTTTCTTATGTATCCATCAGCAAGCGATGCTTTGTAATAATGTTTGCTAGCTACTGGTTTCAAACTCTAAACTTTTTTCTCTTCTTTGAATGTGCTATAATATTCCTTGCTGTGGCTGTGATGATGAACAGCCTCAAACGAAGAGAATAAGAGGAGAGAGATGAAAGAAAAAGGATTTTGGGAAGGTGTACAGGCGGCTATGCCGACTGCCCTTGGTTATGTCAGCATTGGTCTGGCTTGTGGGATTATCGGCGCGCCCTATGTGACACCTGTTGAGATGGGCTTGATGAGCCTCTTTGTTTATGCTGGGAGCGCCCAGTTTGCCATGTTGGCACTGATTGCGGTACAAGCGCCTGTGGCAGCCATTGCTATGACAGTTTTTTTGATCAACTTGCGCCTCTTTTTATTGAGCTTACACGCATCGACCTATTTCCGTCATACTAGTCTCTGGCAAAATATCGGCATGTCCAGTCTCCTGACAGATGAGACCTATGGGGTTTTGATGGGAGAATTAGCCCATACAGACAAGATTCATCCCATGTGGATGCACGGGAACAATCTCAATAGTTATGTAGCCTGGTTTATTGGGACAGTTGCGGGGACAGCTCTAGGTGGCCTTCTTCCAAATCCTGAGGTCTTTGGCTTGGACTTTGCCCTTGTTGGGATGTTTATCGGGATTTTTACTTCACAATTTCAGATTATGCAAAGACGGGTTCCTGTCTGCAATCTGCTGTGGATCCTAGCCGTTGTTGCGGTGTCTTTCTTTTTGCTCTTGACAGTAGTGTCTCAGTCGCTAGCTGTTTTGTTTGCGACCTTGCTAGGTTGTACTATGGGGGTGGTCTTAGATGGTCAGTAAATATCTTTTGTTAGCCGTTATCTTTTCAGGCCTAGTGACTTGGATTCCCCGTATGATTCCCTTCATCTTGGTTAAGTACAAGGGGTTGCCAGCTATCGTTGAGCGGTTTTTGAAGTTCTTGCCTGTTTCCATTATCTTTGCCTTGATCCTTTCAAGCGTAGTGACTGGCAAGGTTGGCAGCCTTCCTCAAATCAAATGGTTGGACTTTTTAGCAGTCTTTCCAACGGCATTGGTAGCCTTCCGCTACCGCAATCTAGTAGGTACGGTTCTTTTTGGAGTAGTCTTGATTGCAGTCTTGCGTCTGGTCTTTTAATCAGCCATAAGAAAAACCTATCACCGAGATAGATATCATATAATGGCGAAAAAAAATATTTTCTGTTAAGATAGTACAGTATTCTATTTTGGAGGAAATGACATGAAAAAAATCGTCAAATATTCATCTCTTGCTGCTCTAGGGCTTGTTGCCGCAGGTATACTAGCAGCGTGCTCAGGTGGAGATAAGAAAGAAGAAGCAGCAACATCTGGTAAAAAAGAAATCGTCGTAGCAACTAACGGTTCGCCAAAGCCATTTATCTATGAAGAAAATGGTGAATTGACTGGTTACGAGATTGAAGTGGTTCGTGCTATCTTTAAAGATTCTGACAAATACGATGTCAAGTTTGAAAAGACAGAGTGGTCAGGTGTCTTTGCGGGTCTTGACGCTGATCGCTACCAAATGGCTGTGAACAATCTTAGTTATACTAAAGAACGTGCAGAGAAATACCTCTATGCAGCACCGATTGCCCAAAACCCTAACGTTCTCGTTGTGAAGAAAGATGACGATAGTATCAAGTCTCTCGATGATATTGGTGGAAAATCGACAGAGATTGTTCAAGCGACTACATCAGCTAAACAGTTGGAAGAATACAACAAACAACACGCAGATAACCCAACTATCCTTAACTATACTAAGGCAGATTTCCAACAAATCATGGTACGTTTGAGTGATGGACAATTTGACTACAAGATTTTTGATAAAATCGGTGTAGAGACAGTTATCAAAAACCAAGGTTTGGATAACTTGAAAGTCATCGAACTTCCAAGCGACCAACAACCTTACGTATACCCACTTCTTGCTCAAGGTCAAGATGAGTTGAAGGCATTTGTGGACAAACGCATCCAAGAACTATATAAAGATGGAACCCTTGAAAAACTATCTCAACAGTTCTTTGGCGGTTCTTACCTGCCAGCAGAAGCTGATATCAAATAAGTTTGTAAACCATCCATGCTCTGGTAGATGGATGGTTTTCCATTCTGGAGGTATATAGTTTTAAACTATATATCTGCCTATCTATTAACAATTTGTTAAATCAAACAATTTATGAGATACTGTTACAGTATTATTTTTAAGGAGAAACGATCATGAAAATTAAAAAATGGCTCGGTGTAGCAGCGCTTACTACAGTCGTAGGTTTGACTCTTGCAGCTTGCGGAAACTCAGAAAAGAAAGCAGACAACGCAACAACTATTAAAATCGCAACAGTTAACCGTAGCGGTTCTGAAGAAGCACGTTGGGATAAAGTCCAAGAATTGGTTGAAAAAGATGGCATTAAATTGGAATTCACAGAGTTCACAGACTACTCACAACCAAACAAGGCAACTGCTGATGGCGAAGTAGACTTGAATGCTTTCCAACACTACAACTTCTTGAACAACTGGAACAAAGAAAACGGGAAAGATCTTGTAGCGATTGCAGATACGTACATCTCACCAATCCGCCTTTACTCAGGTAAAAATGGAGAAGAAAACAAGTACACCAAAGTGGAAGAAATCCCAGATAATGGTGAAATTGCCGTACCAAACGATGCAACAAACGAAAGCCGTGCGCTTTACTTGCTTCAATCAGCTGGCTTGATTAAATTGGATGTTTCTGGAACTGCACTTGCAACAGTTGCTAACATCACAGAAAATCCAAAGAACTTGAAGATTACTGAATTGGACGCTAGCCAAACAGCTCGTTCATTGTCATCAGTTGATGCTGCCGTTGTAAACAATACCTTCGTTACAGAAGCAAAATTGGACTACAAGAAAGCACTCTTCAAAGAACAAGCTGATGAAAACTCAAAACAATGGTACAACATCATCGTTGCGAAAAAAGATTGGGAATCATCACCTAAGGCTGAAGCCATCAAGAAAATTATCGCAGCTTACCACACTGATGAAGTGAAAAAAGTTATCGAAGAAACATCAGACGGTTTGGATCAACCAGTTTGGTAATAAGAAACAGGGAGGTGGGAGAGAAAATTCCACCTCTTGCTTTTGTATAGAGCATGGATTGTAAAAAAGACTATAGGTTCATAGAAAGGTAGAGAGAATATGGTTTTTCCTAGCGAACAAGAACAGATTGAAAAATTTGAAAAGGATCATGTAGCCCAGCATTATTTTGAAGTCTTGCGCACCTTAATTTCCAAGAAATCAGTCTTTGCCCAGCAGGTTGGACTCAAGGAAGTCGCAAACTATCTGGGTGAGATTTTCAAGCGAGTAGGGGCTGAAGTGGAGATTGATGAGACTTACACGGCGCCCTTTGTCATGGCACATTTCAAGAGTTCGCGTCCGGATGCCAAGACCTTGATTTTCTATAACCACTATGACACTGTGCCGGCGGATGGTGACCAGGTGTGGACAGAGGATCCTTTTACCCTTTCTGTGCGAAATGGCTTTATGTATGGACGTGGGGTTGACGACGACAAGGGTCATATCACGGCTCGTTTGAGTGCTCTGAGAAAGTATATGCAGCACCATGATGACCTGCCTGTCAATATCAGCTTTATCATGGAGGGAGCGGAGGAATCCGCTTCTATGGATCTAGATAAGTATCTAGAAAAGCATGCGGATAAACTCCGTGGTGCGGATTTATTGGTCTGGGAACAAGGGACCAAGAACGCCTTGGAGCAGTTAGAAATTTCTGGTGGAAACAAGGGAATTGTGACCTTTGATGCCAAGGTAAAAAGTGCGGATGTGGATATCCACTCGAGTTATGGTGGTGTCGTGGAGTCAGCACCTTGGTATCTTATCCAGGCCTTAAGTAGTCTGCGAGCTGCTGATGGCCGTATCTTAGTAGAAGGCTTGTACGAGGATGTTCAAGAGCCAAATGAACGAGAACTAGCCTTGGTGGATACCTACGCCCAACGCAATCCTGAGGAAATTAGTCGCATTTATGGCTTGGAATTGCCTCTCTTACAAGAGGATCGTGCAGCCTTTCTAAAACGTTTCTTTTTTGAGCCAGCCCTTAATATCGAAGGGATTCAGTCAGGTTATCAAGGGCAAGGGGTTAAAACGATTTTGCCAGCAGAAGCCAGTGCTAAGCTAGAGGTTCGTTTGGTTCCTGGCCTAGAACCGCATGATGTTCTGGAAAAAATTCGGAAACAGCTAGACAAAAATGGCTTTGATAAGGTAGAATTATACTATACCTTGGGAGAGATGAGCTATCGAAGCGATATGAGCGCGCCGGCCATTCTCAATGTGATCGAGTTGGCCAAGAAATTCTATCCACAGGGCGTTTCAGTCTTGCCGACAACAGCGGGGACAGGGCCTATGCATACAGTCTTTGATGCCCTAGAGGTACCAATGGTGGCCTTCGGTCTAGGAAATGCCAATAGCCGAGACCACGGTGGAGATGAAAATGTGCGAATCGCCGATTACTACACCCATATTGAATTAGTAGAGGAGCTGATTAGAAGCTATGAGTAGAGATATTATCAAGTTAGATCAGATCGATGTGACTTTTCACCAAAAGAAGAGAACTATCACAGCGGTCAAGGATGTGACCATTCACATCCAAGAAGGGGATATCTACGGTATCGTTGGATATTCTGGAGCAGGGAAATCAACCCTTGTACGGGTGATTAACCTCTTGCAAAAGCCATCTGCAGGGAAAATTACCATTGATAACGACGTCATTTTTGATGGCAAGGTGACCTTGACTGCCGAGCAGTTGCGCCGCAAACGTCAGGATATCGGGATGATTTTCCAGCATTTTAACCTCATGAGTCAAAAGACAGCAGAGGAAAATGTGGCTTTTGCCCTCAAACACTCTGGACTCAGCAAGGAAGAAAAGAAAGCCAAAGTAGCTAAGTTGTTGGATTTGGTTGGCTTGGCGGATCGTGCTGAAAACTACCCTTCACAACTATCTGGAGGACAAAAACAGCGTGTAGCCATTGCGCGTGCCTTGGCAAATGATCCGAAAATTTTGATTTCAGATGAGTCAACTTCTGCCCTTGACCCTAAGACAACCAAGCAGATTTTGGCCTTGTTGCAAGATTTGAACCAAAAATTAGGTTTGACCGTTGTCTTGATTACGCATGAAATGCAGATTGTCAAAGATATTGCCAACCGTGTGGCAGTCATGCAGGATGGCCGTTTGATTGAAGAGGGTAGTGTCCTTGAAATCTTCTCAGACCCTAAACAGCCTTTGACCCAGGACTTTATCTCAACTGCGACAGGTATTGATGAAGCCATGGTCAAGATTGAGAAGCAAGAAATCGTAGAGCATTTATCTGAGAACAGTATCTTAGTGCAACTCAAGTATGCAGGTGCTTCGACAGACGAGCCACTTTTGAATGAATTGTACAAACATTACCAAGTAACGGCCAATATCCTCTATGGAAATATCGAAATTCTCGATGGTACTCCTGTTGGAGAATTAGTTGTGGTCTTGTCAGGTGAAAAAGCAGCGTTAGCAGGCGCTCAAGAAGCCATCCGTCAGGCTGGTGTGCAGTTAAAAGTATTGAAGGGAGGACAGTAAGATGACAGAGTTTATTCAAACTTACTTACCAAATGTCTACAAGATGGGTTGGGCTGGTCAAGCAGGCTGGGGAACGGCTATCTACCTAACTCTTTATATGACGGTTCTTTCCTTCATCATCGGAGGGTTTCTGGGGCTAGTGGCAGGTCTTTTCCTTGTCTTGACAGCGCCAGGTGGTGTCTTGGAAAATAAGGTTGTCTTTTGGATTTTAGACAAGATTACCTCTATTTTCCGTGCGGTTCCTTTCATCATCCTCTTGGCAATCATGTCGCCACTCTCTCACTTGATTGTGAAGACGAGCATTGGGCCAAATGCAGCCCTTGTCCCCCTTTCTTTTGCGGTCTTTGCCTTCTTTGCCCGTCAGGTGCAGGTTGTCTTGGCTGAGCTGGATGGCGGTGTCATTGAGGCAGCTCAAGCGAGCGGAGCGACCTTCTGGGATATCGTGGGTGTTTACCTATCAGAAGGTCTTCCAGATTTGATTCGTGTGACGACTGTGACCTTGATTTCCCTTGTTGGTGAAACAGCTATGGCAGGAGCAGTTGGTGCTGGTGGTATCGGTAATGTGGCCATTGCCTATGGATTTAACCGTTACAATCACGATGTGACCATCTTGGCAACCATCATTATCATCTTGATTATCTTTACAATCCAGTTCTTGGGAGATTTCTTGACCAAGAAATTAAGTCATAAATAAATGGAAGGAGTTCAAAGAGACTCCTTTTTGTTTTCTCACCGAAATGCAAGAAGGATAAAGCTTCTTTTTAGAAATATGCTATAATAAATAAAGGTCCCCAATTAGCAAGTCAGAAAGTTTGCTATAGAAGGGATGATAATGTAAAGGAGTTTGGCTGGTATGAATTATTTCGAGGGGAATGAGTTTTTCCTTCTCTTATCTGTAGTTTTACTGATTGGTTTTGTGGTAAACTTTTTTGAAAAACGTAAGGACTACTATATTTTGGCGCTCTCCCTCTTATTCGCAGGTGCTATTTATGGCAAGGGTCGAGCGATGATGGTCTATTTGCTCGCCTTTGTCGTTTACCAGTATTTTCTGGTATTTCTAGCACAGAGGATAGAGGCAAAGCGGCTGAAACCACTGGTCTTCCTTTCCATTCTTCCTTTAGTGATTAATAAAGTCTTTGCCCTGACTTCTCTGCATTTGTTGGCCTTTATTGGTATTTCTTACATGTCCTTTAAGACAATTCAGATCATGCTAGAGATATCGGATGGCTTAATCAAAGAAAAGATCAATGTAAAAGATTATCTACAGTTTTTGCTCTTTTTCCCAACAGTTAGTGCTGGTCCGATTGATCGGAGTAGGAAATTTTTAAAAGAAATAAAGGAGGTCATGCCTCGAAAAGAGTATCTAGAGTTAGCAGGGGACGGTGTGTATCGTATCGTTCTAGGCCTTCTTTACAAGGTTGTTTTATCAACCTATGTTTATCAGATGCTACTCGCTCTAAGCAATACTGGCACAATCGTTTACTCAATCAAATATATGTACCTTTACACCCTGTATCTATTCTTCGACTTTGCAGGCTATAGTCTAATGGCCGTTGGAAGTAGTAATATTCTAGGTATTCAGACACCGATGAACTTTAACAAACCTTTCTTGAGTGTCGATATCAAGGATTTCTGGACCAGATGGCATATCACCTTGTCTACCTGGTTGAGAGATTTTGTATTTTCAAGAGTATTGATGCAGGTTATCAGGAAAAAATGGTTTAAAAATAGGCTACACAATGCAACCTATGCCTATATGGTCAATATGTTGGTCATGGGTTTTTGGCATGGTCTTAGTGTTAGCTACATTGTTTATGGTTTTTATCACGGTGTCTTGATGGCTGGATTTGAAGTGTATCAAAAGAAAAGCAATTTTTATAAGAAAAATAAAAACAAAAACTGTTATAAGCTACTAAGTTGGTTTGTGACCATGAATTTGGTTATGATTGGTTTCTTTATCTTTTCAGGTGAACCCTATAAAATCTTACTGACGATTTTAAAGAGATAAGAGATTGAAAAGAAATCGGACAGATCGAAGGGATAGGATAAAACGAGATGATTAAATTAAAAGCATTTTTACTATCGCTTGTGCTCGTAATTGCGACGCTTGCCCTTTTAAATGTGACCTATGTCAAGAAGATTGATGATTATTATAAAGTCAAGGATAACAGTATTCGTTACAGCACTTCATATGAAAAGTATAAAAGTAGAGATATTCTAACAAGTAATATCACCCCCAATACACTTGTTCTATTGGGGTCGTCTGAGTTGGTTGCGACGATAAATGAAGACTATCATCCCAATAAAATTTTTAACTACAACGATTTTAATATCATGCAGATTGGGACCAGTTATTCTCAAAACATCATTCAGGCTACGACCTTGGGCTCTATTGAAGGATCGATGAGTAAGCGAAAAGTAGCTATAGTAGAGTCTGTTCAGTGGTTTGAAAAAGATGGGACCCATCAAGATGCCTTTTTGAACAAGGCTTCTCAGGAACATATTTTCCACATGCTAGATAATGACAAGATTAGTAAAGAAACGAAAGAAAAAATAATCAATCGCATTATCGAGATTACCAAGGGGAACAAGCAACAAAATGACATCTACAAAAAATATAAAAGTTATTTCATAGATGGAAAAGGAACCATTGTTGATAAAAAACTATTAGAGTTCGATAAGGCGATGTATTCTTTTAAGCTCAAACAGACTTTTTATCAAAAACATGCCAAATCAGATTATCCTTCACTAGGAGATAAAACTCCAGACTATGATTGGGAGAAAATGACGGATCAGTTTGTAGAAGAGGTCAAAAAGAAAACAGACAACAATGACTATGCTGTGGATAATAACTACTACAATACCTATTTAAAAGATCGCTATGCATCGCTGAAAGATTCTAATAAAGATTTGAGCTACCTAGAGTCACCAGAGTATTCAGATATGGAACTTTTCTTGACAGTTGCCAAAGAATTGGGCATTGAAGTTGAGGTCATTATTTTCCCAGTAAACGGGAAATGGAATGACTACACTGGTGTCTCAAGAGAGATGCGGGAAAAAACTTATAAAAAAATAGAAGATGTCGCCAAAAGCCATGGTGCAACCGTATTAAACTATGGAAACAGAGAGTATGATGATTACTTTTTATTTGACGTGATGCACGTTGGAGTGAAAGGATGGATGGAAGTTGAAAAAGAACTTTACAAATTTGCAAACCAAGCTAACTAACACACAGCGTTTAATCTTGTGGACACTATTTTTCTATACGGTTATCTTGAGCATCGTGATTTACTGTTTTGTGACCGATTTTTCCAACATTCAAGAATTTATCTATAGTGAATTCTAAGATTGTATACAAAAAGGCCCTGGAGATAGGCATTGCTAGTCTTCAGGGTTTTTACCTTAGGTTTTATCAGCTATTTTTTGACTTAGAAATTGCCCAATCCCAGCCCCAATCAAGGCACCTAGAAGGATGCTTGAAACAAAGAGAAGGATTTTGTCCAATTCTGGCGCGACCATGATACGGTCAATGTATTCCTGGGACTTTCCACGAGCGAGTAGAGTTGCTTCATAAGCTTTGGGACTAATCCACATGAGGAGAATGGGACCACTTGTACTAAAAGCAAAGACGAGGAAGGAGAGGGTATTTTTGATTCGATCTTTATAATTGCCGAGACGAGCGATGGCATCTGCTGCAAGACCGCAAGTGATAGCTGGTAGAAAGGCACCAGCACCGTGTTTACTAGCTAGGAAAAAGAGGGCCATAAAGAGTCCGAGAGTGGTGATTGCACCAAAACGAGGGACCTTTGCTAAAAGAAGCATGTAGACACTACCACCGACAAGGGTAGAAAAGGCAGGCGCGTAGAACATATTACCCGTTGAGTCTACCAAGTGTCCAAGTACTACTCCAATTCCTAGACAGAGGAAGTAGAGAACGACGGCTAAGAGGGTAGTTAAGATATTTTTCTTCATGAGAATCTCCTTATATAAAACTGTCAAAATCAATTGTATCACGCTTTTAGAGGATTGTAAATGGGAGCTCTATGTTTTTGAAAACGTTTGAAATATGATATAATAGTTACATAGTTGTTTTAAGGAGGATATCATGGGAAAGTTTCTAGAATTTGTCTTTAATCGTTTCTTTTTAGGAATGCTTGCGACGGCTTTTTTCTGGTTATTGACACTAGCAGGAGGTGTGGTCTTTGGTTTGGCACCAGCTAGTGCAACCCTTATGAGTTTATATGCGGAGCACGGTTATACTTATCGAGCTTATAGTTTGAAAGAAGCTTGGGAATTGTATAAGAGTAACTTTGTCAAGAGTAACCTAGCTTTCTATAGTTTTGTACTTGTGGATCTAGTATTAGTCTATGGTTTGTACCTTTTGGTTCAATTGCCCCATCAGACTATCTTCCATCTCTTGGCAACCTTTCTCAATATCCTTGTTGTCGCCTTTGTTTTTTTGGCTTATACAGTTTCATTGAAACTCCAAGTTCACTATGAGCTCTCTTATCGAAATACTGTAAAACTCGCTCTTATCGGGATTTTTATGAATTTGCCGGCAATTGCCAAGGTTTTATTTGGTACAGTCATGCTTGTAGGAATTGGTTACTATATGCCTGCCCTTCTCTTTTTCGTAGGAATTGGTGTGTGGCATTTCTTTATCAGTGATATGTTGGAACCCGTATATGAAAGTATCCATGAAAAATTGGCGACAAAATAGAATGAAGCAGTTTTGGCTTCGCTCTCTTTTACGGATTTATAGTTTGGTTATGATTGTGGTCATTGCCAGTTTTGCGATTATGCTATCGTATGCTGACTGGGACTCGCGTGAGAAAGAGGCCCAACGGGTTGCAGAACGTGTGACCACTCGGACAGTGAGTGAAGTGGAATACTATCACAGAGAGTCAACCCGACTTGCTCAGTCTTTGGTTGAAAATCAGGCCCGCATCGAAGGGATTTACAAGTATTTCAGTCTCAGCACACCAGACTATTTCTATTGGCAATTAGAGCGTAAAACTTCACCTTATATCTCGGTTTCCCTGTATGAAAATATTGATGACCTCTATGTTCGGAATGATTTTGTGACTGGAGTGGCTATTGTTCTTCAGGACTACAAGGAAGTCTATGTTTCGACTAGAGAAAAACGCAGTGGAGAGAAAATTCCTGCGGAGGATTTTAAGCCAACAGCCAATAGTTTTGCCATTCCTGTTTCCGATCCTGTGTCTGACAAGGATTTAGGAGTGATTTATATCTCCCTATCCCCAGATGTTTTACATGGCGCTATTGACAATACTCGGGGTCATATCCCAATGGCTGTAACAGTAACTTCGCCTTTTGAGACTGAGATGTTCCATATTGGGGAGAAGGTCTCAGCCGAGCGAGAAAACTGGTTTGTGGGTGTCACCTCTCACGGTTATCAGGTTCGAGTTGCTGTTCCTAAAAACTTTGTTCTTACAGGAACTTTGACGAGTTCTGCTATCATTATTGGGCTAAGTATTCTCTTTATCATCATTTTGTACGTGACCCTTAGACAGACTTTCTCAAATTACCAAAAACAAGTCGTAGACCTAGTAGATTCGATAGAGGTGATTGCTCAAGGAGAAGAAGGCCTTCGAATCGATACCTCTGAAAAAGACCAAGAGTTGCTTCTCATTGCAGAAACAACCAATGATATGTTGGATCGCCTGGAAAAAAATATCCACGATATCTATCAGCTAGAGCTCAGTCAAAAAGATGCCAATATGCGAGCTCTGCAGGCTCAAATTAATCCTCACTTTATGTACAATACTCTGGAGTTTTTACGGATGTATGCCGTCATGCAAAGTCAGGATGAACTGGCAGATATTATCTATGAATTTAGTAGCTTGTTACGCAACAATATCTCCGACGAGCGGGAAACCACGTTGAAGCAAGAGTTGGAATTCTGCCGAAAATATAGCTATCTTTGCATGGTGCGTTATCCTAAATCCATTGCCTATGGTTTCAAGATTGCACCAGAATTGGAAGAAATGAGAATTCCAAAATTTACACTCCAACCATTAGTAGAAAACTACTTTGCCCATGGTGTTGATCATCGCAGAACAGATAATGTCATCAGTATCAAAGCCTTGAAGGGCCAAGGATTCGTTGAAATCCTAGTAGTAGATAATGGTCGAGGAATGCCCGCTGAGAAACTAGCTAGCTTGCAAGAAAAATTAACTCAACGAAGTTTTGAACACGAGGCAAGCTATAGCGGAGAGCGACAATCAATTGGAATAGTCAATGTACACGAACGCTTTGTCCTCTATTTTGGGGATCGCTACCAAATCAGTGTAGAGTCAGCTGAACAAGAAGGTGTTCGTTACCATATCACTATCCAGGATGAATAGAAAGGGTAGAAATGTATAAAGTTTTATTAGTAGACGACGAGTACATGGTGACAGAGGGGCTCAAGCGCTTGATTCCCTTTGAAAAATGGGATATGAAAGTCGTCGCAACAGCCAATCATGCTGATGATGCTTTGGGCTATGTCAAGCACCATCCAGTTGATGTGATTATTTCGGATGTCAATATGCCCGATAAAACAGGACTGGAGATGATCAAGGAGATGAAGGAGATTCTCCCAGACGCCTATTATATCTTGCTGTCTGGCTATCAGGAGTTTGACTATGTCAAGAAAGCAATGAACCTGAGTGTCGTGGATTATCTGGTGAAGCCAGTGGATAAGGTGGAGTTGAGTCATTTATTAGAAAAAATTGCGAGTCAACTTCAGGAAAAGGTGGAGCAGAGCCAGACTCTCAGCCAAGAATTGGATGAAGAAGGCTTTGTCAACTTTTTAGCAGGTAAAGACAACTGGTGGATAGGCCTTTCTAAGGAAAAACAAGGTTCTTTCACTATTCCTTACTATGTTTTAGGTCAAGACTGGCAGATTTTCATCTCTGATCAACCACTAGATGGAATCGTAGTAACACCCTTTGTAGCACCCTACCAACAAGCCTTTGAAAAATGGAAAATCAACGCAGAAAAAGCCCTCTTTTACGGTTCTGTCAATCTAGAAAAATCCGAGAGTCTATTTGCTTATTACGAACCGATTTATCGGGTGATTATCCAAGGGAATATCAATCAAATCATCGAAGAATTAACCCTGCTAGAGAAGGTTGTTTTGAAGAATACCCCGCGCGTGGCCATCACAAAGCAGCTCTTCACCCAGTTTGTCATGGACGTCTTTCATTTATTTGAACACCTAAAAGCAGATGATATGACCGAGATTGTCAAAGCTATCCATGCCATTAACACCTTTGAAGAATTGGTTGCCTATATCAAAGAAACCTTGACCAAGTTCTTTGGCCAGTACCGCATGAATGAAAATGTGGTGAGCGTGCTGGAGGTGATTGGGCGTGATTATCAGAAAGAGCTCTCACTTAAGGACATCAGCAAGGATCTCTTTATCAATCCTGTCTATCTCGGTCAGTTGATTAAGAGGGAAACCAACTCGACTTTTGCGGAATTGCTCAATAAACAGCGAATTAAGGCAGCGCAGCAACTCTTACTGTCGACCAGTGATAGCATCGAAGATATTTGCTATGCAGTTGGCTATAGTAATGTTGGATATTTCTATAAGGTTTTCCGTAAATTGTGCGGAAAATCACCGAAAGCGTATCGGAAACAAGTTGAAACCAGCTTGTAAAAGTTGTATTCTTGTACAAAAAATGCTATAATGTCCAAAATACCTTAAGGAGGAAAAATTATGAAAAAGAAACCTATTTATCTTTGGGTTTTATTAGTCCTATCAGCACTCATTTCTGCTTCGTCATTATTTGGCATCTTGGGTCCAGTCCCTAGCAAAGAAGTTCTTCGTGCTAGCCTATCTAATAGTGGAGCACTCACTGCTCAGCAAATAGAAGACACGGTTAACTATACTTACCAAGTAACAGCGTCATCGCACTCTATTTTTAATGTGCTCTTGATTGTTTTATCTGCTATTTTAGTTGTGGTAGCCTTTGTGTTCTTAATTCGTAAAAACGTCCAATTTGCAAACTATGCTTATCTTGGCTATCTTTTGCTAGCGATTGTTGGTTTGGTCTATTCTTTTGTGAACATTCAAGATGCAATTCAATTGATCAAAGATGATACCCTAGGCTTAGGAATAGGCGCATTAGCAAAAGGAACCGTTATTTTGTTCATGATTATCAATGTCCTCTTTTTAGCTTTAGTCTTTTACAAGATGTGGCGCCAGCAAAAAGATTTGGCTGAAGAAGCCGAAGCAGAGGAAGTTACCTAAGTATTGACAAAAGAGAACTATCAAGTTACAATCTTGGTAGTTCTTTTACTATCCAAAAATAAAAATCGAGGTCAATATGAAAAAAATATCCTTAGTTTATATCAGTTTGAGCGGAAATACAGAGAGTTTTGTAACCCGACTTAAGGACTATCTCTTGTCTCAGCACGAAGGAATTGAGGTCCAAAAGATCCATATCAAGGATTTGGTCAAGGAAGGGAAAGATTTCTTTGAGATGGACCATCCTTATGTCGCCTTTTTACCAACCTATCTAGAAGGTGGAAATGGTGTCGATAACGGCGACGTTGAGATTCTAACGACTCCAGTGGGTGATTTTATCGCCTATGGAGACAATGCCAGTAAGTGTTTTGGTGTAGTGGGATCTGGTAATCGCAATTTTAATAATCAATACTGTTTGACTGCCAAGCAGTACAGCCAGCGTTTTGGTTTCCCCGTTCTAGCAGATTTTGAAATGAGAGGCATGCTGGGAGATATTAAAAAGGTTGCAGCGATTATCGCGGACTTATATGGATTGGAAGCTTTGCAGGAGGCTAGATTTTCTGAGGAAGAGTTTTATTCCATTGATGAAGGATTGACTTCAAAAGGGAACAATCGAAATGAGTAAACTACAGAGATCATTTTTAAAGTATATAAAACGCAAACCAAGCTTCAAGGATATTATACTATGCAGTGCCTTGCTACTCTTAGCAATCACTCTGATGCAGTTCTCCGCGAAATTTCTTGATGAAAGTTTGTCAACTTACGGAACCATGGCATCACTAGGGATTGTTATACTGGTGGGAATCTTAGTTCTCAAGAAAAAATAGAAAAGGACTCGAGAAATACCATCTCGAATCCTTTTTTATTTCCTGATGTCTTCCACAATTTCCTTTGAAAGCATGAGTCCCAAACGACAGCTCTTGTTGATGTAGGCGATGACATCATTGATATTCTCTGTTGTTTGGATTCTTTCGCGAATATCTGCTTTGAAAGTTTCATCTTTCAAAAGCTGCTCCTGAAGGAGTTTCTGAAGTTTTTCTTTTTCGTATTTATTGATGAGAAAAAGAACGACAAGACTGATAAGAACTAAGATATAAGCGTACTGGCTCATAAAATCTCCCCTGATTTGATAAAAAATTAAAGGCATAAGAAAAGCGAAAGAAATTTTCGCTTTTCAACTAAGTCACTAGGCGAGCAGAACAGGCATCCAATAGCTAAAATCAGACAATTTGGACCTTTAACTGAAAAGTCCGCCCAGTTGAAATGAAGACTAGTAAAGCGCCAAGCCAAAGTCTGTATAGGATTTGGTGATAGTTACTTAGACTGCTTTATGATTAAGTTATTTGAGTGATTGCGACATGCGTCTAAACCAATCACTATAATTTGTTGGGACGCAATAGTGAAGCGTTTAAGAAATTCGTCATATAATTACGACGTCATGGCCTCTAAATCGATTATATTTAGGGGCTATGACTAGTGAAGCAGTTAGCTAGTCCGCATATAGCGGCTAGCGTCTAACAATTAGGAACTTTAGTTCCAATTGTTAGTACTGAATCACATCTTCTCTGGTGCTTCTACTCCGAGCAAACGAAGGGCTTCTTTGAGAACGACTGCGGTTGCGTAACTGAGGGCTAGGCGGCTGTCACGCTCTGGGCTTTCATCCAAGATACGAGTGTGAGCATAGTATTTGTTGAAAGCTTGAGCCAAGCTGATTGCATACTTGGCAATGAGCGATGGGTCATAGTTGTCAGAAGCACGTTTGATGACACGGGCAAAGTCTTGGAGAAGTTTGATAATTTCCCAGCTTTCAGCATCATTTAGACTGTAACTTGCTTGAGCATTTGGTTGGAAATCGGCTTTTCTAAGTAGAGACTGAATACGAGCGTAAGCGTATTGGATGTATGGGCCAGTCTCACCTTCAAAGGAAACCATTGCTTCCAAATCAAAGTCATAACCATTTCTGCGGTCAGTTTTCAGGTCGTAGAATTTGACAGCTCCAACCCCAACAGCTTGAGCAATTTGCTCCTTGTTTTCAAGCTCAGGATTTTTCGCTTCGATTTGAGCTTTAGCACGAGTGATGGCTTCTTGGAGAGTTGGCTCGAGGAGGATGATGTTTCCTTTACGAGTAGAGAGTTTTTGGCGATTCTTGGTTACAAGACCAAAGTCAACGTGAACCATATCATCACTCCAAGCAAATCCCATTTTCTTCAAGACAGCTTTCAACTGTTTAAAGTGGTTAGATTGTTCTTGGCCGACAGCATAGACATTTTTAACAAAGTTGTAAGTACGAGCACGGTAGATGGCTGTTGCGATATCACGAGTGATGTAGAGAGTAGCGCCATCTGATTTTTTAATCATAGCAGGTGGCAAATCGAAATCATCCAAGTTGACAATGCAAGCCCCTTGAGACTCTTCGAGCAGACCTTTTTCTTCCAAGATTTGTACGGCTTCATCCATCTTGTCATTGTAGAAGGCTTCACCGTTTAAGCTATCAAATTCAACGCCGAGTAGTTTGTAGATGCGGTTGAATTCGACCAAACTTTCATCACGGAACCATTGCCAAAGTTGAGTTGCTTCGGGATCACCATCTTCTAGTTTTTTGAACCAGAGGCGACCTTCATCATCGAGAGCCTTGTCAGTTTCGATTTCGGCATTGATGCGAACATAAAGTTTCAACAACTCATCGATTGGGTTGGCTTCAATGGCTTCTTTAGATCCCCACTTTTTATAAGCAACCATGAGAAGACCAAACTGTTTCCCCCAGTCTCCAAGGTGGTTGATTTTAATGGTTTTGTAGCCCATCTTCTTAAAGATATTAGAGAGGGCATCTCCGATAACTGTTGAACGCAAGTGGCCGACTGAGAAGGGTTTTGCGATATTGGGACTAGAAAGGTCAATCGTAATATTTTGCTCTTGGCCTTCCGTTTGCTGGGCGTAGTCAGCACCTTTTTCGATAACTTCTTTGATAACTGCACCAGAAATAGCAGATTTATCAAGGAAAAAGTTTACGTAAGGACCCGTTGCTACCACTTTTTCAAAGGCTTGGCTGTTGATCTTTGCAGCAATATCGGCAGCAATCATTTGCGGTGCCCTGCGTTCGACTTTTGCTAATGAGAAAGCAGGGAAAGCGATGTCTCCCATATCTGAATTTTTAGGTTGTTCTAGTAAATTGAAAATAGCCTCTTGGTCCAGGCTATCAATGACGCTAGCCAATTCGCCAGCAATCAGTTTTTTTGTATTCATAAGTAGGCTCCTTTTGGGCTTTTCTTCTATTCTATCATAATTTTAGAGAAAGAAGAAAAATTTTTTGAATTATTCAGTTTTTTTGGTATAATTAAATCTAAAAATAACTCTAAAATTAGTTATAAATATTCATGCAAGAGGTTAAAATGAGAAAAAAAGAACGGCATCAGTTGATAAAAAAGATGATTGCAGAGGAAAAACTAGGGACCCAGAAGGAAATTCAAAATCGTTTGGAACTTTGTAATGTTTTTGTGACACAGACGACCTTGTCTCGCGACCTGCGTGAAATTGGCTTGACCAAGGTCAAGAAAAATGACAAGGTTTTCTATGTTTTAGCTAATGAGACAGACAAGATTGATTTGGTAGAGTTTTTGTCGCATCATTTAGAAGGAGTTGCGAGGGCAGAGTTTACTTTGGTATTGCACACCAAGCTTGGAGAAGCAGCGGTTCTAGCAAATATTGTTGATGAAAATAAGGACGAGGCGATTTTAGGGACGGTTGCTGGTGCCAATACTTTACTGGTTATTTGTCGAGACCAGCATGTTGCCAAGATCATGGAAGAGCGTTTGCTGGATTTGATGAGGGATAGATAGGGTTTTGGGACTTGTTCCCAAGCCTTATTTTTGACAAGGAGAGAGCCAATATGACGACAGAAAAACTATCACCTGGTATGCAGCAGTATGTGGATATAAAAAAGCAATATCCAGATGCTTTTTTGCTCTTTCGGATGGGTGATTTTTATGAGTTGTTTTATGAAGATGCGGTCAATGCTGCGCAGATTTTAGAGATTTCACTGACCAGTCGTAATAAAAATGCAGAAAATCCGATACCCATGGCGGGTGTCCCCTATCATTCTGCCCAGCAGTATATCGATGTATTGATCGAGCAGGGCTATAAGGTTGCCATTGCCGAGCAGATGGAAGATCCTAAACAAGCAGTTGGGGTTGTCAAGCGAGAGGTGGTTCAGGTCATCACACCTGGTACAGTAGTTGATAGCAGTAAGCCCGATAGTCAGAATAATTTCTTGGTTGCCTTAGATCGTGATGGCAATCAATTTGGCTTGGCTTATATGGATCTAGTGACAGGTGATTTTTATGTGACAGGTTTATTGGATTTCACTCTCGTTTGTGGGGAGATCCGTAACCTCAAAGCTCGAGAAGTCGTGCTGGGCTATGACTTGTCTGAAGAAGAGGAGCAAATCCTCGGTCGTCAGATGAATCTGGTACTTTCCTATGAAAAGGAAGGCTTTGAGGACCTTCATTTACTGGATTCGCGTTTGGCAGCTGTGGAACAAGCAGCATCTAGCAAGCTCCTTCAGTACGTTCACCGTACCCAGATGCGGGAATTGAATCATCTTAAACCGGTAATTCGCTATGAAATTAAAGATTTCTTGCAGATGGATTATGCGACTAAGACCAGTTTGGATTTGGTTGAGAATGCCCGTTCAGGCAAGAAGCAGGGGAGTCTTTTCTGGCTTTTGGATGAAACCAAAACGGCTATGGGCATGCGGCTCTTGCGTTCTTGGATCCATCGTCCTTTGATTGATAAGGAGCGAATCATCCAACGTCAAGACGTGGTGCAGGTCTTTCTTGACCACTTCTTTGAGCGTAGCGATTTAACGGATAGCCTCAAGGGTGTTTATGATATCGAACGCTTGGCTAGTCGGGTTTCTTTTGGCAAGACTAATCCAAAGGATCTCTTGCAATTGGCGACCACCTTATCCAGTGTACCACGGATTCGTGCGATTTTAGAAGGCATGGAGCAGCCTGCTGTGGGCTATCTTATCGCACAGTTGGATGCCATTCCTGAGTTGGAGAGCTTGATTAGCGCAGCGATTTCTCCCGATGCTCCTCATGTGATTACGGAAGGTGGTATTATTCGGACGGGATTTGATGAGACTTTGGATAAATACCGCCGAGTGCTCAGAGAAGGGACCAGCTGGATTGCAGAGATTGAGGCTAAGGAGCGAGAAAACTCTGGCATCAGCACGCTTAAGATTGATTACAATAAAAAGGACGGCTACTATTTCCATGTGACCAATTCGCAACTGGGGAATGTGCCAGCCCACTTTTTCCGCAAGGCAACGCTGAAAAACTCAGAACGCTTTGGTACCGAGGAATTAGCCCGTATCGAGGGGGATATGTTGGAGGCGCGTGAGAAGTCAGCCAATCTAGAATATGAAATCTTTATGCGTATCCGTGAGGAAGTCAGCAAGTACATCCAGCGTTTGCAGGCTCTAGCCCAAGGAATTGCGACAGTTGATGTCTTGCAGAGTCTGGCGGTTGTGGCTGAAACCAAGCATTTGATTCGACCTGAGTTCGGTGACGACTCACAAATTGATATCCAGAAAGGGCGTCATGCGGTCGTCGAAAAGGTCATGGGAGCGCAGACCTATATTCCAAACAGTATCCAGATGTCAGAAGATACCAGCATTCAATTGATTACAGGGCCCAATATGAGCGGGAAGTCTACCTACATGCGCCAGTTAGCTATGACAGCGGTTATGGCCCAGCTGGGTTCCTATGTGCCGGCTGAGAGCGCCCATTTGCCTATTTTCGATGCTATCTTTACCCGCATTGGAGCAGCAGATGACTTGGTTTCAGGTCAATCAACCTTCATGGTGGAGATGATGGAGGCCAACAATGCCATTTCGCATGCGACCAAGAATTCCTTGATTCTCTTTGATGAGTTAGGTCGAGGAACTGCGACTTATGATGGGATGGCTCTTGCCCAGTCCATCATCGAATACATTCATGAACATATCGGAGCCAAGACTCTCTTTGCCACCCACTACCATGAGTTGACCAGTCTGGAGTATAGCTTGGAACACTTGGTCAATGTCCACGTGGCAACCTTAGAGCAGGATGGGCAGGTTACCTTCCTTCACAAGATTGAACCAGGTCCAGCTGACAAATCCTATGGTATCCATGTTGCTAAGATCGCTGGTTTACCAGCCGAACTTTTAGCAAGGGCGGATAAGATTTTAACGCAATTGGAGAGTCAGGGACAAGAAAGCCCAGCTCCGATGAGGCAAACAAGTGCCGTCACGGAACAGATTTCACTCTTTGATACGCTTGAAGACCATCCTATCCTAGCAGAATTAGCTAAACTAGATGTTTACAATATGACACCTATGCAGGCTATGAACGTTTTGGTCGAGTTCAAACAGAAATTATAAATCGTTCCAAAACAGATTTGTTTCTCAAAAGTTGAGCTTATGTGTTCGTAAAGGATTTAGTCTTGAAATTGGCAGGACTAAGTCTTTTTTTTGATTCTACGTTTCACGTCTTTTAGGAAAAACTTCATGAGTCTATACGACAGAAGGGTTCAGTAGAGGGTAAAGAAAAGCCCCCAAACTTAAATTTTTCCAAGTTTTGGGGGCGAATATTGGGTGTTTCCTCGTTTATGACAATCTGATCATTGTCTTATTTTCCCTCAGCTAACTCTTTTCCAAGTTGGATGAGGTAGTCTTTCAAGTCGTCTTTGACTTGTGGGTGTTTGAGAGCGTAGTCGATGGATGTTTTCATAAAGCCAAACTTGTCTCCGACATCGTAACGATCTCCTTTGAACTCACGAGCAAATACACGTTGTGTTTTATTGAGGGTATCGATTGCATCTGTCAGCTGAATTTCATTTCCTGCGCCTGGAGCTTGGTTTTCGAGGATTTGGAAAATTTCAGGTGTGAGGAGGTAGCGTCCAATGATAGCAAGGTCGCTAGGAGCATCCTCTGGAGCAGGTTTTTCAACAAAAGTTTCAACACTGTAAAGGCCGTCTTTTCCTTCGCCTTGCGGAGCAATAACCCCATAAGCAGATACTTCGTCGTGTGGAACTGGCATGACAGCGATAGTAGACGCGTGGGTACGCTCGTAGTCATCCATGAGTTGTTTGGTAAGTGGAACAGCCTTTTCGTTCGTGATATCCATCAAGTCATCACCAAGCATAACGACAAAAGGTTCATTTCCGACGAAAGCCTTGGCTTGTAAAACAGCATCTCCGAGACCGCGTGGATGAGTTTGGCGGATAAAATGCAGACGCATGCCAGTTGTTTCATCAACTAGCTTCAAAAGATCCGTTTTCCCTTTTTCTTTGAGGTTGTATTCCAATTCAAAGTTTGAATCAAAATGGTCCTCGATAGAACGTTTTGACTTACCTGTAACAACCAAGATATCTTCGATACCAGACTTGAGAGCTTCTTCAACGATAAACTGGATAGTTGGCTTGTCTACGATTGGCAACATTTCCTTGGCCAAGGCCTTAGTTGCAGGGAGGAAGCGAGTTCCCAATCCAGCGGCTGGGATGACTGCTTTTCTGACTTTTTGTTTCATAATGTTCCTTTCTATAAGGGTCTAAGACCATTCGTTTTCTGCTTTAAATTCATTGCTCATGATGTCAGTGATTGCTTCTTTGATATTGACACCTTCGTAGATAACTCGGTAAATAGCCTGTGTGATTGGCATGTAGACACCCAATTCCTGAGCCAGCTCGTAAGCTGCTCGAGTTGTTGAAATGCCTTCGATGACCATACCCATGTTTGCTTCGATGTCTGCGAGGGATTCTCCACGACCGAGAGCATCACCGGCCCTCCAGTTACGAGAGTGGACAGATGTCCCCGTTACAATCAAATCTCCAACTCCAGAAAGGCCACTATAAGTCAGAGGATTAGCTCCAAGAGCGACACCTAGACGGGTGATTTCAGCCAAGCCACGGGCAATGATAGCCGCCTTGGCATTGTCGCCAAATCCTAGACCATGTAGTGCCCCAGCACCAACTGCAATGATGTTTTTGAGAGCACCAGCGGTTTCAACTCCGATAACATCCGTATTAGTATAGAGACGGAAGTAGTGATTGCTAAAGAGATTTTGGACGTACTGAGCAGTTTCAAGGTCTTTAGAGGCTGCCGTAATCAAGGTGATATCGCGTACAATGGTTTCCTCAGCGTGGCTAGGTCCTGAAACAACAACGACTTCACTACGGAGATCGACTGGAATTTCCTCTTCAAGAATGGTTGAGAGGCGTTTGTGGCTATCTGGTTCCAATCCTTTGGAGGCATGCATGATGATAACCTTATGATCGAGCACCTTTGCTACTTGTTGGGCAACTAGTCTCGTTACTTTTGTTGGAACCACAAATAGAACAGCATCCACATCCTTTAGTGTTTCTTCCAAGTCATGATAGGCTTTGATCTTTTCGTCGAGTAGGATATCTTTGAAATAGCGTTTGTTTGTATGTTGGTTATTGATTTCATCGATTTGGTCAGGAATATTTCCCCAAATTCGAACCTCGTGTCCATTGTCGTTTAGGACCTGCGAAAGGGCAGTCCCCCAAGAACCAGGACCCAAGACAGCGATGGTTTGTTTCTTCATCTTTTCCTCCTTGTAAGAGTTCTTCCTTTCATTTTACCATAAAAAGCCTTTTCATGCATCACCTGTATATGAAAGCGTACTATTTCATAAAAGGAGACTTCTTTGACAAGATGCCTCTTTTTTGCTAGAATAGCATCAATATGAACGAATGAGAAGGAGCTGACGCAGGAAGTCGCTCCCTTTATCTATTTTATTAGGAGGAAATATGCTCATTAAAAAAATAAAAACCTATAAATGGCAGGCCTTGGCATCCCTAGCGATGACAAGCTTGATGGTTGCGAGTTCACTCTTGCAACCGCGCTATTTGCAAGAGGTGTTAGAGGCTTTGTTGGCCGGTCAAAATGAGGCTATTTATAGTATTGGTGCTTGGTTGATAGGAGTAGCAGTAGCGGGGCTAGTTGCAGGTGGTATCAATGTAACGCTTGCGGCCTATATTGCTCAAGGAGTGTCTTCGGACCTTCGTGAAGACGCTTTTCGCAAGATCCAGACTTTTTCTTATGCCAATATCGAGCAATTCAATGCCGGCAACCTTGTTGTCCGTATGACCAATGATATCAACCAAATTCAGAACGTGGTGATGATGGCTTTTCAAATCCTTTTCCGTCTCCCTCTTCTCTTTATCGGTTCCTTTATCTTGGCGGTCCACACTCTTCCGTCGCTTTGGTGGGTGATTGTCCTCATGGTGCTCCTAATCTTTGCACTAACAGCCATCATGATGGGGATGATGGGGCCACGATTTGCCAAGTTTCAAACCCTTCTTGAACGGATTAATGCTATCGCCAAGGAAAATCTACGTGGTGTGCGCGTGGTTAAATCCTTTGTACAGGAAAAAGCACAATTTGACAAATTTACCGAGGTTTCAGATGAACTTCTCGGACAAAATCTTTATATCGGTTATGCCTTCTCAGTTATAGAACCCGTTATGATGCTAGTCGGCTATGGGGCAGTCTTCCTCTCTATCTGGTTGGTGGCTGGAATGGCTCAGTCAGATCCATCTGTTGTGGGCTCGATTGCTTCCTTTGTCAATTATCTCAGCCAGATTATCTTTACCATCATCATGGTTGGATTTTTAGGAAATTCTGTCAGCCGTGCCATGATTTCCTTGCGTCGTATCCGCGAGATTCTAGATACCGAGCCAGCGATGATCTTTAAAAATCTCCCAGATGAAGAGTTAGAAGGAAGTCTCTCTTTTGAAAATGTGACCTTCACCTATCCCAATGACGATGAGCCTATGCTGAAGAATGTGACCTTTGATATTGCGCCTGGTCAGATGGTCGGTGTGGTTGGGGCTACTGGAGCAGGGAAGTCCACTCTAGCTCAGTTGATTCCACGGCTTTTTGATCCACAGGAGGGTTCTATCAAGATTGGTGGCAAGGATATTCGAGACGTCAGCGAGGGAACCTTGCGTAAAACAGTTTCCATTGTCTTGCAACGTGCTATTCTCTTTAGCGGGACCATTGCAGATAATCTTCGTCAAGGAAAAGGCAATGCCAGCGTGTCAGAAATGGAACGTGCAGCACGAATTGCTCAAGCCAGTGAATTTATCGGGCGTATGGAAAACAAATTTGAGAGTCAGGTCGAAGAACGTGGCACCAACTTTTCTGGTGGACAAAAGCAACGGATGTCCATTGCTCGTGGGATTGTCAGCAATCCCCGTATCCTGATTTTTGATGATTCGACTTCGGCTTTGGATGCTAAGTCAGAAAGACTCGTACAGGAAGCTTTGAACAAAGACCTGAAAGGGACGACAACCATTATCATCGCTCAAAAGATCAGTTCAGTCGTCCATGCGGATAAGATTTTGGTCTTGGACCAAGGGCGATTGATTGGAGAAGGACGGCATGCAGACTTGGTAGCTGACAATGCCGTCTACCGCGAAATCTACGAAACACAAAAGGGAAAGGAGGAATAAAATGAAAACCGTTCTATTTTTCTGGAATTATTTTAAAGTTCACAAGCTCTCCTTTGTCATTGTGATTCTGATGGTTGCGGTTGCGACGATTGCCCAAGCCCTCTTCCCTGTCTTTTCAGGACAAGCAGTGACCGAACTTGCTAATCTAGTCCTAGCCTATCAAAATGGCACTTCAGAACTAGCCTGGCAGAGTTTGTCAGCTCTGATGCTGAATCTAGCCATGGTTGTGCTGGTCTTGGTTGTGTCCAGTTTGATTTACATGATTTTGATGACCCGTATTATTTCTGAGTCGACAAATGAGATGCGTAAGGGTCTCTTTGGCAAGCTTTCATGTTTGACTGTTTCTTTCTTTGACCGCCATCAAGATGGCGATATCCTTTCTCGCTTCACTAGTGACTTGGACAATATCCTTCAGGCTTTCAATGAAAGTTTGGTCCAAGTTATGAGCAATATTGCTCTTTACATCGGCTTGATTTTTGTCATGTTTTCAAAAAATGTGACGCTGGCGCTAATTACCATTGCCAGTACACCAGTAGCCTTTCTCATGCTGGTTTTTATTGTAAAAATGGCTCGCAAGTACACCAACATCCAGCAACAGGAAGTCGGAAAACTCAATGCCTACATGGATGAAAGCATCTCAGGTCAAAAGGTTGTCATCGTTCAAGGAATTCAAGAAGACATCATAGCAGGCTTTGTAGAGCAAAATGAGCGCGTGCGCAAGGCGACCTTTAAGGGGAGAATATTCTCAGGTATCCTTTTTCCTGTTATGAATGGGATGAGCTTGGTCAATACGGCCATCGTCATTTTTGCAGGTTCTGCGGTCTTGCTGAACGATCCAAGTATCGAAACAACGACAGCCCTAGGTTTGATCGTTATGTTTACCCAATTTTCTCAGCAGTACTACCAGCCGATTATCCAGGTGGCTGCGAGTTGGGGGAGCCTCCAGTTGGCCTTTACTGGAGCGGATCGTATCCAAGAAATGTTCGATGCAGAAGAAGAGATTCGCCCGCAAAATGCACCGGCCTTTACGGAATTACGAGAAGGTGTTGAAATCAGTCACATTGATTTCTCTTATGTGCCAGATAAGCCGATTTTAAAAGATGTTAGCATTTCAGCTCCTAAGGGGCAGATGATAGCAGTTGTCGGTCCGACTGGTTCGGGGAAAACAACCATCATGAACCTCATTAATCGTTTCTACGATGTGGATGCAGGCAGCATTTGTTTTGATGGAAAAGACATCCGGGACTACGACTTAGACAGCCTGCGAAGTAAGGTCGGTATTGTTTTGCAGGATTCGGTCTTGTTTAGCGGAACGATTCGGGACAATATCCGCTTCGGTGTGCCAGATGCCAGTCAGGAAATGGTCGAAGCAGCTGCTAAGGCAACTCATATCCATGACTACATCGAAAGCTTGCCTGATAAGTATGATACCCTTATTGATGATGAGCAAAATATCTTCTCGACTGGGCAGAAACAATTGATTTCCATCGCCCGGACCTTGATGACAGATCCTCAAGTCTTAATCTTAGATGAAGCGACTTCCAATGTGGACACCGTAACAGAAAGCAAAATTCAACATGCCATGGAGGCAGTAGTAGCAGGTCGAACCAGTTTTGTTATTGCCCATCGTTTGAAGACCATCCTCAATGCCGATCAGATTATTGTCCTCAAAGATGGAGAGGTTATTGAACGTGGAAATCATCACGAGTTGCTCAAACTCGGCGGTTTCTACTCAGAACTGTATCACAATCAATTTGTCTTCGAATAAAAAAGAAGTTGTCCTCATTGGGCAGCTTTTTCTTGTCCATAAAAAATACTTATCACGGTCTTTAAAAAAACATATTAGACAGGAAAGGGTTGGAGTGATAAGATAAGACTGTCGCAAGAAAATCGAAAGGAGACACATCATGGCTAGAACGGTTGTAGGAGTTGCCGCAAACCTATGTCCTGTAGATGCAGAAGGAAAAAACATTCACTCATCTGTATCCTGTAAATTTGCAGAGAGCATTCGTCAAGTCGGTGGTCTTCCTTTAGTGATTCCTGTAGGGGATGAGTCCATTGTTCGCGATTATGTGGAAATGATCGACAAACTCATCTTGACAGGTGGACAAAATGTCCATCCCCAGTTTTATGGAGAGAAAAAAACCATTGAGAGCGATGATTACAACCTTGTACGTGATGAATTTGAACTAGCTCTCTTGAAAGAAGCACTTCGTCAGAATAAGCCTATTTTGGCAATATGCCGTGGTGTTCAGCTGGTCAATGTTGCTTTTGGTGGTACTCTCCACCAAGAAATTGAAGGTCACTGGCAAGGCCTGCCTTTTGGGACATCTCATTCTATTGAGACAGTAGAAGGAAGCGTGGTGGCTAAGTTGTTTGGTAAAGAAAGTCAGGTCAACTCAGTCCATCGTCAAAGTATCAAAGATCTAGCACCTAATTTTCGTGTGACAGCGGTGGACCCTCGAGACCAGACCATCGAAGCGATTGAGTCTATCGATGAGCATCGCATTATCGGTTTGCAGTGGCACCCAGAGTTTCTGGTCAATGAAGAAGACGGCAATTTAGAACTATTTGAGTATTTATTAAATGAATTGTAACGGTTAGAGTCTCTAGCCGTTTTTATTCGTCCTTTCAGATTTTTTGTATTTTAGCGTTTTTACGCAAACGTTTGAATTCTGATAAAAATTGGGCAAATTCAATAAAAAAACTTGAAAAAATCGAAGGTAAGCGTTATGATAGAAAAGAAGAAATTTTGGAGGATTATCATGTCACATATTAAATTTGATTATTCAAAAGTTTTAGATAAATTTGTTGCTCCACATGAAGTGGAATACATGCAAGCACAAGTAACAGCTGCAGACGAATTGATCCGTAAAGGAACTGGTGCTGGTAGCGACTTTTTGGGTTGGTTGGACCTTCCTGAAAATTACGACCGCGAAGAATTTGACCGCATCTTGAAAGCTGCTGAGCAAATCAAGTCAGATAGCGATGTCTTGGTTGTAATCGGTATCGGTGGATCTTACCTTGGTGCCAAAGCAGCCATCGACTTTTTGAACCACCACTTTGCCAACTTGCAAACAAAAGAAGAACGCAAAGCTCCACAAATCCTTTACGCTGGAAACTCAATCTCATCTACTTACCTTGCTGACTTGGTAGAGTACGTAGCTGACAAAGACTTCTCAGTAAACGTGATTTCTAAATCAGGTACAACAACAGAACCAGCTATCGCTTTCCGTGTCTTCAAAGAACTTTTGGTTAAGAAATACGGACAAGAAGAAGCTAACAAACGTATCTACGCTACAACTGACCGCCAAAAAGGTGCTGTTAAGGTTGAAGCGGATGCTAACGGTTGGGAAACATTTGTGGTTCCAGACGACATCGGTGGACGTTTCTCAGTATTGACAGCAGTTGGTTTGCTTCCAATCGCAGCTTCAGGTGCTGATATCAAAGCCCTTATGGAAGGTGCGAATGCAGCTCGTAAAGACTACACTTCAGATAAGATTGCTGAAAATGAAGCTTACCAATACGCAGCAGTTCGTAACATCCTTTACCGTAAAGGCTACGCTACTGAAATCTTGGTAAACTACGAGCCATCACTTCAATACTTCTCAGAATGGTGGAAACAATTGGCTGGTGAGTCAGAAGGGAAAGACCAAAAAGGTATTTACCCAACTTCAGCAAACTTCTCAACTGACTTGCACTCATTGGGGCAATTTATCCAAGAAGGAACTCGTATCATGTTTGAAACAGTTGTCCGTGTTGACAAACCACGTAAGAACGTGATTATCCCTACTTTGGAAGAAGACCTTGACGGACTTGGTTACCTTCAAGGAAAAGACGTTGACTTTGTAAATAAAAAAGCAACTGACGGTGTTCTTCTTGCCCACACTGACGGTGATGTACCAAACATGTACGTGACTCTTCCTGAGCAAGACGCTTTCACTCTTGGTTACACTATCTACTTCTTCGAATTGGCAATCGCCCTTTCAGGTTACTTGAATGCTATCAACCCATTTGACCAACCAGGTGTTGAAGCATACAAACGCAACATGTTTGCCCTTCTTGGGAAACCAGGATTTGAAGAATTGAGCAAAGAGCTTAACGCACGTCTATAATAGAAGAAAAGAGTGGCTTGCCCACTCTTTTTACTCTCTTTATTCATAGACATTGGACTCAGGCGAGACTTGTGATATAATATAGAAAGCAAAAGGCAGACGCCTAGAGACTTTATAGGAGAAACTATGTCAAAAGATATCCGCGTACGCTACGCACCAAGTCCAACAGGACTACTACACATCGGAAATGCTCGTACAGCATTATTTAACTACCTTTACGCGCGCCATCATGGTGGAACTTTTATCATCCGTATTGAAGATACAGACCGTAAACGTCATGTCGAGGATGGTGAACGTTCACAGCTTGAAAACCTTCGTTGGTTGGGCATGGATTGGGATGAAAGCCCAGAAACTCATGAAAACTACCGCCAATCAGAGCGCTTGGAACTCTATCAAAAATACATCGATCAATTACTAGCTGAAGGAAAAGCCTACAAATCTTACGTTACAGAAGAAGAGTTGGCAGCTGAGCGCGAACGCCAAGAAGCAGCTGGCGAAACACCACGCTACATCAATGAATATCTCGGCATGAGCGAAGAGGAAAAAGCTGCGTACATTGCAGAACGTGAAGCAGCTGGTATCATTCCAACCGTTCGTTTGGCTGTTAATGAGTCAGGTATCTACAAATGGCACGATATGGTCAAAGGTGATATCGAGTTTGAAGGTGGCAATATTGGTGGCGATTGGGTTATCCAAAAGAAAGACGGCTACCCAACTTACAACTTTGCCGTTGTCATCGATGACCACGATATGCAAATCTCTCACGTTATCCGCGGTGATGACCATATTGCCAACACCCCAAAACAGCTCATGGTTTATGAGGCTCTTGGTTGGGAAGCACCAGAGTTTGGTCACATGACTTTGATTATCAACTCTGAAACAGGTAAAAAATTGTCTAAACGTGACACTAATACTCTTCAGTTTATCGAAGACTACCGTAAAAAAGGCTATCTTCCAGAAGCAGTCTTTAACTTTATCGCTCTTCTTGGTTGGAATCCAGGTGGCGAAGATGAAATTTTCTCTCGTGAGGAATTGATTAAACTCTTTGATGAAAATCGTCTCAGCAAGTCACCAGCTGCCTTTGATCAGAAGAAACTAGACTGGATGAGCAACGACTACATCAAGAGAGCTGAGCTTGCGACAATCTTTGAAATGGCTAAACCATACTTAGAAGAAGCAGGGCGTTTGACTGACAAGTCTGAAAAAATGGTAGAACTCTACAAACCACAAATGAAGTCAGTGGATGAAATCGTTCCATTGACAGATCTTTTCTTCTCAGATTTCCCAGAGCTGACAGACGCTGAGCGCGAGGTCATGGCAGGAGAAACCGTTCCGCTTGTTCTAGAAGCCTTCAAAGCGAAACTAGAAGCAATGACAGATGAAGAATTTGTAACAGAAAACATTTTCCCACAAATCAAAGCAGTCCAAAAAGAAACAGGTATTAAAGGGAAAAACCTCTTCATGCCTATTCGTATTGCTGTATCAGGTGAAATGCATGGACCAGAACTTCCAGATACGATTTACCTATTAGGTCGTGAGAAATCTATCCAGCATATCGATAACATGCTCAAAGAGATTTCTAAGTAAAAAGGGCTTTCGATGGATACATGGGAAAAGATGTATGAAGAAGCACGAACCTTATTCAATCCCCATGAAGTTTCTGACTTTGTTTATGCTAACCATGTTGTTGCTGCGATAGAAGCAGAAGATGGTCAAATCTTCACAGGATTTTGTATGGAGGGCACTTGTGGCGTTTTTCATCTTTGTGCAGAACGAGCAGCTCTCTTCAATATGTATCAATTTTCAGGACAAACTAAAGTTAAGAAAATCCTCGCCTTTCGAGATAAACCTCCCTACGGCGAAGGATCAGGTATGCCCTGTGGCGCTTGCAGAGAATTTCTCTTAGAATTGAATGCTGAAAATAAAGAAGCAGAGTTCATGATGGACTACGAAACAAGAAAAACAATCAAAGTTGCTGAGTTGATCCCTTACTGGTGGGGAGAGGAACGTGCAACTAATTGGCAAACCAAATAGATAGGGTCAGTTTAACTGGCTCTTTTTCATTATCTTTTCAGAATTTCGGCAAAGAGGAAAAAAGTTCTTGACAAAGAGGAAAAAGTAGGTATAATAGAAAGAGTCGAAAAACTCAAGGTCCGTTGGTCAAGGGGTTAAGACACCGCCTTTTCACGGCGGTAACACGGGTTCGAATCCCGTACGGACTATAGT
>CAJNCP010000004.1 GCA_905221295.1 bacterium | reverse complement strand
AGAAATACTATAAATGGCTTAAAGATGGATGATCTAGTGGGAAAAGCTCCGCAGGCAACCTTAGTTGGTTGACTTGTGGGGCTTTTTCCTTGTTTTACAGAATGAGACTTAGGCAAAGAAAATACAGAGTCTGTTCGCTAAAACAGAAAAGAGGCGGCATCATTTAGTGATACCGCCTCTTTTTCATTTTAAATCTTGCACTAATTCGGTATTTTTTACTGAAAAGGCTTCCGCTAAAAGATCGAGAATAGCTGTAACTGCCGTGATAAGTATGAGTGAAATTCATTCTGCTGTAATAAACCGTCCACCAAACAGGAAAAATGGAATAAACCAGTTAAAAATCCCTGTTAATGGGAAGAATCATTGATACCCCCTTTTTTGCCAGCAGAAAAACCACATAACAATTCGACAGCAGGGCCCAAAATGTAAAAATAGAACAGGCTGTAGCCCATCTCATCACCTGTAATCCCACTCAATTCGCATAATAGCACGAGGGCATAAAAGACTATGACTGTTATGAGAGGAAAAACGGTGTCTTAATAAATTATTTCGTATTCAGTCTCCTGACCATAATCCTGTATAATCATTGTTTTAAGGATTTTTTCGACATGCGAAGTAAATTGCTAAAAAAACAGAGGTAGGGATATTCGCAGTAAAAAACGTTAAGACAATCCAATTGAAAATGTTCCATCAGGTCATGCTGTTGGTATGGGCAAGAGAAAAGACCGTTAATAAAGAAAAGGCATAAGTTACAGCCAGCAGGATTAAGCCGCTCCACTTGCTTTCTTTTTTGGAGAGAAAGACCTGTAATAGAATTCCTCCAGTCAGGATTGGCAATATAATAAACAAAACGATTATGTTTCTAATTGACTTCAACTCCTTCATCATTTTGATATTCAAATGTCAATATTATAGTCGAATCAAAGTGCTATATATTTATTATGATTGTCGACATTTATGAACTAGCTTGATGAGCATAGGTGTTTATCCTTGATCATTCTAATTGGATCCCCATTTAATATTGAAAGTAACACTAAATAAAAAAGTCAATCAAGAGATTAATATTTAAGAGAGATGGAGGCTTGCTACCCTCTTATTCCTAAGTTCTAAAACGTCTATATAAGATATTTTGAACTGACTATTATCCCCATTCTTTTCGGAGCTATCTCTGAGAGCAAGGAGTACAATAGAAAAAATAGCTTGGAAGGAGTATAATGAAGGTATAAAGATAGTTTGGAGGTTTGACCATGAAAAAGCTACTACTAGTCCTAGCTACTAGCATGCTAGTCTTATCTGCCTGCCATAAAATGACAGAGGATAGCGCAACTAGTCCGGCAATACCAAGGGAGCAACAAACAAAGGAAGTAACCAACTATTTTCACTACCTAGCGGACTCCTATCAAAAGGCTCTTTTGCATGAAAAAAATCATAAGGATACAACCGTCCAATCACCGATGGCTGCCACTCTTGCAGCCATGGAAGAACTCCAGTTATCTAATCCGACTGATCAAGTCTTGATTATGAAGAACTACTCAGATTTTCAGAAGCTAATCCAATACAACACCGAAAAGTGGGAGGAAGAGTTTGCAAGCTGGGCTTCTTCTATGGGGCAGTCCTATCATAGATTAGAGCATGCAAACTTTGATGAAAAAAATGAACTAATCAAAAAATTAGAAACTACAACAGTCTCTCAGAAAAGTGTCAAATGGAATGTTTTTGGAGTATCGAGTGACAATGCCTATGATTACTTGGTTTTGGATGCCTACTATGACAATCAGGACAAACATTTCTACCTATTTACACTGAAGGATGGGCAAGCACAGGTCTTGCATACCGATAAGACACTGGAAACTATCCCTACTGCAAATTTTGAAGAGACTGAGAATACAGACTTAGCGCAACGTTTTAAGGAATTTCTATTAAAAACAAGTGTAACCACAGAGAGCGAGCCAGATACAGATAATAGTTCTTTAATAGACAAGATAAAAACGGCCATGGAATCCTATTCGGATAGTAAAGGTGAAAGATTTAAGTCAACTAACTTAGCAACATATGGTCACTACTATGGACTAGCAGTGCCAGACCAGATAATGCAATTTGGACAAGTAGATTGGGTGAATTATACTTTTAAATGGTATGGGTATAGTGCAGGTTCAGGTTCTGGGCGGTTTGAAATCCTAGCTTGCTATGTGAATGAAGCAGAGACAGAGGTGATTCTCTTTGGCTACAAGGATGGTAATCCTGCTCTTTTACACACCGAAGGAAGACCAGAGATTGATAAAAATGAATCAGGGGCTATCATAAATGCCCAGGTTCATTTTGTCGAGTTTCATCACCCAATATTAGAACAAGTTTTCAATTAGTAAAGAGGAAATACATTTATCGTATGCAGAGTGTTTCTCGTGAAACCTATTTCTTATAAAAAACTTCTCCACATAAAATAATTTGTGGAGTTTTTTCTATAATTAGTAGTTTAACCTAGCCTTCAAATAGGAGTATACTAATAATGTAATCGTTATCAAACCTAAAAATTCGATGAAATCAGTTTTTAGGAATAAAAAGGGAGGAAATTATGAAAAAGTTTTCAAAGACCTTGAGAGATAACTGGATCTTTCTCTTGATGGTTTTACCAGGGGCACTCTGGTTGATTCTATTCTTTTACATTCCAGTATTTGGGAATGTGGTCGCCTTTAAAGACTACCATATGACCAGTAATGGTTTCATAGATAGTATTGTGAATAGTAAATGGGTCGGGTTAGATAATTTCAGATTCTTGTTTAGTTCAAAAGATGCCTTTATCATCACTCGAAATACCGTTCTTTACAATCTCGGCTTTATCTTTATCGGTTTGATTGTATCAGTAGGGATTGCCATCATCCTCAGCGAGCTTCGCTCTAAGAGAATGGTTAAGATTTTCCAAACGTCTATGTTGTTCCCTTACTTCTTGTCATGGGTTATCATCAGTTTCTTTACAGATGCCTTCCTAAACATTGACAAAGGGGTTTTCAACCATTTCCTAACATCCATTGGCATGAAGGAAGTCAACTTCTATGCTGACTTAGGCATTTGGCCATATCTTCTCCTTTTCCTAGGAATTTGGAAAGGCTTTGGATATAGCAGTGTCATGTACTATGCGACGATCATGGGGATTGATCCAACCTACTACGAAGCAGCAACAGTGGACGGGGCTAGTAAGTGGCAACGCATTCGCAACGTAACCATTCCTCAGTTGACTCCGCTTGTAACAGTCTTGACTATTCTTGCAGTCGGAAATATCTTCCGTGCAGACTTTGGTCTCTTCTATCAAATCCCACACAATGCTGGTCAGCTTTACAATGTGACCAACGTTTTGGACGTCTATGTCTTTAATGGTTTGACTCAGACAGCAGATATCGGTATGGCTTCAGCAGCCGGTCTTTACCAATCCGTAGTCGGTTTGATTCTGGTTATCCTATCAAACTTGCTTGCAAGACGAGTCGATCCAAACTCAGCTTTGTTCTAGAAAGGAGGAGAATATGGCAGAAAAGAAAATTAAAAAAGAAAAAATCGATAATGTCGGCATTCACTCCTTTAGTAAGAAGGCGGATATCTTCTTCAGTATCATCTCTGGTTTGATTGCTCTTTCTTGTATCTTGCCCTTTATCTTCGTTATCATCATTTCGGTGACAGACGAAAAGAGCATCCTCCAGTATGGATATAGCTTTTTCCCATCACAGTTTGGATTAGATGGTTTTGAGTTCTTGGCTCAGTTTAAAGATAAGATCCTCCAAGCGCTCTTTATCTCAATTTTTGTAACAGTAGTCGGGACAGTGACCAACGTATTCATCACGACAACTTATGCCTACGCCATCTCACGGACAACCTTTAAGTACCGCAGATTCTTTACGATCTTTGCCCTTCTTAGTATGTTGTTCAATGCTGGTTTGGTGCCAGGCTATATCGTGGTCACTCGCTTGCTTCAACTTGGTGATACTGTTTGGGCCTTGATTGTTCCAATGCTCCTCTCACCATTCAACATCATCTTGATGCGTTCCTTCTTCAAGAAGACCATTCCAGAAGCCATTCTCGAATCCGCTCGTATCGATGGTGCCAGCGAAGCTCGGATCTTCTTCCAGATCTGTTTGCCATTGTCACTTCCAGGTATCGCAACCATCACGCTTTTGACAGCTCTTGGTTTCTGGAACGACTGGTTCAACGCCCTTCTTTACATCAAGAGTGACAACTTGTATCCATTGCAATATTTGCTCATGCAAATCCAACAAAATATGGACTACATTGCAAAAGCAGTCGGCCTATCTGGCCAACTGGGAGTTGCTCTACCGAAAGAAACAGGTCGTATGGCCATGGTTGTCGTTGCAACCCTTCCAATCGCGATTCTGTATCCATTCTTCCAACGCTACTTTGTTAAAGGTTTGACGATCGGTGGTGTGAAAGAATAGCACTTGCTGAGAAACACCGTTTCTCCCTTCCCAACTTCATCTTAGCGACTGAAGTTACAAATCATTAAATCGTTTATAAGTTTAAAAACAAAAAAAGGAGTTTTTATCATGAAAAACTGGAAAAAATATGCTTTTGCATCTGCTAGCGTAGTCGCTTTGGCTGCTGGTCTCGCTGCTTGTGGAAACCTTACAGGTAATAACAAAAAAGCTGCTGACACTACTTCAAGTGAAAAACCTGTTCTTAAAATGTACCAAATCGGTGACAAACCAGATAACTTGGATGAATTGCTAGAAAATGCAAACAAAATCATCGAAGAAAAAGTTGGTGCTAAATTGGATATCCAATATCTCGGATGGGGTGACTACAGCAAGAAAATGTCCGTTATCACATCATCTGGTGAAAATTATGATATCGCCTTTGCAGATAACTATGTTGTAAATGCTCAAAAAGGTGCTTACGCTGACTTGACTGATTTGTACAAGAAAGAAGGAGCAGAGCTTTACAAAGCACTTGACCCAGCTTACATCAAAGGAAACACTGTAAACGGTAAGATCTATGCTGTTCCAGTTGCAGCCAACGTTGCATCATCTCAAAACTTTGCCTTCAACGGCGCTCTTCTTGCTAAATATGGTATCGATATTTCAGGTGTCACTTCATACGAAACACTTGAACCAGTCTTGAAACAAATCAAAGAAAAAGCTCCAGACGTAGTACCATTTGCGGTTACGAAGAACTTTATCCCATCCGATAACTTTGACTACCCAGTACCAAATGGACTTCCATTCGTTATCGACCTTGAAGGGGATACTACTAAGATTGTAAACCGTTACGAAGTACCTCGTTTCAAAGAACACTTGAAGACTCTTCACAAATTCTATGAAGAAGGATACATTCCAAAAGACGTAGCAACAAGCGACACTTCATTTGACCTTCAACAAGATACTTGGTTCGTTCGTGAAGAAACAGTAGGACCAGCTGACTACGGTAACAGCTTGCTTTCACGTGTTGCTAACAAAGACATCCAAATCAAACCAATCACTAACTTTATCAAGAAAAACCAAACAACACAAGTTGCTAACTTTGTCATTTCAAACAACTCTAAGAACAAAGAAAAATCAATGGAAGTGTTGAATCTCTTGAACACAAACCCAGAACTCTTGAACGGTCTTGTTTACGGTCCAGAAGGTAAGAACTGGGAAAAAGTTGAAGGTAAAGAAAACCGTGTACGCGTCCTTGATGGATATAAAGGAAACACTCACATGTCAGGTTGGAACACTGGTAACAACTGGATCCTTTACATTAACGAAAACGTTACAGACCAACAAATTGCAGATTCTAAGAAACAATTGGCAGAAGCTAAAGAATCTCCAGCACTTGGATTTATCTTTAACACTGACAGTGTGAAATCTGAAATTTCAGCAATCTCTAACACAATGCAACAATTCGATACAGCTATCAACACTGGTACTGTAGACCCAGATAAAGCTATTCCAGAATTGATGGAAAAATTGAAATCTGAAGGTGCCTACGAAAAAGTATTGAACGAAATGCAAAAACAATACGACGAATTCTTGAAAAACAAAAAATCATAAGAACGATTGATTTCGTGTATTCATTCCTAATTCCTAAAAATGTGATCACTGCCTTCCTTAGTTCTCTAGGGGAGGTAGTGATTTTTAGGATGTAAAAATGAAAACAGTGGTTCTGAGGGTTTATGCGATGTGATACACATACATCTATAGGGGATTTATTATGAAAAAATATCGCCTTCTTTTCAAAATGAGTGCTGTCTTCTCTTACCTATTTTTCGTATTTGGCCTTTCTCAGCTGACGCTTATTGTCCAAAACTATTGGCAATTTTCTTCCCAGATAGGCAATTTCTTCTGGATTCAAAATATCTTGAGTTTGCTATTTATCGGAGTCATGATTTGGATTTTGGCTAAGACAGGCCATGGCTATCTCTTTCGCATTCCAAGAAAAAAATGGCTCTGGTATTCGATTTTGACAGTATTAGTGGTAGTGCTCCAGATCTCTTTTAACGTTCAGACAGCTAAACATGTCCAGTCAACTGCGGAAGGTTGGGCTGTATTGATTGGTTATAGTGGGACTAACTTTGCAGAGCTAGGTATCTATATAGCCCTGTTCTTTCTGGTTCCGCTGATGGAAGAATTGATCTATAGAGGTTTGTTGCAACATGCTTTCTTTAAACATTCGCGATTTGGCCTTGATTTGCTTCTTCCTTCCATTTTGTTTGCTCTTCCTCATTTTTCAAGTCTGCCTAGTCTGTTAGATATCTTCGTCTTTGCAACATCTGGAATCATTTTTGCTGGTTTGACCCGTTATACCAAGAGCATTTATCCTTCCTATGCGGTGCATGTGATCAATAATATTGTAGCGACCTTGCTATTTTTGCTGACTTTTTTACATAGGGTGTTTGGGTAAAATACTGGCTGGAGAGTTAGGAATTATAGTGTTTCAATTTATAAGCGAATTTCAGGAGGAAAATGAGAATGACACCATTAAAATGGTTCGCTGGAGGAAGCGAAAGGCGTTGTGAAGCCATGACCATCATTGATCATCTATTGGAAGATATAAAGGCTGCGCCTCGACTTGCTCCCCTGAAAAATCAGTTAGTGATTTATAAAAAGCGATTAGAGGATGATGGGACCTCTACTCCATTTATTCTGAGCCAAATGAACGTTGACATCTCACGTGTATTAATTGACAATAAGCTGGGTTTGTCAAAAAGTCAAGCTAGGCATATCAAAAAATTGAGAGAATTATCTGCGATTCGCTATGGTTACTGATGAAGTGCAGTGGCAGGTCTCTCTATACAATTTCCGGTCAAATAAATTGCATTCGTTTTCCCAAGTGGGTATACTAGTATAGTTGAATGAAAAATTCTGAAAATTTAAGAATAGAAAAGAGAACAAATCTTATGGCAAAAGATATTCGTGTCTTACTTTACTACCTTTATACTCCAATTGAAAACGCAGAGCAATTTGCTGCAGACCACTTGGCTTTCTGTAAATCAATCGGTCTCAAAGGCCGTATCCTAGTCGCTGACGAGGGAATTAACGGGACTGTTTCAGGTGATTACGAAACAACTCAAAAATACATGGACTACGTTCACAGCCTCCCAGGCATGGAAGACCTCTGGTTCAAGATTGACGAAGAAAATGAACAAGCCTTCAAGAAGATGTTTGTTCGCTACAAGAAAGAAATTGTCCACCTTGGTTTGGAAGACAACGATTTTGACAACGATATCAACCCACTTGAAACGACGGGTGCTTACTTGTCTCCAAAAGAGTTCAAAGAAGCCCTTCTTGACGAAGATACAGTGGTTCTTGACACACGTAACGATTATGAGTACGACCTAGGACATTTCCGTGGGGCTATCCGCCCAGACATCCGCAACTTCCGTGAGTTGCCACAATGGGTTCGTGATAACAAGGAAAAATTCATGGACAAACGTGTCGTGGTTTACTGTACAGGTGGTGTTCGCTGTGAGAAATTCTCAGGCTGGATGGTTCGTGAAGGCTACAAAGATGTCGGCCAATTGCACGGAGGAATCGCAACTTACGGTAAAGACCCAGAAGTCCAAGGTGAGCTTTGGGATGGGAAAATGTACGTCTTTGACGAGCGTATTGCCGTAGATGTTAACCATGTCAATCCAACCATCGTAGGGAAAGACTGGTTTGATGGAACACCATGTGAACGCTATGTCAACTGTGGAAATCCCTTCTGTAACCGTCGTATCCTAACATCAGAAGAAAATGAAGACAAGTACCTTCGTGGATGCTCACACGAGTGTCGTGTTCACCCACGAAACCGCTATGTTGCTGAAAATGAATTGACACAAGTAGAAGTAATCGAGCGCCTAGCCGCTATCGGTGAAAGCTTGGATCAAGCCGCTACAGTATAAAGCAAACAGCCCCTAAGGGCTGTTTTTCTATGCTTTTTATCTAAAAATCTAAAATTTGTTTCTGTATCTTTCAGGAAAATAGGGTATACTATATGTAAACGATTTCAAAGGAGACCAGTTATGGCGAAAACATTTTTTATCCCAAATAAAGAAAGCATTCTAGGACAACAGGAGGTCTTGACTGCCAAGTCTATCTTAGCCTTGGTGGAGGGCTTGGAGTCACACAGTTATGATGCTGTCTATCTCCGTCAGCCCCTCAATCGTCTCGAGTATATCGAGTGTGGGATTGTAGGTCAGTCGCAATTTCTCTTCAAGGTGAACTATGCGGATAGTCGAAAAGGCTATCAAGTGGTGATTCCAGACTTCCTTACTAGAGCGGACTGGGAGATTGTAGAAGCTCTCCTCCAAGCCCTATCAAGCAAGTTGGGGCAAGTGGCAGAAGGGCTAGAAGGATTTGACTTTGAAGCTTATTTCCGACAAATAGTTCAGAATTATCTAGCGGATAAGGCGGCTCGTCTAGTATACTGCCAAGGGCTCTTGGCCCCTATCTATCTCAACAAGGAATACCTCGAGAGTTTTTTGGCTGAGGATGGATTGGCACGTTTTGAAGAGCTGGTCAAGAAAGTTCAAGGCTCTGATGCCTATCTTGCCAGTGTGAAATTTTACCCAGACGCCCAAGGCAAGGTACACGGTATCTACCACCTAGCCCAGGGAGTCAAGACAATTTTACCTAAGGAGCCCTTTGTACCAGCATCCTATACCGAGCAACTAGCAGGCAAGGAGCTTGTTTGGGAGATTGACCTAGTGACGATTTCTGGTGATGGGTCCAAAGCAGAAGACTACGAATCCATCGCTCGCTTGGACTATGTAAGATTCCTAGAGTCGCTACCAGAAGCATTTTATCAGCAACTAGATGCCAATCAATTAGAAGTACAAGCCATTTTGGGAAAAGATTTTGAAGGATTGGCAAGCATCGAGTAGGTCTTGTTTAAAAAAGAGTAAGCATAAAAATCCCTGCCATTAACAAATGGCAGGGATTTTGGTTAAAAGAAAGTCAGGATGCGAAGGTAGTCAACTGTCAGCGCGAGCTCTGCAATGAAGAAGGGTAAGAGAATGGCGCCATCAAGTAAGACAGCGAGCAAGAAACGATAAAATGGGTCAAGGCTACGGGTCTTACTTGGCTTGCTAATCACAAAGAGATTTCCAAGGGCAAAGATAGCCATGCTTAGAAGAGTGAGGATGCCGGCAAATCGTAAGCCACCAAAGAGTGCAAAGAAACTTGCTAGAGCTGTTAGGACAAGTGGGATAGCAAAGAGTCTGCTATACCGATCAAAGGCTTCTTGGAATGTGAAGTCACTCTCCTGATCCAGCACACGTCGGACAGTAAAGCCTCCCAGAATGATGGAAAAGTAAAATAGAGCGCTAGCGACCAAGATGGAGAGTCCAGCAAAGAGATCTAAAGGAGGGAGCTGGTTAGGTAAACTATTGGCAATAGAGGCCATATAGCCGTAGTAGAGGTGCTTGATATGATAGATACTAAAGAAAAGGTTAATCGAAGACAGCAAAGTGAGCAGGCCAAAGACACTGTAACGATGCTTTTGGTCCGTAGTCTTGCTGGCAGTTGGTTCTTGGATAGCATCCAGTAGCCAAGTCCAAAATAGTGCGATTTCTTCTTTTAATCTGGCTGTTTTACGAGGGTCAATATCTGGGATATAGGGGCTTTCTAAAGCCTTGCTGAGGATGCTTTTCTCTTTTGCAGGTTTTTCTTGGTTGCCTTCCTCTTCAGCTTTCCCTTCTCCCTCTTCCTCGGTTTGGGTTTCTTCTATCGTTTCGGGAGCTTCCTCCTCATGCCTTTCCGACTCTTTAGGTGAGATAGGAGTTTCTTGGTTTGCTTGTGATTCGGTCTCTACAATTTCCGAAGTCTCTGGTTGGTCGGGCTGGATTTCCGATTTCGACTGAGCTGATTTCTTCTCAAGATCGGCGCTTTCAAACCATTCTTGTGTCATGGTGGAACCTCCTTTTTTATGATCGTTTTCTATTTTTAGATTAGCAGATGAAAGCGTTTTTGTCAATGGTTTCTAGATGGAGAAGAGTACTCTTCTTTTGGTAGGTAGATATCTTGGTTGGCTTTTGCAATGAGTAGGTCCTTGATATCTGCTTTTTCCGTTTTATAAGGGTTGGCAAGTACATTCTCTTTTTGTCCACGATGTTCTTCTTTGGGTTGACGATAGATACCACCATGCTGAGAAGAAATTTCTAGATTGATACGGTCGGTCTCTTTCTGGGAGAGAATGAGTTGTAGAGTTGAATAAGCCTCTAGCTCGACCTTGCCGTGAACTTGGATATTTTCAGCATAGATGTGTGCTCCCTCCGTCTTGACCTGACTATCTGTCAATTCGGCATCAAAGATATTGATGATATGAGGTGCCGTTAGTGTGCTGTTCTTGATAGAACTTTCAGTTAGTCTTAAGAGGTAGCCTTTTGTTTTAATTGTCGCATTTTCAAGATTGGCTTGACGAATATTGGTTTGTCCACGATTGGCTGAGACGGTGATAGCTTGCAGCCTTCTTCCTTTAGGTAGGGAGAGAACGACTTCGTCAAAACGGTGAGAATAACTGCTGGCAATACGAAGTAGGCCTTCGATTCCTGAACCGAGAAAACGATGTTGGGAGGCTTGTTTATCAGTGACGCTCAGTGTTTTGTCACTCATACCAGTAGTTAGATCGTGACGACCAGACACGGAAGGATGATAGGTGATGTGGATCTTGTCATCTACAGACTCTGTGATGGTTAGGCTATGTTCCTCAAGGGCTAGATCAAGTTTTTCCACTTCATTTCCAAAGGTCACTTCTTCGATACGATTGTCATAGACGGGGTCTTTTGACATGGCTAGCAAACTTTGAATACCATTGGACTGGGCGCCTACAATGATCATGATAAAACCGAGGATTGTAGAAACCACACCAAAGATGAGAAATCCTTTTGTCAATTTACGCATGTCTGTCACCTCTCTTTCCTTTTTTAAGAATCCATTGTGCCAAGCGGACGATTAGGAGGCCAAAGAAACGAGCTACATAGGATATGCCTAGTAGAACAAGAGAAGAAGCACCGATAGCAAGCAAACCAGCCCCGAAAATCAAGATAAAGGCAGATTTGGCTTCGACTAGGACACTAAAGCTCTCTACGATAAAGAGTCCGCCCAGTAGGATACCTGTCACAGAGACGGTAAAGAAGGCTAGAATGACGGAGGCAGCTGCGATAAAAAGCCCGATAATGGTTAAGATAATTGCAATTCCCACAGGGATTCCGATAGGAGCTGCTAGTAAGGCTAAGAGGGCAATGTGTAGCAGTTGGCGGTCATTCTTTTGAGCAGGGGCTTCATTAACTTTTTTATCGAGGAGGTTAGAGAGGACATCATGAGCCGCTTCTTTTGGTGTTCCTAGACTGGCAATGAGTTCCTCTTCACCCTCTGAACCTGCATCGTCAAATAGTTCCTTAAAGTAGTCCATAGCTTCGATGCGGTCAGCTTCAGGTAGTTTATGGAGATAGGTTTCTAACTGAGTCAGATAGTCAGTTCTTGTCATGGCGGATACTCCCTTCTATGATGCCGTTGACGGTTTCGGTATAGAGCGTCCACTCTTCCTTTAGAGTAACGAGCTGCTCTACGCCCCGATTGGTCAAGGAGTAGTATTTGCGCATACGCCCCTGAAACTCTCTAGAGTAGGTGGTCAGAAAGCCATTGGCTTCCAGTTTTTTGAGAATGGGATAGAGCGTAGATTCTTTGATATTGGCGATGAGTTTAATGGTTTGGCTAATCTCATAACCATAAGAATCTCCCTGCTCCAGTACAGCCAAGATGAGAAACTCGATCAAGGCAGAGGATGTTGGGAAGTACATGGGAAACCTCCTTTATATTATATAAAAATTTTATATATACTCTTTTCAAATATATTGTATCTCAAGTTGAAATCCCTGTCAAGAAATATGTGTAAAAATTTTATATATAAAAAACTTCTAGTAAAAACTAGAAGTTTAGAGAATGTTGTCAGCCTTTATCTAAATTTTATCGTAGATTTTTTATACTTAATTTCCTTATCTAAAAGTTTCAATAAAGGAGTTACGTACTCAGGATTTGGAAATTTAGGACCGAAAATGACTTCTCGGATTTGAATTGAATTTTCACGTTCTACATAAAGTCTGCCTATCCCAGAGGTTTTATCAATTTTGATTTTATCATTACTTGGGTCTAGGTTAGCATAGCGTAAGATACGCAGTTCATTCTCATATTTATAATCTACAGATTTAAACAAGTAGCGAATTTCTTCGATACATTCAGAGATGGCATCTTGATAATTCTTCTCCGTGACTTTTGAACCGATATCTAGTTTTTCTTTTAAACTATTCAACAATTTTTCTAATTCTTCTATTTCCGACTTCTCAAATAGTTCAGTTCGTTCTAGTTTTAAATTTTCCTCTATATGCTTAACATAGGCAATTCGGTAGAGATAATCACTATCTTTTTCTACAGAATTCGGTTCAGTTCCTTCATCATTAACAGTATCGACTGAATTTTCACTTTCACTCCGAAAGATAGATTTTTCAAAACCACTATTTAATTCAGATTTCAGTAAATGCATCTTATCAGAGAATTCTAAAAAGTTTTTTTCTTGACGCCAAGAAACATCATTGAAGGAAGTAAATCTAGAAAAATCATCTTCTCGAAGTACCAGACAAACACCTTTGGCATCATCACCATACTGGGACCACATGGCCAGATCATCCGTTTTGTTTGTAAAACTCATTAAGAACCATGAGCTTGGTTCCAAAACATCTCGTCTATCTAAGCCCAATATCTGTTCTATGACGATTCCTTCTTCAGGATCATTCATATAATTAGCATTATACAAACGAGTTTTCCCAGATACTGAAAAAGTACTTTTCTTCTCATTCTCCTCTTGATCTAACATAATTTGGAGAGTGCTTCCCTTAGTGTAATGGCCGAATTTAAGCACCTGATTTTTATCTTCGTCTTTTAGTCCCAACTGATACTTGATTTTTTGAACAAGTTGATAAATAGATAGCAAGTTCTTTAGTTCACTCGAGTCTTCTTTATAACGCTTTACCCATGTTTGTAAAATAGCATATTTAGTATTATTTAAAAGACCTTCTCTTAGGATAAAGTTGAATAGCATGTACTCTTCGCTGTCACAAACATTCTCATTACTAAAAAATAGATCATCAAAATTTTGTATCATAAATTTGGAGAATTCTTCATAGAGTTTTTTAATTATTTTTGTGGTTTGCCGACGTTCACTCAACTCTGTTTGATGATTAAATAAGATTGCTAAGAACACACCGTATATAAAAGCAATTACTTCAGATTTATCGAAGCGTTCTTGCAAGGACTGCAATTTCGAAACACTAGCCTTCCGCTCCTGCAACTCAGTCTGCTTGATTGATAAATTGAACAAAATCCCAGCAAATGTTTCTGCTATATCAGGCGATTCAGGGAATTGTTGATGCAAGACCTGTAATTTCGCAACACTAGCCTCCAGTTCTTTCAACTCAGTCTGCTTGGCTGATAAATTAACCAAAATCTGAGCATACTCCAAAGCTATATCAGGCGATTCAGGGAATTGTTGATGCAAGACCTGTAATTTCTCAACAGTAGCCTCCAGTTCTTTTAACTCGGTCTGCTTGATTGATAAATTGAACAAAATCTGAGCATACCCCAAAGCTATATCAGGCGAGTCAGGGAATTGTTGATGCAAGACCTGTAATTTCTCAACAGTAGCCTCCCGCTCTTTCAACTCAGTCTGCTCGATTGATAAATTAACCAAAATCTTAGCGTACTCAAAAGCTATATCAGGTGATTCAGGGAATTGTTGATGCAAGACCTGTAATTTCTCAACAGTAGCCTCCCGCTCTTTCAACTCAGTCTGCTCGAATGATAAATTGAACAAAAGCCTAGCATACTCAAAAGCTATATCAGGCGATTCAGGGAATTGTTGATGCAAGATCTGTATTTTCTCAGCAGTAGCTTCCCGTTCTTTTAACTCAGTCTGCTCGGCTGCTAAATTGAACAAAATCCTAGCATACCGCAAAGCTATATCAGGCGATTCAGGGAATTGTTGATGCAAGACCTGTAATTTCTCAGCAGTAGCCTCCTGTTCTTTTAACTCAGTCTGCTTGGCTGATAAATTAACCAGAGTCTTAGCATACTGCAAAGCTATATCAGGCGATTCAGGGAATTGTTGATGCAAGATCTGTAATTTCTCAGCAGTAGCCTCCCGTTCCTGTAACTCAGTCTGCTTGGGTGATAACTTGAACAAAACCATAGCATACGCTTCTACTATAATAGGTGAATCTGGAAAGCGTTCTTGCAAGGGCTGTAATTTCGCAACAGTAGCCTCCCGCTCATTCAATTCAGTCTGCTGGATTGATAAACCGACCAAAATCTTAGCATACGCTTCTGCTATAATAGGCGAATCTGAAAAGCGTTCTTGCAAGGGCTGTAATTTCTCAACAGTAGCCTCTAGTTCCTTCAACTCAGTTTGCCTGGTTGATAAATTGAACAAAACCTTAGCATACCGCAACGCAATGTCTTCTGATTCAGGGTATTGCTCATAAATTATTCTTGCTTTTTCTGCTAGAGCTCCACAGGCAGTCTTATCTGTCTCCTTTGCTGATAAGCCAACGAGCTTATCTAACTCTGCTAAACTTTGATCCAAATTGTATTTCAGTTCATCCATCCTGTGCACCTCACTTAAAATAGTAGCTATTTTATAAACTAATGTATTTTTCCTATGACAATTAGTTTCTATACATCTTATTATATCAAAAACGCCATCTTTCTGCTAACAGATGGAGGGTGCTTTTGTTGATAGAAGCACCAAAAAAACCAGACTCTGTCTGGCTTTACATTGTTTATATCTGAGAAGTATTTTAGAAAATTAAAGGATGTTATCAGCTCGATCGACCATAAAGAGTGAGATGGTCATGATGATATCGATGACTAGAAGGGCAAGGACAGCTGGGATCCAAGATTGGAAAAGTTCAAAACTATAACCAAACAAGGCAGGTCCAAAAGCTGCTAAGATGTAACCCCCTGTTTGTGCTAGTCCTGATAGCTGAGCTGTCTTTTCAGGAGAACTGGTTTTAAGAGAAAAGCAAACCATGAGGTAGGGGAAGAGGGCACTGCAGGCCGTTCCAATCAAGAGATGGACGACTAACCAGTAGAGGAAATTATTGGTTGGATACAAGAGCATGGTAATTCCTGTCATCCCAGCCATAGAGATAATTGCTAGCATGATTCGACGGTGGCCATCAGACAAACGAGTGGTCAGACTTGGAACGGTCATGGAAAAAGGAATGCTGATCAGTGAGAAAATAGAAGCGAGGAGAGCCGCATCACTATTAGAAATACCAGCACCAACAGCCATAGTTGGCAACCAGGTCATACTCGTATAAAAGAGCAAGGACTGAAGTCCGCCAAAGATAATGATGGCCCAGACATCTTTACTTTTTAGAATATTTTCTTTGACTTGCTTTTCTTTCTGCCCTTCTAGGTAGTGGTTGTGGCGATGATTTGGCAACCAGACTAGCAGAGTGACCAGACAGAGAAAGCTGAGAACGAGGATGAGACCCTTCCAAGAACTAGCTTGGGTGATAGGGACAGAAAGATAAGAAGCGATGGCCGTTGAAACACCCATGGCAGTGACATAGAGAGTTGTTAGGAGACTGATTTTTTGAGGCTGATTTGCCTGGATCATACTTGGGAGGAGTACATTGAAAATAGCAATGCTCGCTCCGATGATCAGGGTTCCTAGATAGAGAAGGGGAAGATTGAAAATCCGAATGACAGAGCCAACAGTTAAGAGGAGGAGACAGTAAGTAAAGAGATGTTCCAGTCCAATCTTTTGCGCCAAGCGGCTCGCAGAAGCAGAGAAAAGAGCAAACATCAAGAGAGGGAGACTGGTTAAAATCCCAAGAGAGCTGACCTCAACTCCTAGCCCCTGAGCGATATCTCCTAAAATGGTTGGAAGAGCAGTAAAAGGAGAGCGTAAAACAGTCCCGATTAAGACAATTCCTAGAACAAAAAAGAGTGATTGTTTTTTCATAAAAACCTCGATAGGATGATTTTAATAACAGCTTATTTTAAGGTTTTTTCCTTACAATGTCAAGGAGAGGACTGCTAAGAAAGCTAGAATGATTTAACTGAAAATAGAGTGAAAGGGGACGGATTTCTTTACTAGAATTTTCCTTGATTTGATATAAAAATAGGAAACTAGGAAATTTTGTGATAAAATAGTGGAAGGAAATCTATAAATTGGAGAAAAACTGTGTCTGAAAAGCAAAAAATCAGCGTCTTGATGTCGGTCTATGTAAAGGAAAATCCGACATTTTTGAGAGATGCCATCAAAAGTGTTCAAAACCAGACCTTAAAACCGAGTGAGCTTGTTCTCGTAGAGGATGGGCCTCTCACACCAGAACTCTATCAGGTGCTAGATGAAGTGGAAGCGCAGTCAGAGATTCCAGTTAAGCGTTGCCCCTTAGAAGAAAATCAAGGTTTAGGCTTGGCTCTTCGTTATGGTGTTTTGCAGTGCCAGTATGACATTATTGCCCGCATGGATACGGATGATTTAGCCGTTCCGGATCGTTTTGAGAAACAGCTTCAACTAATGGAGAAAGAAAATCTCGATCTCTTAGGTGGACATATTGCAGAATTTATTGACAATCCTGATGAGATTGTTTCCTACCGTCGTGTCCCAACTCGGCACGCAGACATTGTGGCTTACCAAAGAATGAGAAGTGCCTTCAACCATATGACAGTGATGTTCAAGAAGGATATGGTTCTCAAGGCAGGCAACTACGAAGATGGGCTTTATATGGAAGATGATCTCCTCTGGCTCAATATGATTGCCGCAGGAGCTAGGACTGGAAACCTGGATCAGATCTTGTGTCAGGTTCGTGTTGGTGCAGGGATGTTTGAACGTCGTGGTGGTTTGCGCTATCTCAAACTCTATCGTCAGGCTCGTCAGCGCATGCTTGAGCGAGGGCAAATTTCTTATATGGAATATGCGAAAAGTGTAGCCATTCAGGCCATTGTTGCACTCTGCCCAGGCTTTGTACGTCAGTTTATTTTTGTAAAATTATTAAGAAAAAATAAATAGTATTGTAAAAGATAAAATAGCCAAAAAATGTTATAATAACAATATATTTAAATTCTTTTAAGAAAGAGTAAATTCCTATGAATAAAAAACTAACAGATTATGTGATTGATCTGGTTGAAATTTTAAATAAACAGCAAAAGCAGGTGTTTTGGGGTATATTTGACATTATTAGTATGGTGGTTTCCATCATCGTGTCTTACATTCTCTTTTATGGTTTGATTAACCCAGCGCCTGTGGATTATGTTATCTATACTGGTTTGGCTTTTCTCCTCTATCAAATCATGATTGGATTTTGGGGGCTCAATGCGAGTATTAGTCGTTACAGCAAGATTACGGATTTTATGAAAATCTTTTTCGGAGTGATGCTCAGCAGTGTTCTTTCTTATGGAATCTGCTATGCCTTTCTTCCATTGTTTTCTATCCGTTTCATCGTGCTCTTCATTTTGTTGAGTACCTTCCTCATCTTGCTTCCTCGTATCACTTGGCAGCTGATTTATTCTAAGCGCAAGCAAGGTAGTGGTGATGGAGAGCATCGTCGCACCTTCTTGATTGGTGCTGGTGATGGTGGTGCCCTCTTTATGAATAGCTACCAACATCCGACTAGCGATCTTGAGCTAGTGGGAATTTTGGACAACGATGAAAAGAAAAAGGGGCAAAAACTAGGTGGAATCCCAGTTTTGGGTTCCTATGACAATCTGCCTGAATTGGCCAAACGTCACCAAATCGAGCGTGTCATCGTAGCCATCCCTTCGCTTGACCCATCAGAGTACGAACGCATCTTGCAGATGTGTAATAAACTCGGCATCAAATGTTACAAGATGCCCAAAGTTGAGACAGTTGTTCAGGGGCTTCACCAACCAGGTAGTGGCTTCCAGAAAATTGACATCACAGACCTTTTGGGGCGTCAGGAAATCCGTCTTGACGAATCCCGTCTGGGTGCAGAGCTTACAGGCAAGACTATCTTGGTGACAGGAGCTGGTGGTTCGATTGGTTCGGAGATTTGTCGCCAGGTTAGCCGCTTCAATCCAGAGCGTGTCATCTTGCTGGGGCATGGCGAAAATTCCATCTACCTCGTTTATCATGAATTGATCCGTACATTCCAAGGGATTGATTATGTTCCTGTTATTGCAGATATTCAGGATTATGACCGTCTCTTGCAGGTGTTTGAACAGTATAAACCAGCCATTGTCTACCATGCTGCTGCCCACAAGCACGTTCCGATGATGGAGCGCAATCCAAAAGAAGCCTTCAAAAACAATATCCTCGGGACCTACAATGTTGCCAAGGCTGTGGATGAGGCCAAAGTTCCTAAGATGGTCATGATTTCGACTGACAAGGCGGTCAATCCACCCAATGTTATGGGCGCAACCAAGCGCGTGGCAGAGTTGATTGTCACAGGCTTTAACCAACGTAGCAAATCAACCTACTGTGCAGTTCGTTTTGGGAATGTTCTGGGTAGCCGTGGTAGCGTGATTCCTGTCTTTGAACGTCAAATTGCTGAAGGTGGTCCGGTAACGGTGACAGACTTCCGTATGACGCGTTACTTCATGACCATTCCAGAGGCCAGCCGTCTGGTGATCCATGCTGGCGCTTATGCCAAGGACGGAGAAGTCTTTATCCTCGATATGGGCAAACCAGTTAAGATCTATGACTTGGCTAAGAAAATGGTCCTTCTAAGCGGACACACAGAAAGTGAAATTCCAATTGTTGAAGTTGGGATTCGTCCGGGTGAAAAACTCTATGAGGAACTCTTGGTTTCGACCGAATTAGTTGATAACCAAGTTATGGATAAGATTTTCGTTGGTAAGGTAAACGTCATGCCGCTAGAAGCCATTGATCAAAAGATTGAAGAGTTCCGTTCACTCAGCGGAGATGAGCTCAAAGAAGCGATTATTTCCTTTGCGAATGAGACAACTCATGCTGAGTAAGGGAAGCTGATCAAAAGTCTTTAAAATCAGAAAAACGCATAATATCAGGCATTCAAAAACCTTGGTATTATGCGTTTTATCATGGGAAATGTTATATAAGTTGTGAAACAAGGTTGCTTGTTCTTTTTTAAAAGAAAGGATGGTTGGATACTTCCATCTCCGTCACTTTTTGTTATTGACTTCTTCTGAAGTTTTTTCAAGACCAATCACTTTATCAAGATAACGTTGTTTGGTTTTGAGAGCCTTGCTGATAGCAATTGCAGACGCAATCAAGAGAACGAAGGTCAGCCAAATCCAGGCGGTGAATTCGGCTGGAAAACTAGAACCAGCTAAAAAGAGATAGATAGCCAGAGCCAAGACGAAAATATAAATCACTTGCCAGAGACCAAAGGATTTAACCTCTTTATAGTATTTGTCCTTGTCTTCTTCCAAGACCACTGCTGTGGAAGCTTTTTCAGAGTTTTCATCCAGTAGTAGATAGTCAGTTGTCACTTGAAAAATCTTGCTTAATTCAATGATTTTTTCGATTTCAGGAAGAACTTGTCCAGACTCCCATTTGGAGATGCTTTGCCGAGAAACATTGATTTGTTCTGCTAGCTTTTCTTGAGACCAAGCTTTTTCCTTTCTGAGATCAAATAGTTTTTCTGCGAGTTTCATCATGCTATCCTCCTTTTTCTACTTCTATCCTAGCAATTTTTACTTATAATGAGAATACAATCTCCTGTACTATTTGTCAACCAGTGGGTGCACCTTTTGTTGCAGTCTGTCTTTAGGAAATATGGTATACTAGATAGGCAAAATAAGGGAGAAAAAATTATGTACGAATATCTAAAAGGAATCATTACCAAAATCACTGCTAAATATATTGTCCTCGAGACAAATGGTATCGGTTATATCTTGCATGTAGCCAATCCCTATGCTTACTCAGGTCAGGTCAATCAAGAAACTCAAATTTATGTGCACCAAGTTGTTCGTGAGGACGCGCATCTGCTTTACGGTTTTCGTTCAGAAGACGAGAAGAAGCTCTTTCTCAGTCTGATTTCGGTCTCAGGGATCGGTCCTGTATCAGCTTTGGCTATCATCGCTGCGGATGACAATGCTGGTTTGGTTCAAGCGATTGAAACTAAGAACATCACCTACTTGACCAAATTCCCCAAAATTGGCAAGAAAACAGCCCAACAGATGGTGCTGGACTTGGAAGGCAAGGTAGTCGTGGCTAGTGATGACCTTCCTGCCAAAGTCGCAGTACAAGCCAGTGCTGAAAACCAAGAACTGGAAGAAGCTATGGAAGCCATGTTGGCGCTAGGCTACAAGGCAACAGAGCTCAAGAAAATCAAGAAATTCTTTGAAGGAACGACGGATACAGCAGAGAACTATATCAAGTCTGCCCTTAAAATGTTGGTCAAATAGGAGAATAATATGACAAAACGTTGTTCGTGGGTCAAGATGACCAATCCTCTCTACATCGCCTACCATGACCAGGAGTGGGGACAGGCACTCCATGATGACCGCGCTCTTTTTGAATTGCTCTGTATGGAGACTTATCAGGCTGGCCTATCTTGGGAAACAGTGCTTAACAAACGCCAAGCTTTCCGAGAAGCATTTTACAACTACCAAGTCCAAGGTGTTGCGGAGATGACCGATGCAGAGTTGGAGGCCTTGTTAGACAATCCAGCCATCATTCGAAATCGAGCCAAGATTTTTGCTACACGTACCAACGCCCAAGCATTTTTGCAAGTCCAGAAAACCTACGGCTCTTTTGACGCTTATCTCTGGTCTTTTGTCAATGGACAAACCATCATCAATGATGTTCCTGACTATCACCTAGCACCTGCTAAAACAGCCTTGTCTGAAAAATTAGCCAAAGATCTAAAAAAACGAGGTTTCAAGTTCACAGGCCCAGTTGCCGTTTTATCTTTTCTTCAGGCTGCAGGTCTGGTTGATGACCATGAGAATGATTGCGAGTGGAAGGGGAGATAAATAATGTCTAATAAACATAAGGGAATCCTTATTTTTACGATTCTCTACACGGCTCTCTTTGTTTTTGACGGTGTTAAATTGCTAGCTTATTTGATGCCATCTGCCATTGCGAATTATCTAGTCTATGTAGTATTAGCTCTGTATGGTTCTTTTTTATTTAAGGATAGATTGATCAAACAATGGAATGAGATTAGAAAGAATAAAAGAAAATTCTTCTTTGGTGTCTTAACAGGCTGGCTCTTTCTCATTCTGATGACTGTTGCCTTTGAATTTGTATCAGAAATGTTGAGGCAGTTTTTTGGGCTAGTCGGACAAGGTCTAAACCAGTCGAATATTCAAAGCACCTTTCAAGAGCAACCATTACTGATAGCTGTTTTTGCTTGTGTCATCGGACCTTTTGTGGAAGAACTCTTTTTCCGTCAGCTCTTGTTACATCACTTGCAGAAACGTCTGTCAAGTTGGCTAAGCATTCTTCTGGTAGGACTTGTCTTTGCCCTGACTCATATGCATAATTTAAATTTATCAGAGTGGATCAGTGCAGTCGGTTATCTAGGTGGCGGCCTTGCCTTTTCTATTATTTATGTGAAAGGGAAAGAAAATATTTGCTACCCTCTAGTTGTTCATATGTTAGGCAACAGCCTTTCCTTGATCATTTTAGTTATCAGTAGTATGTGACGTTTTAGTAGTTATACAAGAGAAAAAGCTGAGAAATTTATCTCAGCTTTTTTTGTTATAGTCAAAGCGAATGACTTGCTCCTGTGCATCTACATAGGCGTGAACGCCAAAGGGAACAATGGCTCTTGGAGTTGCGTGGCCGACATTCAGATTATAGACAATCGGGATATTGCTGTCAATGATATCCAATAGTGCCTCTTTATAGTCGTCATAGAAGGTTTCATCCATAGGTTTTCCGACCAAGAGTCCACTGATGGCCTCAAATATACCAGTGTCCTTTAAAGTCCGCAACATCTTTTTGAAGTCATCTGGCTCAGGTTTTTCTTCGCTTGTTTCTAGCAAGAGGATCTTTCCTTCCCAGTCGGATAAGTCAGGGAAGAGTCGGTACTCTTGGCAGAGAACGGTGCTGTCTGCATATCGAGAATTGTCAAAGATATCGTAGAGAGATTCGAGGCAGCCACCGAGGATTTCTCCCTCAAACTGGGCGTTTCCTTGTAACAAGTCAAAACCTGTATTTACATGACTGATACGAGCTGTTCCCAGAGCCTTGGGACTAAAATCAGTTCGTTCCTCATACCAAACGTCGCTAGGGCGGATTTCTGAGATTCTTCCTGTCTTGATCAATTCTTTAAAGTAGTGAAAGCTATAGGGCAACATCTCCTTGTCCAATTCACAAATGTCTGCTAGAAAGGATTGCCCATAAAAAGTCTTGACCCCTAGTTTGTGCAACATAAGGTGGTTCATAGTGGTATCCGAGAAGCCAAGAAAAATCTTTGGCTTGATAACCTTTTGAAGCTGATCGTTTTCAAAAAGATAAGGTAGCAAGCGATAGGTATCATCCCCACCGATGGCGCATAGGATCATATTGATGCTATCATCAGAAAAGGCCTGTATCAAATCCTCTGCACGCGCCTCAGGATGATCCTTGATAAAGTCTAAACCTTTTAGCGAATGGGGCAAAAAGATAGGATTGAGTCCCAAATCCTTGAGACGTTGGATACCCAAGTCAACTTCGTGTTTGATAAAATCCTCTCCGATAACACCACTAGACAAACTCACAATACCAATAGTAGAAACCATATCTCATCCTCCTAGAAATAGATTGAGCCTATTTTATCATAAAAGATGAGAGAAAACGATAGGGATTAGAGTCAGAAGTTTTATTGGATATAAAGAAAGCAAGAACAAAAAAGCAACCGCCTGAGCAGTTGCTTTTCGTTTTTCTAATCTCTAATCTCACTAGATATGAGTTACTTGGTCAACTCTTGATTATAGGAGAGGGCTAAATCAATCCAGTAAGGCAGTTCTTTTTGACCTTCGATATCTAGGTCTATATAGCCATGATAAGGTCGCCCTCTCATCAATGTAGTATGAGCTCCTGTTCGGGGTAGAACTTGCTTTTCCATTTCTTTGCCAATTCTCACCATAACCAGCTCGTCCTTTCTGGAACTGACTGTAAGGACCATTTTCCCACGAATCATAAAGGCAAGGCCACCAAATAGTTTCTTTTCTTCTAACTCTTCTTCGAAAATTTGGGGAGGAAGTTTGAGTGCTAGAATTTTTCGAATCTGCTGAGCTAAAGATTGACTATATGCCATAGCTGTTCACTTTTCTTAATAACGTGATGGGCCCGCGCTTGCACTTCGGATGTTGAAACGTTTCTTGAGATAGAAGCGAAGGGCGAGAAGGGCAGCTCCCAGGATAGCCAAAGGCAATGGAGCAAGGACTGGATTGAGGTTGGCTGGTAGGAAGCTTGTTGCAAAGAAGACAACCAACCAAAGGACCATAGAGGCCAGGATAACGAGGATTGATTTCCAGAATGGAGGACGTTGGCTACGGTCTGTGTCTGGTCCATAGTACTGGTAGACAAAGTAGTACATCAAGTAGAAGGCAAGTCCTCCTACAAGCCCAACCAACAAGAGGGTAATCAACCCATAGCCAATAGCCTGATCTGTAGAGAAGAAGGTAGTCAGAGCGCTAACCAATGCAAAGAGACTGGTGATAAAAAGGGCTGAGTCCATAATCATGAGTTTTGGATCGTCATTTTCCTTAGGGTGCTCTTTTTCGTACTGTTCCTTGACAGTGAAGCTATGAGCCCAGTGGGTTGGAGCCCCGTAGAGGGAACGTGCAGTCGTCCCTTTGGCTTGCTCTTCAAGGATTTTAGGAATGACTTCCTCAAAAACAGCTTTGATTTCAGCGTCAGTTTTGCCATCTTTGATAAATTGTTGGGTAGCGATGTGGATAAACTCTTGGTTTTTCTTAGTTAGTTTTTGTAAATCAATCTGAGACATAGGGATTCCTCTTAGAACCATTTTTTATGGATGAGATAGAGAGTGAGCGAGACACTCATAGCAAAGGCGATAAAGACGATTAACCAGAAGGCGTGAGGCTCGCCGTTTAGAGGGATTTCATTATCTTTAAAGTTCATCCCGTAGGCTGAGAAGATCATGGTTGGGACAGACATGACGATGGTCACGAGAGCCAGGGTCTTCATGATGTTGTTCTGGTTGTTGGAAATGATAGAGGCAAAGGTCTCTGTCATAGAGTGAAGGACGTTTCCATAGATATCTGCCATCTCGATGGCCTGTTGGGTTTCAATCAGAGTATCTTCGAGTATATCCTCGTCCTCTAAGTATTTTTTGATATTGCTGGTTGCGCTGGTCAATTTCTTGATCACGCGCTCGTTTGTTTTTAGTGAGGCCTTGAAATAGACGATGGTCTTTTCCAATTCCATGAGCTCGATCAGCTCTTCGTTTCGAGTAGACTTGTGAAGTTGACTTTCGATTTGTTCACTCTTGCGATCAATGGAACGAAGGGCAGTTAGATAAAGTTCGGCATTGCGGTAAAGGAGTTGAAAGATAAAGCGTGACCGCATGAAGGTATAGAAATTACGCAACCTACGATTGATAAAGACATCAAGAACAGGGAGGGATTCCAAGCAGGTAGTGATAATGGTTTCCTCGGTGATGATAATCCCTAGCGGAATCGTTACGTAGTAGGTGCGGTTGTTTCTCTCTTCTGTGACTGGAACGTCCACGATGATCAAAGTGTATTCATCTTCGATGGTAATACGGGACATTTCTTCCGCATCGAGCGGTGCTCGAAGGTCGGCGATGTCAATGTCGAAGGCGTTGGCGATTTCCAACGATTCATTTTGTGTAGGATTGACGAGGTTGATCCAAGTACCCGGTTCAAGCGTGTCGATCTCTTTAAATTCAGTTGTTGTTGAGAGAAAAACTTGTTTCATATCCCCTGTCCTTTCCTACTATTCAGTGATTCATTTTTTGCACCGTACTATTATACTATAAAAACAGCTTTTTGGGTAATAGAATTTCACATTTTTTGGTATAATGGAAAGCAATAATGGACTAGAAAGAACAAAGATGCAAGATAAAATTGTGATTCATGGGGCACGTGCCCATAACTTAAAAAATATTGATGTGGAGATTCCGCGAGACAAGCTGGTTGTTGTGACTGGTTTGTCAGGGTCTGGGAAATCCAGTCTGGCCTTTGATACCCTCTATGCGGAGGGCCAACGTCGCTATGTAGAGAGTTTGTCAGCCTACGCTCGCCAGTTCTTGGGCAATATGGAAAAACCAGATGTGGATGCCATTGATGGTCTTAGCCCGGCTATTTCCATTGACCAAAAAACAACTAGCAAAAATCCTCGTTCGACCGTGGGAACGACGACTGAAATCAACGATTATCTGCGTCTCCTCTACGCACGTGTGGGGACGCCTTACTGTATCAACGGGCACGGGGCCATCAAGGCCTCTTCTGTAGAGCAAATCGTGGATAAGGTCTTGGAATTGCCAGAACGTCAACGTCTGCAAATCTTAGCTCCTGTTATTCGCAAGAAAAAAGGGCAACACAAGAGTGTCATTGAAAAGGTTCAGAAAGATGGTTATGTCCGCGTCCGTGTGGATGGGGAGGTCTATGATGTGACTGAAGTTCCAGAGTTGTCCAAGAGCAAGCAACACAATATTGATGTTGTGGTCGACCGTATTGTCATCAAGGAGGGCATCCGTAGCCGTCTCTTTGACTCCATTGAGGCTGCCCTTCGTATCGCAGAAGGTTATGTCATTATCGACACCATGGACGATTCGGAGTTGCTATTCTCTGAGCACTATGCCTGCCCGGTTTGTGGTTTTACCGTACCAGAGTTAGAGCCTCGTCTCTTCTCCTTTAATGCTCCCTTTGGCTCTTGTAGCGAGTGTGACGGTTTGGGCATCAAGCTGGAGGTGGATACTGATTTGGTGGTTCCTGATGCCAGCAAAACCTTACGTGAAGGAGCCTTGGCACCTTGGAATCCTATCTCATCTAACTACTATCCAAACATGCTAGAGCAGGCTATGATAGCCTTTGGAGTAGATATGGATAAGCCTTTTGAGGACCTGTCAGAAGAAGATAAAAACTTGATTCTCTATGGGTCTGATGGCAAGGAATTCCATTTCCACTATGAAAATGAATTTGGCGGTGTGCGCGATATCGATATTCCGTTTGAGGGGGTTGTCAATAATATCAAGCGTCGTTACCATGAAACCAATAGTGACTACACGCGCACCCAGATGCGACTTTACATGAATGAGCTGACCTGTGGAAATTGCCATGGCTACCGTCTCAATGACCAAGCCTTGTCTGTCCGTGTGGGTGGCGAGCAAGGACCACATATCGGAGAAATCTCAGACCTGTCTATCGCAGACCACTTGGAGTTGGTGAGCCAGTTGACCTTGTCGGAAAATGAAGCCATCATCGCCCGTCCTATTCTCAAGGAAATCAAGGATCGCTTGACCTTCCTCAATAACGTAGGTCTTAACTATCTGACGCTGTCACGTTCGGCAGGAACCCTTTCAGGTGGGGAGAGTCAGCGTATTCGCTTGGCAACCCAGATTGGGTCCAACCTATCAGGTGTCCTCTATATCCTGGATGAGCCGTCGATTGGTCTTCATCAGAGGGATAATGACCGCCTGATTGCTAGTCTGAAAAAGATGCGTGACTTGGGCAATACTCTCATCGTGGTGGAACACGATGAAGATACCATGCGTGAGGCGGATTATCTGATTGACGTTGGTCCGGGTGCCGGTGTTTTTGGTGGCGAGATTGTTGCTGCAGGAACGCCCAAGCAGGTGGCTCGCAACAGTAAATCTATCACAGGCCAGTACTTGTCAGGCAAACGTGCCATTCCAGTACCAGCAGAGCGCCGTGCTGGAAATGGTCGCTTTATCGAAGTGACAGGAGCGCGTGAGAACAACTTGCAAAATATCACTGCTCGCTTCCCATTAGGAAAATTCATCGCAGTGACGGGGGTGTCAGGTTCAGGGAAATCGACCTTAATCAACAGCATCCTCAAAAAAGCCATTGCCCAGAAGCTCAACCGCAATTCAGACAAACCTGGTAAGTTTAAAACCATTACAGGGATTGAGCATGTCGATCGCCTGATTGATATTGACCAAAGCCCAATCGGACGGACGCCGAGGTCTAACCCTGCTACCTATACGGGAGTTTTTGACGATATACGTGACCTCTTTGCCCAGACAAATGAGGCCAAGATTCGAGGCTACAAGAAGGGCCGTTTCAGTTTCAACGTCAAGGGTGGTCGTTGTGAAGCCTGCTCAGGTGACGGGATTATCAAGATTGAGATGCACTTCTTGCCAGATGTATACGTGGCTTGTGAAGTCTGCCACGGAACCCGCTACAACAGTGAAACCCTAGAAGTTCACTACAAAGAAAAAAATATCTCGCAGGTCTTGGATATGACGGTCAACGATGCGGTGGAATTCTTCCAACATATTCCGAAAATTCAACGCAAACTTCAGACCATCAAGGATGTGGGGCTGGGCTATGTAACGCTAGGGCAACCAGCTACCACCCTTTCTGGGGGAGAAGCCCAGCGTATGAAGTTGGCTAGTGAACTCCATAAACGCTCGACAGGAAAATCCTTCTACATTCTGGATGAGCCGACGACCGGGCTTCACACTGAGGATATCGCTCGCTTGCTTAAAGTCTTGGCTCGCTTTGTCGACGATGGCAATACTGTCCTCGTCATTGAGCACAATCTAGATGTGATCAAGACAGCAGACCATATCATCGACCTAGGACCTGAGGGCGGTGTCGGTGGTGGAACCATCATCGCAACTGGAACCCCAGAAGAAGTAGTGGCCAATGAAGCCAGCTACACAGGACACTATTTGAAAGGAAAGTTACATCATGAATAAACGTGTGCAAGCATTTCTAGCTAAAATGCAAGAAAAAGAACTAGATGGTATCATCATAAACAACCTTAAAAACGTCTATTATTTGACTGGTTTTTGGGGTTCAAATGGAACAGTTTTTATCAGCCGTGACCGTCAGGTTTTGGTGACGGACTCTCGTTATATCATTGCGGCTAAGCAAGAAGTGACAGGTTTTGAGATTATGGCTGACCGCGATGAATTAGCTGTTATTGCAGGCATTGTTAAGGATATGGGCTTGTCTCGCGTCGGTTTTGAGGACGAGATTTCGGTCTCTTATTACCACCGTATGCAGGCAGCTTTTGCAGGGATCGACTTGCTTCCACAGACTCAGTTTGTTGAAGCACTTCGTATGATTAAGGATGAGGCGGAGATTGCGACTATTCGTAAGGCATGTTCTATCTCAGACCAAGCTTTCCGTGATGCGCTTGACTTTATCAAACCAGGAAAAACTGAAATTGAGATTGCCAACTTCCTTGATTTCCGCATGCGTGAGCTAGGAGCGGCAGGCTTGTCTTTTGATACCATTTTAGCGAGTGGTATCAACTCTTCTAAACCACATGCCCATCCCATGCATAAACCCGTAGAGCTGGGAGAAGCCATCACCATGGACTTCGGATGTCTCTATGACCACTATGTCAGTGATATGACACGGACCATCTATCTAGGCCATGTCAGTGACGAGCAAGCAGAAATTTACAATACGGTTCTGAAAGCCAACCAAGCTCTGATTGACCAAGCTAAGGCAGGTTTAGGTTTCCGTGATTTTGACAAAATTCCTCGTGATATTATCATCGAGGCAGGCTATGGTGACTACTTTACCCACGGTATTGGACACGGTATCGGACTGGATATTCACGAAGAACCTTACTTTAGCCAAACTTCCAAAGAAGTCATTAAATCCGGTATGGTCTTGACTGATGAACCAGGTATTTATATTGAAGGAAAATACGGCGTTCGTATTGAAGATGATATCTTAATTACAGATAACGGTTGCGAATTGTTGACTCTAGCACCGAAGGAATTAATTGTCATTTAAGAAAATTATGATAAATCGTTGACTTTTATATTTTAAAGGTTTATACTGATAGACGAAAACGGTAGGTGAGGCTACCATAGGGATACGGATGACTACCGCAAAGCAGTGGAGACACTACTCGTTGGTCAACAGTCCTGGTCGCGAAGGCCAAGACTAAGCTCATTACATCGCCCTATGGAGTTAAAGCTTGAACGAAAAAACAGATAATTAGTTTTTTAATCCTGCCATTTTATGGCAGGATTTTCTGCTGTTTTAAGAAAAAGAAAGGAGAAAAACGATGCAAATTGACGACCACCCAGAACCGCACATACACAGCCAATCGCTGATTTGTGTCGTTCTGCCCTTATAAAGTGATTGGTCTCTGTGTATGAAACACATCATTCATACAGATAGGAGAAACCAATGAAAACTACAAAAGAAAGATTAGCAGCAGCTATTCACACATCTTTAAACGAAACTCTATCTTTTTATAAGACAAGTCTAACAGGCTTGACTGAGGAGCAGGTGGAGAAAAATCGTGACCTATATGGCGAAAACACCATCACCAAGGGTCAAGAAGACAGTATCCTCAAAAAGATTTACGAATCTATTATCAATCCATTTACAATCATCCTGCTAGTCATCGCTATGATTTCCATGGTGACCAATGTCTGGTTGGCGAAGCCTGGGCAAGAAGATTCGACGACCTCTATCATCATCGTCGTTCTCGTTCTAATCTCTGGTGGCATACGCTTTGTCCAAGAATTACGGAGTGACAAGGCTGCGACCAATCTATCAAAAATGATTGTGAACACTGCCACAGTTATTCGCGAAGGCCAGAGTTTAGAGGTCGCAATTGAAGATTTGGTCGTTGGAGATATGGTCAAGTTGAGTGCTGGAGATATGATTCCAGCAGATCTCCTTTTGATTGAATCACGCGATTTCTTTGTCCAACAGTCTGGTTTGACAGGTGAAAGCGACTCGGTTGAAAAACTAGCCTTGTCAAAAATGAGTCAGTCAAGCTTTGATAGTCTGCTAGAAGCAGAAGCGCTCGCCTTTATGGGAACCAATGTGATATCAGGAAGTGCCAAGGCTTTGATTCTAGCGGTCGGTGATGACACCATGATGGGGGAAATAGAGCAGACTCTCAATACTTATGACGAACCGACCTCTTTTGAACGGGAGATGAACAGTATCTCTTGGCTCTTAATCCGTTTGATGTTGGTCATGGTTCCCATCGTATTTCTTTCCAATGGCTTGACAGATGGAGATTGGTTAGAAGCTGGCGTATTTGCTTTGAGCGTGGGTGTCGGGCTTACACCTGAGATGCTACCCATGATCATCACGGCCAGTCTAGCAAAAGGCTCCATTATCATGGCCAAGGAAAAAGTCGTCATCAAAAAACTCAATGCCATACAGGACCTAGGTGCTATTGATATCCTATGCACAGATAAAACCGGAACCCTTACCCAAGATGAAATTGTCCTTGAATATCCTTTGGACATACATGGAGATTTGGATTTGTCTGTGTTGAGACGGGCCTACCTCAATTCCTATTTTCAAACCGGTTTGAAAAACTTGATGGACCGTGCCATTATCAGTAGAACTGAAAAAGAAGCTAAAGAACACGCTATTCTACAAAATTTGGATACTAGCTTCCAAAAAATAGATGAATTGCCCTTTGATTTTGAACGCAGACGAATGAGTGTCATCGTCAAGGATGAGAACGAAGTTGTTAGTTTGGTAACCAAGGGTGCCCTAGAGGAAATGCTTGCGATTTCAACCCATGTAGAATATCAAGGCCAGATTAGCCCTCTGACGGATGATATCCGAGTGGAAATCTTAAAAGAAGTAGATCAACTTAATCAACAAGGCTTGCGAGTCTTGGGAGTCGCCTATAAAACAGGCCTAAAAGAAGGTTTTGCTTACTCCGTTGAAGATGAAAAAGAGATGATTCTAACAGGATATCTTGCCTTTCTAGATCCACCAAAACCATCAGCAGCACCTGCTATCCAAGCTTTGTTAGAACACGGTGTTCAAACAAAGATCTTGACGGGGGACAATGAGAAGGTAACCCAAGCAGTTTGCGAAAAAGTTGGTTTAGATGTTGATCAAATCTTGTTGGGTTCTGATATTGACGCCATGACGGACGAAGAGTTGGCCCAAGCAGTTGAGAAAGTGACTGTCTTTGCCAAACTCTCTCCGGATCAAAAAGCACGAATCATTTTACAAATCAAATCGAATGGACATTGTGTCGGCTATATGGGAGATGGGATCAATGATGCCCCTTCTATGAAAGTGGCAGATGTGGGGATTTCTGTTGATACAGCAGTAGATATTGCCAAAGAAACGGCTGATGTCATTTTGTTAGATAAGGATTTGATGGTGCTTGAAAAAGGGCTAGTTGAAGGACGTAAGGTCTATGCCAACATGACCAAATATATCAAGATGACGGTCAGCTCTAATTTCGGGAACATTTTCTCTCTGTTAGTGTCTGGTATCTTTTTACCTTTCCTTCCTATGGCTCCGATTCACTTGATTGTCTTAAACCTCGTCTACGATCTTTCTTGCATTGCCTTGCCATTTGATAATGTGGATGAAGACTTTTTGAAGCATCCTCATAAGTGGGAAGCCAAGTCTATTACTCGCTTTATGATTTGGATGGGTCCGATTTCTTCTATTTTTGATATTTTGACCTTTATCTTGCTCTATTTTGTCATTGTTCCAATGGCGACAGGTCAAGCCTATGTCCACGGAGCAGAGTCTGCAACGGGCTTTATCATCTTGTTCCAGACAGGTTGGTTCATTGAATCCATGTGGTCCCAAACCATGGTTATTCATATGCTTCGTTCAGCAAAACTTCCTTTCTTACAAAGTCGTCCATCATGGTTTGTTCTTGGAACAAGCTTGCTAGCAGCTAGTTTTGTGACTTTCCTTCCCTACTCTTCAATTGCTAGCCTACTTCATTTAACCCCTTTGGAACCAATTTATTTCCTCTTTTTGCTTTTGATTATCGTTCTCTATATGATAAGTGTTACAGTTGTAAAACGATTGTATATCAAAAAATTTAAAAGTTGGCTATAAATTGATTTTGTCAAGAAAAAAGTACGAAAATCGCTAAAAAAGTTAAATTTTTTTAAAAATAGGTCGCAAGTCGGATGTTTTTTATGGTATAATAGACTAAACTGATAGTAACATGTAGCGAAAGGGGTAGGTACATGATTAAAATTTATACAGTCTCCAGTTGTACCAGCTGTAAAAAAGCAAAGACCTGGCTCAATGCCCACCAGTTAAGTTATAAAGAACAAAATCTTGGCAAAGAAGGAATTACGAGAGAAGAATTACTTGATATTCTGACGAAGACAGAAAATGGAATCGCTAGTATTGTGTCATCAAAAAACCGCTATGCAAAAGCTTTGGGAGTTGACATCGAAGATTTGAGTGTCAATGAAGTGCTCAACTTAATCATGGAAACACCGCGGATTCTAAAAAGCCCGATTCTTGTGGATGAGAAGCGCCTGCAAGTCGGCTATAAAGAGGATGATATCCGTGCTTTCTTACCACGCTCTGTCCGTAATGTAGAAAATGCAGAGGCACGTTTGCGTGCAGCTCTATAAACATCAAGGCTGGGGTATCTCCTAGCCTTCTTCGTTTTTTATCTAAAGATTATGTGAGGAAATATGAAAAAAATAGTAATCAGTGCATTTGCCCTCCTTTTTTTACTTGCTGGTTGTGGACAAAAGAAGGGAACAACTGCCGCTTCAACAACGCCGTCAGAAGAACTCCAGTCTACTCTGCCAGTTCTTGAGAATGCCGAGAAGAGCACGGTTGTAACCAAGACCTTACTTCTCCCTGAGTCAGAAGGAGGCGTTAAGCAAACTCAAACAATTACTTATAGAGGGAAGCAATTTCTAAAGTTGGTTATTCGGCAGACACGGCCCTTAAGTGAAGAATTGAAATCCTTCATCGCTGACCACGGTCTTGAAGCTACAAAGAAAGCCTTCGCGGAAGCCGAGGAGAAAGATGAAAGTCTCCAAGAAGCACGTAAGTTAGAAGGTTTTACGGTTGAGACTCAGTTAATCAGCGAGACAGAGATGGAAACTACTACGACTTATGATTTTCAAATTTTAGATGTCAAAAAGGCGGCGCAAGTAGAATATCTAAAGAATATTGGCTTAGAGACTCTTTTGAAAAATGAACCAAGCCAATATATCGAAGATAGAATAGCAAATGGAGCTACAGAACAATAGAAAATCCAAATAAATAGACTGACTTAATTGTAGAACGTCAGGGAATATGCTATAATAGTAATATTCTAAGGAAAGAGGGTGTTAGAATGGGATTTACTGAAGAAACTGTACGGTTTAAATTGGATGATTCCAATAAGAAAGAAATTAGCGAAACGTTGACAGACGTCTATGCTTCTTTGAATGACAAGGGCTACAATCCGATTAACCAGATCGTCGGTTATGTATTGAGTGGTGACCCTGCCTACGTTCCTCGTTATAACAATGCACGAAATCAAATCCGTAAGTATGAGCGTGATGAAATTGTTGAAGAATTGGTACGCTACTACCTTAAAGGACAAGGAGTCGATCTATAATCTATGAGAATTATGGGATTGGACGTTGGTTCAAAAACAGTGGGTGTTGCCATTAGCGACCCACTAGGCTTCACTGCTCAAGGACTTGAAATCATCCAGATTAATGAGAATCAGGGCCAGTTTGGTTTTGACCGTATCAAGGAATTGGTTGACACCTATTCGGTGGAACGCTTTGTAGTTGGTCTGCCTAAAAATATGAACAATACCAGTGGACCGCGGGTAGAAGCTAGTCAAGCCTACGGAGCAAAATTAGAGGAACTTTTTGGTTTACCAGTAGACTATCAAGATGAGCGTCTGACGACTGTCGCTGCGGAACGTATGTTGATTGAGCAGGCTGACATCAGTCGCAACAAGCGAAAAAAAGTCATCGATAAGTTGGCTGCTCAACTGATTTTGCAAAATTATTTAGATAGAAAATTTTAAGACAGAGGAGAAACTATGTCACACGATCACAACCATGACCACGAAGAACGTGAATTGATTACGCTAGTAGATGAGCAAGGTAATGAAACCTTGTTTGAAATTCTTTTGACCATCGATGGGAAAGAAGAATTTGGTAAGAACTATGTTCTTCTAGTGCCAGTTAACGCAGAAGAAGATGAAAACGGTGAAGTTGAAATTCAAGCTTACTCATTCATCGAAAATGAAGACGGAACAGAAGGCGAATTGCAACCAATCCCAGAAGACTCAGAAGACGAATGGAACATGATTGAAGAAGTCTTCAACAGCTTTATGGAGGAGTAAAAACATCCAGTGGATGTTTTTAGCCCTGCGCCAGAAATTAGAAACGCAGGAACGTCCGGGGGATATTTTACCCTTACGCTAAAAATAAAGACCGTAAGTAAGTCTGGGGGACGTTTTTAGCTCAACTCCTAGAAATTGGAAGAGTTGGAACATCCAGTGGACGTTTTTAGCTCACGTTGAAATTCATAGTAGCTAGTGATTAGCTAACCAGGTAAGAGGTCGGGATTCTAGTCCCGACCTCGTTTTTTAATTGCAGTAATACTTTAGTGCGCTAGTTGATTGGATTGTTGTTAAGGAGATGTATGTTTGAAGTAGAAGAATGGCTCCATAGTCGGATTGGTTTAAACTTTAGATCTGGGCTTGGAAGAATGCACCGAGCAGTGGATTTACTAGGGAATCCTGAGAAGGCTTATCCCATTATCCATGTAACAGGAACGAACGGCAAGGGATCAACTATTGCCTTTATGAGGGAGTTGTTTGCAGTTCATGGTAAAAAAGTTGGTACTTTTACCTCTCCTCATATCGTCAGTATCCATGATCGAATCTGTATTAATGGGCAACCAATCGCAGAGGAAGACTTTGTCCGTATAGCTAACCAAGTCAAGGAGATGGAAAAAACTCTTTTGGAAACTCATGACCAGTTGTCCTTTTTTGAGTTGTTGACCTTGATTGCTTTCCTCTATTTTAGGGAACAAGAAGTGGATTTGGTTTTGCTAGAAGTGGGGATAGGTGGTCTACTTGATACCACTAATGTCGTAACAGGAGAGATTGCAGTTATTACTTCCATTGGCCTAGATCATCAGGAGACCTTGGGTGACAGTCTGGAGGAAATAGCAGAGCAGAAAGCTGGTATTTTCAAGGCTGGCAAGAAGGCAGTCATTGCCAAGCTTGCTCCGGAAGCGGAGCTTGTCTGTCAAAGTAAAGCGAGAGAGTTAGATGTAGGCTTTTATCAAGCTGGGCAAGACTTCACTTTGAAAGCTGGGAATTTCTCAAGTAGCCTGGCAAGTTTTTCAAAGCTTGAAATCAGTTTGGAAGGTGCTTATCAGCAAGAAAATGCCGCCTTGGCTTTACAAACCTTTCTTCTTTTTATGGCGTCAAGAGAGGAAGGTGTCGAAGAAGAGCTTGTCAGACAGGCATTGCAAGAGACTCACTGGGCCGGTCGATTGGAACGGATTCGTCCGCATATCTACCTAGATGGGGCTCACAATCTTCCAGCTTTAAGTCGTCTGGTCGAGTTTATCCAGGGGAAAATCCAGCAAGGCTATCAAGTTCACATTCTTTTTGGGGCTCTTAAACGCAAGGATTATCAAGGAATGTTAGGCTATCTATCTGAGCAGTTGCCTCAGGTGGAACTTAAGGTAACGGGCTTTGACTACCAAGGTTCTTTGGATGAGAAGGATGTGGCGGGTTACGATTTGATTCCCTCCTATGGGGACTTTATCAGAGAATTTGAAGAAAGAGCCAATGACCAGGACTTACTTTTCGTGACGGGATCCCTCTACTTTATCTCGGAAGTACGAGAGAGTTTGATTGGAAGTGATGGGATTAGTTGACCTTCTAGGCTTAAGTTGTTATACTTGAGGTAGGAGGTACATCTGGAAACTGATCCAGCAAAACATTGGCACAAAAGAAAGGAAATCGCTATGAAAACAAAAACATTCACACTTTCTATTGCTTCACTAGCAATTCTTAGTCTTTTAGCAGCTTGTGGATCTAAGACACAAGCACCTACCCAGCAATCTGCTCAACAACCATCTACTCAACAAGAATCATCTTCTAGTTCTGCTACAAGTGCCAGCCAACCACAGGCGTCCTCAAGTCAGGACACTACTGTAGCCCAACCTACGAACATCGATGGTACCTATACTGGAAAAGATGAGAATGACCAGATCACTCTAGTTGTAACAGGTAAAACTGGTACATGGACTGAGGTCGAACCAGATGGAGATAAGGAAATCAAGCAAGTCAGCTTTGAGCCAGAAAATCAACGTGTCATTATCGGTGATGATGTCAAAATTTACACGGTTAATGGTAATCAATTGATTATCGATGATATGGACCGAGAGCCATCTGACCGAGTAGTCTTAACGAAGCAATAATCATTCAGTAAAAGTTCCAATGAGATGAAAGCCATCTTTTTGGAGCTTTTTTGTTTAAAAACGTGACCAGTGGTTCTTTACCGTTTTTTTACTTAAAGCGCTTACAAATATTTGTAAAACTTCTTATAAGGTCGTATACTTATGGTAAATAATCAAATAGCGCAGAGGCGCAGGAGGAAAAGCATATGGCTACATTTTACGTTCCATCAGTTAACCTTATCGGTAAAGGTGTTGTAAATGAAGTAGGTCCGTATATCAAGGAACTGGGGTATAAGAAGGCCCTTTTGGTGACAGACAAGTTCATCGAGGGCAGCAATATTTTACCTAAGGTTCTAAAACCATTAGATGCTGAAGGGATCGAATATGTGATCTTTAGCGATGTTGAGCCAAATCCGACTTGCAAGAACGTCACAGACGGAGTGGCTGCCCTGAAAGAGCATAGTTGTGACTTCATCATCAGTCTTGGAGGAGGATCTCCTCAGGATGCGGCTAGTTGTATCTCTATCATCGCTACAAATGGTGGAAAACCACAGGACTACGAAGGTCTCCACAAGTCTGCTAAAAAAGGGTTGCCAGTGGTTGCGATCAATACAACAGCTGGAACTTCTGCAGAAATTACGATTAACTATGTCATTACTGACGAAGAACGCAAGGTCAAGATGGTAATGGTTGATAAGAACAGCCTAGCCCTTATCTCTGTCAATGATCCAGAACTCATGCTTTCAAAACCGAAAGGATTGACAGCGGCGACAGGTATGGATGCTCTTACCCACGCTGTCGAGGCCTTGGTAACACCAGGTGCTTATAATGTGACCAAGAAACTCTCTATCGGAGCCATTGAGCTCATCAAGGAGTACCTTCCTCGTGCTGTGGCAAATGGCCAAGATATTGAAGTGCGTGAGGCGATGGTCAATGCCATCTTCCTCGGTGGTATGAGCTTTAACAATGCTGGTTTGGGATATGTTCATTCTATGGCTCACCAACTCGGTGCGGTATATAACTTGCCACATGGTGTCTGCTGTGCCATGCTTCTCCCAGTTGTAGAACGTGAAAATGCCAAACGTGTACCAGAAGCTTTCCGCAATGTAGCCAAGGCCTTGGGACTTCATGTGGAAGGGAAAACAGACCAAGAATGTGCTGCCTACGCTATCGCTGAAATTGAGAAACTGTCTGAAACAGTAGGCATTCCGAAGAAACTCACTGAACTCGGTATCCAAGAAAAAGACTTTGACTTTGACTACCTTTCTAAGAATGCCTTGATTGATGCCTGTGCACCTGGAAATCCATTTATGCCAACCTTGGAAGAAACCATTGCTTTCTATAAAGAATTGTTCTAATTTCTAAAGGAAAAAATTTAATAATGCTGGAAAGAACTATCATTATGGTAGTTCTTTTTGGCATTATGTGGGGAAGGGAATTGTAGCTATATAATTATTTGCATCTAAAATTAGTTTGCTGTATCAAGAGTAAAAGGTTGCTATCTACCCCTGAACTGAGGTATACTAGTAGAAAGATTAGTTTATCAAGCGACGAGGGAGAATGTTAGAAAAGGAAGGGGATGTATGACAGCTAGAAAAATGCAGCTACTCATGTCCAAGTATGGCTTTAGTTTTACCATCATGTTGGCGGAGTTGTTTATCATCTTTGGTTTATTTCTCTATCTAGGGCAGATGGCTCCGATTCTCTGGATTATTCTAGTTATTTTGATGAGTATGGCGACCATTGTATCGATTGTTAATCGTTCTATGAATCCTGAGAGCAAGGTAACATGGCTGTTAGTAGCCTTTGTTCCAGTGTTTGGGCCATTGCTCTATATTATGTTTGGAGAACGCCATCTATCTAAAAAAGAAATCAAGCAGTTGAAACAACTCCAATCAATGGTTGACCGAGAGGATAATAGCAGAGCCCTCCGTTTGGAGTTAAAGGAAGAGGATAAGTCTGCTTATGGCGTCATCAAATCTCTCCTCAGTATGGATACGAATGCAGATGTCTATGATCGAACGGATACACAATTTTTTGCCTCTGGTGAAAGTATGTGGCACCAGATGCTAGAGGATCTCAGGAAAGCGGAGAAATTTATCTTTCTTGAATACTATATCATCGAAGAAGGCTTGATGTGGAACAGTATTTTAGAGATTTTGGAAGAAAAGGCCGCTCAAGGAGTGGAAGTTAAGCTTCTCTACGACGATATTGGATGTATGGCAACCTTGCCTGGGGATTATACCATCCAGCTTCGTAGCCGAGGGATTGAAGCCCACAAATTTAACAAGGTGATTCCACGCTTGACCGTTGCTTATAACAACCGTGATCACCGTAAAATCATGGTTATCGATGGTCAAATTGCCTATACAGGTGGTGTCAATCTGGCAGACGAGTATATCAATCATATCGAACGCTTTGGTTACTGGAAGGATAGCGGTATTCGGTTGGATGGTCCAGCAGTAAAGGCTTTTACCAGACTCTTTTTGTCCACCTGGTATATCAACCGTGGGGAAATTAGTGACTTTGACCAATACCATCTCGAAAATCAACCTAGAGATGGGATGGGGCTCTGTATTCCCTATAGTAGTGGACCTAAACCTATTTACCAATCTCAGGTTGGGAAAACGGTCTATCAAAACCTTATCAATCAAGCTACAGACTATGTCTATATCACGACTCCCTATCTGATTGCGGACTATGATCTCACCGAAAGTATCAAAAATGCAGCATTGAGAGGGGTAGATGTGCGAATTGTGACGCCTTGTATCCCAGATAAGAAGGTCATCCAATTGGTTACTCGCGGAGCCTATTCTGACTTGCTATCTGCGGGAGTTCGTATTTATGAGTACAGTCCCGGATTTCTTCATAGCAAGCAAATGCTGGTCGATGGAGAAGCAGCAACAGTGGGAACCATCAATTTTGACTATCGTAGCTTGCTCCACCACTATGAGAATGCCGTTTTGCTTTATAGAACACAATCTATTTTAGATATTGAAAGTGACTTCGAAGAGATTTTTAAAGTTTCTCAAGAAATCTATCCTCACACCATCAAAACCAGCTGGTATCAAAGCCTGATCAAGGAAATTGTCCAGTTGTTTGCGCCCATGCTCTAACTATCCACCAAGATCTAGCCCAAGGCTGGATCTTATTTTTTCTTCTTACGAATAGATAAGTAAAGGAGAAAACCATGCTCAATCTAGAAGATGAAGATTTTATTAAAGAGTTTAAAACTAGTAGGTTTCACCGTTTTCGTGAAATCGAACGCTTTGCGATATTGGATAAGAAATTCAGCAAATATCAATCCCAAGCTGACATTCCTGTAAGATTTTGATATACTAAAACAGATAAACTTAGAGGAGAAATTGAATGAACGTATACGGGGAAATAGATGAGAAACAAGAAGAATCTCATTACCAAGACTGGTCAGCATCAGAAAAGAGAGAAGGAGCGCCCATTCCCTTTTTTAGTATCATGCTTTGGAGTTTAGTGGCTACAGCCATTTCGGTTGTCCTGCCTTTTATTTTTGGTTTAGTCAGTCCGCAACAAACTCAGGATCTCTATACCGGTTGGGCCTTGCATCAAAATGGTCAAATGTATACAGATTACTTTGGAACGAATGGATTGCTCTATTACTTGCTAACCTATCTTTCCCTAGGAAGTATTCTGCTTGCTTTGGTTGAGTGGTTGGCCCTGTTTGGAGCAGGTGTTTTTCTTTTTAAGGCTGCGGATACTCTTGTCGGCCAAGAAAATGAAGCGAAGCGAGTTGTCTTTATTTTATACTTGCTTGTAGCGGGACTCGCTTTTGGTGGTGGCTATGCTCTCTTAGTAGCCTTGCCTTTCCTATTTTATTCATTGAGCATTGTTACGAACTATTTAGCTTATCCAAATGACGACAAAGGATTTGTAAGAGTGGGGATGAGCCTTGCTCTCGCTTTCTTCCTTGCACCGCTTCCTACAACCTTGTTTGCGGCTGTACTGGCTCTAGGCATCATTGGTTTTAATCTAGGCAAAGGTCGCTTTGTTCACGGGTTATATCAGTTCTTTGCGTCAGCCTTAGGATTCTCACTCTTATTCTATCCTTTGGGCTACTATACAGTATGGACAGGAAGTTTTGGGGATGCTATTAGCCAGACCTTATATCCAGTAAATACTCTTAGCCTTTTTTCAAATTCGCATTTACTTGAAAACGTAGCCTTCTATGGTTTGCTTGCAGTGGGGCTGGGTTCCCTTAGTTTGCTCTTTACTGGTTTATTCCAGTCAAAACCAGCCAAGCAATATGCCCTCTCAATTGCTGCTAGCTTGGGATTATTGGTTTCTTTGGGAATCTTGGTTCTCTCCAAAGAACCTATCAATGGTACTCGTCTTGTGGTGCTAATTCCCTTCTTGGTCCTGCTCCTTCTGACAGGAATCAAGGAAGATGTTTCTGAGGGAGGGAGTCGTCGTAGAAGAAGACGTGAGAAACAAACTTCTTTCTTTAAAGGAAATTTCTATCTACTACTGATTGCCCTTGCCTATCTCATAGTTCTTCCTATTGTGAGTCGCTACCTTTCGCACCCAGCGACTTATCAGGAGAGAGACCGTCTTGCTAGCGTGGTCAAACAACAAACGAGTTCTGAGGATCGTGTCTATGCTTGGGATGATCGTCCTGATTTCTACCGTGCAAGTGAACGCTTGGCGCCAACTTCTCTATCAACTCCAACACTCTATACTGCAAGCGATGAAAATAAAACCAAACTGATGAATGACCTGAAAGAGAATCAACCGAAGATGATTGTGGTCAATCAAAAAGTTGCCTTGTGGTCAGATGTAGAGAGCTGGCTCAGTGAAAACTATGAGCTTGTTCAGACAGATACTAGCGAGTTCAAACTTTATAAATCCAAATAACAAAAAATCAATATCTTGTGGAATTTTAAAATTTTTAGGATTTTTAACACAAGATATTGATTTTTATTTTTAGAGTGGTATAATACTTCATAGAACAACATTTTAGAAAAGAGCATGGATATGATTGTATTAGAAGAAAAGCTTGCAACCGCTCCCACCTTGTTCGTTGAAAAACGAGATGGTAGACGTGTGGTGTTTGATGTAGACAAGATTGACAAGGCTCTCCACAAGGCGGCGGAAAAGGTTATGGACGTTACGCCTCTAGTAGAAAAACGCCTAAATGGTCTAGTTGAAAGAATCGTGACTGAAATTCACAGCCGCTTTCCTCAAGGTGTCAAGATTTACGAAATTCAAAATGTCGTAGAGCATGAACTCCTTGAAGCCAAAGAATATGCCTTGGCTGAGGAGTATATCACTTATCGGACACAAAGGGATTTTGAGCGCTCAAAAGCGACAGATATCAACTTTAGCATTCATAAGCTTCTTAATAAAGATCAGGCAGTTGTCAATGAAAATGCCAATAAAGACAGTGATGTCTTTAATACCCAGCGTGATTTGACAGCAGGGATTGTTGGGAAATCAATCGGACTGCAAATGCTTCCTAAGCACGTAGCCAATGCTCACCAAAAAGGGGATATCCACTATCATGACTTGGACTACAGCCCCTACACTCCGATGACCAACTGCTGTTTGATTGATTTTAAAGGCATGCTGGAAAATGGTTTTAAGATTGGGAATGCAGAGGTAGAGAGTCCCAAATCTATCCAGACTGCGACAGCTCAAATTTCACAAATCATCGCCAATGTTGCTTCTAGCCAGTACGGGGGTTGCTCAGCTGACCGTATCGATGAAGTCTTGGCTCCGTATGCGGAGAAGAATTACCAAAAACACCTCAAAGATGCAGAAGAGTGGGTCTTACCTGAAAAACGGGAAGATTACGCTTGGAAGAAAACCCAAAAGGACATCTACGATGCTATGCAATCTCTTGAGTATGAAATCAACACTCTCTTCACTTCAAATGGCCAAACACCTTTTACTTCGCTAGGTTTTGGTCTGGGAACCAATCGTTTTGAGCGTGAAATTCAAAAAGCTATTTTGACCATTCGTATCAAGGGTCTTGGTTCAGAACATCGAACAGCCATCTTCCCTAAACTCATCTTTACGCTAAAAAGAGGACTCAACTTAGAGGAAGGTTCACCTAACTACGACATCAAACAGTTGGCTCTTGAGTGTGCAACCAAGCGGATGTACCCAGATGTCTTGTCCTATGATAAGATTATCGAACTGACTGGTTCTTTCAAGGTTCCTATGGGTTGTCGCTCCTTCCTCCAAGGCTGGAAGGATGAGAATGGTGTCGAGGTCAATTCAGGCCGTATGAATCTAGGTGTTGTGACAGTCAATCTGCCTCGTATCGCCCTCGAGTCTGAAGGGGATCTGAGTAAGTTTTGGGAAATCTTCAATGAGCGGATGAATATCGCAGAAGATGCTCTGGTTTACCGTGTTGAACGAACCAAGGAAGCAACACCAGCGAATGCCCCTATCCTTTATCAGTACGGAGCCTTCGGTCGCCGTCTCGGAAAAGAAGAAAGTGTAGATCAACTCTTTAAGAATCGCCGTGCGACAGTTTCGCTGGGCTACATCGGTTTGTACGAGGTAGCGACAGTCTTCTTTGGAAATAGCTGGGAAAGCAATCCTGAAGCCAAGGAATTCACATTGGAAATCATTCGCGATATGAAACGTCGTGTGGAAGAGTGGTCTGACCAATATGGTTACCATTTCTCTATCTACTCCACACCGTCTGAAAGTCTGACAGACCGCTTCTGTCGCTTGGATACAGAAAAGTTCGGCTCTATTCCGGACATCACGGACAAGGAATACTACACCAACTCTTTCCACTACGATGTTCGTAAAAATCCAACACCGTTTGAAAAATTAGACTTTGAGAAAGTTTACCCAGAAGCAGGTGCGTCAGGTGGCTTTATCCACTATTGTGAGTATCCAGTTCTTCAACAAAATCCTAAGGCCCTGGAAGCTGTTTGGGACTATGCCTATGACCGTGTCGGCTATCTAGGGACCAATACTCCGATTGATCGTTGCTACAAGTGTGACTTTGAAGGGGATTTTGAACCAACTGAGCGAGGATTTGCTTGTCCAAACTGTGGCAATAGTGACCCTAAAACAGTAGACGTGGTCAAACGTACGTGTGGTTATCTGGGAAATCCTCAAGCGCGTCCGATGGTCAACGGGCGCCATAAGGAAATCGCTGCGCGTGTGAAACATATGAATGGTTCAACCATTAAGACACCTGGACATAAAGTAACAAACTAGAAAGAGACGGAATGGGGAAATACCAATTAGATGATAAGGGACGCGCTCAAGTGACCCGTTATCACGAGAAACACTCGAAAGGTGGAACAGGCAAAAAAGAACGCTTGCTTAACCTCAGAGAACAGTTTTTAAACAAGAACAAGAAAAAATAAAAGTGAGAGTTCGCTCTCGCTTTTCTCTTAGGTGGGAGGTAAGGATGGAATTACGTAGACCGATATTGGCAGATAAAGAAACAGTTTTAGAGATGATGGCAGAGTTTGAAAAGAGCCAATCAGCCCATGATGGGGGATTTTGGGATACAGAGAACTTTGTGTATGAAGAGTGGTTAAAAAACAATCAGGATCATGAAATGGGGATTAATTTGCCTGAAGGGTGGGTGCCTGATATTCAGTTAGTCGCTTTTTCGAAAGATGGACAAGCCGTAGGATTTCTCAATATCCGCTTGTGCCTCAATGACTTCTTATTGGAAGAAGGTGGCCATATTGGCTACTCCATTCGTCCATCTGAAAGAGGTAAGGGTTATGCCAAAGAATCCCTCCGACAAGGTCTACAAGTTGCTAAGGAAAAGAACATCAAAAAAGCACTTGTGACCTGTAGTACGGGAAATCCTGCTAGTAGGGCGGTGATTGTGGCAAATGGCGGACTCTTTGAGGATGTTCGCAATGGCGTAGAACGTTACTGGATAGATTTGGAGTAGAAGGATGACATGGAATACACCAAAACCAGGTGAATGGAAAAGTGAGGAGCTTAGTAAAGGGCGAATCATTGATTACAAGGCTTTTAACTTTGTCGATGGAGAAGGTGTGCGAAACTCTCTCTATGTATCAGGTTGCATGTTTCACTGCGAGGGATGCTATAATGTTGCGACTTGGTCTTTCAACGCAGGCATTCCCTATACGGCAGAATTAGAAGAACAAATCATGGAAGATCTTGCCCAACCCTATGTTCAAGGTTTGACTTTGCTAGGAGGAGAACCATTTCTCAATACAGGTATCCTCTTACCTCTCGTTAAGCGCATTCGAAAGGAATTGCCAGACAAAGACATCTGGTCTTGGACTGGCTACACCTGGGAAGAAATGATGCTGGAGACTCCAGATAAACTGGAACTCTTATCATTGATTGACATCCTTGTCGATGGTCGTTATGACAAAAGCAAGCGCAATCTCATGCTCCAGTTCCGAGGTTCCTCTAATCAACGAATTATCGATGTGCAAAAATCTCTCAAAAGTGGGCAAGTAGTGATTTGGGACAAGCTCAATGACGGAAAAGAAAGCTATGAACAGGTGAAGAGAGAATGAAGAAAAAAGAGTTAGTAGACAAACTGGTTTCAGAGTTCGAAACGGGGAAATCAAAACACTGGGGATTTACGGTCACGGTGCATCAGGTAAGTCTACCTTTGCTCAAGAATTGTTCCAAGCACTAGATTCTGAAAAGGTAAATCTACTAGAAACAGATCCTTACATTACCTCAAACCGCCATTTAGTGGTACCAAAAGAACTTCCAGATCAAAAAGTGATAGCTTGTCTCCCAGTGGCTCATGAACTGGCAAGTTTGCAGAGAGATATTCTCGCCTTGCAGGCAGGTATGGATGTCTTGACAATCGATGAACCTTGGAAGGCTAGTGAGGTCTTGTCTGGAGCCAAACCGATACTGCTTGTCGAAGGGATGTCTGTGGGTTTTCTACCCAAGGAACTCTTTGACAAAACCATCTGCTTTTATACGGACGCAGAAACGGAATTAGAGAGACGTCTAGCTCGAGATACGATTATGAGAAATCGCGATGTTTCCTTTATACTAGCTAGCCATCAAATGAGACGGGAGCAGTATCTACGTTACTACAGAGAAACCGAGTCTAAAGCAGATATCTTAGTGGATCAATCGGAAGATAAATTCAAGGTCAAAATGACTCGTATTATATAGAAGAAAAGATTAAATTTTAAGATTGTAAATCAGTAGTCATAGGAAGATGAAATAGGAAAACAGTTTCATTCCAAAAAAAGAAAAAAACCTAACAAATCCCTTGCAATCGCAGGGGCTTTGTGTTATTCTATTATGGTGCTGTAAATTACAGCCTTAGCTTTGATACAAGAGGTTGCGACACGCTCGGTTGCATTGCCACGCAACACCGCGTCGGTTTTCTTGTGGAGCTAGCCTATTATCTTAAATAGACGAAAAGGAGAAAAAGATGGCAAACAAAAAAATCCGTATCCGTTTGAAAGCTTACGAACACCGTACGCTTGACACAGCGGCTGCTAAAATCGTAGAATCAGCTACTCGTACAGGTGCACAAGTTGCGGGTCCAATCCCACTTCCAACTGAACGTAGCCTCTACACAATTATTCGTGCGACTCACAAATACAAAGACTCTCGCGAACAATTTGAAATGCGTACACACAAACGTTTGATCGATATCGTTAACCCAACTCAAAAAACAGTTGATGCGTTGATGAAATTGGATCTTCCAAGTGGTGTAAACGTAGAAATCAAGCTTTAATCCAAAGTTTGAAACCTTGAGCATGAAAAACGCTCGTTAAAAACTTTTTGAATAAAAATATAGAAAAGGAACTATTTTCTCATGACAAAAGGAATCTTAGGGAAAAAAGTGGGAATGACTCAAATCTTCACTGAAGCTGGCGAATTGATCCCTGTAACAGTTATTGAAGCAACTCCAAACGTTGTTCTTCAAGTTAAAACTGTAGAAACAGACGGATACAACGCTATCCAAGTTGGTTTCGATGACAAACGCGAAGTATTGAGCAACAAACCTGCTAAAGGACATGTAGCGAAAGCTAACACGGCTCCTAAGCGCTTCATTCGTGAATTCAAAAACGTTGAAGGCTTGGAAGTTGGTGCTGAAATCACAGTTGAAACATTCGCAGCTGGAGACGTTGTTGACGTAACTGGTACTTCTAAAGGTAAAGGTTTCCAAGGTGTTATCAAACGCCACGGACAATCACGTGGACCAATGGCTCACGGTTCTCGTTACCACCGTCGTCCAGGTTCTATGGGACCTGTTGCACCTAACCGCGTATTCAAAGGTAAAAACCTTGCAGGACGTATGGGTGGCGACCGCGTAACAATTCAAAACCTTGAAGTTGTACAAGTTGTTCCAGAAAAGAACGTTATCCTTATCAAAGGTAACGTACCAGGTGCTAAGAAATCTCTTATCACTATCAAATCAGCAGTTAAAGCTGGTAAATAATAAAGAAAGGGGAAATCAGTCACAATGGCAAACGTAACATTATTTGACCAAACTGGTAAAGAAGCTGGCCAAGTTGTTCTTAACGATGCAGTATTTGGTATCGAACCAAATGAATCAGTTGTGTTTGATGTGATCATCAGCCAACGCGCAAGCCTTCGTCAAGGAACACACGCTGTTAAAAACCGCTCTGCAGTATCAGGTGGTGGACGCAAACCATGGCGTCAAAAAGGAACTGGACGTGCTCGTCAAGGTTCTATCCGCTCACCACAATGGCGTGGTGGTGGTGTTGTCTTCGGACCAACTCCACGTTCATACGGCTACAAACTTCCACAAAAAGTTCGTCGCCTAGCTCTTAAATCAGTTTACTCTGAAAAAGTTGCTGAAAACAAATTCGTAGCTGTAGACGCTCTTTCATTTACAGCTCCAAAAACTGCTGAATTTGCAAAAGTTCTTGCAGCATTGAGCATCGATTCTAAAGTTCTTGTTATCCTTGAAGAAGGAAATGAATTCGCAGCTCTTTCAGCTCGTAACCTTCCAAACGTGAAAGTTGCAACTGCTACAACTGCAAGTGTTCTTGACATCGCAAATAGCGACAAACTTCTTGTCACACAAGCAGCTATCTCTAAAATCGAGGAGGTTCTTGCATAATGAATTTGTATGATGTTATCAAAAAACCTGTCATCACTGAAAGCTCAATGGCTCAACTTGAAGCAGGCAAATATGTATTTGAAGTTGACGCTCGTGCACACAAACTTTTGATCAAGCAAGCTGTTGAAGCTGCTTTCGAAGGTGTTAAAGTTGCCAACGTTAACACAATTAACGTAAAACCTAAAGCTAAACGTGTTGGACGTTATACTGGTTTTACTAACAAAACTAAAAAAGCTATCATCACACTTACAGCTGATTCAAAAGCAATCGAGTTGTTTGCTGCTGAAGCTGAATAATCTAAGGAGGAAATATCGTGGGAATTCGTGTTTATAAACCAACAACAAACGGTCGCCGTAATATGACTTCTTTGGATTTCGCTGAAATCACAACAAGCACTCCTGAAAAATCATTGCTTGTTGCTTTGAAGAACAAGGCTGGTCGTAACAACAACGGTCGTATCACTGTTCGTCACCAAGGTGGTGGACACAAACGTTTCTACCGTTTGGTTGACTTCAAACGTAACAAAGACAATGTTGAAGCAGTTGTTAAAACAATCGAGTACGATCCAAACCGTTCTGCAAACATCGCTCTTGTACACTACACTGACGGTGTGAAAGCATACATCATCGCTCCAAAAGGTCTTGAAGTTGGTCAACGTATCGTTTCAGGTCCTGAAGCAGATATCAAAGTCGGAAACGCTCTTCCACTTGCTAACATCCCAGTGGGTACTTTGATCCACAACATCGAATTGAAACCAGGTCGTGGTGGAGAATTGGTACGTGCTGCTGGAGCTTCTGCTCAAGTATTGGGTCAAGAAGGTAAATATGTTCTTGTTCGTCTTCAATCTGGCGAAGTTCGTATGATTCTTGGAACTTGTCGTGCTACAGTTGGTGTTGTCGGAAACGAACAACATGGACTTGTAAACCTTGGTAAAGCAGGACGTAGTCGTTGGAAAGGTATCCGCCCAACAGTTCGTGGTTCTGTAATGAACCCTAACGATCACCCACACGGTGGTGGTGAAGGTAAAGCACCAGTTGGTCGTAAAGCGCCATCTACTCCATGGGGCAAACCTGCTCTTGGTCTTAAAACTCGTAACAAGAAAGCGAAATCTGACAAACTTATCGTTCGTCGTCGCAACGAGAAATAATAGTAAACTAGTCGCCTAAGCAACTAGGAAATCCGCCAGCTCGGTAGCGCTCCATGTGAGCGCAAGCCGCTGTGGTACAACATTTAAAGGAGAAAATATAAAAATGGGACGCAGTCTTAAAAAAGGACCTTTCGTCGATGAGCATTTGATGAAAAAAGTTGAAGCTCAAGCTAACGACGAAAAGAAAAAAGTTATCAAAACTTGGTCACGTCGTTCAACGATTTTCCCAAGTTTCATTGGTTACACTATTGCAGTTTATGACGGACGTAAACACGTACCGGTTTACATCCAAGAAGACATGGTAGGTCACAAACTTGGTGAATTTGCACCAACTCGTACTTACAAAGGTCACGCTGCAGACGACAAGAAAACACGTAGAAAATAAGGAGAACATAAATGGCAGAAATTACTTCAGCTAAAGCAATGGCTCGTACAGTACGTGTTTCACCTCGTAAATCACGTCTTGTTCTTGACAACATCCGTGGTAAAAGCGTAGCCGATGCTATTGCAATCTTGACATTCACACCAAACAAAGCTGCTGAAATCATCTTGAAAGTTTTGAATTCAGCTGTAGCTAACGCTGAAAACAACTTTGGTTTGGACAAAGCTAACTTGGTAGTATCTGAAGCATTCGCAAACGAAGGACCAACTATGAAACGTTTCCGTCCACGTGCGAAAGGTTCAGCTTCACCAATCAACAAACGTACAGCTCACATCACTGTGGCTGTTGCAGAAAAATAAGGAGGTAACATCGTGGGTCAAAAAGTACATCCAATTGGTATGCGTGTCGGCATCATCCGTGATTGGGATGCCAAATGGTATGCTGAAAAAGAATACGCGGATTACCTTCATGAAGATCTTGCAATCCGTAAATTCGTTCAAAAAGAACTTGCTGACGCAGCAGTTTCAACTATCGAAATCGAACGCGCAGTAAACAAAGTTAACGTTTCACTTCACACTGCTAAACCAGGTATGGTTATCGGTAAAGGTGGTGCTAACGTTGATGCACTCCGTGCAAAACTTAACAAATTGACTGGAAAACAAGTACACATCAACATCATCGAAATCAAACAACCTGATTTGGATGCTCACCTTGTAGGTGAAGGAATTGCTCGTCAATTGGAGCAACGTGTTGCTTTCCGTCGTGCACAAAAACAAGCAATCCAACGTGCAATGCGTGCTGGAGCTAAAGGAATCAAAACTCAAGTATCAGGTCGTTTGAACGGTGCAGATATCGCCCGTGCTGAAGGATACTCTGAAGGAACTGTTCCACTTCACACACTTCGTGCAGATATCGATTACGCTTGGGAAGAAGCAGATACTACATACGGTAAACTTGGTGTTAAAGTATGGATCTACCGTGGTGAAGTTCTTCCAGCTCGTAAAAACACTAAAGGAGGTAAATAACCAATGTTAGTACCTAAACGTGTTAAACACCGTCGTGAATTCCGTGGAAAAATGCGCGGTGAAGCAAAAGGTGGAAAAGAAGTAGCATTCGGTGAATACGGTCTTCAAGCTACAACTAGCCACTGGATCACTAACCGCCAAATCGAAGCTGCTCGTATCGCCATGACTCGTTACATGAAACGTGGTGGTAAAGTTTGGATTAAAATCTTCCCACACAAATCATACACTGCTAAAGCTATCGGTGTGCGTATGGGATCTGGTAAAGGGGCACCTGAAGGTTGGGTAGCACCAGTTAAACGTGGTAAAGTGATGTTTGAAGTTGCTGGTGTATCTGAAGAGATCGCTCGCGAAGCGCTTCGTCTTGCTAGCCACAAATTGCCAGTTAAATGTAAATTCGTAAAACGTGAAGCAGAATAAGGAGAAGGCATGAAACTTAATGAAGTAAAAGAATTTGTTAAAGAACTTCGTGGTCTTTCTCAAGAAGAACTCGCGAAGCGCGAAAACGAATTGAAAAAAGAATTGTTTGAACTTCGTTTCCAAGCTGCTACTGGTCAATTGGAACAAACAGCTCGCTTGAAAGAAGTTAAAAAACAAATCGCTCGTATCAAAACAGTTCAATCTGAAGCGAAATAATAGACTAGGGAAGGAGAAATTTCAATGGAACGCAATAATCGTAAAGTTCTTGTTGGACGTGTTGTATCTGACAAAATGGACAAGACAATCACAGTTGTAGTTGAAACAAAACGTAACCACCCAGTCTATGGTAAACGTATTAACTACTCTAAAAAATACAAAGCACATGATGAAAACAATGTTGCCAAAGAAGGCGATATCGTACGTATCATGGAAACTCGTCCGCTTTCAGCTACAAAACGTTTCCGTCTTGTAGAAGTTGTTGAAGAAGCGGTTATCATCTAATCAAGCCTGAAAGGAGAATACTGAAATGATTCAAACAGAAACTCGTTTGAAAGTCGCAGACAACAGCGGTGCACGCGAAATCTTGACTATCAAAGTTCTTGGTGGTTCTAAACGTAAATTTGCGAACATCGGTGATGTTATTGTGGCATCTGTAAAACAAGCTACTCCTGGTGGCGCGGTTAAAAAAGGTGACGTTGTAAAAGCTGTTATCGTTCGTACTAAATCAGGTGCTCGTCGTGCTGATGGTTCATACATCAAGTTTGACGAAAACGCAGCAGTTATCATCCGTGAAGACAAAACTCCTCGCGGAACACGTATCTTTGGCCCAGTTGCACGTGAATTGCGTGAAGGTGGCTTCATGAAGATCGTGTCACTTGCTCCAGAAGTACTTTAATTGATTGCTCAAAGAAAATTAAAACAAGTCTAGGAAGTGAAACGAAAGCATAACTTGAGTTAGGTGAGTTGAAACTGACGAAGAATTGCTTTGATTTTCGCAGAGTAAAAAAAACAAACTAGTCCCCTGGATTTACCTCCAGGGTGCCCTTGTGGGCGTAAGAAAAATCAAGGAGAAATCTAATGTTTGTAAAAAAAGGCGACAAAGTTCGCGTAATCGCTGGTAAAGATAAGGGAACAGAAGCTGTTGTCCTTACTGCCCTTCCAAAAGTAAACAAAGTTATCGTTGAAGGTGTTAACATCGTTAAGAAACACCAACGTCCAACTAACGAACTTCCTCAAGGTGGTATCATCGAGAAAGAAGCAGCTATCCACGTATCAAACGTTCAAGTTTTGGACAAAAATGGTGTAGCTGGTCGTGTTGGTTACAAATTTGTAGACGGTAAAAAAGTTCGCTACAACAAAAAATCAGGCGAAGTGCTTGATTAATCACGAAGGAAAGGAGAAGTATAATGGCAAATCGTTTAAAAGAAAAATATCTTAATGAAGTAGTTCCTGCTTTGACAGAACAATTCAACTACTCATCAGTGATGGCTGTGCCTAAAGTAGATAAGATCGTTTTGAACATGGGTGTTGGTGAAGCTGTATCAAACGCTAAAAGTCTTGAAAAAGCTGCTGAAGAATTGGCACTTATCTCAGGTCAAAAACCACTTATCACTAAAGCTAAAAAATCAATCGCCGGCTTCCGTCTTCGTGAAGGTGTTGCGATTGGTGCAAAAGTTACCCTTCGTGGTGAACGTATGTACGAATTCTTGGACAAATTGGTTTCAGTTTCACTTCCACGTGTACGTGACTTCCACGGTGTTCCAACAAAATCATTTGACGGACGCGGAAACTACACACTTGGTGTGAAAGAACAATTGATCTTCCCAGAAATCAACTTTGATGACGTTGACAAAACTCGTGGTCTTGACATCGTTATCGTAACAACTGCTAACACTGACGAAGAGTCACGTGCATTGCTTACAGGCCTTGGAATGCCTTTTGCAAAATAATATAGGAGGTAAATCTAATGGCTAAAAAATCAATGATTGCTAAGAACAAACGTCCAGCGAAGTTCTCTACTCAAGCTTATACTCGTTGTGAAAAATGTGGTCGTCCACATTCAGTTTACCGCAAATTTAAACTTTGCCGTGTTTGCTTCCGTGAATTAGCTTACAAAGGACAAATTCCTGGTGTAACAAAAGCATCTTGGTAATTTAAGATATCAAGGGCGTCAAAACTCCAAGTGAAAATAGGAAACTTGACAAAGAAACTGAAGTTTCTGGGAAAGTTTATCTTTTTCACACAGAGTTTAGCCCGGGTTCAGTTGGGTTTGCCAATTTGAACACGAGCTACAGTTTTGGCAAAAAAGACCAATTTGCTTTGGAGCATCTCTCCTACATCAAATTGCCTATTTTTGCTCTTGCTGTTACGCTCTTTGTATCATGTATTAACTAGCAAGTGCAACTTGCAAACTACTAGTAAGAGGAGAAAAATAAAATGGTTATGACTGACCCAATCGCAGACTTCCTAACTCGTATTCGTAACGCTAACCAAGCGAAACACGAAGTACTTGAAGTACCTGCATCAAACATCAAAAAAGGGATTGCTGAAATCCTTAAACGCGAAGGTTTCGTTAAGAACGTAGAAATCATCGAAGATGACAAACAAGGCATCATCCGTGTATTCCTTAAATACGGTCCAAACGGTGAAAAAGTTATCACTAACTTGAAACGTGTTTCTAAACCAGGACTTCGTGTCTACAAAAAACGTGAAGATCTTCCAAAAGTTCTTAACGGACTTGGAATTGCTATCCTTTCAACTTCTGAAGGTTTGCTTACTGATAAAGAAGCTCGCCAAAAGAACGTTGGTGGTGAGGTTATCGCTTACGTTTGGTAATATTTAGCTCCCAATTTCTTTGTGCCTCTTCGTTATCGTCTCTTGCCTAACCCAAAGTTATGCCTGCGAGACGATGCCTAGATTCACTTTGAAATTGAAACCTAAATGTTCCTTTAAATCGAGAAATCGATTTAACCCCGTGAAAACTGGCCCTTGTGGCCTGACAATCTAACAGGAGAAAATAAACATGTCACGTATTGGTAATAAAGTTATCGTGTTGCCTGCTGGTGTTGAACTCACTAACAATGACAACGTTGTAACTGTAAAAGGACCTAAAGGAGAACTTACTCGTGAGTTCTCAAAAGATATTGAAATCCGTGTGGAAGGTACTGAAGTAACTCTTCACCGTCCAAACGATTCAAAAGAAATGAAAACTATCCACGGAACTACACGTGCCCTTTTGAACAACATGGTTGTTGGTGTATCAGAAGGATTCAAGAAAGAACTTGAAATGCGTGGGGTTGGTTACCGTGCACAACTTCAAGGAAACAAACTTGTCTTGGCTGTTGGTAAATCTCATCCAGACGAAGTTGAAGCTCCAGAAGGAATTACTTTTGAACTTCCAAACCCAACAACAATCGTTGTTAGCGGAATTTCAAAAGAAGTAGTTGGTCAAACAGCTGCTTACGTACGTAGCCTTCGTTCACCAGAACCATATAAAGGTAAAGGTATCCGTTACGTTGGCGAATATGTTCGTCTTAAAGAAGGTAAAACAGGTAAATAATGTTGAGTGGTTGATCTTCAACCACCAACCTATTTTCCAACTTTGTGCATAGCACACGATTTAAAACTAAAGAGGTGAAAACTGTGATTTCAAAACCAGATAAAAACAAACTCCGCCAAAAACGCCACCGTCGCGTTCGCGGAAAACTCTCTGGAACTGCTGATCGCCCACGTTTGAACGTATTCCGTTCTAATACAGGCATCTACGCTCAAGTGATTGATGACGTAGCGGGTGTAACGCTCGCAAGTGCTTCAACTCTTGACAAAGAAGTTTCAAAAGGAACTAAAACTGAACAAGCCGTTACTGTCGGTAAACTCGTTGCAGAACGTGCAAACGCTAAAGGTATTTCAGAAGTGGTGTTCGACCGCGGTGGATATCTATATCACGGACGTGTGAAAGCTTTGGCTGATGCAGCTCGTGAAAACGGATTGAAATTCTAATAGGAGGACACTAGAAAATGGCATTTAAAGACAATGCAGTTGAATTAGAAGAACGCGTAGTTGCTGTCAACCGTGTTACAAAAGTTGTTAAAGGTGGACGTCGTCTTCGTTTCGCAGCTCTTGTTGTTGTTGGTGACCACAATGGTCGCGTAGGATTTGGTACTGGTAAAGCTCAAGAAGTTCCAGAAGCGATCCGCAAAGCAGTAGAAGATGCTAAGAAAAACTTGATTGAAGTTCCTATGGTTGGAACAACAATCCCACACGAAGTTCTTTCAGAATTTGGTGGAGCTAAAGTATTGTTGAAACCTGCTGTAGAAGGTTCTGGAGTTGCCGCTGGTGGTGCAGTTCGTGCCGTTGTGGAATTGGCAGGTGTGGCAGATATTACATCTAAATCACTTGGTTCTAACACTCCAATCAACATTGTTCGCGCAACTGTTGAAGGTTTGAAACAATTGAAACGCGCTGAAGAAGTTGCTGCCCTTCGTGGTATTTCAGTTTCTGATTTGGCATAAGAAAGGGGATAAAATGGCTCAAATTAAAATTACTTTGACTAAGTCTCCAATCGGACGCATTCCATCACAACGTAAAACTGTTGTAGCACTTGGACTTGGCAAATTGAACAGCTCTGTTATTAAAGAAGATAACGCTGCTATCCGTGGTATGATCACTGCGGTATCTCACTTGGTAACAGTTGAAGAAGTAAACTAATGATTTTTAGGGGATGTGGCAATACTCATCCCCTAAAACTAGGTATAGTCATCTAAGATGACGAATGTATAGGCGAGTTGATAAGGGAGACAACCTTTTCTCTCTTATCGGCGCTAGCATTTTACAAAAGAGGAGAAAATAATAATGAAACTTCATGAATTGAAACCTGCAGAAGGTTCTCGTAAAGTACGTAACCGTGTTGGTCGTGGTACTTCATCAGGTAACGGTAAAACATCTGGTCGCGGTCAAAAAGGTCAAAAAGCTCGTAGCGGTGGCGGAGTTCGCCTTGGTTTTGAAGGTGGACAAACTCCATTGTTCCGTCGTCTTCCAAAACGTGGATTCACTAACATCAACGCTAAAGAATACGCAATTGTAAACCTTGACCAATTGAACGTCTTTGAAGACGGTGCAGAAGTAACTCCAGTTGTACTTATCGAAGCAGGAATTGTGAAAGCTGAAAAATCAGGAGTTAAAATTCTTGGTAACGGTGAGTTGACTAAGAAATTGACTGTGAAAGCAGCTAAATTCTCTAAATCAGCTGAGGAAGCTATCACTGCTAAAGGTGGTTCTGTAGAAGTCATCTAAGAGAGGTGACCCATGTTTTTTAAATTATTAAAAGAAGCGCTCAAGGTTAAACAAGTTCGATCGAAAATTCTCTTTACGATTTTTATCATTCTTGTTTTCCGTATTGGGACAAGTATTACTGTTCCAGGTGTCAATGCAAAAAGTTTAGAAGCTCTCAGCGGTTTATCTTTCTTGAACATGCTTAGTCTTGTTTCAGGGAATGCCATGAAGAACTTCTCCGTTTTCGCACTCGGTGTAAGTCCGTATATCACTGCTTCCATCGTTGTTCAATTGCTACAAATGGATATTTTACCGAAGTTTGTAGAATGGGGCAAACAAGGGGAAGTAGGTCGGAGAAAATTGAACCAAGCGACTCGCTATATTGCGCTTGTACTTGCTTTTGTGCAATCAGTGGGTATTACAGCTGGTTTTAACACTCTTTCGGGTGCAAAATTATTGACAACTGACCTTACTCCACAAGTTTTTATTACGATTGGTATCATTCTTACTGCTGGAAGTATGATTGTGACTTGGCTAGGGGAACAAATTACGGATAAAGGATATGGTAATGGAGTTTCTATGATTATCTTTGCCGGGATTGTAGCTTCAATCCCAGAGATGATTCATAGCATCTATGTTGACTATTTTGTCAACGTTCCAAGTAGTCGTTTGAATTCGTCTATAATCTTTGTCGCTATCCTAGTCGTCGCTGTTTTGTTGATTATCTATTTTACAACTTATGTACAGCAAGCAGAATATAAAATTCCAATCCAATATACAAAAGTTGCTCAAGGTGCCCCATCTAGTTCATACCTTCCATTGAAGGTGAATCCAGCGGGGGTTATCCCAGTTATCTTTGCAAGTTCGATTACAGCTGCGCCAGCAGCCATCTTCCAATTTGTAAGTGCCATGGGTTACAATGCATCTTGGGTACGAACAGCCCAATCGCTTCTTGCGACAACAACCATTAGTGGTATCTTTACCTATGCTCTCTTGATTATTCTCTTTACTTTCTTTTATACATTTGTACAAATCAATCCTGAAAAAACAGCAGAGAATTTACAAAAGAGTGGAGCCTATATCCATGGTGTTCGTCCAGGTAAAGGTACTGAAGAGTTTATGTCGAAACTTCTTCGTCGCCTTGCAACCGTCGGCTCCCTTTTTCTAGGGGTCATTTCCATCATGCCGATTGTGGCAAAAGATGTTTTTGGACTTTCAGAAGCCGTTGCTTTTGGGGGAACTAGTCTTTTGATTATTATTTCGACAGGTGTTGAGGGAATTAAACAGTTGGAAGGTTATCTATTGAAACGGAAATATGTCGGTTTCATGAATATAACAGAATAGAGGCAAATCTTGTTTGATATAGAACAAGGTGGCTTAGAGAGTGGAGTATGAAGGTCTACCTATCAGAGAGACTTTCGTCTCCCCTCTTCTATTTTGTTTTTAAATAGGGGTTGAAACAAATTTCTGCTTCTATTTAAATACAAAATAAGGAGATCCTATCATGAATCTTTTGATTATGGGCTTACCTGGAGCAGGTAAGGGAACGCAAGCGGTTAAAATTGTGGAGCAATTCCACGTGGCACACATTTCAACTGGAGATATGTTCCGTGCTGCTATGGCTAATCAAACTGAAATGGGTGTACTTGCAAAGTCATACATTGACAAAGGTGAGTTGGTTCCAGACGAAGTTACAAATGGTATTGTTAAAGAACGCCTTTCTCAGGACGACATCAAAGAAACAGGTTTCTTGTTGGATGGTTACCCACGTACGATTGAACAAGCTCATGCCTTGGACAAAACATTGGCTGAACTTGGTATCGAATTGGAAGGTGTGATCAACATCGAAGTGAATCCAGACTGTCTCTTGGAACGTTTGAGTGGCCGCATCATCCACCGCGAAACAGGTGAAACCTTCCACAAAATTTTCAACCCACCAGTTGACTACAAAGAAGAAGATTACTACCAACGCGAAGATGACAAACCGGAGACAGTGAAGCGTCGTTTGGATGTGAATATCGCACAAGGTGAACCAATCATTGCTCACTACCGTGCCAAAGGTTTGGTCCACGATATCGAAGGAAATCAAGATATTAATGATGTGTTCAAAGACATCGAAAAAGTATTGACAAATTTGAAATAAAGCGTTTTTCACACTTGCAAAAAATCGCTACAAATGTTATACTGAGATAGTCTGACTTATAATTGTTGTCTCTATGTTTAGAGGCATCAAATCGAAATTTATGGAGGTGCTTTTGCGTGGCAAAAGACGATGTGATTGAAGTTGAAGGCAAAGTAGTCGATACAATGCCTAATGCAATGTTTACGGTTGAACTTGAAAATGGACATCAGATTTTAGCAACAGTTTCTGGTAAAATTCGTAAAAACTATATTCGTATTTTAGCGGGAGATCGTGTTACTGTCGAGATGAGTCCATATGACTTGACACGTGGACGTATCACTTACCGCTTTAAATAATCGAAAAACTTGGAGGGATAAGAAATGAAAGTAAGACCATCGGTCAAACCAATTTGCGAATACTGTAAAGTAATTCGTCGTAATGGTCGTGTTATGGTAATTTGCCCAGCAAATCCAAAACACAAACAACGTCAAGGATAAGATAGAAAGGAGAAAACATGGCTCGTATTGCTGGAGTTGACATTCCAAATGACAAACGCGTAGTAATCTCATTGACTTACGTTTATGGTATCGGACTTGCAACATCTAAGAAAATTTTGGCTGCTGCTGGAATCTCAGAAGATGTTCGTGTACGTGACCTTACATCAGATCAAGAAGATGCTATCCGTCGTGAAGTGGATGCAATCAAAGTTGAAGGTGACCTTCGTCGTGAAGTAAACTTGAACATCAAACGTTTGATGGAAATCGGTTCTTACCGTGGTATTCGTCACCGTCGTGGACTTCCTGTCCGTGGACAAAACACTAAAAACAACGCTCGCACTCGTAAAGGTAAAGCTGTTGCGATTGCTGGTAAGAAAAAATAATATAGGAGGTAAAAGTCTTGGCTAAACCAACACGTAAACGTCGTGTGAAAAAGAATATCGAATCTGGTATTGCTCATATTCACGCTACATTTAATAACACTATTGTTATGATTACTGATGTGCATGGTAATGCAATTGCTTGGTCATCAGCTGGTGCTCTTGGTTTCAAAGGTTCTCGTAAATCTACACCATTCGCTGCTCAAATGGCTTCAGAAGCTGCTGCTAAATCTGCACAAGAACACGGTCTTAAATCAGTTGAAGTTACTGTAAAAGGTCCAGGTTCTGGTCGTGAGTCAGCTATTCGTGCGCTTGCTGCCGCTGGTCTTGAAGTAACAGCAATTCGTGATGTGACTCCAGTGCCACACAATGGTGCTCGTCCTCCAAAACGTCGCCGTGTATAATCATCGCATTACACTGCTTTTCGTTTAAGAGGGAGTAACTAAATGATTGAGTTTGAAAAACCAAATATAACAAAAATTGATGAAAATAAAGATTATGGCAAGTTTGTAATCGAACCACTTGAACGTGGCTACGGTACAACTCTTGGTAACTCTCTTCGTCGTGTACTACTAGCTTCTTTACCGGGAGCAGCAGTGACATCTATCAACATTGAAGGTGTCTTGCATGAGTTCGACACAGTTCCAGGTGTTCGTGAAGACGTGATGCAAATCATTCTGAACATTAAAGGGATTGCAGTGAAATCATACGTTGAAGACGAAAAAATCATTGAACTTGACGTTGAAGGTCCTGCTGAAATTACAGCTGGAGACATTTTGACTGACAGTGATATTGAGATTGTAAATCCAGATCATTATCTCTTTACAATCGGTGAAGGTTCTTCCCTAAAAGCGACAATGACTGTTAACAGTGGTCGTGGATATGTACCTGCTGATGAAAACAAAAAAGATAATGCACCAGTTGGAACACTTGCTGTAGATTCTATTTATACACCAGTTACAAAAGTCAACTATCAAGTTGAACCTGCTCGTGTAGGTAGCAATGATGGATTTGACAAATTAACCCTTGAAATCTTGACTAATGGAACAATTATTCCAGAAGATGCTTTAGGGCTTTCAGCACGTATCTTGACAGAACATCTTGATTTGTTTACAAATCTTACTGAGATTGCGAAGTCAACTGAAGTGATGAAAGAAGCTGATACTGAATCTGACGATCGTATTTTGGATCGTACGATTGAGGAACTGGACTTGTCTGTGCGTTCATACAACTGTTTGAAACGTGCCGGTATCAATACTGTGCATGATTTGACAGAAAAATCTGAAGCAGAGATGATGAAAGTACGAAATCTTGGACGCAAGAGTTTGGAAGAAGTGAAACTCAAACTCATTGACTTGGGTCTTGGATTAAAAGATAAATAAAGGAGGAATACATGGCTTACCGTAAACTAGGACGCACTAGCTCACAACGTAAAGCAATGCTTCGCGATTTGACAACTGACCTTTTGATCAACGAATCAATCGTGACAACTGAAGCTCGTGCTAAAGAAATCCGTAAAACTGTTGAAAAAATGATTACTCTAGGTAAACGTGGTGATTTGCATGCACGTCGTCAAGCAGCTGCTTTCGTACGTAATGAAATCGCATCTGAAAACTATGATGAAGCAACTGATAAGTACACTTCAACTACAGCACTTCAAAAATTGTTCTCAGAAATCGCACCTCGTTATGCTGAACGTAACGGTGGATACACTCGTATCCTTAAAACTGAACCACGTCGTGGTGATGCTGCGCCAATGGCGATCATCGAATTAGTATAAAATCATCAATTTTGTTGAGTGTTATGATGATGGAGTCTTGTGCTCTTAGTCTAGCTCTGGTCTACCGCTGGGACTTCGGTCCTAGCGGGAACACTCATCATCATTTGATAGGGTAGACGCTTGTTTACGAAATTGTTTTTTGTTTAAGAACAACTTCGTAAGCAGGCGTTTTTTAGTATTTTCTATGGAAATATGCTATACTAGGAAAAAGAAAATCAAAAACGTTCAGGTTTTCTCATAATCGTAGAAATGGGGTATAAGAATGAAGGCTATTATTACAGTGGTTGGCAAGGACAAGGCTGGTATTGTTGCAGGCGTGTCTACGAAGATTGCAGAGTTGGGTTTGAATATTGATGATATTTCTCAGACAGTGTTGGATGAATACTTTACCATGATGGCGATCGTTTCTAGTGACGAAAAGCAGGATTTCACTTATCTCCGAAATGAGTTTGAAACTTTCGGTCAGTCCTTGAATGTTAAAATCAATATTCAAAGTGCGGCGATTTTTGACGCTATGTACAATATCTAGGAGGTGGCTATGGATATTAGACAAGTTACTGAAACTATTGCCATGATCGAGGAGCAGAACTTCGATATCAGAACCATCACCATGGGGATTTCCCTTTTGGACTGTATTGATCCAGACATCGAACGTGCTGCTGAAAAAATTTACCAAAAAATCACAACTAAAGCTGCAAATCTAGTGGCTGTAGGAGATGAAATTGCTGCAGAACTAGGGATTCCTATTGTTAATAAACGGGTATCGGTGACTCCGATTTCATTGATTGGTGCAGCGACTGATGCGACAGACTATGTTGTTTTGGCAAAGGCACTTGACAAGGCTGCCAAGGAGATTGGTGTTGACTTTATCGGTGGATTCTCAGCTTTGGTACAAAAAGGCTACCAAAAAGGAGATGAAATTCTCATCAATTCTATCCCACACGCTCTAGCTGAGACAGACAAAGTTTGTTCGTCTGTTAATATTGGCTCAACCAAGTCAGGTATCAACATGACTGCGGTTGCAGATATGGGACGTATCATCAAGGAGACAGCGAACCTATCAGATATGGGAGCTGCTAAATTAGTCGTATTTGCTAACGCTGTTGAGGACAATCCTTTTATGGCGGGGGCCTTCCATGGTGTCGGTGAAGCAGATGTCATCATCAATGTTGGTGTTTCAGGTCCTGGTGTTGTCAAGCGTGCCTTGGAAAAAGTTCGTGGACAGAGCTTTGATGTAGTAGCGGAAACAGTCAAGAAAACGGCATTCAAGATTACTCGTATCGGTCAGCTGGTTGGGCAAATGGCGAGTGAACGCCTTGGTGTTGACTTTGGAATTGTCGACCTAAGTTTGGCACCTACTCCTGCGGTAGGTGATTCTGTGGCTCGTGTCCTTGAGGAAATGGGCCTAGAAACAGTTGGTACGCATGGGACGACGGCTGCCCTCGCTCTTTTGAATGACCAAGTTAAGAAGGGCGGAGTGATGGCTTGTAACCAAGTCGGTGGCTTATCAGGGGCTTTTATCCCCGTTTCTGAAGATGAGGGGATGATTGCTGCGGTGCAAAATGGCTCTCTGAATTTAGAGAAACTAGAAGCTATGACGGCTATCTGTTCTGTTGGGCTGGATATGATTGCCATTCCGGAAGATACGCCTGCTGAAACCATTGCGGCTATGATTGCGGATGAGGCGGCAATCGGTGTTATTAACATGAAAACAACGGCTGTCCGTATTATTCCAAAGGGCAAAGAAGGCGATATGATTGAATTTGGTGGCTTGCTTGGGACAGCTCCAGTGATGAAGGTCAACGGGGCTTCGTCTGTTGATTTCATCTCTCGCGGTGGGCAAATCCCGGCTCCAATCCATAGTTTTAAAAATTAATAAAAAAGAGAGAGGATTTAAGTTGGGTTTAAGGATGACTGTGTATACTATAATCATTAAATAAAGACCTCCTAACTTTATTTAATAGAAATCCTAAACTTTTTCATAATAATCTCCTAAGGAAGCTACCATGAGGGTAGCTTTTCTTTTGGATAATTTACAAATGTTGGCTTTACTGTTGAAAGCCAAATATTTCTTTGATCCATGATATAATAGAAGAAAATGGAGGATAGAAAATGTCTAAAGTAAGATTGTACTTGATCCGTCATGGTAAAACGATGTTTAACACGATTGGACGTGCTCAAGGATGGAGTGATACACCTCTGACAGCAGAAGGTGAGTTGGGAATCCATGAACTGGGAATTGGCTTGAGAGAGTCTGGCTTGCAGTTTGACCGCGCTTATTCCAGCGATTCAGGGCGTACTATTCAAACCATGGGAATTATCCTAGAAGAACTTGGCCTGCAGGGGAAAATCCCTTACCGCATGGACAAGCGAATCCGTGAGTGGTGCTTTGGTAGTTTTGATGGGGCCTATGATGGGGACCTCTTTATGGGATTGATTCCGAGAATTTTCAATGTAGACCATGTTCATCAGTTGTCTTATGCTGAACTAGCAGAAGGTTTGGTAGAGGTTGATACAGCAGGCTGGGCTGAAGGTTGGGAAAAACTCAGTGGTCGAATCAAGGAAGGTTTTGAAGCGATTGCCAAAGAAATGGAAGAACAAGGTGGGGGTAATGCCCTCGTTGTGAGCCATGGAATGACGATTGGGACCATTGTTTATCTAATCAATGGCATGCATCCGCATGGTCTAGATAATGGTAGCGTGACGATTCTTGAATATGAGGACGGTCAGTTTAGCGTAGAAGTTGTTGGTGACCGTAGCTATCGAGAGCTCGGACGTGAGAAGATGGAAGAGACAAATAATCAATAGAAGTTAGCTCCGATTAGGAGCTAATTTTTTTCCTGTTAAATAAGGTGGATTTGCGACTTAGTATTTCTTGATATCCAAGTCTAAAAGAACATTTCTCGTCTTTCAAATTCCCTCAAAAATGGTATAATAGTAACATCACAAAATTGGAGAGAGACCATGAGTTTTTACAATCATAAAGAAATTGAGCCTAAGTGGCAGGGCTACTGGGCAGAACATCATACATTTAAGACAGGAACAGATGCATCAAAACCGAAGTTTTATGCTCTCGATATGTTCCCATATCCTTCAGGAGCTGGATTACACGTAGGACACCCAGAAGGTTATACAGCAACGGATATCCTCAGCCGTTACAAACGTGCGCAAGGATACAACGTCCTTCACCCAATGGGATGGGATGCCTTTGGTTTGCCAGCAGAGCAATACGCTATGGATACGGGGAATGACCCAGCAGAATTTACAGCGGAAAACATTGCCAACTTCAAACGTCAAATCAACGCGCTTGGATTCTCTTACGACTGGGATCGTGAAGTTAACACAACAGATCCAAATTACTACAAGTGGACACAATGGATTTTCACTAAGCTTTACGAAAAAGGCTTGGCCTATGAAGCGGAAGTGCCAGTAAACTGGGTTGAAGAGTTGGGAACAGCCATCGCTAATGAAGAAGTCCTTCCTGACGGAACTTCTGAACGTGGTGGCTATCCAGTTGTCCGCAAACCAATGCGCCAATGGATGCTTAAAATCACGGCCTATGCAGAGCGTTTGCTTAATGACTTGGATGAGTTGGATTGGCCAGAGTCTATCAAGGATATGCAACGCAACTGGATTGGGAAATCAACTGGTGCCAATGTAACTTTCAAAGTGAAAGGTACTGACAAGGAATTCACCGTCTTTACTACTCGTCCTGATACTCTTTTTGGTGCGACCTTCACAGTCTTGGCTCCTGAGCATGACTTGGTTGACGTTATCACAAGTCCAGAGCAAGCTGATGCAGTTGCAGACTACAAACACCAAGCTAGTCTCAAGTCTGACTTGGCTCGTACCGACCTTGCCAAGGAAAAAACTGGTGTTTGGACGGGTGCTTATGCCATCAACCCTGTCAATGGTAAGGAAATTCCAATCTGGATTGCAGACTATGTGCTTGCTAGTTATGGAACAGGTGCTGTCATGGCTGTGCCTGCCCATGACCAACGTGACTGGGAATTTGCCAAACAATTCGGCCTTCCAATCGTAGAGGTGCTTGAAGGTGGGAACGTTGAAGAGGCTGCTTACACAGAAGATGGTCTTCATGTCAATTCTGACTTCCTAGATGGGCTTAATAAAGAAGATGCGGTTGCCAAGATTGTCGCTTGGCTGGAAGCAAAAGAATGTGGTCAAGAGAAGGTTACCTACCGTCTCCGCGACTGGCTCTTTAGCCGTCAGCGCTACTGGGGTGAGCCAATCCCAATCATTCATTGGGAAGATGGGACTTCAACAGCTGTTCCTGAAAGTGAATTGCCACTTGTCTTGCCAGTCACCAAGGATATCCGTCCTTCAGGTACTGGGGAAAGCCCATTGGCTAACTTGACCGACTGGCTTGAAGTGACTCGTGAAGATGGTGTCAAAGGTCGTCGTGAAACAAACACTATGCCACAATGGGCTGGTTCAAGCTGGTACTACCTCCGCTATATCGATCCACACAATACTGAGAAATTGGCTGATGAGGACCTCCTCAAACAATGGTTGCCAGTGGATATCTACGTGGGTGGTGCGGAGCACGCTGTACTTCACTTGCTTTACGCTCGTTTCTGGCATAAATTCCTCTATGATATCGGTGTTGTTCCAACTAAAGAACCATTCCAAAAACTCTTTAACCAAGGAATGATTTTGGGAACAAGCTACCGTGACCACCGTGGAGCCCTTGTAGCGACTGATAAGGTTGAAAAACGTGACGGTTCTTTCTTCCATGTGGAAACAGGAGAAGAGTTGGAGCAAGCACCAGCCAAGATGTCTAAATCCCTCAAGAACGTTGTTAACCCAGACGATGTGGTAGAACAATATGGTGCCGATACTCTTCGTGTCTATGAAATGTTCATGGGACCACTTGATGCTTCTATCGCTTGGTCAGAAGAAGGCCTGGAAGGAAGCCGTAAATTCCTTGACCGTGTTTACCGTTTGATTACAAGTAAAGAAATTGTTGCGGAAAACAATGGTGCTCTTGACAAGGTCTACAATGAAACAGTCAAATCTGTCACTGAGCAAATCGAATCCATGAAATTCAACACAGCCATTGCCCAACTTATGGTCTTTGTCAACGCTGCTAATAAGGAAGACAAACTCTATGTGGACTATGTCAAAGGCTTTATCCAATTGATTGCCCCATTTGCGCCTCATTTGGCAGAAGAACTCTGGCAAACAGTTGCAGCAACAGGTGAATCAATCTCTTATGTAGCTTGGCCAACATGGGACGAAAGTAAGTTGGTTGAAGACGAAATCGAAATCGTCGTCCAAATCAAAGGAAAAGTCCGTGCCAAACTCATGGTTGCTAAAGATCTATCACGCGAAGAATTGCAAGAAATTGCTCTGGCTGATGAAAAAGTCAAAGCGGAGATTGACGGTAAGGAAATCGTGAAGGTGATTGCGGTACCTAACAAACTCGTTAATATCGTTGTGAAATAAGATAGGAATCCTTCAGAGTAGAATCTGAAGGATTTTTAAATTGGATTATGCTATAATAGTTCCAACTAAGATAAAAACACAGTTCTGGTTGGTAGTCCAGACGTAGGTAAGCCTATCAGTAACCTTCCTCCTTGGTTGTCCATTCTTAGGGATAGATTTAAGGAGGTGCTGTCATGGAAATCGTTTCAATTGGCTTGACAGTTTATTTTGAAGATGGATTTTGGTATGGATTGTTTGAACAAGAGTATGAGGGAACTTATCAAGTTTGTCGTGTGACATTTGGTCAGGAACCAAAAGAGGATGAAATTTTGAGACTTTTACAGACTCAGTTTGCTCGGTTATCTTTTAGTACAGAGGCGACAGTCAAACAGCATGTGAAGATTAAGAATCCGAAGCGTCTGCAGCGAGCTGTAAAGAAACAAGTGAATCAGAAAGTTTCTTCTAAATCGCAAGAGCTCTTGCAGTTGCAGCACGAGGAACGAAAAAAGCATTCAAAACAACAGTCCAGTCTCCAAAAGCAATTGCTCAAGCAAGAGAAATTTGAACGCAAACAGCAAAAACGTAGAGAGAAGCACAAGGGGCATTAACTCACTCGTTTCCATATGTGATCATTCCTCCATAAACTGGGGGGATGATTTTTATAAGAGGAGTTTGCATTGTTGAATCGAAAACCAAGTGTTTCCTAAAATTTTCATTAAGATATGTTATACTATATTCAAGGAATGAACAAGGAGAAAAACGATGCCAGTAAACGAATATGGTCAGATGATTGGTGAGTCAATGGAAGGTTATACACCAGGTGAATTGCCTTCCATTGATTTCTTAGAAGGGCGCTACGCTCGGATAGAAGCTCTTTTAGTGGAAAAGCATGCGGAGGATCTGCTAGCTGTTTATGGTCCAGATACTCCTCGGGAGATGTGGACCTACCTCTTTCAGGAGCCAGTGGCAGACATGGAGGAACTGGTTGCCGTTTTAAATCAGATGTTGGCTCGTAAGGATCGATTTTACTACGTGATTATAGACAAGGCAACGGGTAAGGCCTTGGGAACTTTTTCTCTCATGCGAATTGACCAGAATAACCGAGTAATAGAAGTGGGTGCCGTCACCTTTTCACCAGCACTTAAGGGGACAAGGATAGGAACAGAGGCCCAGTACCTTTTGGCACGCTATGTTTTTGAGGAGCTCAACTATCGTCGCTATGAGTGGAAATGCGATGCTCTAAATTTGCCATCCAGACGAGCTGCGGAACGTTTGGGCTTTGTCTATGAAGGAACCTTCCGCCAGGCAGTCGTTTATAAGGGGCGTACTCGAGATACGGATTGGTTGTCTATGATTGATAAGGACTGGCCTCAAGTCAAAGCTCGTTTGGAAGCATGGTTGGCTCCTGAAAATTTTGATAAAAATGGGTGCCAGTATAAGAGCTTGAGAGAACTCTAAGAGGTGATGACATGATTACCGTTAAAAAGCAAGAAGTTGTCAAGTTAGAGGATGCTTTGCATCTCTATCAGGCAGTCGGTTGGACAAATTATACACATCAACCTCAGATGCTGGAGAGAGCCTTGTCTCACTCATTAGCGATTTATCTGGCACTTGATGGTGATGCCGTGGTGGGCTTGGTTCGTTTGGTCGGAGATGGTTTTTCATCGGTTTTTGTCCAGGATTTGATCGTTTTGCCTATCTATCAGCGCCAAGGAATTGGTAGTTGCTTGATGAAAGAGGCTTTGATAGACTACAAGGATGCTTATCAAATTCAACTGGTGACAGACCAAACAGAGAAAAATTTGAGATTTTATCGTTCCTTGGGCTTTGAAACCTTATCTACTTATGATTGCACAGGAATGATTTGGGTGGATCGAAAAAGATAAAAAAATTATTTTTTCTTAAGTAAAGTTTAAGTCTTTTCCTGTATTATATAATCATTAAATAAAGACCTCCTAACTTTATTTAATGAAATCCTAAACTTTTCTTTTTCATCATAATCTCCTAAAGAAGTCACCCAATCAGGTGACTTTTTTGTTTGAAAAAACTCCTTAGAGAAAGACTAAGGAGAAAGAATCATGTTTTATTTTTAAGTTGTTGGTTTCGATACTGTCTAGGTGTTAAGTGATAGTGCTGCTTAAATTGACGGTTGAAGTTTGAAAGGTTGGTGAAACCGACTTGGCTTGCAATTTCTTGAATGCTGAGGTTGGTTTGGACGAGTTTCTCACAGGATTTCTCAAGACGTAACTGGAGCAGGTAGTCCATACAACTGGCTCCAGTATGTTGCTTGAAAATACTCATAAAGTGATTTTTACTATATCCAAATGTTGCAGCCAGTTGCTCAATATGAATGGGTTCTGAGTAGTGCTGTTCAAGGTAGCAAATCACTTCTTTTAGTTTTTGGTATTTTTGGTAGGTATCATCTGTATAGTGTCGATTGACGTATCTATACTTAAAAAGAAGATGAAGCAATTCGTATAGTTTAGATTTTATGAGTAGATCGTAGTATATGCCTTTTTCTTCAAGGATAGAAAAGAGGGAAAGAAGGCAGGATTGAATTTGATCATAGGCCTTATCGCCTGGTGATATTTGAGGAGTAAGGCAAAAGTGACCAGAGTGGAGGGGTTGGATATAGCGTTGGCTAAAACTGTCAATTTGACTCCTACCTAGGAAATCTAAATGGATACGAAAAACTGCTGAAATTTGTTCTTGATTTTCAATAGGGTAGATAGCGTGAGGAGACGTTGGCTGAATTAGAAAAATATCACCTTCATGACTTTCAAAGCGCTCAGAGTTGATATAGAAGGTAGCAGTTCCTTTTTTGACATAGATTATCTCGAATTCAGGATGCCAATGATAAATTGTATTAGAAGATTGCTTGGATAGGATTTGTTTTTCAAAATCATATGGGAAGTCAGATGGGTTATCTCGTAAGAAATGTGAACGGTCTGCCATGGTAACTCCTCCCAATACACTATTACTACTTTTATTATACCAAAAAAACTTCCTTATATAGGAAGTTCTCTTTTTTTAGCCTTTTTTCTTCATATAGAGGAGGTTAAGGAGAAGCCCAACAGCTGCGAGAGCGATAGCCACATAAAAAGCTACACTATAATTTCCATCATTAGCCATTGCCATTTGAACAGCGACTTTGGGAGCGAAAAATGCTGCTAAAGAATATCCAGTGAAGACGATACCGTAGTTGACCCCTTGATTTGCAGGACCGTAATTTTCCATGACGATAGATGGGAAGACCCCCATAACACCACCAAAGCAGATACCAAGCCCAATAATTCCTAAGGTAAAACCGAATTGACCAGGAACGATAGTTAGGGAGAATAAAGCTAGGACAATGACAGAATAGATAATTAATAGGGTCTTTGAACGGCCAATTTTATCAGAAAGTGATCCCCAGATAAAACGACCACTAGAGTTTGCGATTGAATAAAGAGAGACATAGAGAGCTGCAGTGCCTGCAGAGAGTCCAAACATTGATTGACCGATTGGTGATGCCTGAGAGGCAATCATCAAACCAGAAAAGGCGCCGACAAAGAACATGCTAATGATAATGTAAAACAGAGGACCTCGTAGCATTTGTTTCCAGTTTTTATTAGTAGGTCCTTGCTTAGTTTGTACTGGAGCTTTCCAGCCTGCTGGTTGGTAGCCACTTGGAGCTGCCTTGATAAAGAAAATTGCACAGATGATAACAACAATATAGACTAGCCCAATTGTACGAAAAGCAAAGAAGGCATCTTGTTGTTGAATGAGATTGCTTGCGACTGGAGAAGCGATGACTGCGGCAAATCCCATTCCGCCTGTCAGAATTCCAGAAGCTAAGCCACGTTTATCAGGGAAGAGGCGAAGTGAATTGGAGAGGGCACCTGAATAGGCAAAACCTTGACCGAGTCCAGCCATTAATCCATAGGTCAAATAAAGCATGGCTGGTGAATTGGCATAGCCGGTTAAGTAAAATCCGCTAGCAAATAGGAGAGCACCGAGGGCGATGGTCCATTTTACGTAACCTTTGTCAACTAAATAACCTCCAAGAATCATGGGGATAGGGCCGATTGCAGAGTTGATAGCAAATGCTAACATAATATCAGACATGGACCAGCCTGTTGAACTGCTAAGTGGTCCGGCAAAAACAGAAAAGGAATAGACGGCACCTGTGCAAAGAAGAATGGCTGTAGACGCGACTAAAATCCTCCAACGATTGAATGTCTCTTTCATAAAAACATCCTCCTTAAATGTATATTTTTTCACCAAGACTATATCATAGTTAAGGAAGCCGGTCAATAGTTTATGAAGATATTTTGTTAATTTTTTCACGAACTTGTACTAAAGTACGATAATCTGATAGAATAACACGGTCTTTATTATCAAGGATTTACAAGATTTTCTAAAGTAGTATAATGAAAGTAGATTAAATAAATGAAAGGGGTACCAAGATGAAACTAGTTGCTATCGTTGGAACCAATTCAGATCGCTCAACCAATCGGAAACTCTTGAAATTTATGCAAAAGCACTTTTCGGATAAAGCCGACATTGAGGTATTGGAAATCAAACAATTGCCAGCATTTAACGAACCTGAGGACAAGCAAGCGCCAGCTGAAGTTCAAGCTTTTTCAGAAAAAATTCTTGCCGCAGATGGTGTGATTATTTCAACACCTGAGTACGACCACACGATACCAGCACCTTTGGCCTCTGCTTTAGAGTGGATTGCTTATACCAGTCGTGCCTTAATCAATAAACCAACTATGATTGTAGGTGCTTCTCTCGGTTTGCTAGGAACATCTAGAGCGCAGGCACATTTACGTCAGATTTTAGATGCGCCAGAGCTTAAAGCAAGAGTTATGCCTGGTACAGAGTTCTTTCTAGGCCATTCTGAACAAGTCCTAGATGATGAGTGCCATTTAAACAATCCTGAAAAGGTTGCAGAACTAGAAGAACATTTTTCAGAGTTTCAAAATTTTGTTGAACTAACAAAAGCTTTAGTAAAACCTGAAGATACAAATCGAAAAAAATCATTCATCTGGGAAGAATGGTTGAAAGCATAGGTATTTCAAGAAAGGAGAACAATCTATGAAATTAGTAGCTATTGTTGGGACTAATGCAAAAAAATCCTATAATCGCAACCTGTTGCAATTTATGAAAAGACATTTTGCTTCAAAAGCGGATATTGAGATTTTAGAAATAACAGATGTACCGATGTTCAATGAAACAGATGATCAAACTGATACACCTATTATTCAGAAGTTTAATCAAGCTATTTTAGAAGCTGATGGTGTCATTATCTCGACACCCGAGCACAATCATACGATTCCATCAAGTTTGAATAGCTTGCTCGAGTGGTTGTCTTTTAACATTCATCCACTAGACGGAAAGCCGACAATGATTGTCGGAGCTTCCTACGATATTCAAGGTTCTTCACGTGCCCAACTTCATCTTCGTCAGATTTTGGATGCTCCTGGGGTAAATGCAACAGTTATGCCAGGTAGTGAGTTTTTACTTGGTCGAGCGCATCGAGCGTTTGATGATAATGGAGATTTGATTGATGAGCGAACCGTTGATTTTCTAGATAGTTGTTTTTATCGCTTCCTTCGCTTTGTATCCGTTGCAAACCAACTAAATCTTCCTGAAGAAGTTCGCTTTGAACCGGGGACTTACCATGTTACAACTGAAGGCCATAATGGTAAATTACCGATGGATATAACGGTTTCTGAGGACCGTATTGAAAAAATTGAAATCGATTCTTCTGGAGAATCTTCAGGAATCGCAGATGTCGTCTTTACCCGTATTCCAGCAGAAATCATTGAGGGGCAAACATTAAATGTTGATGCGGTGTCAGGAGCTTCTGTGACTTCAAATGGTGTTTTAGATGGAGTTGCGCGTGCAGTCAAACAAGCCGGTGCAAATCCAGATGTTTTACGGAAGCGTTCAAAAGCGCCATCTGCCCTAGATAAAGAAGATAAAACCTATCAGGCAGACGTTGTCATCGTCGGAGGCGGAGGAGCTGGATTAGCTGCAGCGGCTGCAGTCTTACAAGCTGGTAAGAAGCCAATTATTGTTGAGAAATTCCCAGCAATTGGAGGAAATACTGTTCGTGCAGGTGGTCCAATGAATGCACCAGATCCAGCATGGCAAGGAACCTTCGCAGCTCATCCAGGTGAGGCTCATACGCTTCAAGAATTGATTGCGACAGATGAATCAACGATTGATCCAGAATATCTAGAGGACTTTAGAGCCTTGAAAGTTGAGGTTGAACAGTATTTGCAGGACCCAAGCTATTTGTTCGATTCTACCTTGCTCTATCGTATCCAAACCTATATCGGTGGGAAGCGAAAAGATTTACAAGGAAATGAAATTCATGGCCAATACGATTTGGTTTCTGTTTTAACCGAACGGGCTCTAGAGTCTGTTCGGTGGTTGGAAGACATCGGCGTTGAATTTGTTCGTAGTGAAGTGACAATGCCAGTTGGAGCCCTTTGGCGTCGTGGACATAAGCCAGTTCAACCAATGGGGTATGCCTTTATATCTGTCCTACAAAAATATGTTCTAGAACATGGTGGCAAGATCTTGTCTGACTCTCCAGTTAAAGAATTGCTTGTAAAAGAAGGGGCTGTCAAGGGTGTCAGAGCAGAAGGCCGAAACGGTCAAACCATCATTGTCAATGCAGATGCCGTTGTTCTAGCTTCTGGAGGATTTGGTGCCAATACCAAGATGCTACAAAAATACAATACCTACTGGACTGAAATAGCAGATGATATTGCCACTTCTAATACACCAGCTGTAACAGGAGATGGTATTCTTTTAGGGCAAAGTGTAGGTGCAGATTTGGTGGGTATGGGCTTTAGTCAAATGATGCCAGTATCCGATCCAGTGACAGGAGCCCTTTTCTCAGGACTTCAAGTTCCTCCAGCAAACTTCATCATGGTAAATACTCAAGGGAAGCGCTTTGTAGATGAGTACGGTAGCCGAGACAAGCTATCTCAAGCGGCGATTGATAATGGAGGCTTGTTCTATCTAATCGCAGATGAACGTATCAAGGAAACTGCCTACAATACTAGCCAAGAAAAAATCGATGCCCAAGTCAAAGCAGGCACTCTCTATCGTGCAGATACGATAGAAGAGTTGGCGGTTCAGATTGGTATGGCCCCACAAGTTCTAGTGGAAACGATTAAGAATTACAATTCCTATGTAGATGCAGGTTTTGATCCTGAATTTAATAAAGGTAGTTTTGATCTCAAGTGTGAGGTTGCGCCATTTTACGCAACACCGAGAAAACCGGCCGTTCACCATACAATGGGTGGACTCAAGATTGATACTTCAACACACGTTTTGAATGAAAACGGTCAGATTATCCCTGGTTTGTATGCTGCCGGAGAAGTCGCAGGTGGACTCCATGCAGGTAACCGTCTAGGAGGAAATTCGCTTACGGATATCTTTACTTTTGGACGTATTGCAGGTCAAACAGCTGTTAAAGAAAATTGTTAGTGATCGATTTGAAAATTAAGGGAATTTTAAGTCTCCTTGTGTATCATATAATCATTAAATAAAGACCTCCTAATACTCTTCGAAAATCTCATCAATCTTCGTTAGAGTCGACTTAGCTAACTATAATTATGCTTGCGTCTATCTGCCTAGTCTGATTTCGATTTTCATTGAGTATCCTTTATTTAATGAAATCCTAAACTTTTCTTTTTCATAATAATCTCCCTAAAGAGGCCACCCAATCAGGTGGCTTTTTTGTTTGTGGCTTGGATTTTTGATATAATAGAGCCATGAGTAGAATTTTAGACAATGAGATAATGGGGGATGAGGAGTTGGTAGAACGTACCCTCCGTCCTCAGTTTTTACGTGAATATATTGGGCAGGATAAGATTAAGGACCAGCTGCAAATCTTTATCGAAGCTGCCAAAATGAGGGATGAAGCACTGGACCATGTACTCTTATTTGGGCCACCAGGTTTGGGAAAAACGACCATGGCCTTTGTCATAGCTAATGAATTGGGAGTCAATCTCAAGCAAACGTCTGGTCCTGTCATTGAAAAAGCGGGGGACCTGGTAGCGATTTTGAATGATTTGGAGCCTGGAGACGTTCTCTTTATTGACGAGATTCATCGCTTGCCTATGTCGGTGGAAGAGGTGCTTTATAGTGCCATGGAAGACTTCTACATTGATATCATGATTGGTGCTGGTGAAGGCAGTCGCAGTGTTCATTTGGAGTTGCCACCATTCACCTTGATTGGTGCAACGACACGGGCAGGAATGCTCTCAAATCCGCTACGGGCACGTTTTGGGATTACAGGTCATATGGAATACTATGCCCACGCTGACTTGACGGAAATTGTTGAGCGGACGGCAGATATTTTTGAGATGGAAATCACCCATGAAGCAGCTTCGGAGTTGGCCTTACGTAGTCGAGGAACTCCTCGTATTGCCAATCGTCTCCTTAAGCGCGTGCGCGACTTTGCCCAGATTATGGGAAATGGGGTTATCGATGATGTTATTACCGATAAGGCTTTGACCATGCTAGATGTAGACCATGAAGGTTTGGACTATGTAGACCAAAAAATCCTTCGCACCATGATTGAGATGTACGGTGGTGGTCCTGTCGGTTTAGGAACTCTTTCTGTTAATATTGCTGAAGAGCGTGAGACGGTCGAAGATATGTACGAACCTTACCTGATCCAAAAAGGTTTTATCATGCGAACACGGTCTGGACGGGTTGCAACGGCTAAGGCCTACGAGCATTTGGGCTATGAGTACAGTGAGAAATAATCCATTCTAGTCGAAAGAAAGGAATACTGATGATACTGATATTTTTGCTTCTTCTTATAGCCTTACCTTTAATATTTCTATTATTAATCCTGTTCGCATTTATAATGAATAAAAAAATCGGTTTTAGCATGCTTTTCTTGCTTTTTATAGGACTCGTATTCTATATTTATAATAGTTATTATACTCTACAGCCAGAACAAAGTGTCAAAATACATATAGGTATAGCAAACGAAGCACTAGATCCTCGGACCGAACTCTATCTAGTAAAAAAAGATACAAGTGAACTACTTTTAACTGGACAAAAAATCTGGACACTTAGAGACAGTGACTTGTGGTATGATGTTGAGGAACAGCGTATCTCTCGTTTTAAAGTTAATGAAGATAGAGAAATTGTAAAGGAACATGTTGATAATAGATCTTCAAATGATTTATATATTAGTGAAAAGGGTTTGATAGCAAGGTATAAGGGTGAGAATGTATTTGATGTGACTAGTAGCGAACCGTATGATATTACCCTCACTAATGTAGATAACGAGCCAGTAACTTTTACAGCCCATGTAGTTTATCGATGAAAACGGAGTAATTATGCTTATCAGACAAGATCTTTTACAAGCTATCCAATTAAATACAGATTTGATGAAAATCTTAACCATCATCCGTGACCTTGGTCTGAAAGACTCTTGGTTGGCAGCAGGTTCTGTCAGAAATTTTATCTGGAATCTTTTGTCAGACAAATCGCCTTTTGACAGTGAAACAGATGTGGATGTGATTTTCTTTGATCCAGATGTTTCTTATGAGAAAACAGTATCCCTAGAGAACAAGCTGAGAGAGGATTTTCCTCAGTACCAGTGGGAGTTGAAAAATCAGGTCTATATGCATCTGCACAGTCCCCACACTATGCCCTATACGAGTTCTCGTGATGCCATGAGTAAATATCCCGAGCGCTGCACGGCGGTAGGCCTTCGCTTGAATGAAGATTCCACTTTAGAGTTCTTTGCGCCTTATGGTTTAGAGGATATTTTGAAGTTTCGGGTATCCCCAACTCCTCATTTTTTAGAGAATGAGGACCGGATGAAACTCTATCAAGAGCGGTTGTCCAAGAAAAATTGGCAAGAAAAATGGGAAAATCTCTCTTTTTCAAAAAACTTAAGAAAAATTTAAGTTAGGGGCGGTATACTAGGTCCATAAGTTAAGAGGAACTTAACTTAAACTCCTAAAACTTTTTCATAATAATCTCCCTATAAAATAAAGTCGCCCAATCAGGCGGCTTATTTTTTGTCTGCCTGCAAGTAGGGGAAGTAACTTAGCAATAGAAGAAAATAGGGAAATATGGTATAATGAAACGATAGATTTTTGAATAGGAATATGATCATGTTTGGATTTTTTAAGAAAGATAAAGCTGTAGAAGTTGAGGTTCCAACACAGGTTCCTGCTCATGTTGGCATCATCATGGATGGGAATGGCCGCTGGGCTAAAAAACGGATGCAACCACGGATTTTTGGCCATAAGGCAGGGATGGAAGCCCTCCAAAAGGTGACCAAGGCAGCTAACAAGATGGGAGTCAAGGTCATCACGGTTTATGCCTTTTCAACGGAAAACTGGACGCGCCCGGATCAAGAAGTCAAGTTTATCATGAACTTACCAGTCGAGTTTTATGACAACTACGTCCCGGAATTACATGCAAATAACGTTAAGATTCAGATGATTGGGGAGACAGACCGTCTGCCTAAGCCGACCTTTGAAGCTTTGAAAAAAGCAGAGGAATTGACCAAGAACAATACAGGCTTGATTCTCAATTTTGCGCTTAACTATGGTGGTCGTGCTGAAATTACGCAGGCTTTTAAGAGCTTGGCTCAGGAAGTTCTAGATGCCAAAATCAATCCTGGTGATATTACAGAAGATATGATAGGGGATTATCTTTTCACACAACGCCTGCCAAAGGATTTGCGAGATCCTGATTTGATCATCCGTACGAGTGGTGAGTTGCGTTTGAGTAATTTCTTGCCATGGCAAGCAGCCTATAGTGAGCTTTACTTTACGGATACCTTGTGGCCCGATTTTGATGAAGCCTCTTTGAAGGAGGCTATTACAGCCTATAATCGTCGGAATCGCCGATTTGGAGGAGTTTAGGAGAAGATATGACCCAAGATTTACAAAAGAGAACATTGTTTGCGGTATTGGCCCTGGTGATTTTCCTTCCAGTCTTATTTGTGGGAGGACTCTTGTTGCAGATAGGGATTGGTTTGTTAGCCATGCTGGCTGTCCATGAACTCTTGCAGATGAAGGGGCTAAAGACCATGACCATCGAGGGCGCCTTGACCCTCTTTGCGACCTTTGCCCTCACAATCCCCTTAGAAAATTATCTAACTTTTTTGCCAGTTGATGGGAATGTGGTTGCCTACAGCGTTTTAATTACAATTATGTTAGGGACGACTGTTTTCAGTAAAAGCTATACGATTGAAGATGCTGCCTTTCCAATTGCTGTGAGTTTTTATGTTGGTTTTGGCTTTAACGCCTTACTAGATGCTCGGGTGGCAGGTTTTGACAAGGTACTTTTAGCCCTTTTTATCGTTTGGGCGACAGATAGTGCCGCTTACCTAATAGGGATGAATTTTGGCAAACATAAGTTGGCACCAAGAGTTTCTCCCAATAAGAGCATTGAGGGCTTTATCGGTGGTATTCTAGGTGCGGTACTGGTAACAGCAATCTTCATGCTAGTGGACAGTACAGTTGCTCTTCCCTATGGAATTTATAGGATGAGTCTTTTTGCCGCCTTCTTCAGTGTGGCAGGCCAGTTTGGTGACTTGATTGAGAGTGCCATGAAACGCCATTTCGGTGTCAAGGATTCAGGGAAATTTATCCCGGGGCATGGTGGTGTGTTGGATCGTTTTGACAGTATGCTAGTTGTCTTTCCTATCATGCACTTGTTTGGCCTCTTCTAAAGAAAGGAATATTGAATGATTGGATTGCTAACCTTTATCCTCGTTTTTGGGATTATCGTGGTGGTGCATGAGTTTGGACATTTTTATTTTGCCAAGAAATCAGGCATTTTAGTTCGTGAATTTGCTATTGGTATGGGCCCCAAGATTTTTGCTCATATTGGTAAGGATGGCACTGCTTATACCATTCGGATCCTTCCTTTAGGAGGCTATGTTCGTATGGCTGGTTGGGGCGATGATGCGACGGAAATCAAGACAGGAACTCCAGTCAGTTTAACACTTGCCGACGATGGCAAGGTCAAACGGATCAACCTCTCAGGAAAGAAATTGGATCAAACAGCTCTCCCTATGCAGGTAACCCAGTTTGATTTCGAAGATAAGCTCTTCATTAAAGGCTTGGTCTTGGAAGAAGAAAAGACTCTTGCTGTGGATCATGATGCAACGGTTGTTGAAGCAGACGGAACCGAAGTACGTATTGCTCCTCTGGATGTACAGTATCAAAATGCTTCTATCTGGGGCAAGCTCATCACCAACTTTGCAGGTCCTATGAACAACTTTATCTTAGGAGTCGTTGTTTTTTGGATCTTGATCTTTTTGCAGGGCGGTGTTAGAGATACTCAGACAAATCTCTTTCATGTCATGCCAGAGGGAGCTTTGGCTAAGGTAGGCGTAGCTGAGACCGCCCAAATTACCAAGGTCGGCTCGCATGAGGTTAAGAATTGGCAAGACTTGACCCAGGCTGTGGAAGCAGATACCAAGGACAAGACAGCCCCGACCTTGGATGTGACCATTTCTGAAAATGGTAGCGAAAAACAAGTTACTGTGACTCCAGAAGAAAATCAAGGACGTTACATTCTTGGGGTTCAACCGGGAGTCAAGTCAGACTTTCTGTCCATGTTTGTTGGTGGATTTACAACCGCTGCTGACTCAGGGCTCCGTATCCTTTCGGCTCTGAAAAACTTGATTTTCCATCCAGATTTGAACAAACTCGGTGGTCCTGTTGCCATTTTTAAGGCAAGTAGCGATGCTGCTAAAAATGGTCTTGAGAATGTCCTCTACTTCCTAGCTATGATTTCCATCAATATAGGGATTTTTAATTTGATTCCGATCCCGGCTTTGGATGGTGGAAAGATTGTGCTCAATATCCTAGAGGCTATCCGCCGGAAACCCCTTAAACAAGAAATTGAAACCTATGTCACCATGGCTGGTGTAGTTATCATGGTTGTCTTGATGCTAGCTGTGACCTGGAATGACATTATGCGACTCTTCTTTTAGATAATCGAGGAATATTATGAAACAAAGTAAAATGCTAATCCCTACGCTTCGCGAAATGCCAAGCGATGCTCAAGTTATCAGCCACGCCCTTATGTTGCGTGCTGGTTATGTTCGTCAAGTTTCTGCAGGTGTTTATTCTTACCTACCACTTGCTAACCGTGTGATTGAAAAGGCTAAGAACATCATGCGCCAAGAGTTTGATAAGATTGGTGCGGTAGAAATGCTAGCTCCGGCCCTTCTCAGTGCCGATCTTTGGCGTGAATCAGGCCGTTATGAAACCTATGGTGAAGACCTTTATAAACTGAAAAACCGTGAAAAGTCGGACTTTATCCTAGGTCCGACACACGAAGAGACTTTTACAGCTATTGTCCGTGACTCTGTCAAGTCTTACAAGCAATTGCCACTTAATCTTTACCAAATTCAGCCTAAGTACCGTGATGAAAAACGCCCACGTAACGGTCTTCTCCGTACGCGTGAATTTATCATGAAAGACGGATATAGTTTCCATGCTAATTACGATAGTTTGGATGTGACTTACGACGATTACAAGGCGGCCTATGAGCGTATTTTCACTCGCAGTGGCTTGGACTTCAAGGCCATCATCGGTGACGGCGGAGCCATGGGTGGTAAGGACAGCCAAGAATTTATGGCCATCACTCCTGCTCGTACAGATCTTGACCGCTGGGTTGTTTTGGACAAGTCAGTTGCATCATTTGATGAAATTCCTGCAGAAGTGCAAGAAGAAATCAAGGCAGAATTGCTCAAATGGATGGTTTCTGGTGAAGACACCATTGCCTACTCAAGTGAGTCTAGCTATGCAGCTAACCTAGAAATGGCAACAAATGAGTACAAACCAAGCAACCGTGTCGTTGCGGAGGAAGAAGTGACTCGAGTGGAAACTCCAGGTGTTAAATCCATCGATGAAGTCGCAACCTTCCTAAATGTCCCAGAAGAACAAACCATTAAAACCCTCTTCTACATGGCAGATGGTGAGTTTATCGCAGCCCTTCTAGTTGGAAATGACCAACTCAACGAAGTCAAGTTGAAAAACCACTTGGGTGCAGATTTCTTTGACGTTGCGAGCGAGGAAGAAGTCGCAAGTGTCGTCCCAGCAGGCTTTGGTTCGCTTGGACCAGTTGCTTTGCCAGAAAATGTGAAAATCATTGCTGACCGCAAGGTGCAAGATGTTCGCAATGCTGTTGCTGGTGCCAACCAAGATGGCTATCACTTGACGGGTGTGAACCCAGGTCGCGACTTCACTGCAGAATATGTGGATATCCGTGAAGTTCATGAGGGTGAAATCTCTCCAGACGGACAAGGTGTCCTTAACTTTGCCCGTGGTATCGAGATTGGTCACATCTTCAAATTGGGAACTCGCTACTCAGCAAGCATGGGTGCGGATGTTTTGGATGAAAATGGCCGTGCGATCCCAATCATCATGGGTTGTTACGGTATCGGTGTTAGCCGTCTCCTCTCAGCAGTTATGGAGCAACACGCTCGCCTCTTTGTCAATAAAACACCAAAAGGTGAATATCGTTACGCTTGGGGAGTTAACTTCCCTAAAGAATTGGCGCCATTTGATGTGCATTTGATTACTGTCAATGTTAAAGATGAAGAAGCGCAAGCCTTGACAGAAAAATTGGAAGTCAACTTGATGGACGCTGGTTACGAAGTCTTGACAGATGACCGTAACGAACGTGTCGGGGTTAAATTCAGCGATAGCGACTTGATTGGTCTTCCAATCCGTATCACTGTTGGGAAGAAAGCAGCTGATGGTATCGTAGAAGTTAAGATCAAGGCGACTGGTGACACCATTGAAGTTCACGCAGACAACTTGCTCGAAACCCTTGAAATCCTAAGCAAGAAATAAAAACTATAATCAGAAGAAAAACAAGGCAAAAATGTAACTAGTTTTTACCTTGTTTTTTCTATATAATGAGAGTGAAGAATACATCATCAAGTTAAGAGGTATAAGTATGCTAAAATTTCCAAAGGATTTTGTCTGGGGTTCCTCTACTTCTGGACCGCAGACAGAAGGAAGAGTGCCTGGCGACGGAAAGGGAGACAATCTCTGGGATTATTGGTACCAAGTAGAGCCTAATCGCTACTATAATGAGATTGGACCAGACAAAACATCGACTTTTTACGAAAACTGGGAAAAGGATATTGAGTTTCTAGTAGAAACAGGTCATACAGCCTTTCGTACTTCTATCCAGTGGTCACGTATTTTCCCGCAAGGTCGTGGAGAAGTCAATCCTCAAGGTGTGGCTTTCTACCGTCAGGTATTTGAAGCGATTAAGGCCAAGGGCATTCGTCTCTTAGTCAATCTCTATCACTTTGACCTGCCTTTTGCCCTGCAAGAAGATGGGGATGGTTGGGAAAATAAGGCAACTATCAAGGCCTATGAAGACTATGCTCGTTTCTGTTTTGAGACCTATGGTGACTTGGTAGATCAGTGGATTACCTTCAATGAGCCCATCGTTCCTGTTGAGTTTGGTTATTTTTATGATGCCCATTATCCACACAAGGTAGATGTCAAAGCAGCAGTTCGGGTGGCTTATCATACGCAACTAGCTAGTAGTCTTGCGGTGAAGGCCTGTCACGAGATTTTGCCTGATTCTAAGATTGGGATTGTCCTTAATTTGACACCAGCCTACCCACGTAGTCAGCATCCCGCAGATGTCAAGGCTGCTCGCATTGCGGACCTCTTCCAAGCGCAATCTTTCCTAGATCCATCTGTCTTGGGAACTTATCCAAAAGAATTGGTGGAAATTATGGCTGAGCATGATTTGCTGCCAGATTCTACAGCTGAGGAGTTGGAACTGATTCGTGAACATACAGTTGATTTCCTTGGGGTGAACTACTACCAACCTTTGCGGGTTATGGCGCCACGTTTTGCCAAGCATCCAGATAGCCCGCTCTTGCCAGAGCATTTCTATGAGCCATATGTCATGCCGGGTCGTAAGATCAATCCCCACCGTGGTTGGGAAATCTACGAGCAAGGGATTTACCATATCGCTCAAAATATCAAAGAAAATTATGGTAATATTGAGTGGATGCTGACAGAGAATGGTATGGGTGTTGAAGGTGAAGACAAGTTCCGTGAGAATGGCATGATTCATGACGACTATCGTATTGACTTTGTCAAAGGGCATTTGCGTGAACTCCACCGTGCCATTGAAGACGGAGCCAACTGTAAGGGTTACTTGATTTGGACCTTTATCGATTGCTGGTCATGGCTCAATAGCTATAAAAACCGCTATGGTTTGGTTGAGCTTGACTTGGAAACACAAGAACGTCGCCTGAAGAAATCAGGCCACTGGTTCAAAGAGCTCAGTGAAAATAATGGATTTTAAAAAGAGATTCTGACCGATTATCTTAATTGGTCAGAGTTTTCATTTATTCGTTAATTTTTTCGATGCTCTCCCATTGAAAATAAGTTTTCAGCTATAAAAAGAATAGAAATAGGAAGGCAAAGAATATTTTGACTAGAAACCTCCCACATTTTTGGTATAATATTACTTATTCACATTTTATCTAGATTATGAAAGTGTTGGTGTTTGATGTCTCCTTCGTTTGACTTGCTTAAGAAGCGCTACTTAGAAAATATAAAAGAGGAACCTGATTTATTTGTGGGAATTGAGCTGGAGTATCCTGTTATCAATTTAGAGGGGAATGCTACAGATAGTGAAGTTGTAAAGGATCTCTTTCGGTATTTACCATCAGTTCTGGGTTTTACGATTGAAAAAGTAGATGACCTTGGAAATCCAATTCAGTTACTTGATCCAGTTAACCAAGATACTATCTTATTCGAAGTCTCCTATACAACTATCGAGTTTGCCTTTGGTAGGGCGGATTCCATCCAAGAGGTTGAAGTTCGTTTTCGAGATTACATGGATTTGATTCAGAAAAAGCTGGGTGAAGCTAATCATGCTATTGTTGGCTGCGGCATTCATCCCAACTGGGATAAAAATGAGAATTGTCCAGTGGCTTATCCCCGCTATCAGATGTTGATGGATTATCTGAATTTGAGTAGAAATGTAACTAAATCAGATTTACATCATTTCCCTGAGTATGGTGCCTTTATCTGTGGAAGTCAGGTTCAACTAGACGTTTCAAGGTCCAACTACCTGCGTGTTATCAATGCTTTTACTCAAATTGAAGCTGCCAAAGCTTATTTGTTTGCCAATTCTGAGTTTTCAGGGGCAGATTGGGATACCAAAATTTCGAGAGATATTTTTTGGGAAGAATCCATGCATGGTATCTATCCAGAGAATGTAGGTGTCAATACTAGACTATTTAAAGATGAGGATGATTTTTTTGACTATATAAATCATTCTGCGATTTTTACTGCGGAGCGTGATGGGCAGATCTATTATTTTTATCCGATTCAGGCTAGAGATTATTTGACTACACCTGAAATCCAAGCATTCACCCTTAATGGGGATGAGGTATTGATTCATCCTCAGGAGGAGGATTTCCAAACTCATCGTAGTTACCAGTACCAAGACTTAACGACTCGAGGAACAGTTGAGTTTCGTAGTGTGTGTACTCAGCCGCTTGATAGGACCTTTGCTTCTGCTGCCTTTCACTTAGGCTTGTTGGTTCATTTAGACAGGCTTGAAGCTTACTTGCAATCTGCACCATTTTTTACCACATTTGGTCGTGATTATAAGTCATTGAGGCGACAATTTTCTAAGAAAATGCTCACAGTTGATGAAGAAACTGCAATTGTCGAGTTCTCAAAAGGCTTACTCCTTCTATCTGAGGAAGGTTTGGAGAAGAGAGGCAAGCAAGAAATGACCTACTTACAGCCTTTGAAAGAAGAATTGGGCCTATAATTTCTCTGATAAAGGGAGAATTTTCTGAAAAATCATGATATAATGGAATGGACTATAGATAAAGGATAGAGATTATGACATTAGTTTATCAATCAACGCGTGATGCGAATAATACAGTAACTGCCAGCCAAGCTATTTTGCAAGGTTTGGCGACGGATGGTGGTCTATTTACACCTCTTACTTATCCAAAGGTCGATTTGGACTTTGACAAATTAAAAGATGCTTCTTACCAAGAAGTAGCTAAGCTGGTCTTGTCAGCATTTTTGGATGACTTTACAGCAGAGGAGTTGGATTACTGTATCACCAATGCCTATGATAGTAAATTTGATACCCCAGCTATTGCTCCTTTGGTGAAACTAGATGGGCAATACAACTTGGAACTCTTCCACGGGTCAACCATTGCCTTTAAAGATATGGCCTTGTCCATCTTGCCATACTTTATGACAACAGCTGCTAAGAAACATGGTTTGGAGAACAAAATCGTCATTTTGACAGCGACATCGGGTGATACTGGGAAAGCTGCTATGGCGGGGTTTGCAGATGTCCCTGGTACGGAGATTATCGTTTTTTATCCAAAAGATGGTGTCAGCAAGGTTCAAGAGTTGCAAATGACCACTCAAACAGGAGACAATACCCATGTTGTAGCTATTGATGGAAACTTTGACGATGCGCAAACAAACGTGAAGCACATGTTTAACGATGTGGAACTTCGTGAAAAATTGGCTGCTAATAAGTTACAGTTTTCATCAGCTAACTCTATGAATATTGGTCGCTTGGTTCCGCAGGTTGTTTATTATGTCTATGCCTACGCTCAGTTGGTTAAGACTGGTGAGATTGTAGCTGGTGAAAAAGTCAACTTCACAGTACCAACTGGAAACTTTGGAAATATCTTGGCTGCCTTTTATGCTAAACAAATCGGTCTACCAGTTGGTAAATTGATCTGTGCTTCAAATGACAACAATGTCTTGACAGACTTCTTTAAAACACGTGTTTATGACAAGAAACGTGAGTTTAAGGTCACAACTAGCCCATCCATGGATATCTTGGTATCTTCAAACTTGGAGCGCTTGATTTTCCATCTTTTGGGAAATAATACTGAAAAGACAGCTGAACTCATGAATGCCTTGAGTACACAAGGACAATATGAATTGACAGACTTTGATGCAGCGATTCTGGAGCTCTTCGCAGCTGAATATGCGACGGAGGAAGAAACGGCAGCAGAAATCAAGCGTGTTTATGAGTCAGATTCTTATATCGAGGACCCTCATACAGCGGTTGCCTCAGCAGTTTATAAAAAATACCAAGCGGCTACTGGGGATGTAACCAAGACCGTGATTGCTTCAACAGCTAGTCCATACAAGTTCCCAGTGGTTGCAGTAGAAGCTGTAACAGGGAAAGCAGGCTTGACTGACTTTGAATCCTTAGCTCAATTACATGACATTTCAGGAGTGGCAGTGCCGCCTGCGGTTGACGGGCTTGAGACAGCTCCTGTTCGTCACAAGACAACAGTGGCAGCTACTGACATGCAAGCAGCGGTTGAGGCTTATCTAGGACTTTAAGACAGAGGAAGTAAACTCGGTTGGGAAACCAACTGAGTTTCTTTTCATCAGGAGGACAGAGTGTTTAGGAAAAATAAAGACATTCTCAACATTGCCTTGCCCGCTATGGGCGAAAACTTTTTGCAGATGCTCATGGGGATGGTGGATAGTTACTTGGTCGCTCATTTGGGCTTAATCGCTATTTCAGGTGTTTCAGTGGCTGGCAATATTATCACGATTTACCAGGCCATTTTCATCGCTTTGGGAGCTGCTATTTCCAGTGTTATTTCAAAAAGCATGGGGCAGAAAGACCAGTCGAAGCTAGCTTATCATGTGACTGAAGCGCTGAAGATTACCTTGCTACTGAGTTTGCTTTTAGGGGTCTTGTCTATCTTTGCTGGGCAGGAGATGATTGGATTTTTGGGGACTGAGCAGGCTGTGGCCGAAAGTGGAGGACTCTACCTTTCTTTAGTGGGTGGTTCGATTGTTCTCTTGGGCTTGATGACGAGTTTGGGGGCTTTGATTCGTGCAACACATAATCCACGTCTGCCCCTATATGTTAGTTTTTTATCCAATGCCTTGAATATTCTCTTTTCAAGCCTAGCTATTTTTGTTCTTGATATGGGTATAGCGGGTGTTGCTTGGGGGACTATCTTGTCTCGCTTAGTCGGTCTTATGATTTTGTGGTCACAATTAAAACTTCCTTATACGAAACCGACTTTTGGACTCGATAAAGACTTACTGACCTTGGCATTGCCAGCAGCAGGAGAACGTCTCATGATGCGGGCTGGAGATGTAGTGATTATTGCCTTGGTTGTTTCATTTGGGACGGAGTCAGTAGCGGGGAATGCAGTCGGAGAAGTCTTGACCCAGTTTAACTATATGCCTGCCTTTGGCGTCGCTACGGCGACGGTCATGCAGGTAGCTCGAGCAGTTGGAGAGGATAACTGGAAAAGAGTAGATGATTTGAGCAAGCAAACCTTTTGGCTTTCCCTGCTTCTCATGTTGCCCTTAACTCTCAGTATCTATGCCTTGGGGACACCATTGACTCATCTCTATACGACCGACCCTGTAGCAGTCGAAGCGAGCGTTTTGGTGGCGCTGTTCTCTCTACTAGGAACCCCCATGGCGACAGGGACAGTTATTTATACGGCAGTTTGGCAGGGCTTGGGAAATGCTCGCCTCCCCTTTTATGCGACAAGTATTGGGATGTGGTGTATCCGCATTGGCACAGCTTATCTGATGGGTATTGTTCTTGGTTGGGGCTTGCCTGGTATTTGGGCAGGGACTCTCTTGGATAATGGTTTTCGTTGGTTATTTCTACGCTACCGTTACCAGCGTTATATGAGCTTGAAAGGATAGGAAATGCAAAAAATAGCCTTTATTTGGGATTTAGACGGGACTTTATTGGACTCTTACGAAGCGATTTTGTCAGGGATTGAGGAGACCTTTGCTCAATTCTCTATTCCTTATGATAAGGAAAAAGTGAGAGAGTTTATCCTCAGGTACTCTGTGCAGGATTTGCTGGGGCAGGTGGCAGAAGAGCGAAAGTTGGATGCGGAAGTGCTCAATCAGGTGCGTGCCCAGAGTCTAGCTGAGAAGAATGCTCAGGTAGTTTTGATGCCAGGTGCGCGTGAAGTGTTGGCTTGGGCAGACGAAGCAGGGATTCAGCAGTTTGTTTATACCCATAAAGGAGGCAATGCCTTTACCATTCTAAGAGACTTGGGTTTGGAATGTTATTTTACAGAGATTCTAACCAGTCAGAGCGGTTTTGCGCGTAAGCCAAGTCCACAAGCGGCGACATATCTGCTAGACAAGTATAAGTTGGATCCTAGGGATACCTATTATATAGGGGATCGGATTTTGGATGTGGAATTTGCCCAGAATAGCAGCATTCAAAGCATCAACTTTTTAGAGTCGACTTTTGAAGGCAATCACAGAATTCAAGGATTGGCAGATATTCCTCATATTTTTGAGGATTGAGAACGAGAAGATTGTGTCAGTTTTGTAACAGAAGGCTAACAAACTATTTCAACTGATCTAGTTTGTTACAAGGAATGGACAGTTCTGTTAAATAGGCCCGAGAGGGCTTTTTTTCTGCTTTTTTTGTGATATGATAGACAGGTATTTATTTGAAAGGAATAGGAAAGAATGAAGAAAAGAATTATTTTAGCCTCAACAGTAGCCTTGTCTCTTGCTCCCGCATTAGGAGCTAAAGCTCAAGAAATCTCTTGGACAGCACGTAGCGTTGAGCAAATCCAAAATGATGTGACGAAAAACGAGAACAAAAATAGCTATACAGTTCAGTATGGTGATACCCTTAGCACGATTGCAGAAGCTTTGGGGGTAGATGTGACGGTTCTTGCTAATTTGAACAAAATCACTAATATGGACTTGATTTTCCCAGATACTGTCCTCACTACAACTGTCAATGAGGCAGAAGAGGTAACGGAAGTTGAAATCCAAACTCCTCAAGCAGATGCTAGTGAAGAAGTGACGACTGCAACAGCTGATTTGACGACGAATCAAGTGACAGTCGATGAACAAACAGTTCAAGTAGAAGACCTTTCTCAACCAATTGAGGAAGCTCCAACTGCAACAGAGACTGAAAAACCAGCAGAAGTAGCGCCAAGTTCAGAAGTTTCTGAGACAGCGACAGTTGCTGAAGAGACACCATCTACAGAAACATCTGTAGCTGAAGAAACAGCTGAAACGACTCCAGCGGAAGCACCAGTAGCAGAAACAACTAGTCCAGTTGAAGAAGCTCCACAAGCAGCGACTCCAGCTACCGAAGAAACGGCAGCAACAACTCCAGCAGAAGCCCCAGTAGCAGCTGCTCCAGCAACTGAAACACCTGCTGATACAACAGGATCAAGTGCAACAGAAGAAGCAGTATCAACAGCAACTTCTGACACTGCAACTTCGACTTATCAAGCAGAGCAAAGCCAAACTCCTTCAAGAACATATTCAGCTCCAGCGGCTCCTGACTATGCAGGACTTGCTGTAGCTAAGTCTGAGAATGCTGGTCTTCAACCGCAAACGGCAGCCTTTAAGGAAGAAATCGCCAACTTGTTTGGCATCACATCCTTCAGTGGTTACCGTCCTGGAGACAGTGGCGACCATGGGAAAGGTTTGGCCATCGACTTTATGGTTCCAGTGAGTTCAGCACTTGGTGATCAAATCGCGGAATATGCAGTCAAAAATATGGCTAGCCGTGGTATCAACTATATCATCTGGAAACAACGTTTCTACGCTCCATATGATAGTAAATATGGACCAGCCTACACTTGGAATCCAATGCCGGATCGTGGTAGCGTAACCGAAAACCACTATGACCACGTTCACGTATCAATGAACTAATAGAAAAAGAAGCTGAAAATTCGCAAGATTTGAGGCTTCTTTTTGTTATTTTAAGTCGAAATGTTTTCAAATCTATGCTATAATCAAACTGAAGTTGACTGAAAATCAAGTATTTTTATTTTAGTAGAAGGTAGCAACACTATGATGAATAGTTTGAAAAAAACATTTGAGAAAACCATTGATGACTTTGAAAAAGAATTTTGTGGTGAAGTCGTTGAACTCTTGATTATCACCTTAAAAAATGTGGGAGGCGCGGCTGTTTTGAAGAATGGCTGGAAGTTGCCTTCGGTTCATTTTGTAGCAAGTGTGAATGTGGAGACAAAGGAGTTCTCGAAAATAGAGGGGCGTTTGGAGTGGTTGGTGAGTCCAGAGAAATATGAAGAAAAGGGCTTGCTCTATAGCTATAGATTCGAGCCCTATCAGATTCATCACATCAAATGTCAGAAAAGACCACAAAGGCAATTAGAACCCTATATGGCAGCAGTAGCAAATAACTGTTATCGTCTACTGGAATACATTGAAGATGGGCAGTCGGATGGTAGATTAGAGGCTCTTATTGCAGAATATGTTAAACCAGTCGTCATCAAAGATTCTATAGGCGAATTCACTTTAAATAGGGCTTATTCATGGTTTGAGGGAAATATGGATCTTGCGGGAAGCAAGGTTAGCGTGATGTTGGATGCAAATGAAGATGCCAGCTTACCACCAAAATCATTTGGCCACTTGAAAACATTTGTCAGGGATATTGACCGAAGAGACTCTGAAATCCGAGACATTATAGTAAAAGTGATGTGGGAAACAGCAGAGGACTGGCTAGCTTCAGACGGAGATGCCGAAGTATTAACAGAGGACTATTTTTATAATTCTTTGTATCTGGGGGAACTGTCTATCAGCGAAGCGGGGGATTTGACTCTTTATTATGGAGATAAAGAAGATATTTTTGCTGGGCATGCGGTAGAAGTTCTTGTCAAGATCGGTGGAGAAATCGCGAGTATCAACCTAGTAGGTTAGTGAGAAGATCGAAACGTTAGTAATAAATCAAGAAAAGCCTAAGCATATTACTTGATTTATTTTTTGGTTTATATTATTCTTGATAAGTCAATCGTTGATAAATCAACTTTAAAGGAGAAAGATTTATGGTAGCAATCCATGATTTACTGTATCAGTTACGATTAGCAGATCAGTCTATGGCACAATTATTCGAACGCCAATTGGGAATTAGTCTGACTCGTTATCAAATCTTATGTTTCTTAATCGATCAGTCTCCGTGTAATCAAATAGCAGTTCAGGATAGATTGAAGATTGATCAGGCTGCCTTGACAAGGCACTTTAAAATTTTGGAAAAGGAAGGTTTGGTTAATCGACGTCGGAATCCTCAAAACCAGAGGGAGGTTTTGGTGGAAGTCACAGACTTTGCGAGAAAACAACTAATAACCAACTCTCCCCAACACCATATAAATGTAAAGAGTCAGATGGAGAGTGTACTTACAAAAGGAGAGCGAGAAGAGTTCAGTCGCTTGTTAGAAAAGTTGATATCTGGCTTAGAAGAGATAGAAATTTAAGGAGAAGAATATGTCTATTTTTACAATTATTTTAGCAACTATCGTTGCTTTGGAGCATTTTTACATTTTTTATCTGGAAAGTGTGGCTACGCAATCAGACACTACTAGTCGCGTCTTTAATGTGGATAAGGAAGAACTGGCTCGTCCTTCAGTGAGTTCATTATTTAAAAATCAAGGGATTTATAATGCTTTGATAGGTGTCTTTCTCTTGTACGGGATTTATTTTTCGCAAAGCTTGGAAATTGTGACCATTTTTGTTTTATTTGTGCTTGGTGCAGCGACCTACGGTTCTCTGACAGCAGACAAGAAGATTCTTCTGAAGCAAGGTGGGCCTGCTATTTTGACTCTGCTGAGTATTTTGATTTTGAAATAAGAAAGTAGCGTCTTTTTGTTACCTCCAAAAGCTAGATTTTTCTGTCTAGCTTTTGGGTTTTAGACATAAATCTTTCTTCTTTCTAGTTTAATCAGTCAATGCCAACTTGTCAGCTATTAGGTAAAATCTCAATTTCAGGAACTTTATAAAAACTATACCAATTTTTATTCTTGACAAGTGAGAAAAACAAGTATATACTGTTTTTGCTGATTCTGTAAAAGGGAAATCAGACTATACCAATTTAAGGGGAAAGCACAGCTGGTCTGTGTCGTATATACTATGTGTGGAATTGTCGGTGTTGTTGGAAACACAAATGCAACTGATATTTTGATTCAAGGGCTTGAAAAGCTTGAATACCGTGGCTATGATTCTGCGGGGATTTTTGTTCTAGGTGGTGCTGAAAATCATCTAGTCAAAGCTGTCGGTCGTATCGCTGAATTGTCTGCTAAGACAGCTGGTGTTGAGGGAACGACTGGTATCGGACATACGCGTTGGGCGACTCACGGGAAACCAACTGAGGACAATGCTCACCCACATCGCTCTGAGACAGGACGTTTTGTCTTGGTACACAATGGGGTGATTGAAAACTACCTTGAGATCAAGGAAGAATACCTTGCAGGTCACCACTTCAAGGGGCAAACAGATACGGAAATCGCTGTTCACTTGATTGGAAAATTTGCAGAAGAAGATGGTCTCTCAGTTCTTGAAGCTTTCAAAAAAGCCCTTCACATCATCCGTGGTTCTTATGCTTTTGCCTTGATTGACTCTGAAAATCCAGATGTCATCTATATCGCTAAGAACAAATCACCACTTTTAATTGGTCTTGGGGAAGGTTATAACATGGTCTGTTCAGATGCTATGGCCATGATTCGTGAGACCAACCAATACATGGAAATCCATGACCAAGAGTTGGTAATCGTCAAGGCTGATAGCGTCGAAGTTCAAGACTATGATGGCAATGGCCGTGAACGTGCTAGCTATACTGCGGAGCTAGACTTGTCAGATATCGGTAAAGGAACTTATCCTTACTACATGCTCAAGGAAATTGACGAGCAACCAACGGTTATGCGTAAACTCATCCAAGCCTACACGGATGATGCTGGTCAAGTAGTGGTTGATCCAGCTATCATCAAGGCTGTTCAAGATTCAGACCGCATCTACATTCTCGCTGCTGGAACATCTTACCACGCAGGATTTGCTTCTAAGAAGATGCTGGAAGAATTGACGGATACGCCAGTTGAACTTGGAATCTCTTCTGAGTGGGGCTATGGTATGCCACTTCTCAGCAAAAAACCACTCTTTATCTTTATCAGTCAGTCTGGTGAAACAGCTGATAGCCGTCAGGTTTTGGTCAAGGCTAATGAAATGGGAATCCCAAGCTTGACAGTGACAAACGTCCCAGGTTCAACCCTTTCACGTGAAGCCAACCATACCATGCTTCTTCACGCAGGACCTGAAATTGCTGTAGCATCAACCAAGGCTTATACAGCGCAAATCGCAGCTCTTGCCTTCCTTGCAAAAGCAGTCGGAGAAGCAAACGGCAATGCCAAAGCGCAAGCTTTTGACCTGGTTCATGAATTGTCAATCGTGGCTCAGTCTATCGAATCAACTCTTTCAGAAAAAGAAACGATCGATGCTAAAGTTCGTGACCTTCTTGAAACAACTCGCAACGCCTTTTACATCGGACGTGGTCAAGACTACTATGTAGCTATGGAAGCCAGTCTTAAGCTCAAAGAGATTTCTTACATCCAATGTGAAGGCTTTGCGGCAGGAGAACTCAAGCATGGAACCATTGCCTTGATTGAAGAAGGAACGCCAGTCTTGGCCCTCTTGTCAGATCCAGTCCTTGCCAACCACACTCGTGGAAATATCCAAGAGGTCGCAGCTCGTGGTGCCAAGGTTCTCACTATTGCAGAAGAGAATGTTGCTAAAGAGGCCGATGATATCGTCCTTACGACTGTACACCCTTATCTCTCACCAATCTCAATGGTCGTGCCAACACAATTGGTCGCTTACTTTGCAACACTCCACCGTGGCCTTGATGTGGACAAACCACGTAACCTTGCTAAGTCAGTAACAGTAGAATAAGCAAAAAAAGTCTAGTTTGCCATAAGTAGGGTATAATGTAAATATATAACAAATCGGAATTTATAGGGATTTGTATTGAAAAACACATTTGCAACTGCAAGTTGACATATTTCTATATTTTAATGGTGGCTATGCAATCAACGAAATTGTTATGATTGTATCATAAAAGAAAGGAGTGTTGTCAAATGAACATGGCAGACAGAATACAATATTTAAGAAAAACTAAAGGAATATCACAAGAAGAACTTGCTGATAAGGTAGGTGTTTCAAGACAAGCTGTTTCAAAATGGGAAAGTGAACAAAGTACACCTGAGTTAGAAAAAGTAATTATAATGAGTGATTATTTTGGTGTTACTACAGATTATATTTTAAAAGGAATTGAACCGGTAGTAGATAAAGAACAAAAAAATAGAGAATTTGCTAGCAAGGTACTTTATATCTCATCAACAGCCTTTATTGCTATTGGATTGTTTTGTGCATTTGCTGAATGGTATGAAAAACAAACAATGGAAGCTATTTTGGGGGCAATAATTATTCAAGTGGTAGGAATTGTTGGATATTTTATCGCAAGAATATTATCAGAAGAAAAAGCACCGTTTTATGTGAATTGGCTTAATATAATTGGAATTGCTTTTATGCCTACTTCTATGGCTACTGGTTTTATTTCATTGTTGATTTTCAAACAGGGGTGGGTTGCGCCATATCCTATAGGAATATTTCACACTTTGAATTTTATATTAGTTCTATTTGTGATTTTGATTACAAGTTATATTATTTTAAAAAAACAGATAAAATAGCATTTTCTCACCCCGATATTGTATACTTTAAGGAGAAGAAAATGAAGAAAAAATATTATTGCTATGCTGATTGGTATCGTCTTGTCTAGTTCTTTCTTGATACGTACGATCTTGATCCATCAGGCGAGACAAGCGAAAAAGCAAAACCTGGAACGGATTGCTGCTGTGCAAGAGACGGTTCAGTCTCAAGAGCAAAAGAAAGCTGAAGAGCAGAAAGAACAATTTAAAAAGGCATTTGATGGTATGGATAAAACTTCCATTCTAATGAAAAACTACGATAGCCACACAAAGATTAATGGAGACTACAGTTTTGGTACAAAGAATGGCGTGCACTACCTAGTAGAATTAAAAACTGGTGAGAAAGTAGCTCTGGAAGGTGTGGACAAGGCCTTTCCTTTGTCTATTAAAAACGAGGACGAAAATAGCACGGAGCTTGCCCTGGTTGTCCGCAAAGACCAAGCCTGGTATATGATCGATACAAAGGGCGAGACGATTTACACTTTTGAACAAACAGAATTGACAGAAAACTCGAAGTTAACTTTGAAAGACAAGGAACTGATAGTTGAGTAATTCATAGATTTCGAAAGTTCCGTCCCTATTATGTTGGGTAAAGATTGATAAACATAAAAACAACACCCCATTGGCTAGAAGAGTCTTCTAATCATGGGGTGTTTTTCTATAGGAGGGCTAGTTTATACTCTTCGAAAATCTCTTTAAACCTCGTCAGCTTCGCCTTGCCGTAGGTATATGACACTGACTCCATCAGTTCTATCCACAACCTCAAACTAGTGTTTTGAGCAGCCTGCGGCTAGCTACCTAGTTTACTCTTTGATTTTCATTGAGCATTATTTCTTTTTCTTGTTTTTTATCAACCATCCAAGTCCGAGAAGGGCAAGGATGCTGAATCCAGCAAGGGCAAGAAGGGATTTGTTCTCAGTACCTGTGTTTGGAAGGACTTTCTGAGAAAGAGCCTCTGTAGCAGTTTCTTGAGAGTCAGGATTTGCTACTAGGTTTTGGGCTAGGTCTTGTTCTGATTCAACTTCCAAGCTAGAAAGATCAAATTCTGGTTTTTCTTCCACAGCTGGGGCGACAATAGCACCACCTTGAGACAAGCGGAGAACAACGGCAGTGAGAGCGTTCAATTTCAAGCCTTTTTCAGTCCATTCGAGACCTTGAGGTTTAGCGATTCCTACTGGTCCAGCTTGATTTTCATCTGCCAGGACTTCAGCCTTTCTCAAGTGAGCAAAGGCAGTTCCCAAGTTGAATTCGCGAGCCTTATCATCTGCATTGACAAAGACTGCGTAGATATCTCCATTTGGAGCAGTGATTTGGTAGCCGATGACCACGTCTTCTTTTTCAACGCCATTTTGGCCTGGGACAGTAATGAGTTGGACGCGCTTTTTGATATCTTGTAGACTCTTGAGTCGGAAGGCATCTGTAGATTGACGAAGAGCAATCAATCCTTTCATGTAGTCACGGCTCTTGACATTTTCAGGATATGCTTTGCCATCAGTTGCTTTGGTCCAATCAAACTTGTTGACAGCATCACTAGAGTCGTAAGAGTCATGGATAAAGTAAGGATAGACAAATGGCTTGCCGTCCTTGTCGCGCAACAAGTGAGACTTGTTTGGAACCTTATCTTCAGGAACAGGAGTCTTATAGGCTGGATCAAGGAATTGTTTGGTACGTCCATATTCCTGCCCAGAGTGGATAAACGGAGTTCCTTGAGCAGTCAAGACCATGAGGTTTCCAAGTCGCAAACGACGATGGATCTCAGCGTAGTTTTCAGCCTTGCTTGGGTCTTTTTTGATAGACTGAGCAATAATGTCAAAGAGGGTCAAGTTATCATGGGCTGCAATATACTGAATCACATCTCCAGGACTGTCTGCTTCAAAGTTAGTTGGTTGAGCAATCAGATTTTTAAAGATGGTATTGATATCGCGTTTTCCACCTGTGATAAAGGCAGGTTGGCCTTCGTTTGGATAACCAGACTTGAGGTTGTTACGGATATCATCTGAAAAGACAGCGACAGTATCGGTATGTTTCATCCAATCTTGGTCAGCAGGCTTAGTCGGCATGTTTTCGTCACCAGCATAGGTTCTCCAACCTTCGCCTAGCATGATTAGATTTGGATTAAGGGCGCGTGCAGCCTTGTATGCTTCTTCAATAGAAGCTGCATCGTGGTCTCCCATCATATCGAAACGGAAACCATCCACTTTGTAGGTTTCAACTAGATACTTGATAGAGTCTACCAAGACACGCTTAGACATGTAGTGGGTTGTTCCCAAACGACCGCCTCCAAAGCTAGTACGAGGAGTTCCGTCTGCGTCCATAAAGTGGTAGTAGTTTGGCTCTAAGTCTTCAAAGATGTCGAGATTGGCAGTATGGTTGTAGACCACATCCAAGATAGCCCCCATGCCACGTTTATGGATCTCGTTGATGAGGTTTTTGAATTCTGCGATACGTTTTTCTGGATCCTTAGGATCGCTTGAGTACATACCAGTCAAGGAGAAGTAGTTTTGAGGGTCATATCCCCAGTTGTAGTTGCTGTTGCTTGAAGCGTAGGCAGACAAACGTTCATGGTTTTTCAATTCATTGACAAAGTAGTAGGACAAGACAGGAAGGAGTTGGATATGAGTCACACCCAAGTCTTTGAGATAGTCTAATTTTTCGATAAAGGCTTCAAAGGTACCAAATGGCTTGGTCAAGTCTTTTGCGATGGCAGGATCCGAAGTGAAGTCACGCACATGAGCCTCATAGATAACGGCATCTTCACGCGATTTGAAGTTGCGAATCTTACCGTAGGTCAAGTCTTGTGGGCCTAGTTTGGCTGGGTCCACAAAGGCAGCTTTGGCAACTTTATGGGCAGCATCTGTTTTTGCAAGGTCGCTGTTCCAAGCTGCTAGCGATTTGGCATAAGGGTCAAGAACGAGGACAGTTTTACCTTGGCGCTCGATTTGGTAGTGGTAGTAGTAGCCAGTGTAGTTGCTGATACCGAGACCAGAGTTTGCATCCAGAGTTTGTTTCCAGGTTCCTTTTTCTCCCTTTTCAAGGGCGACAGTTCCAACTACTTTTTCAGGGTCTTTCTTGTCATAGACGACAACGGAAACCTTATCAGCACTTGGAGACCAGAGGGTGAGGTCAACACGCTTGCCATCTTCTTTTAGAGTTGCGCCGAGTGGACCATCGTAACTGTAAGACTCATCCTTGAGGCGCCAGCTTGAACGTGTGATAAATCGGTCTGAATTGTAGCTAACGGTGTAAGGATGTTGGGTATCAGAAAAGTCCCCGATGTAGGTCACTTTTTTACCTGCCTCATCCACTTCCACGTCTGTGATAGCTACTTTATTTCCTTGGTGGTCAGTGATGTTTGAGCGTTTGAGGATATCTTCTTTTTTAGCTCCAACTAGTGTAGAAAAACTGCTTTCGATACGAGACTTAGCCACGTGTTGGGCACCAGTCATACGAATGTCGTGGACATAGTAGGGATTGGTGTAGATTGTTTCGTCATCATCCTTTAGGAAAATCTGACTGTGGTTTTTCAAATCTGTAAATTTGTAATCCTCTTTTCGGATTTTCACATCATCGCCTTTCTTGCTCTCATCTAGTAATAAAAATCCAAATTCTCTTGCAGCATCATTGAGAGGAATGTCAATGTAGCGCCCGTATTTTCCAGTTGCAGTAAAATCTGTTCCGTCAGGCCATTCTCCACTACTTGGTTTTTTGACATCGCCCCAATACCAGAGGGATTTCTTATCATAGTTTCCATCGGTGCGGTAGTAGTTGACACGGACAGTTCCCGCTGGCTGAGGACGGTAGTTGTAGACTTTGTAATTTTCGTCGAGCCAAGCCTCGTTCATTTTTGGAGAGAGGCGTTCTACTGAACGGTCTCCGGTCAGATTGTCCCCTTTGGTATTGTTGATGAGGAAGCTGATTTTTTTGGCTTGATCATTCTTAAGTTTGACATCGAGATAATAGCCATAGTCATCTTTCTTGGCATCCTTGAAGGACTTGGCTCCATTGGGCCAGTTTTCAGAAGGTTTTTCAACATCGTCCCAAGTCCAAAGTCCTTGGGAATCCTTGTTTTCCTCAGGGAGTTTTTTCACATGGATGCGGAAGTAGTTATCTGCGATGGGTTCTTCAGAGGATGTATCAGCTTGTGGTTTTTGATCTGAAGTTGGCGCCGAAGTGCTGGCATCTACTTTCTCTTCCTTTCTGTTAGCCTGGCTTGTAGTAGCATCTTCTGTTGTAGGAGTTTCTGGCGCTGTAGTAGTTTCCACAGCTGGAGCTTCCTTTTTAGAAGCAAGGGAAGCGTTTGCATTGTTTTGTTCAGAAATAGGCATTTCTTTTTGAATTTGACTCGTTTCAGTCTCAGTAGGAGCCTTGGTCACAGCGCTAGTATTTTCCTGAGTTTGAGGCAGGTTTTCGTTAGCCGAAATGGTTGGCATTGTAGCAGAAAGCAAGACAATGCTGGCACCAATAAGGACAGAACCAGTTCCGTTCTTCAAGGAACGGATACCATAAATCATTTTTTTCTCAGTTTGAGATGGGATCTTTTTCATCACAATTCTCCTTGTGTAGTTGTTCCCTATCAGTATAGCACGAGGTAAACATTAGTGCAAGCGTTTTCCTAATTTTTAAGAGAAAATATAATGCTTTATTCTTTTGAAATTTTAAAATAATATATAGGAAAAGATTGTTTAAAAAGTAGTAAAAAAACCTTGAAAAATCTGGCTAAATAAGGTATAATATGAGTAATCATTTGTCGTAGGTTTTGTCTGAAATATTGTCCAGACAAGGCTCACAGCAGTTAAATCTTCTGAAAAAGTCAGATTTAGCTGCTCTTTTTGTGCTTTTTTTCAGGTTTTTGAGTGCTTGTAACAAAGATTTAAAGATTCTGAAAATTCATCAAAGGGACACGGTGATAGGGGTTTTTAAAACCATATGACGATTAGAAAAGCCTGATTGATAAGGCTTGGAATTTATTTACAAAGGAGAATCATCTTGGCAGGACATGACGTTCAATACGGGAAACATCGTACCCGTCGTAGTTTTTCAAGAATCAAAGAAGTTCTTGACTTACCAAATTTGATTGAAATTCAAACGGATTCATTCAAAGATTTCCTAGACCACGGTCTTAAGGAAGTGTTTGAAGATGTATTGCCAATTTCAAACTTCACAGACACAATGGAGTTGGAATTTGTTGGCTATGAAATCAAGGAACCAAAATATACGCTCGAAGAAGCTCGTATCCACGATGCTAGCTACTCAGCACCAATTTTTGTAACCTTCCGCTTGATCAATAAAGAAACAGGCGAAATCAAGACTCAAGAAGTCTTCTTTGGTGATTTCCCAATCATGACTGAGATGGGTACTTTCATCATCAATGGTGGTGAACGTATTATCGTTTCTCAGTTGGTTCGCTCACCAGGTGTTTACTTTAATGACAAAGTAGACAAGAATGGTAAAGTAGGCTACGGTTCTACTGTTATCCCTAACCGTGGAGCTTGGTTGGAACTTGAAAGCGACTCAAAAGACATCGCTTATACTCGTATCGACCGTACTCGTAAGATTCCATTCACAACCTTGGTTCGTGCGCTTGGTTTCTCAGGTGATGATGAAATCTTTGATATCTTTGGTGATAGCGAATTGGTTCGCAATACTGTTGAAAAAGATATCCACAAGAATCCAATGGACTCTCGTACAGACGAAGCCTTGAAAGAAATCTACGAACGCCTTCGTCCAGGTGAACCTAAGACAGCTGAGAGCTCACGTAGCTTGCTTGTAGCGCGTTTCTTTGATCCACGTCGCTACGATTTGGCAGCTGTAGGTCGTTACAAGATCAATAAAAAACTCAACGTTAGAACACGTTTGCTCAACCAAACCATTGCGGAGCCATTGGTAGACCCTGAAACAGGAGAAATCTTGGTAGAAGCTGGTACCGTTATGACTCGTAGCGTGATCGAAAGTATCGAGAGTCACTTGGATGGCGACTTGAACAAGATTGTTTATATTCCAAACGATGCAGCTGTTCTGACAGAACCAGTTGTGCTTCAAAAATTCAAGGTTGTTGCCCCAACGGACCCAGACCGTGTTGTAACCATCATCGGAAATGCCAATCCAGACGACAAGGTTCGTGTTGTAACTCCTGCGGATATCCTTGCAGAGATGAGCTACTTCCTTAACTTGGCAGAAGGTATCGGACGTGTGGATGATATCGACCACCTTGGGAACCGTCGTATCCGTGCAGTTGGTGAATTGCTTGCCAACCAAGTACGTCTTGGACTTTCTCGTATGGAACGTAATGTCCGTGAACGTATGTCTGTTCAGGACAATGAAGTCTTGACACCACAACAAATCATCAATATCCGTCCTGTAACAGCTGCGGTTAAAGAATTCTTTGGTTCATCACAGTTGTCACAGTTCATGGACCAACACAATCCACTTTCTGAGTTGTCTCACAAACGCCGTTTGTCAGCCTTAGGACCTGGTGGTTTGACACGTGACCGTGCTGGATATGAAGTACGTGACGTGCACTATACTCACTATGGTCGTATGTGTCCAATCGAGACACCTGAAGGACCTAACATCGGTTTGATCAATAACTTGTCATCTTACGGGCACTTGAACAAGTATGGTTTTGTTCAAACACCATACCGTAAGGTTGACCGTGAAACTGGTGTAGTCACAAACGAAATCGTTTGGTTGACAGCCGATGAAGAAGATGAATTTACTGTAGCGCAGGCTAACTCTCGCCTCAACGAAGACGGTACTTTTGCTGAGAAAGTTGTCATGGGACGTCACCAAGGGGTCAACCAAGAGTATCCAGCAGAAGTGGTTGACTACATGGACGTTTCACCAAAACAGGTAGTTGCCGTTGCGACTGCATGTATTCCTTTCTTGGAAAACGATGACTCCAACCGTGCCCTCATGGGTGCCAACATGCAACGTCAGGCTGTGCCATTGATTGATCCAAAAGCACCTTACGTTGGTACTGGTATGGAATACCAAGCAGCTCATGACTCTGGAGCGGCTGTTATTGCTCAGTATGGAGGTAAAGTTACTTACGCAGATGCTGACAAGGTAGAAGTTCGTCGTGAAGATGGTTCATTGGACGTTTACCACATCCAAAAATTCCGTCGTTCGAACTCAGGTACTGCCTACAACCAACGCACTCTCGTTAAAGTTGGCGATGTCGTTGAAAAAGGTGACTTTATTGCTGACGGACCTTCTATGGAAAAAGGGGAAATGGCGCTTGGACAAAACCCAATCGTTGCCTACATGACATGGGAAGGTTACAACTTCGAGGATGCCGTTATCATGAGCGAACGCTTGGTCAAAGACGATGTCTACACATCTGTCCACCTCGAAGAATATGAATCAGAAACGCGCGATACAAAGCTTGGACCTGAAGAAATTACTCGTGAAATTCCAAACGTTGGTGAAGATGCCCTTAAAGACCTTGACGAAATGGGTATTATCCGTATCGGTGCCGAGGTTAAAGAAGGGGACATCCTTGTCGGTAAAGTCACACCTAAGGGAGAGAAAGACCTTTCAGCTGAAGAACGTCTCTTGCACGCTATCTTCGGAGACAAGTCTCGTGAAGTGCGTGATACTTCTCTTCGTGTACCTCACGGTGCCGATGGTGTCGTTCGTGATGTTAAGATCTTTACACGTGCAAATGGAGATGAGTTGCAATCAGGTGTTAACATGCTGGTTCGCGTCTACATCGCTCAAAAACGTAAGATCAAGGTCGGAGATAAGATGGCCGGACGTCACGGAAACAAAGGGGTTGTCTCTCGTATCGTTCCTGTAGAAGACATGCCTTACCTTCCAGACGGAACTCCAGTCGACATCATGTTGAACCCACTTGGGGTACCATCACGTATGAATATCGGTCAGGTTATGGAACTCCACCTTGGTATGGCAGCCCGTACTCTTGGTATCCACATCGCAACACCAGTCTTTGACGGAGCAAGTTCTGAAGACCTTTGGGACACTGTTAAAGAAGCAGGAATGGACAGCGATGCTAAGACAATCCTTTACGACGGACGTACAGGTGAGCCGTTTGACAACCGTGTATCAGTTGGTGTCATGTACATGATCAAACTCCACCACATGGTTGATGATAAATTGCACGCGCGTTCAGTCGGACCATACTCAACCGTTACCCAACAACCACTCGGAGGTAAAGCTCAGTTTGGTGGACAACGTTTCGGTGAGATGGAGGTTTGGGCTCTTGAAGCCTACGGTGCGTCAAATGTCCTTCAAGAAATCTTGACTTATAAGTCTGACGATATCAATGGACGTTTGAAAGCTTATGAAGCTATTACAAAAGGAAAACCAATTCCAAAACCAGGTGTTCCAGAATCCTTCCGAGTTCTTGTAAAAGAGTTGCAATCTCTTGGTCTTGACATGCGTGTCCTTGACGAAGATGATCAAGAAGTGGAACTTCGTGACCTAGATGAAGGAATGGACGAAGATGTCATCCACGTAGATGACCTTGAAAAAGCCCGCGAAAAAGCGGCTCAAGAGGCTAAAGCAGCCTTTGAAGCTGAAGAAGCTGAGAAAGCAACAAAAGCGGAAGCAACAGAAGAAGCTGCTGAACGAGAATAAGCAGTTCACTTAGAATAGAAAGGGAAGAAATAGTGGTTGATGTAAATCGTTTTAAAAGTATGCAAATCACCCTAGCTTCTCCAAGCAAAGTCCGTTCATGGTCTTATGGAGAAGTCAAAAAACCTGAAACAATCAATTACCGTACGTTGAAACCAGAACGTGAAGGACTCTTTGACGAAGTTATCTTCGGTCCTACAAAAGACTGGGAATGTGCTTGTGGTAAGTACAAACGCATTCGCTACAGAGGGATTGTTTGTGACCGCTGTGGGGTTGAAGTAACGCGTACAAAAGTTCGTCGTGAGCGTATGGGGCACATCGAGTTGAAAGCTCCTGTATCTCACATCTGGTATTTCAAGGGGATTCCAAGCCGTATGGGCTTGACCCTTGATATGAGCCCTCGTGCCCTCGAGGAAGTTATCTACTTTGCGGCTTATGTGGTGATTGATCCTAAGGATACACCACTTGAGCACAAGTCTATCATGACAGAGCGCGAATACCGTGAGCGCTTGCGTGAGTATGGTTATGGATCATTCGTTGCCAAGATGGGTGCCGAAGCCATCCAAGACCTTTTGAAACAAGTAGATCTTGAAAAAGAAATTGCTGAACTCAAAGAAGAGTTGAAAACAGCTACTGGACAAAAACGTGTCAAAGCCATCCGTCGTTTGGATGTTTTGGATGCCTTTTACAAGTCTGGCAACAAACCTGAATGGATGATTCTCAATATCCTTCCGGTTATTCCACCAGACCTTCGTCCGATGTTGCAGTTGGATGGTGGCCGTTTTGCCTCATCTGACTTGAACGACCTTTACCGTCGTGTTATCAACCGTAACAACCGTTTGGCTCGTTTGCTTGAGTTGAATGCACCAGGTATCATCGTTCAAAATGAGAAACGTATGCTTCAAGAAGCGGTTGACGCTTTGATTGACAACGGTCGTCGTGGTCGTCCAATCACTGGACCAGGTAGCCGTCCACTGAAATCATTGAGCCACATGCTTAAAGGGAAACAAGGACGCTTCCGTCAAAACTTGCTCGGTAAACGTGTTGACTTCTCAGGACGTTCCGTTATCGCCGTTGGTCCAACTCTTAAGATGTACCAATGTGGTGTACCACGCGAAATGGCGATTGAGCTCTTTAAACCATTCGTCATGCGTGAAATCGTTGCCCGTGACATCGTGCAAAACGTTAAGGCAGCTAAACGCTTGGTGGAACGTGGAGACGAACGCATCTGGGATATCCTTGAAGAAGTAATCAAAGAACACCCAGTACTTTTGAACCGCGCACCGACCCTTCACCGTTTGGGTATCCAAGCTTTCGAGCCAGTCTTGATTGACGGTAAAGCCCTTCGCTTGCACCCACTTGTCTGTGAAGCCTACAATGCTGACTTTGATGGGGACCAAATGGCCATCCACGTACCGCTTTCAGAAGAAGCTCAAGCAGAAGCTCGTATCTTGATGCTTGCTGCTGAGCATATCTTGAATCCGAAAGATGGTAAACCAGTTGTTACTCCTTCTCAGGACATGGTTTTGGGTAACTACTACTTGACCATGGAAGAAGCTGGTCGTGAAGGTGAAGGAATGGTCTTCAAAGACCGTGATGAAGCTGTTATGGCTTACCGTAATGGTTATGTTCACCTCCACTCACGTGTTGGTATTGCAACAGATAGCCTCAACAAACCTTGGACTGAAGAGCAAAAACACAAGGTCTTGCTGACAACAGTTGGTAAAATCCTCTTCAACGACATCATGCCAGAGGGTCTGCCTTACTTGCAAGAACCAACAAATGCCAACTTAACAGAAGGTGTTCCAGCTAAATACTTCTTGCCACTTGGTGGAGATATCAAGGAAGCTATTCGCAATCTTGAACTCAACCCTCCATTCAAGAAGAAAAATCTTGGGAATATCATCGCTGAAATCTTCAAACGTTTCCGTACGACAGAAACTTCTGCCCTACTTGACCGCATGAAGAACCTCGGTTACCACCACTCAACTCTTGCAGGTTTGACAGTGGGTATTGCCGATATCCCAGTTGTTGAAGACAAGGCTGAAATCATCGAAGAATCACACAAACGTGTAGAACAAATCACCAAACAATTCCGTCGTGGTATGATCACAGACGACGAGCGCTACAACGCTGTTACAGCTGAATGGCGTGCAGCCCGTGAAAAATTGGAGAAACGTTTGGTTGCCAACCAAGATCCTAAGAACCCAATCGTTATGATGATGGACTCTGGAGCCCGTGGTAACATCTCAAACTTCTCACAGCTTGCCGGTATGCGTGGTCTGATGGCCGCTCCGAATGGACGTATCATGGAATTGCCAATCCTTTCAAACTTCCGCGAAGGTTTGTCAGTACTCGAAATGTTCTTCTCAACTCACGGTGCCCGTAAAGGTATGACCGATACGGCCCTTAAGACAGCCGACTCAGGTTACTTGACTCGTCGTTTGGTTGACGTTGCCCAAGATGTTATCATCCGTGAGGACGACTGTGGAACAGACCGTGGTCTCTTGATCCGTTCTATCGCAGAAGGAAAAGAGATGATCGAGTCTCTCGAAGAACGCCTCAACGGTCGTTACACTAAGAAAACTGTTAAACATCCAGAAACTGGTGCAGTGATCATCGGTCCAAATGAGTTGATTACAGAAGACAAGGCGCGTGAAATTGTCAATGCTGGTGTGGAAGAAGTGACTATCCGTTCCGTATTTACATGTAACACTCGTCATGGTGTCTGCCGTCACTGTTACGGTATCAACTTGGCGACTGGTGATGCGGTTGAAGTTGGTGAAGCAGTTGGTACAATCGCTGCCCAATCTATCGGGGAACCTGGTACACAGCTTACAATGCGTACCTTCCACACGGGTGGGGTTGCCTCAAATACCGATATCACTCAGGGTCTTCCTCGTGTCCAAGAAATCTTTGAAGCCCGCAATCCTAAAGGGGAAGCGGTCATCACAGAGGTCAAAGGGCAAGTTACAGCTATCGAAGAAGACGCGTCAACTCGTACCAAGAAAGTCTTCGTTAAGGGTGAAACTGGCGAAGGTGAGTACGTGGTACCATTTACAGCCCGTATGCGTGTCGAAGTTGGAGACCAAGTCTCTCGCGGTGCGGCATTGACAGAAGGTTCTATCCAACCAAAACGTCTCCTTGCTGTTCGTGATGTCTTGTCAGTTGAAACCTACCTTCTCGGTGAAGTACAAAAAGTTTACCGTAGCCAAGGGGTAGAAATCGGTGACAAACACATCGAGGTAATGGTTCGTCAAATGATCCGTAAAGTTCGTGTCATGGATCCAGGTGACACAGACCTTCTTATGGGTACCCTCATGGACATCAACGACTTTACAGATGCTAACAAGGATGTTCTTATCGCAGGTGGAGTTCCAGCGACTGGTCGCCCAGTTCTTATGGGAATCACCAAAGCCTCACTTGAAACAAATAGTTTCTTGTCAGCGGCTTCCTTCCAGGAAACAACCCGTGTCCTTACTGATGCGGCCATCCGTGGTAAGAAAGATCATCTCCTTGGACTCAAGGAAAATGTTATCATCGGTAAGATCATCCCAGCTGGTACTGGTATGGCTCGCTACCGTAACCTTGAACCACAAGCTATCAATGAAGCAGAATATCTGGCTCCAGAACAAGAAGAGGCAGAACTTGCTCCTGTAGAGGAAGTTGTGGAAATCCAAGTTGAAGAAACAGTAGAATAAAGACTTTTTATCAACTGTAATAGGTTGAAGCAGAGTCACACTTTGGAGAGGACCGGCTAGGTCTTCTCCTTTTTGCTGTCAAAAGGATGGAGAGTTCCTGTATCAATCAAAAATTTTGAATAGGAGCTCTTTTACTTTATAAGGATTCTCGGTTTAGAATGGTCATAAACATTACGGAACTGACGGCCTCACTAACCAATCTTCTTGTTGAGGAGTCATGGTACTATCGATAAAATTGTCTTAATTATGGTAAAATAGTAAGAGAATAATGTGAGGGAAATGAATGTCAAGTAAGTTTGAAATTTTAATGAATCAACTAGGAATTTCTGATCAACTGAAACAGGATCCTGCTCTTATTGATGCAAGCATTGAGCGTGTCGTGGTTCATAAAATTAGTAAGGTATGGGAATTTCATTTTGTATTTTCTAAAATTTTACCTATCGAAATTTTTCTAGAGTTAAAGAAGGGGTTGAGTGAGGAATTTTCTAAGACAGGCAATCAAGCTGTTTTTGAAATTAAGGTTCTTTCCCAAGAATTTTCTAATGAACTCTTGCAGGCCTACTATAAGGAGGCTTTTTCTGAAGGTCCGTGTGCTAGCCAAGGGTTCAAATCTCTTTATCAGAATTTGCAAGTTCGTGCGGAGGGAAATCAACTCATTATTGAAGGTTCAGAGGCGATTGATAAGGAGCACTTTAAGAAGAATCATCTTCCTAATTTGGCAAAGCAACTCGAAAAGTTTGGTTTTCCAGCCTTTGTATGCCAAATAGAAAAGAATGATGCCCTTACACAAGAGCAGGAGGAAGCCTTCCATACGGAGAATGAGCAGATCGTTCAAGCTGCCAACGAAGAAGCTTTACGTGCTATGGAACAACTGGAACAAATGGTTCCTCCTCCAGTAGAAGAGAAACCAGCCTTCGATTTTCAGGCTAAAAAAGCTGCGACTAAGCCAAAATTGGATAAGGCAGAAGTTACCCAGATGATTGATGTGACGACTGAGGAAAATCGTTTGGTCTTTGAAGGGGTAGTCTTTGACGTCGAGCATAAAGTGACCAGAACAGGTCGTGTTTTGATCAACTTTAAAATGACGGACTATAGTTCAAGTTTTTCAATGCAAAAATGGGTTAAGAATGAAGAAGAGGCTCAGAAGTTTGACATCATTAAGAAAAATTCCTGGCTTCGTGTTCGTGGGAATGTAGAGATGAATAACTTCACACGCGATTTGACTATGAACGTGCAGGATGTGCAGGAAGTTGTTCACTATGAGCGGAAGGATTTGATGCCAGAAGGGGAGCGTCGGGTTGAGTTTCATGCTCATACTAACATGTCGACCATGGATGCTCTGCCAGAGGTAGAAAAAATCGTTGAGACAGCGGCTAAGTGGGGACATAAGGCGGTTGCCATCACGGACCATGGCAATGTTCAGTCCTTCCCACATGGCTATAAGGCAGCCAAGAAAGCGGGAATCCAGCTAATCTATGGAATGGAAGCCAATATCGTTGAAGACCGCGTTCCTATCGTTTATAACGAAGTGGAGATGGACTTGTCAGAAGCTACCTATGTGGTTTTTGACGTGGAAACGACGGGTCTATCAGCCATCTATAATGACTTGATTCAGGTTGCGGCCTCCAAGATGTATAAGGGGAATGTTATTGCCGAATTTGATGAATTTATCAATCCGGGGCATCCCTTGTCAGCCTTTACCACGGAGTTGACTGGAATTACAGATGATCATGTCAAAAATGCCAAACCACTGGAACAAGTTTTGCAAGAATTCCAAGAATTCTGCAAGGATACAGTCCTAGTTGCCCACAATGCCACCTTTGACGTTGGCTTTATGAATGCCAACTATGAGCGCCATGGTCTGCCTAAAATTAGCCAGCCAGTTATCGATACCCTCGAGTTTGCTAGAAACCTCTATCCTGAGTATAAACGTCATGGTTTGGGACCTTTGACCAAGCGTTTTGGTGTGGCACTGGAACACCACCACATGGCCAATTACGATGCAGAAGCTACGGGTCGTCTGCTTTTCATCTTTATCAAAGAGGTAGCAGACAAACATGGCGTGACCGATCTGGCTAGACTAAACATTGATTTGATTAGTCCAGATTCTTATAAAAAAGCTCGGATCAAGCATGCAACCATTTATGTCAAGAATCAAGTAGGTCTAAAAAATATCTTTAAACTGGTTTCTTTGTCCAATACCAAGTACTTTGAAGGAGTGCCAAGAATTCCGAGAACGGTTCTAGATGCCCATCGGGAGGGCTTGATTTTGGGGTCGGCTTGCTCGGAGGGTGAAGTTTTTGACGCAGTTGTTTCCCAAGGTGTGGATGCGGCGGTTGAGGTGGCTAAGTATTATGACTTTATCGAGGTCATGCCACCAGCTATCTATGCACCATTGATTGCTAAGGAGCAAGTCAAGGATATGGCAGAACTCCAGACCATTATCAAGAGTTTGATAGAGGTCGGAGACCGTCTTGGTAAGCCTGTTCTAGCTACGGGAAATGTCCACTATATCGAACCGGAAGAAGAGATTTACCGTGAAATTATCGTCCGTAGTTTGGGGCAGGGGGCTATGATTAACAGAACCATCGGTCATGGTGAACATGCCCAACCAGCACCGCTACCGAAGGCTCATTTTAGAACGACCAATGAAATGTTGGATGAATTTGCATTCTTGGGAGAGGGACTGGCTCGTAAACTGGTTATTGAAAACACCAATGCCTTGGCAGATATCTTTGAACCTGTTGAGGTTGTTAAGGGTGACTTGTACACGCCTTTCATCGATAAGGCTGAAGAAACGGTCGCTGAGCTGACCTACAAGAAAGCTTTTGAAATTTATGGAAATCCGCTGCCAGATATTGTTGATTTGCGGATTGAAAAAGAATTAACTTCTATTCTGGGGAATGGATTTGCCGTTATTTACCTGGCTTCGCAGATGCTGGTGCAACGTTCCAATGAACGGGGGTACTTGGTTGGTTCCCGCGGGTCTGTCGGTTCCAGTTTTGTTGCGACCATGATTGGGATTACGGAGGTTAATCCTCTCTCTCCTCACTATGTCTGTGGTCAGTGTCAGTACAGCGAGTTTATCACGGATGGTTCTTACGGTTCAGGTTTTGATATGCCTAATAAGGATTGTCCAAACTGTGGTCACAAACTCAGCAAAAATGGGCAGGATATTCCGTTCGAGACCTTCCTTGGTTTTGATGGAGACAAGGTTCCCGATATTGACTTGAACTTCTCGGGAGAAGATCAGCCTAGCGCCCACTTGGATGTACGTGATATCTTTGGTGAGGAATATGCCTTCCGTGCGGGAACGGTTGGTACGGTGGCTGCTAAGACTGCTTATGGATTTGTAAAGGGCTATGAGAGAGATTATGGCAAGTTCTATCGTGATGCAGAGGTGGAACGCCTCGCTCAAGGTGCGGCTGGTGTCAAGCGGACTACAGGACAACACCCAGGGGGAATCGTTGTTATTCCTAACTACATGGATGTTTACGACTTTACGCCTGTTCAGTATCCAGCGGATGACGTGACGGCTGAATGGCAGACGACTCACTTTAACTTCCACGATATCGATGAGAACGTCCTCAAACTCGATGTACTGGGGCATGATGATCCGACCATGATTCGAAAATTGCAGGACTTGTCTGGGATTGACCCTAATGAAATTCCTATGGATGATGAAGGTGTGATGGCCCTCTTTTCAGGGACTGATGTGCTTGGCGTGACTCCTGAACAAATCGGAACGCCGACGGGCATGTTAGGGATTCCAGAGTTTGGAACCAACTTTGTACGTGGGATGGTAGATGAGACGCATCCGACGACTTTTGCGGAGTTGCTTCAGCTGTCTGGACTGTCCCACGGTACCGATGTGTGGTTGGGAAATGCTCAGGATTTGATCAAGCAAGGAATTGCTGACCTATCAACCGTTATCGGTTGTCGGGACGATATCATGGTTTACCTCATGCATGCGGGTCTCGAGCCTAAGATGGCCTTTACCATCATGGAACGGGTGCGTAAAGGTTTGTGGTTGAAGATTTCCGAAGAGGAGCGAAATGGCTACATCGAAGCTATGAAAGCCAATAAGGTGCCAGAGTGGTATATCGAGTCCTGCGGGAAAATTAAGTACATGTTCCCTAAAGCCCATGCGGCAGCCTACGTTATGATGGCCCTTCGCGTAGCCTACTTCAAGGTTCACCATCCCATTTATTATTACTGTGCTTACTTCTCAATCCGCGCTAAGGCTTTTGATATCAAGACTATGGGTGCAGGCTTGGATGCTATCAAGCGCAGAATGGAAGAAATCTCTGAAAAACGGAAGAACAATGAAGCCTCTAATGTGGAAATCGATCTTTATACAACTCTTGAGATTGTCAATGAAATGTGGGAACGTGGCTTTAAGTTTGGCAAGTTAGATCTCTATCGTAGTGATGCGACTGAATTCCTCATTGACGGAGACACTCTTATCCCACCATTTGTCGCAATGGATGGTCTGGGAGAGAACGTTGCCAAGCAGTTAGTTCGAGCGCGTGAAGAGGGAGAATTCCTCTCTAAAACAGAATTGCGCAAACGCGGTGGCCTCTCATCAACTTTGGTTGAAAAGATGGATGAAATGGGGATTCTAGGAAATATGCCAGAGGATAACCAGTTGAGTTTGTTTGATGAGTTGTTTTAAAAAAAAATTAACAGACGGACAAAAATTGTCCATCTGTTTTGTTATATTTATAGCATAAAAAAAGAAAGAGGTTTAAATGATGAACAATACAGGCTTAAATAACAAATATCAATTTGAAAATTTTCTAGAAAAAGATGGTAATGCTTTAGCAAAGAAAGGAGCCGTAGCTGTAGTAGAAAACTTAGGGTTACAATATAATCCCCTTTATATTTATGGGGAATCGGGTTCAGGTAAAACACATCTCCTTCAAGCAATTGGAAATAAGGTTCTTGAGAACAATCCAGAAAAGCGAGTAAAATATATTTCTGCCGAAAACTTATTGGAAAATGAGCTAGAAATACAAAAAGTTAGAAGTGAGGAGTTTGATCTCCTAATCGTAGATGATATTCAGGTATTGGGAGAAAAGGATATTCTTATCCAAGAAAAATTTTTTAATCTTTTTAATTCTCAACATTACATGAATAAGCAAATGGTTTTCTCTAGTGACTCTGAACCAGATCAATTGAAAAATGTTCATTCTCGTTTGATTGTGCGTTTTAAGTGGGGAATGACAGCGTGTTTAACATCACTTGAAAAATAATAAGAAGGACTGCAAATGAATGATCAAGAGAGACTACTAACAATTTTTTTACGTTTACAGTTAGGTACTTCACTAGGAAAAAAGCGATTAGCCCAGGAATTTGAAGTTAGTGAAAAGACGATACAGAGAGATTTTTCGCTACTCCGTGATATTTTATCTAGTAACACCAGTTATAGTGGAGACTTGCTTTATAACCGTAAAACGAATAAGTATTGTTTAGCAAGTAAGTCAGTTTTTAATAAAAAGGATATTCTCGTTATTTCAAAGATTCTATTGGAAAATCGAGCACTGAATAAACCAGAAATTGATAGCTTACTAAAAAATTTACTTTCCTTAGTTCCCCGTGATGACCAGAAAGAAATTGAGCAGATTATTGGTAGTGAAAAGCTTAATTATGCTCCCTTAACGGATCAACAAAATAGAATAGAGAAAATTTGGAATTTATCAGAAGCTATTTTGCATGAACAGGTTCTAGACATTATCTATCAAAAACCTTATTCTGAATCTTCTAAGAGGCAGACGGTTTTGCCAGTCTCTCTTTACTATGATAGTCATTATTTCTATCTGGTTGTTTACCAGTTGAAATATGCTACTTATATTACTTTAAGAGTAGACCGTATCCAGTCATGGTCTCTTAGTGGTATAGAGAAACCCTCTATTTCTTATCGAGATAAATTTAGAGATGGTGATATTCGTAACGAGAGAGTAGATGCTTTTATCGGGAAGAAAATCAGTATTGAAATCGAGTATTTGTACGATCCGACGATTGTGATGGATCAATTTCCAAATGCAAAAATAGTTGGGAAAAATGGCGACTGGACTCATTTTAAGTTTGAAAGTCAGTATACACCGGGGCTTAAACGCTGGTTGCTGGGACAAGGGGAAGCAGTTACTGTTTTGTCTCCTCGGATTTTAGTAGAGGATATGAAGCAAACAGTTCAAGAAATGATAGATAAATATAGATGAGGATAAAATGACTATTCAATTTACTTCTAAAAAGGTTGGAGAACTACTGAAAGAAGGGAATTTGCGGATTCCTTCTTATCAAAGACCTTATAAATGGAACAGAAAACATATCCGTAATCTTTTTTATGATTTACGAGATGCTATGGGGAAAAAGGAATATCAGATTGGGTCCGTTATCTTGCATGAGATTGATGGACACTTAGATATTGTCGATGGACAGCAACGGCTAATTTCTATTTCCTTGTTTCTTCATTTATTAGATGATTTAGAGAATTATAAGGGTGCTAAGCAACTGCTGAGTAGTACTGTATTTGGAGAGCTATCTTGCTATCATGCGAGTGAAAATTATAATGAGTGGGAAAATTTGACTCAATTGGTTGGCGAAAATCAGGCAAAAGATATTTGCAATTTTTTATTGGAAAATTGTTCTGTCTCCGTGATTACTATGCCACAGGAACGATTATCTGAAGCCTTTCAGTTATTTGATTCTCAGAATAATCGTGGAAAATCTTTAGAACCTCATGATTTGCTCAAAGCCTATCATCTTCGCAAGGAAGATACCGAAGATGAAAGAATTGTGGAAAAGTGGGAGCAATTTGTGGAAGATAAAGATTTAAGTCTCAAAGAGTTGTTTGATAAACATCTTTTCCGTATGAGACGTTGGTCTCGAGGAGAGACAGGATTGACAAACAAGCGTTATGGTTCTTATCTCCGTTTTACAGAGGATTTTATTGACGATTTTAAAGGTGTTGATTTGAATCAGAACTTTCCATACTTAGAATTGTATCGTCATATTGAAAAGCTCCCTATGTCCATTACTATGCCAATCATTAATGGAAGTAAATTTTTTGAGTATATTGAATCTGCTCATGGAACTATTAAAGAACATAAAGATTTTTTAAATGAAGAGTTAGGATTTTCTGATGAACCTGAAGGGGAAGAAAAAAATGTAGCTTACCCAGAAGGCATGTTGAATATTTACAATAGCTCAAAAGGACGCTACCTCAAGTGCCACAATATATTCTTAAATATTTGTTCACTTTTTGCAGAGAGATTTGGAAAAGATGAGTTATCAAAGGAGATAGTAGAGACCTTGTTTATTTGGTCTTATTACCCTCGAGTTAAGTCTAAAGCTATATATGATGCAACGGTAGGGAAATACGCCGCTGGTGGAAGTTTTAGACGAAAAGAGACTCAAAAGCTATTTCAACTTTTATCCCATGCTGTTACTCCGAATGATTTCATGATCAAGATAGATAGAGAATTATTTGAAAATTATACTGTGGACAAGATTATAGAAGAGGAAAAAAATAAATGGTAGAAACACATATAAGCTTATCAGTTAATCGTTTGTTAAATGAAGATACCTATGCTATTCCTCTTTATCAGAGAAATTTTGCTTGGACTTATGATGAAATTGAGCAGTTATTGAATGATGTAGCAGATGCTTTTCAAGAAAATAGAGACAATTACTATAACAATTACTATATTGGAACATTAGTCGTTAATAAAGAGAATGACATTTTCAAAATCATAGATGGGCAACAACGAACAACAGCCCTTAATTTGATTGCCTTAGCTTTGAAGCATGAGTTTGGTTTTGATAGATTGAAAGCTGTCAATCTTACCTTTCCAGCTAGGAAGAAATCAAATAAGAATATTCAAAATCTATTTGCCAAGCAAGAAATTTCAGAGGACGATGAGAATGAGCTGACTAGAGGTTACGGATATGCTAAAGATGCATTGAAAAAAGTGCTAGAGGAGCGCCAGCTTAATCCTCAGTATTTCGTTGATTATCTTTTTGAGAATGTTATCATTTTTCGGAGCATACTTCCTGAAGATTTAGATTTGAATCTTTATTTCGAACGTTTCAATTCTCGAGGAGAACAACTAGAGGCTCATGAGATTCTTAAGGCACAAATGATGTCTAAATTTGGTGAAGATCAAGAAATGGCACAAAAATTTGCGAGAATTTGGGATGCCTGTGCAGAGTTTGATAAGCCGGTAATCAATGCATTTACAAAAAAAGCAAAGAAAAAGCATCATGATGGAGAAAGAGAAAAAATCTTTCCTTTGAATTGGATTAAAGGAAATAATTATCAGAATAGCTTTCTTTTAAATATTGATAAGTCCTTAAGTCAAATAGAAGTTCAGTCAACTAATAAGAAATCTCTATTGTCTAGTATAGAAAATAAAGAATCTACAACAGTTAAAGTAATATCAGATACGAATGAAGTGGAAAAATACAGAACGATTATAAACTTTGAAACATTTTTATATTTCGTTTACTATATAACATTTGGTAATGTATCTCCTTCTGATATACAGCTAGATGACAAGAAATTATTAGAAACATTTGAAAATGTAACTAGTGTTAATACAAATTTAGAGGATGTTACATTATTTATTAGAAATTTATTGAAATTAAAATTTATATTTGATAATTTGATCGTACGAATGTCACAAGAGACTAATAATAGAAGACAAGAAAATGATTGGTTTCTGCAGAAAGTTTATCGGAATGATTATAATAACAAAACTGGAGAAGATTTACTTGTTCAATATTATTATGATAAAAATTCTTTTGAAAAGTTCAATGATGATATTTTAATGCTCCAATCCATGTTTGCTGTGACCTTTACTGCCAATCGAGATAGTCGTTGGTTATATGAAATCTTGCAATTCTTGTTTAACCATATTGAAGAGTTAAATCAAACAGAATTTGCTAGTCTCTTTAAGGATTTTCTTGAAAAAATGGCAATGAGATATGCTGAGGAAAGATTGTTCACAGAAGATAAAACTATCAAAAAATACGGGGCAATTCCTGTTTATGCTTTTAACTTTGTAGATTATGTTTTATGGAAAAATCGTGAAGAATTGAAGAAAGATTACGATATTGAGTTTAAAGATTTTAAATTTGCTTATCGTCGCTCCATAGAGCATTGGTATCCTCAGAATCCAAATGGACAGGATGGAGAAAGCCAATTACCTGCTGAATTTTTACACTCCTTTGGTAATCTTTGTATCATTACCGATAGTCAGAACTCCCGGTTTGGCAACTCCTATCCAGAGGCTAAATTAAAACAATGGGAAAAAGAAGATATATTCCATCGTCAGAGTTTAAAATTACAGATGATGGCAAAGATAACTTCTAAAAAAAATAGATGGGATATTTGTGAGATTCAATCTATGGAAAAAGAAGTGGAAAGATATGTACAAAATTTTTGTAATAGCTAATTAAAACAAGCTTCAGTAAGCTTGTTTTTTAAAATACCAACATATGTGATATACTAGTAAGGGAGGATATTTCATGAAACTAAGAATTTTTGCGGAAGATAAGCCGGCTGAGAAGGTATTTGAATATCAATTAGAGCTTGCTGATCAGACAATACTTCTATCGACAGCACTCTTGTCAGGTACTATTGCACTAGCAGGGCTACTTTCTGCTTTGAAAGAAAAATAAAAATAGAAAAGAGAAACAACATGGTTTTACCAAATTTTAAAGAAAATCTAGAAAAATATGCTAAATTGTTGGTTGCGAACGGAATTAACGTGCAACCTGGTCATATCTTGGCTCTCTCTATCGATGTGGAGCAGCGTGAGTTGGCGCATTTGATCGTGAAGGAAGCTTATGCCCTGGGCGCGCATGAGGTCATCGTTCAGTGGACAGATGATGTGATCAACCGTGAGAAATTCCTCCACGCGCCGATGGAGCGTTTGGACAATGTGCCAGAATACAAGATTGCTGAGATGAACTATCTCTTGGAGAACAAGGCTAGCCGTCTTGGTGTCCGTTCTTCTGATCCAGGTGCCTTGAACGGAGTGGACGCTGACAAGCTTTCAGCTTCTGCTAAAGCTATGGGACTTGCTATGAAGCCAATGCGTATCGCAACTCAATCCAACAAGGTTAGCTGGACTGTAGCAGCCGCTGCTGGACTTGAGTGGGCTAAGAAAGTCTTTCCAAATGCTGCAAGCGATGAAGAAGCAGTCGATCTTCTTTGGGACCAAATCTTCAAAACTTGTCGTGTCTATGAAGAAGATCCCGTTAAGGCTTGGGAAGAGCATGCAGCCATCCTCAAGAGCAAGGCAGAAATGCTCAATAAAGAACAATTTTCAGCCCTTCACTATACAGCTCCTGGAACAGACTTGACACTTGGTTTGCCGAAGAATCACGTTTGGGAATCAGCTGGTGCCGTCAATGCTCAAGGTGAAGGATTCTTGCCAAATATGCCGACAGAGGAAGTCTTCACAGCGCCTGACTTCCGCCGTGCAGATGGTTATGTTACCTCTACAAAACCGCTTAGTTACAACGGAAATATCATTGAAGGGATTAAAGTAACCTTCAAGGATGGCCAAATCATCGAAATCACTGCTGAAAAAGGCAATCAAGTTATGAAAGATCTTGTCTTTGAAAATACTGGAGCGCGTGCCTTGGGTGAATGTGCCTTGGTACCAGATCCAAGTCCAATTTCTCAGTCAGGCATTACCTTCTTTAACACCCTTTTCGATGAAAATGCGTCAAATCACTTGGCTATCGGTGCTGCTTATGCAACCAGCGTCGTTGGTGGAGCAGAGATGAGCGAAGAAGAGCTTGAAGCTGCAGGACTTAACCGTTCAGATGTTCACGTTGACTTTATGATTGGTTCTAGCCAAATGGATATCGATGGTATCCGTGAGGATGGAACACGCGTACCCCTCTTCCGTAATGGAGACTGGGCAATTTAAGGAGAAGCTATGCTTGGAAGTATGTTTGTTGGTCTTTTAATTGGACTACTAGCAGGGGCTATCACCAATCGTGGAGAACGTATGGGATGCTTTGGGAAGATGTTTCTCGGATGGATTGGTGCTTCTTTGGGGCACCTGCTCTTTGGAACTTGGGGTCCAAACCTAGCGGGGATAGCTATTGTTCCTGCTGTTTTAGGTGCTATGGTTGTCTTAGCTATTTTCTGGGAAAGAGGAAGTTAGCTTCCCGACTCTGAAAAGGAAAGGAGGTTGGTCATTGAGCCAGCCTCCTTTTGAGTATGATATAATAGTTCTATGAGATTAGATAAATTTTTAGTTGCCTGTGCTGTGGGGAGTCGGACAGAAGTCAAAAACTTGCTCAAGGCTGGGCGCGTGACGGTAAATGGTAAAAAAGAAAAGTCAGCTAAACTGCAGATTAATGAAGAAAGAGATGAGATTCGCTTTGATGGCCAAGTGCTGGAGTATGAAGAGTTTGTCTACTACATGATGAACAAGCCCCAAGGAGTCATTTCAGCGACTGAAGATTCTAAACACAGAACAGTGTTGGACTTGTTGGATGATATTGCTCGGACCAAGGAAGTTTTTCCAGTAGGGCGCTTGGATATTGACACGCATGGCCTCCTGCTTTTGACCAATGACGGCCAGCTTGCCCATGCTCTTCTTTCACCAAAACGTCATGTGGATAAGACCTATTTGGCTCAAGTCAAAGGTATTATGACCCAAGAAGATGTGGATGCATTTGCCAAGGGTATTCCGCTCAAGGACTTTACCTGCCAGTCAGCTAAGCTGGAGATTGTGTCGGTAGATTCAGTAAAGAATCAAAGTCTGGTTCGTGTAACCATTGCAGAAGGGAAGTTCCACCAGGTCAAACGAATGGTGGCCTACTGTGGCAAGGAAGTGGTGGATCTACAACGTTTGACTATGGGAACTTTGATTTTAGATGAGAACCTGAAACGTGGTGAGTGGCGTCGCCTGACCAAGGAGGAGTTAGAGGAGCTCCTTGCTAGTATTGATTAAGTCAATGTATTTTAGTAAAAAGGTGAGGAGAATGTCCCTGCCTTTTTCGTTTTTCAGTTGCTTCCTTTGTGAAAAGAGTTATAATAGACAGTAGAATAAAAGGAGGAATCTATGAACGCGATTCAAGAATCATTTACAGATAAATTATTTGCCAACTATGAAGCAAATGTAAAATACCAAGCAATTGAAAATGCTGCCAGCCATAACGGAATTTTTGCAGCTCTAGAACGTCGCCAAAGCCATGTAGACAATACACCTGTTTTCTCATTGGATTTGACCAAGGACAAGGTTACTAACCAGAAAGCATCTGGTCGTTGCTGGATGTTTGCAGCTCTCAACACCTTCCGCCACAAACTCATCTCTCAATATAAACTGGAGAACTTTGAATTGTCACAAGCCCACACATTCTTCTGGGACAAGTACGAGAAATCCAACTGGTTCTTGGAGCAAGTGATTGCGACTGCAGACCAAGAATTGACGAGCCGCAAGGTTAGCTTCCTACTCCAAACACCTCAACAAGACGGTGGACAATGGGATATGGTCGTTGCCCTCTTTGAGAAATATGGTGTCGTTCCCAAGTCCGTTTATCCTGAGTCCGTTTCATCTAGCAGCAGCCGTGAGCTCAATGCCATCCTTAACAAATTGCTTCGTCAAGATGCTCAAATCTTGCGTGACTTGCTCGCTTCTGGTGCAGACCAAGCGACTGTTCAAGCTAAGAAAGAAGAACTCTTGCAAGAAATCTTTAACTTCCTTGCTATGTCACTAGGACTTCCACCACGTAAATTTGACTTTGCTTATCGTGACAAGGATGATAATTACCAAAGCGAAAAGGGTATCACACCACAAGAGTTTTACAAGAAATATGTCAATCTTCCTCTAGAAGACTATGTTTCTGTTATCAATGCCCCGACTGCTGACAAGCCTTACGGTAAATCTTACACAGTTGAGATGTTGGGAAATGTCGTTGGTAGCCGTGCAGTTCGCTACATCAACGTTCCAATGGAGCGCTTGAAGGAATTAGCGATTGCCCAAATGCAGACAGGAGAAACTGTTTGGTTTGGCTCAGATGTTGGTCAACTCAGCAATCGTAAAGCAGGAATCCTTGCGACAGATGTTTATGACTTTGAATCAAGCATGGATATTCAACTCACTCAAGACAAAGCTGGACGTTTGGACTACAGCGAAAGTTTGATGACCCACGCCATGGTCTTGACAGGTGTGGATTTGGATGAAAATGGCAAGTCAACCAAGTGGAAGGTTGAAAACTCATGGGGAGACAAGGTCGGTACAGATGGTTACTTCGTTGCCTCAGATGCTTGGATGGATGAATACACTTACCAAATCGTTGTCCGTAAGGAATTGCTGACAGCAGAAGAACAAGCTGCTTATGAAGCAGAACCAATCGTGTTAGCACCATGGGATCCAATGGGAGCCTTGGCAGAATAAAGCATAAAGAAAAGAGGTTAGGGGAATCCTAGCCTCTTTTTAAGTCCTTCTTAAAGTGGCGATAGATGATGCCTGCCAAGGGAGTTCTTCTTATTTTAAGTCTTTAAGTGACAGAGAAAAAGATATGTGTTACTATAGTAGTACAAAAGGATATCGGAGTAGAAATGAAGTATTTAAGTAGTCAAGACATCAAGGATCGTCAACGAAATATCAGCGACATTAAACCTTATAAAACAAGCAAGGAGATTGTCGTTTCAAATATCTTTACCTTCTTTAATGCCATGAACTTGGCTCTGGCAGTTCTGGTAGCCACAACCTTGCGATTTGAAAATATGCTCTTTTTAGGTGTGATTGCTATCAATACAGCCATTGGAATTTTCCAAGAAGTGCGTTCAAAAAATGCTTTAGAAAAACTAAGTTTGCTTGGTAAAAGTAAGTACAAAGTCAACCGAGATGGTCAAACGATTGAGATTGATCCAGAGGACATCGTTCTGGGTGAGTATCTGCATCTCAATCTGGGGGATCAGGTGCCTGTCGATGCAGAAGTACTTGAAGGGAATATTGAAGTAGATGAGTCCTTGCTGACGGGTGAAAGTGATTCGGTCTTTAAAACAGTTGGTGACAAGCTGATGAGCGGAAGCAATGTCGTCAGCGGTACTTGCCTTGTCACAGCGACGGCTGTGGGGCAGGATAGCTACATCAACAAACTCGCAAAATCCAGCAAGGAATTCAAAAAATACCCTTCTCAACTGCGCGATTACATGGATAAGATTTTAAAAATCGTTTCTATCTTGCTGGTGCCAGTTGCCATTCTGCTCTATGTCAGAGGTTTTAGTCTAGGACGGTCTTATGTTGAGATTGTTTTGGGAAGTTCTGGTGCCTTGATTGGTATGATTCCAGAGGGGTTGATTCTCTTAGTCAGCGTATCCCTAGCGGTAGCGGCCATGAAGTTGGCTAAAAAGAAGGTCCTGGTGCAGGAGCTATATTGTGTAGAGACCTTGGCGCGTGTAGATGTTCTTTGTTTTGATAAGACAGGGACCATCACGACTGGTAATATGAAGGTCCAAGAAATGGATGCTAATGTGGCAGAGAAACTGTCTTCTTATCTGGCTTATTTCGAGGATGAAAATGCAACTTCCCGAGCTCTGAAGACTTACTTAACCTGTGAGAAAAAGTGGGAAGTTCAAGAAGTCGGTGCATTCTCAAGCAAAAACAAGTATTCCTTTATCCAAGTAAAAGAGGGTGGGACCTATTTCTTTGGAGCCTATGAATTTCTAGGCTTTACCCAGCCGATGGATACCTACTATGAGCATCTGAAACAGCAAGGTTTTCGAATCTTGACACTTGCCCATAGTAAGGACCACATCACGAGTCCAGCTAATATGGAACTACTAGGCCACGTCGTTTTGTCAGATGAGATTAAGGACAATACCAAGGAAACCTTTGACTATTTCGAATCTCAAGGTGTTGAAGTGAAGATTATCAGTGGTGATAATCATGTGGCTGTATATGGGGTGGCTCGTAAGGCAGGTTTTAAGGAAGAAGCGCGGGCTATTGATATGACCAAGGTGAGCGATGATGACTTTGAAAGAGTGGTCTTGGAACACGAAATATTTGGACGTGTGACACCTGAACAGAAGCAAAAGATGGTATCTATTTTGCAAAATGCTGGTAAAACAGTTGCCATGAGTGGTGATGGAGTCAATGATGTTCTGGCTCTCAAGAAAGCAGATATTAGTTTTGCCATGAAGGGGGCTACGAGTGCAGCCAAAAGTGTATCCAATATTGTTTTTCTCACTGATGACTTTGCAGTATTTTATGATATCTTGATGGAAGGGCGAAGGGTTATCAATAACATCCAAAAGGTAGCCTCTCTCTTTCTAACAAAGACCTTCTTCTCCATCGTGTTTGCGATTTTGAGTGTGGTATTTGGTTTGGAATTCGCCTTTATCCCCATTCAGTTTACAATCATTTCAGCCATTACGATTGGGATTCCATCTTTCTTCCTAACTTTTGAGTCCAATAAAGAAAAGGTCAGCACACATTTTATGCGAGATATTTTGACCAATGCTGCGATTGGTGGTGGCATTCTGGTTGTTAGTGTACTCTTGACGAACTTCTTTATCACTGTCCCAGGTCAGGTCAAATTTATTTGCTTCCTCCTTGCTTTGATCAATGGTCTGTGTCTAGTTGCCAAGGTCAGCCTACCTTTTAATCGATACAAACTAGTCTTGCTCATAATTTTGAGTCTTGCAGCTCTTGTTGGAGTGCTTGCCAATACCTTTATCCTGCGAGGAGCTTTTGTGCCTTTAGAAGCTAAACAGCTGCTCTATGTTGCCATTCTAGCAGTACTGATTGGAAGCTTTCATTATCTTACTCGGAGAAAAAGTTGATACACAAGAAGAGTTGGAACGAATCTCTCTTATTTCATATGTTTGGATAGACATTTTTAAGATTTGGGAACACTTAGAATTTAGAGTAAGTACTTGATTTTAAAGCGAGAAACTAGTCAATTTAAAGAATTTGTTTTAAAAACACTATTTTGATGAAATAGTTTTGACAGATAGTCTACAAGCCTTTATAATAGTATTATCATTAAAATTAGGGAGAAAATATTTATGGCAAATAATGAAAACGCTAAAGGTACGTTTCGTAAATTTTTAGATGGTTTTAAGCGTCTCATAAAAAGAGGAAATCAAGAAGAGTTGTCTACTGCAAGAGAAACTGAGGGCGAGGAGACAGGAGTAGCAGGAGGAAGTCCATCTCCCGAAGAAAGTGAAACTGCTCTTATTGATAAGGCCTCAGAGTCTATTCAGTACTACGATTGTTTGGATGTGATGAATATAGGTGAGGAAAGCAGTTCCGAAGAATCTCCATTGCCAGAAAGTGACTCTAGTCTTTCTCAAGAAAAAGAACCAGCTAAGAGTCAAACAGTTAGTGCATCGCATTCTTTGGAAACTAGCCTCTCTAAAACTACAGATTCTCGAAAAACAAAAGGCTTGAAGAGTACAGCAGACTCCATTTCACTATCATTAAGTCTAGAAAACAAAAAAACATCAAGTAGTTTATCTGTTCTTGAGTCAGCCTCAGCCAGCCGTTCAGCGGAGCAATCACTGAGAGCCGAGGTTGCGAGCTCTCTAAGTGTTTCTGCCTCAGCATCCGACTCGGCTAGTCTTTCTCGAGTAGAGTCACAGACATCATCCCGCGAGTCCTCTCTCAGCCTTTCGGCCTCAGAATCAGCCTCAGCCAGCCGTTCAGCGGAGCAATCACTGAGAGCCGAGGTTGCGAGCTCTCTAAGTGTTTCTGTCTCAGCATCCGACTCGGCTAGTCTTTCTCGAGTAGAGTCACAGACATCATCCCGCGAGTCCTCTCTTAGTCTTTCGGTTTCAGAGTCCGACTCAGCCAGCTGTTCAGCGGAGCAATCACTGAGCGCCAAGGTTGTAACCTCTCTAAGTGATTCTGTCTCAGAATCTGGCCCAACCAGTCTTTCTCAAGTAGAGTTACAGACTTCTTCTGTTGAAGCTTCTCTTAGCCTTGCTATTTCAGAGTTCGAATCACAGAGTGCCTTTCTTGAACAATCTCTAAGTCAGTATGGTTCTCACTTGCTTAGCCTTTCAGTCTCAGCTTCCACCTCGCACAGTCTCTACGTAGAAGAGTCTCTAAGTCAAGTGGCCTCCCTGTCTCATAGACTTTCCGTTTCAGAGTCGGCATCCACTAGCTTGTCTGTTTCAGCCTCTACCTCGCACAGTGTCTATGTAGAAGAGTCTCTAAGTCAAGCAGCTTCCCAATTCCACAGTCTGTCCGTTTCAGAGTCGGCATCCACTAGCTTGTCTGTTTCAGCTTCTATCTCACACAGTGTCTATGTAGAAGAGTCTCTAAGTCAAGCGGCCTCCCAATTCCACAGTCTGTCCGTTTCAGAGTCGGC